>NZ_CP073745.1:3232500-3904512 GCF_024397975.1 Bacterioplanoides sp. SCSIO 12839
CGGGTGCAACCGGCATATCAACCGGAAAATCTTTGCGTTTGATCTCTTGCAGATTTTGCGGATTTGGTTGGCCAAAGGCTTTTTCAGGTGGCACTTCAAACAGTTTTTTGTCGCCTGTGGTTAAGCCCACCAAATATTCTTCAAAACCGGGTAATAAATTTCCATCGCCCAGCACAAAAGTCGCAGGCTCGCTTTCAAACGTGGAATCCACCACCTGATCTTCTGCCAATTTCAGCGCGAAGTGCATGGTGATTTTGCTACCGTTATGAATAGTCGCTACAGACATAGTTTTTGGTACCTTTGAGGTTTAACAGCGATCGGCTGTTTAAAAATACGGTTTTGAATTTTTGCCAGGGCCTGTTAACACTATTTCGATCACGCTGTTATGACTGAAAATCTTTCAATCAAGGCGCGAAGAATGATGTTTAACGAGTTAAATGAATGATGAGCAACACAGAGTGAAGGATTTTCAGCCATAACCCGAAGGGCTGGCGTCAGTTTTTCCCTGAGCTGTGTTATTCGTTGCTTATTTAACTCGTTAAACGGCGCTCCTCATGCCTTGCTCATGAACAAACTGACTGCCAGCAGCAAAGATCTAAATAGTGTTAACAGGCCCTAGAGAAAGTAAGCGGTGGATGGTTTTTCAAAGCAGCAACATGATGTTGCGGTAGAATCGCCGGCACATGGATGTGCCGTCCGATCCGGCGGCTGAAAAACTATGCACCGGTTACTTCCTGTGATATCGAAAAATCAGGAAGCTTTCTGCTGAGCTTCCCGCTTGCCTTCTAAAAATATATCAATCGCCATCATAATGGCACCGACGGTAATGGCTGAATCGGCAATATTAAAGGCCGGGAAATATGACTTCTCCCAGTGCACAGAAATAAAGTCGATCACATGACCAAACAGCACACGATCAAACAAATTGCCCAATGCACCGCCTAAAATCAGCGCCAGGGCAATTGGCAACCAGAGCTGAGTACGCGGTAATTTCTTCAACCAAACAATCAACACAATACTGACTACCAGCGAAATCGCGGTGAAGAACCAGCGCTGCCAGCCACCTTCATTCGCCAGGAAGCTGAATGCTGCACCCTTGTTATACAACAGAGTGAAATCCAGAACCGGTAACAAATACACAGGCTCGCCGTAATTAAGGAAAGCTTCGGCGATTTGCTTGGTGGCGATATCCAGTACAAATACCAGAGCCGCCAACCATAACCAGATGATTGCTGAACCTTGTTTAGACATCATCAGTAGCCTCTATTACGCGTAGTGACGAACTTCGCCGTCACCCTCTACGTTTTCAACACAACGGCCACACAACGTTGGATGTTGTTCGTTATTGCCTACATCATCACTATGGTGCCAGCAGCGCTCACACTTCTCTTTTTCAGAAGCTTTTACAGCAACGCGCAACCCTTCCAGTTCCGTTTCTTCACCGGCATCCGCAGCAAAATCAGACACAACAGCACCAGAGGTAATCAGTACGAAACGCAGTTCGTTACCCAGTTTATCCAGTTGCGCTTTGATGCCTTCCGAAGCAAACAGTTCGACTTCGGCACTTAAACTGGCACCAATGGTTTTATCAGCACGTGCTTTTTCTAACACACCGTTTACTGCGGCTTTGGCGGCCAGGATATCTTTCCAGAAGCTGTCATCAAATTCACCCACAGATGTTGCAGGGAAATTGGTGTACCACTCGCTCAGCATTACCGATTCTTCACGTTCAGAACCTGCGGCAGCCAGACATTCCCAGATCTCTTCTGCGGTGAACGACAAAATTGGCGCAATCCAACGAGCCATGGCTTCCAGTACGTGGAACAGTGCGGTCTGAGCACTACGACGTGCCAGGCCATCCGCTTTACAGGTGTACTGACGGTCTTTGATCACATCCAAGTAGAAACCACCCAGCTCAGTCACACAGAAGTTCATCAGTGCTTTGGTCAAGCCTTTCAGGTCGTAATCGTGATAGTAGGCAATTACTTTTTCCTGCAATGCCTTGGTGTAGTTCACCATCCAGGCATCCAGCGGCAGCAGGTCTTTGCCATCTACCATATCAGTTGAAGCGTTAAAGCCATTAATGTTGGCCAGCAGGAAACGACAGGTGTTACGCACACGACGATAAGCATCGGCGTTACGCTTCAGGATTTCATCCGAAACCGTCATCTCACCACTGTAGTCAGTATCCGCTACCCACCAGCGCAGGATGTCACCGCCCAGCTTGTTCATCACAGCTTGCGGCTCAACCGTGTTGCCCAGCGACTTAGACATCTTGCGGCCATTCGCATCCACGGTGAAACCATGAGTCAGAACCGTTTTATACGGCGCCTGACCGTGTGCGGCGACTGACGTTAACAATGAGCTTTGGAACCAGCCACGGTGTTGGTCGGAGCCTTCCAGATACAGATCCGCTGGGAATTGCAGCTGATCGCGTTCTTTACATACCGCAGTGTGAGTCACACCGGAGTCAAACCAAACATCCAACGTATCGGTCACTTTGACGTAGTCGGCGGCGTCAGCACCTAACAACTCTTCTGCTTCCAGATCGAACCAGGCATCAATGCCCTTCTCTTCAACCTTCAGAGCCACTTTTTCAATCAGCTCAGCGCTGTTCGGGTGTAATTCGCTGGTGTCTTTATGCACGAACAGCGCAATCGGCACGCCCCAGGTACGCTGACGCGAGATACACCAGTCCGGGCGATCGGTCATCATGCCTTCGATACGGGCCTTACCCCAACCCGGACGCCATTCGATGGTGTTATCCACCTCATGCATCGCGGTATCCAGCAAGCCTGCCTGATTCATGCTGATAAACCACTGCGGCGTGGCACGGAAGATGATCGGCGTTTTATGACGCCAGCAGTGTGGATAACTATGGGTGATCTTGGCTTTTTTCAGCAACGCACCTTTTTCTGCCAGCAGACCTAATACCCGGAAAACCCCTTTATCAGCCGTACTTAAACCACTCAGTTCCAATGCATCCAGTGCTGGTGTCGCAATAAAGTTACCGTTGTTATCAACCAGCATTTGCTCAGCGGTCACACCAAACGCGTTCGCCACGTTGTAATCGTCAACACCGTGCATAGGTGCGGTGTGAACTGAGCCTGTACCAGAATCAGCCGTTACATGATCGCCAGTGATGATTGGCACGAACTTGTCGGCTGAACCATCTTTCTCTTCACCTGAAACACCAGGCACTTCTTTACCTGGCATAAACGGATGCTTAACGCTGAATGGTGCAGCATCTTGCTCAGCTAACTGACCAAACGCCGCGCCTTTAGCGGTTGCCAGTACCTCGTAAGCTTCGATGCCATAACGCTGCATCGCATCTTCGACCAGGTCTGCCGCCAGCAGCAGAATTTCATTCGCTTCTTGCAGTAATACAAGCGAGTATTCAAGCGTTGGGTGAACCGATACCGCTTCGTTTGCCGGGATGGTCCATGGCGTGGTGGTCCAGATCACAATGCTTACGGTTTTGTCAGCGTGAGACGCATCCGCACCAAAGGCCGACAAAATCGCCGCGCTATCCGGGAAAGCAAATTTCACATCAATGGAGATGGACTGCTTATCTTCGTATTCCACTTCCGCTTCGGCCAAAGCAGAACCACAATCGCTACACCAGTTAACCGGCTTAAAGCCTTTGTGCAGGTGGCCTTTATCAATGATGGCACCCAGAGTGCGGATGATGTTGGCTTCGAATTTGAAGTCCATGGTCAGGTATGGGTTTTCCCAATCACCTAAGACCATGAGACGTTTAAAGTCCTGACGCTGGCCGTCTACCTGCTCAGCTGCATATTCACGACAGTGGCTACGGAATTCGCTGGCGGTGACAACTTTTCCATCAGCATTGGCAGCACCAACTTTGCCAACTTTCTCTTCGACCTTCAGCTCGATTGGCAGACCATGGCAGTCCCAGCCTGGGATGTATGGCGCATCTTTACCGCTTAAGGTCTGAGACTTGATGATGACGTCTTTCAGAACCTTGTTAACCGCGTGACCAATGTGAATCTTACCGTTCGCATACGGAGGGCCATCATGCAGAATAAACTTATCGCGACCTGCACGTGCTTCACGAATTTTCTGATACAGGCCAATCTCTTCCCAGCGCGCCAGCATTTCAGGCTCACGCTTCGCCAGGTTACCACGCATCGGAAAATCCGTATCGGGCAGGTTCAAAGTTGACTTGTATTGGCTTTCCACGGTCTCTTTTTTGGAGCGGTCGTTCATAGCAGGGTCACTTCACTTAATAAATTGAAGCGCCTAATGGCGGCAACTTCAGAAAATAGGTTGTTAAAACAGGTTCAGGCACTGCGGAACGAATTCGGCAATGCGGCAAAATATTGTTTGGCTGCACGTTTATCATTTTCGATGGCATCTTTCAGTGCATCCAGGCCATCAAACTTCTGTTCATCGCGGATCTTGTGTAGAAACTCCACCGTCAGGTGCTGGTAATACAGATCACCTTTAAAACCAAACAGATGCACTTCTAACGATGGCTCAGGGGTACCGGAAATGGTCGGTTTTACACCCACATTAGCCACGGCAAAATATTCGTTTGCACCACGCTCCGCTTGCTGATCATCCAGCAATACACGCACAGCGTAGACGCCATTCAAAGGTAGCTTCTGACGTTTCACCATCACATTCGCCGTTGGGGTATCAATGGTACGCCCTAACTGGCGACCAAAAGCGACCCGACCACTCATGCGATAACTTTTCCCCAACAGACGAGCAACACGAGACAGATTATTACTGGATAATTCAGAGCGTACGCGAGTACTGCTAACACGTTCGCCATCCAACTCCAGCGTCGGGGTATCCTGAACGCTGAAGCCTGACTTGACGCCCGCTTGCTGCAGAAGCTGGTAATCGCCACTGCGATCACAACCAAAGCGGAAGTCATCACCGACAATCAAGTGTTGTATTTTTAAGGCATCGACCAGAATTTTCTGCACAAAGTCATCTGCCGACATCGAGCGCAGATTCTGGTTAAACGGCAGACACAAGACATAGTCGACACCGTATTCTTTCAGATCCTGAAACTTCTCCCGCACATTGGCTAAACGTGCAGGCGCGGCATTCGGAGCAAAAAACTCTTTGGGTTGCGGCTCAAACATCATCACCAAAGTGGGAACGCCTTTTAGCTCAGCCACTTCTTTTAACGACTTAAGAATGCCCTGATGACCCAGATGCACACCATCAAAGTTCCCGATGGTAGCAACACAACCGGGGAAATCAGCAGTAATGGTATGAAGGCCGCGTAAAACACGCATCTGAGCAAACCCACGAAAAAACGAAAAGGCCGGATTATAGCCAACCAGCCGCCCAGGTGACAGCAGTTTTATGGCCAGATTTTGGTCAATTAAAGGAAAGAAGTCAGATAGATTTTCATAGCAGCGACAGGATGTCGCGTTAGGATCGCCGGCACAGGGATGTGCCGTTCGATCCGGCGGCTGAAAATACTATGTGATTGCTTTCCTCTTGTTAGAAAAGCTGACCTTTCAGATGACGAGGGCGAAGGCCTGCAACAATCAAAATAGCGAAATAAACAAACACCCCGGCAGTCACAATCAGAGCCATCCAACCGCTGCGTTCCAGTGTGCTCCACTCCAGCCATTGCTGAGGGTTGCCCATCAGCCAGAACATCACAACAAACAACGCCACATTGGCAATAGCGGCCTTGGCAACAAACGATAACCAACCCGGCTGAGCGGCATAAACACCCTGCTTTCGCAAACCGCGATACAACATATAGGCATTAAAATACGCCGACAGCGATGTCGCCAACGCCAGACCAACGTGCTGCAGCGGGAATACCAACGCCAGATTCAGCACCATATTCACCGCCATCGCCTGAATGCCAATTTTCACCGGCGTCTTAGTATCCTGGCGGGCGTAATAACCCGGCGCCAGCACCTTAATCATCATAAAGGCCAACAAGCCAGAACCGTACGCCTGCAAACTCAGGGTCATCTTGCCAACATCGTAAGCCGTGATTTCACCGTGGTAGAAAATAGTTGCCATCAGCGGTGTAGCCAGCGTTACCAGCGCCAGTGCGGCGGGCAATGCCAGCAAAAACACCATACGGATCGCCCAATCCAGCGTTTTGGCAAACTCTTGCCCCTTCTCAGCGGCATGCTTTTGAGAAAGCGCCGGGAGAATCACCACACCAATGGCAATAGCAAAAATACCCAACGGCAGGTTGTTCAGACGATCGGAGTAATACAGCCAACTGACACTGCCACTCTCCAGGAAAGAGGCCAACAAAGTATCTAACAGCAGGTTTATCTGACTCACAGATACGCCAAACAATGCCGGAATCATCAGCTTACCAATGCGACGAACGCCTTCATCTTTCGGCTGATACTGCGGTCGAACCAGCAAACCTAGTTGAGCAATAAAGGGGAGCTGGAACAGCAACTGAACCGCTCCAGCCATAAACACCCCCCAGGCCAGTGCAAACAGCGGTTCAACAAACCACTCCGTCATTACCACAACGGAGAAGATCAGACATAAATTCAACAGCACTGGCGTAAAAGCCGGTACAGCGAACCGTCCATAAGCATTCAGCACACTACTGGCAAACGCGGTTAGTGAGATAAATAGCAAATACGGAAAGGTGATGCGCAGCAGGTCTGCGGTTAGGGCGAATTTTTCCGGATCTTCACGAAAGCCCGGAGCAAAGACCCAGGGAAGATAGTCTGCCCCCAGCAATGCCAGCGCCGTGATGCCCAATAAAGCCATTCCCAGCACACCCGATACCCGAGCGATCAGCAACTTTACTTCAATCAGGCCACGCTGGGTTTTGTATTCGGTTAACACCGGAACGAAGGCAACGGAAAACGCCCCTTCGGCAAATAAGCGACGGAAAAAGTTAGGGATTTTAAATGCAACAAAGAAGGCATCTGCCCGAGCACCAAAGTACTGAGCCACCATCACGTCTCGCACCAAACCCAGCACACGGCTGAGCAGTGTCATCACACTGACGATGGAAGAAGACCTCAGCAGGCTGCCGTCACTGCTCTTCTCCCGACTCTTTTTTGGCGGTGTTTTATCTTCCATAACTCTTCCGTTGCTTTGGCCTTTGATTTTTAAGGCTCTGACTCCGGTTTTTTCAAAGCAGCGACAGGATGTCGCGCTAGCGGGGCAGGGCCAGGGATAGCACTTCGGCGCGGCGACTGAAAAACAACCAGAACTGAAGCCACAACAAACCTTTCAAACAGGCATAAAAAAACCCGCAACTGCGGGTTTTTTCGTCGAACTGATAAGCTATTAGCCTTTCAGTGCGAATACCTTAGCGTTCAGACGGCTCTTGGTACGTGCAGCAGTATTCTTGTGCATGATACCTTTGTTAACCATCTTGTCGATGTAAGGCTGAGACTTAGTGAAAGCAGCTTGAGCTTGCTCATAGTCGCCAGAAGCAACAGCAGCTTGTACTTTCTTGATGTAAGTGCGAACCATAGAACGCAGTGCAACAGTGCGCGCGCGACGTTTGATAGCCTGACGGGCGCGTTTACGAGAACCAGCGGAATTTGCCACAGTCGGCTCCTCAAAATTGGTTGTTCAAGTCAAAGGGCTATCAAGGCGCCCCATATAAGAGGGCCGGAATTATCCTGATATCCCCCTCGGGTGTCAACTCTTAGTGAACATCTAATGCTCAACTAAGAGTTAACCACAATCAGTTAGTCGATAATCACTGGCTCGAACGACTTCACCAGCTCATCAACGGCTTTCATTTGCGCCAGGTACGGCTCCAGCTTATCAAGCGGCAGCGCACAAGGACCGTCACATTTCGCTTCAGCCGGATTTGGATGTGCCTCCAGGAACAAGCCTGCCAAGCCTAATGCCATACCGGAACGTGCCAGCTCAAATGCCTGAGCACGACGGCCATCCGCGGAATCCGCACGGCCACCCGGGCGTTGCAGCGCGTGTGTGGCATCAAAGATAACCGGCGCCTGCTTCTTCATATCATCCATGCCCAGCATATCAACCACCAGGTTGTTATAACCAAAGCTGGAACCACGCTCACACAACATCACTTTTTCATTGCCCGCTTCTGCGAACTTTTTGATGATATGACGCATTTCGTGTGGCGCCAGGAACTGCGGCTTCTTCACGTTAATCGCAGCACCGGTTTCAGCCATAGCCACCACCAGATCGGTCTGACGCGCCAGGAAAGCTGGTAGCTGAATCACATCAACCACTTCTGCAACCGGAGCCGCCTGGAATGGCTCATGAACGTCGGTAATGATTGGCACGTTGAAAGTCGATTTAATCTCTTCAAAGATCTTCAGACCTTCCTCCATACCCGGGCCACGGTAAGAATTAATAGAAGAACGGTTCGCCTTGTCGAAAGACGCCTTAAATACATAAGGAATGCCGAGCTTTTCAGTCACTTTGACGTAGTGCTCACAAATCGCCATGGCCAGGTCACGGCTTTCCAGTACATTCATACCACCAAACAATACGAATGGTTTGTCGTTGCTTACTTCAATACCAGCAACATTTACTTGCTCGATCATTTCGCTCTCCTGAGAAATATACTGGAGTTATTGCTGTTCAACCGTCTGCTGCAGGGAGCAGCAGCCGAGCCTACAGGGATGTATTTACGGCGTGTTGAACGGTGATAACTGCAGTGTATTTTTAACGTTAAAACTGCGAGATTCCACAGCATTATTTTTCAGCCACACCCATCGTAAGGCACATCCATGTGCCTGCGATGGGCACGCAACATCCTGTTGCTGTTTTTGAAAAACAATCCTGTAGATCTCTTTATTTGTTTATCGCCGCTAGATAACCACTAAATTATCGCGATGAATCATTTCTGGTGCTGTCACAAAACCAAGCGCTTCTTCAAGCTTTACACTTGGCGTCTTCAAAATTTTTAATGCTTCTGAGCGGCTATAATTAACCAGCCCTTTCGCAACCAGCCTGCCCTGCTCATCTTTACAGGCAACCACCTGGCCGCGCTCAAAACGACCATTCGCCGCAATTACCCCAATCGGCAATAAGCTGCGACCGCGCTCACGAAGTGCCTTGATCGCACCAGCATCCAACACCAACTCACCATGAGTTTGCAGATGCCCGGCAATCCACTGCTTACGTGCAGCAACCGGCTCCTTATCAGCCAACAACAAGCTACCCAGCAACTCGCCATCGTATAGACGGGAAATAACATTGTCGATACGACCACCAACAATCACCGTATCCGCACCAGAACGTGCCGCCAATGTTGCGGCGCGCACTTTGGTCACCATACCACCACGACCTAACGCACCACCGCCGCCAGCCATTGCAGCAAAACGTTCATCAGAGGCCTGACCCTGATGAATAATTTCAGCATCGGGATTAGAACGTGGATCAGCCGTAAATAAACCATCCTGATCGGTCAGAATCACTAATACATCGGCTTCAACTAAGTTGGCAACCAGCGCACCTAGCGTGTCGTTATCACCAAAACAGATTTCATCGGTTACAACCGTATCGTTCTCGTTAACGATGGGAACCACACCCAACTCAAGCAGGGTTTTTAACGTACTGCGAGCATTCAGGTAGCGAGTGCGATCACTGAGATCATCGTGAGTCAGCAGAATTTGTGCGGTGGATTTTTCAAAACGAGCAAAGGAAGTTTCATATGCCTGCACCAACCCCATCTGCCCAACCGCAGCAGCCGCCTGTAACTGATGTACATTATCCGGGCGAGTCTTCCACCCCAAGCGCGTCATACCCTCAGCCACCGAGCCTGAAGAAACCAGCACCACCTCGTGGCCCAACTCCAGCAAGCGGGCAATTTGCTCCACCCAACTGGCCATGCCATCACGATTCAGACCTTGCCCATCATTCGTTAGCAAGGCACTACCAATTTTAATCACCCAGCGTTTTTGCTGAGCTAATTTCTTCCGTTGATTTGTCAGTTCAGTGCTCATCGACTTATTCGTTACTTATGAACTTAGGCTCGAGGCTTATTCGTTGGTATAAACCACTTCAACATCATAATCGTCGTCATCATCGTCGTCGTCTTCAGACTGAATCGCTTTACGGGCCATACGCTCTAATCGACGACGTTCTTCCAGCATCTCAACGTGCTCACGCGCTTCCTGCTCAACCATCTCACGCTCGGCCAACAATTGCTCGGCAAACTCTTCATCGTCCTGAGCTCGCTGACGACGCTCTTCCATATAATCCATAATGGCGCAGCTCAGTTTAAAGGTGCCTTCACGCTGCAGTGCCGAAATTTCGAATACTGGTCCTTGCCAATCCAGCTTTTCAAGCACGGCATCAACACGCGCCCGACGCTCATCGGCATCAACCATATCCAGCTTATTTAACACCAACCAGCGATCACGGTGCGCCAGACCTGGTGAGAATTGCTCCAACTCCTGACTGATTGCCATCACACGCTCAGCCGGATCAGACTCATCAAACGGCGCCATATCAACAATGTGCAATAACAGTTGAGTACGTACCAGGTGCTTCAGAAAGCGCGTACCTAAACCAGCACCTTCAGAGGCGCCTTCGATCAGACCCGGAATATCGGCAACAACAAAAGAACGGTGATCTTCAATTTTCACCACTCCCAGGTTTGGCACCAGAGTAGTGAACGGATAGTCGGCCACTTTTGGCTTAGCCGCAGACACAGCACGAATAAAGGTTGACTTACCGGCATTTGGCAAACCCAACAGACCGACATCCGCCAGCACCTTCAGCTCTAACTTGAGGTTACGGGATTCGCCCGGCTGACCCGGCTTAGTCTGACGTGGGGCCTGATTAGTCGACGACTTATAACGGGTATTGCCCAAACCATGGTAACCACCACGGGCTACCATCAGGCGCTCGCCATCTTCGGTTAAGTCACCCAGCGTTTCGCCGGTATCAACATCAATCGCTGTGGTACCGACAGGCACCTTCAGAATCAGATCTTCACCCTTCGCTCCGGTACAGTTACGGCTGGTGCCATTGCCGCCATTTGGCGCACGGTAGCGACGGGTATAACGGTAATCAATCAGGGTGTTAACGGCATCATCGGCTTCCAGAATAATGGAACCACCATCGCCGCCATCACCACCGTCCGGGCCACCTTTCGGGATGTATTTTTCCCGACGAAAGCTCATACAGCCATTACCGCCTTTGCCTGCCTCAACGACAATTGGAGCTTCATCGACAAATTTCATCACGTACCTCGAACGAAGATAGATAGGGTTTTATAAACAAAAATGCCCCGACACTAATCATTAGCTGCCAGGGCAATTTTATCTGTTGTCGTTAAACGCTTAATTAAGCAGGAATAACGCTAACAGTTTTACGATTCTTAGGACCTTTAACTTCGAACTTAACTGAACCTTCAGCAGTTGCGAACAGAGTGTGGTCACGACCGATACGAACGTTTTCACCCGCGTGGAATTTAGTGCCACGCTGACGAACTAAGATGTTACCTGCTTTAGCGGCCTGACCACCGAACAGTTTTACGCCTAAGCGTTTACTTTCGGAATCGCGACCGTTACGGGTACTACCACCAGCCTTTTTGTGAGCCATAATATCTCTCCTTCAATGAAGCCGCTGCTACTCTGCGGAAGCGGTCGATGTGGCACATCAACACCGGGCCTCGGAAAATTAAATTGTCTACAGTTATTAGCCAGCGATGCTGGTGATTTTCAGCTCAGTGAACCACTGACGGTGGCCCATTTGCTTCATGTGGTGCTTACGACGCTTGAACTTCATGATCTTCACTTTCTTGTGACGACCGTGAGCAACGACTTCAGCAGTTACTTTTGCGCCTTCAACAACTGGCTGACCGATTTTTACGTCGTCGCCGTTGCCGATCAATAATACTTTTTCCAGTTCAACTGCTGAACCAGTTTCAACTTCCAGCTTCTCTACTTTCAGAGTCTGGCCTTCTTCAACACGGTATTGCTTACCGCCAGTTACCACTACTGCGTACATAGTACGATCTCCGCTAATTTGCGCTATTTAAATACCCGGCTTAAACACCGCTTCTTACTTAGACTGCCTGTCAGTCATTTTCTACATCTATTGGCAACACTCTGGTTTCCATATCAGCAGAGAGCAGAATTTCGGGGCGCGAGACTATACCCCAGGCTGAAATCGAAAGCAAGCCAACCAGCGTCGTAATTCTTGACAGACCCCTCCCGGCTACATAGCATTTGCGGCCACGTTAACGATCCATTCAGCAGTTCAGGGCACGCGGCTTACACCACCATGCAAATTCAAGACATCCTCGCCGTCATCAAAGACGAATTCCAGGCCGTTGACTCGCTGATTCATGAGCAACTTTCCTCACGCATTCCGCTGGTTGAAAAGATTGCCGATTATATTGTATCCAGTGGCGGTAAGCGTATCCGCCCACTACTGGTGTTAATGACAGCAAAAGCCTTCAACCGCTGCGATGATGACGCCATAAAACTGGCGACTGTGATCGAGTTCCTTCACACCGCCACCTTGCTGCACGATGATGTAGTGGATACGTCGGATATGCGCCGCGGCAACCCTACCGCCAATGCAAAATGGGGAAATGCTCCCAGCGTTCTGGTCGGCGACTTTTTATACAGCCGTGCCTTCCAGATGATGGTAGAACTGAAGTCGCTGGAAGTGATGGATATCTTATCCAACGCCACCAGCGTCATTGCCGAAGGCGAAGTACTGCAGCTGACCAACGTGAAAAACCCGGATGTTGATGAAGCGCGTTATATGGATGTGATTCATGGCAAAACCGCCATGTTATTTGAAGCCTCAACACACTCAACCGCCCGCTTACTGAAGCTTGAACAAAACACAGCGGTTGCATTAAAAGAATATGGCAAAGAACTTGGTATGGCCTTCCAGCTCATTGATGACGTACTGGACTATGAAGGTGATGCTGAAACGCTGGGGAAAAATGTTGGTGATGATCTGGCAGAAGGCAAACCAACACTGCCGCTGATTCACGCCATGGCCAATGCCCCTGAGGCTGACGCCAAACTGATTCGTCAGGCAATCCGTAAAGGTGGCCTCGACAATATGGACGACGTATTACGCATCGTTCGTGATAATGGCTCGCTGGATTATACCCGCCAGAAAGCCGATGAATGTGCCGACAGAGCACAACAACATCTGAAACTTTTACCGGATTCTGATGCCAAAGCAGCGTTACAGGCGCTCGCTTTGTTAGCCGTGAAACGCAACACCTGATGAGCCCGCTCGCTGGCGACCTCGCTTAATTAAAATCAGAATAAGCAGGCTGACAGCGTCCGTATCTGACCATGAGGACGTGTTACTTTGAAGAATATTATTGTGCCTGCTGCGCCTCAACGCAGACTGAGCTTATATCCGGTAATAGCTGCTTTTTTCCTGCTGCTATTAAATCTTACCCCTGCTCAGGCGAGTATTCTCGATGAAATCGTTGGCAACGATGAGCCACAATTTCTGCCTGTTGACCAGGCATTCCCGTTAACCACTGAAACCGAAGGCAATCGCCTGAATGTGCGTTTTGATACCGCTGACGGTTACTATCTTTATAAAAGTCGCCTGTATATCAAACAAGGCGACAATAAACTCTTCCCGGATTATTACTCTCAGCAAGGTAAAGAAAAGCAGGACGAAGCCTTTGGCTTAGTCACGGCGTTTTATCATGAACTTGAAGTCAGCTTTGATTTAACAGGCCTGCAAGAAGGTGCCTACAAGCTGAACCATCAGGGTTGTGCCGACGCGGGCTTATGCTATCCACCACAACGACTGAAACTGGACTATCAACCCGTTCCAGCCAACTCACAGCCAATCGCAGGCAATGTCGCCACACCTCCGCAAGCTTCAACTGAAAGCAAGACTGCAGCGGCAACCAGCGAAGATGATTGGTTCGCTAACCGCTCATGGGGCGCTGTTGTTGGCTTGTTCTTTTTATTAGGTATTGGCCTGACCTTCACCCCATGTGTGTTACCCATGGTGCCAATTCTGACCACTGTAGTGCTGGGTCAGAACAACACCTCTCCTGCCAAGGGCTTTGCCCTGTCGAGCATATACGTATTAGGTATGGCGCTCACCTATGCGGCGGCCGGTTTAACTGTCGGCTTATTAGGCGCAGGGGCCAATATCCAGGCATGGATGCAAACCCCATGGGTGCTTACCGTTTTCTCCGTTTTATTCGTCGCACTGGCACTGGCGATGTTCGGCTTATACGAATTGCAGCTGCCATCTGGTCTGCGCAACCGCTTAAACGAATTGAACCAGAAACAACAAGGCGGCCAATGGTTCAGTGTCTTTATTATGGGTGTATTGTCCGCACTGGTGGTTTCTCCTTGCGTATCGGCGCCATTAGCCGGTGCCCTGGTTTATCTCAGCACAACCGGCGATGCCTGGTTGGGCGGTAGCGCACTATTGGCTCTTGGATTGGGTATGGGCGCACCGTTAATTGTGCTCGGTACCACAGGTGCATCAATGCTGCCAAAAGCTGGCGGTTGGATGGATCAGATCAAAGCTTTCTTCGGCATCCTGCTGTTAGGTGTTGCCATCTGGTTATTATCACGCTTCCTGCCGGCTCAGGTGTCGCTGTTGTTATGGGCGTTACTGGCACTGGTATACGGCGTAGTATTAGGTGCATTCGAACCTGCTGCGTCTGGCAAACAACGCATCGTCAAAGGTATCGCCTGGGTATTCTTCCTGTATGGCGCAATTGCTTTTGTGGGTGTTCTGCAAGGCCAGTCGGACCCTTTAAAGCCTTTGGCAGTAAAAGCGGCTTCCAACACAGCTGAAACAGCGACAGCATCCTCTGAAAGTGCTTTTCGTAAAACAACCTCAGTCGCTGAGCTGAAAAGCATTATTGCTAACAGCCCACGTCCGGTGATGGTCGACTTATACGCTGACTGGTGCATCAGCTGCAAAGTAATGGATGCCGAAATTTTCTCCCAGACCGACGTACAAAAGCAGTTCAGCCATATTAACTGGGTCAAACTGGATGTCACCGACTCAAGCGAAGATCATGTCGCCTTTATGCAGGATCATGATGTGTTTGGCCCACCGTCACTGCTGTTCTTTAACGATGGCAGTGAAGTTGTCGATGCCCGCATTATTGGTGAAATTAAAAAAGCCGCCTTTGTGGAAAAAGTCAGCCGTCATTTTCCCGGCTAAGAGAGTTTGATAATGCACACCACCTGCCCGTCATGCGGAGCCGTTAATCGCATTCCTGCTGAACGTACCAACGAGCAAGGGCAGTGTGGCCGCTGTAAGCACGATTTATTTAATGGCTTCCCGATGGACTTAACAGACAGTGATTTTGCTCGTTTCCTGCAGAAAAACGACATGCCGGTTGTGGTCGACTTCTGGGCCAGTTGGTGTGGCCCCTGCCAGATGATGGCACCTATCTTTAAAGAAGTAGCGAGCGATATGAAGTTCAGTGCCCGCTTTGCCAAAGTGAATACCGAACAGGCACAACAAATCAGTGCCCAGTTTGGTATTCGCTCCATACCAACTCTGATTGTGTTTCAGCAAGGCAAAGAGATAGACCGTCTGGCCGGAGCACTGCCAGCCCCGCAATTAAAACAATGGATCAATCAGGCACTGATTAAAGCCCGTTGATGACTTGATTTGCATCAAATATTGGCGGGAGTTCACGCCACCTTTGCGCAGACCTGATTTGTATCAATAAGCCTCGTAAACAACACGGTACTCTGAATGTGTTGTTTACAGGAGGCAAATTATGATTGAACACCACGATCTTCATCACGAATTCCCAGACATGGGCCCACAAATTCGTGAGCTGAAAATGAAGGACCGCCACTTCGCCCGTCTGTTTGATGAGTACCATGACGTTGACCGCGAAGTTCGTAAAATTGAAGAGCAAGTCGAAGCCGCTTCGGATGAACGACTGGAAGAGTTGAAGCTACGTCGTCTGCATTTAAAAGACGAGCTGTACGGCATGCTGAAGCAGCTGGTTGCCGAAGCCTGATCAGACCAGTGCGCAGAAAACGTAACAAACAAAGCCTCTGATAAGAAATTATCAGAGGCTTTTCATTTCTGTCGCAATTTTAGGCCGTTAAGTGTTTCGCATGAAACGCTAAATGCTCTTCAATAAAGGACGCAATAAAATAATAGCTATGGTCGTAACCTTCCTGCATACGAATGGTTGCCGGATAATCCACCTCAGCTACGACTTTTTTCAGGTTGTCGGTTTTCAGCTGCTCTGCCAGGAAGTTATCTCCCAGGCCCTGATCGATTAATATTTCAAGATGCTGATTTTCCTGACTTTTCTGCATCAAGGCACAGGCATCATAATCGAGCCAGTCTGCTTTGTTATTCCCCAAATAGGCACTGAATGCTTTTTGCCCCCAGGGGCAATCCAGCGGATTCACAATCGGGCTGAAAGCCGAAACAGAGCGATAGCTGTTCGGGTTTTTCAGACCAATAGTTAACGCACCATGTCCACCCATGGAATGACCAGAAATCGCTTTTTTATCCGATACCGGAAAATTCGCTTCAATCAGCTTTGGCAATTCCTGCACAATATAATCGTACATATTGTAGTGCGGCGCCCAGGGCGATTGCGTGGCATTCAGATAAAAACCGGCACCCTGACCCAGGTCGTAATTTTCATCATTAGCAATTGCATTTCCATGAACATCACACCCTTCATCACCACGCGGGCTGGTATCCGGTGCAACAATCGCAATACCGAGTTCGGCGGCCATTTTTTGCGCACCGGCTTTTTGCATAAAGTTTTCGTCGGTACAGGTTAAGCCCGACAACCAATACAACACTGGCACTTTATCAGTGGCCGCTTGTGGTGGCAGAAAAATCGCAAAACGCATTTTGCACTGGGTAGTCTCAGCCACATGCGAATATTGTTTATGCCAACCACCAAAACTTTTATTTTGAGCAATTAATTCGAGAGACATCGTTATTCCCTTTTTAATTTAGCATCTTAAAAACGTGAGTTTTTAATAGTGAATAACAGAGCGAATGCTCTTCCCTTCATGCATCAGATCAAATGCTTCATTAATTTTTTCCAGCTCCATGGTGTGAGTAATAAAGTCGTTTAACTTAAACTCACCGGCCAGATATTTTTCAACATAATCTGGCAGCTCGCTGCGGCCTTTAACACCACCAAAGGCAGTACCGCGCCATACACGACCAGTCACTAACTGGAACGGACGCGTTGAAATTTCCTGACCTGCACCGGCAACACCAATAATTACTGATTCGCCCCAGCCTTTATGGCAACATTCCAGCGCAGAACGCATCACGTTGACATTGCCGATACACTCGAATGAGAAATCCACCCCGCCGTCGGTCATTTCAACAATCACTTCCTGAATTGGCTTGTCGAAGTTTTTCGGGTTAATACAATCGGTTGCACCCAGCTTCTTGGCCAGCTCAAATTTGGATTCGTTAATATCAATGGCGATGATGCGTGAGGCTTTGGCCATGGTGGCGCCAATCACTGCACTTAAACCAATGCCGCCCATACCAAAAATAGCAACCGTGTCACCTTCCTGTACTTTGGCGGTATTCATTACCGCGCCCATACCCGTGGTCACACCACAGCCCAGCAAGCACACTTCTTCTAACGGCGCTTCTGGGTTAACTTTGGCTAACGCAATTTCAGGCAGTACCGTGTATTCCGAGAAAGTCGAGCAACCCATGTAATGGAAAATTGGTTCACCATCGATGGAGAAACGGCTGGTACCATCCGGCATCAGACCTTTGCCCTGAGTTTCACGAATTTGCTGACACAGGTTGGTTTTGCCTGAAGTACAGAACTTACACTCGCCACATTCTGGGGTGTACAGCGGAATCACATGGTCGCCCACGGCAACACTGGTCACACCTTCGCCTACCGATTCCACAATACCGCCGCCTTCATGGCCCAGAATGGCTGGAAAAATCCCTTCAGGGTCTTCACCCGA
The DNA here is from genome assembly GCF_024397975.1 of Bacterioplanoides sp. SCSIO 12839. Lineage (NCBI taxonomy): Bacteria > Pseudomonadati > Pseudomonadota > Gammaproteobacteria > Oceanospirillales > Oceanospirillaceae > Bacterioplanoides > Bacterioplanoides sp. SCSIO 12839. The sequence goes on from NZ_CP073745.1 coordinate 3,250,395, forward strand.
TAACGTAAAGGCATCGGTATGACACACACCAGTAGCCTTAATTTTGATACGCACTTCGCCAGCTTTTGGCGGAGCCACTTGCACATTTTCGATTTTCAGCGGCTCGCCTGCTGCCCAGGCAACAGCGGCTTTACAGGTAATGGTTTCTGCACTCATCGTATTTTCCTTATTCGTTGTATTCTCAAGCACACAGTTCAACTCTGTACCAATAGAAACATCCTATATTAGCGACCCCAAAGTGATAATAGCCAGATTTGATAATCACTATTACACTACGGTAATAATTAAGACGCTGGAGATGTCTGATGACACCAATTCCACAATGGGCAGGCATTGCCGAATTTGTCGCCGTGGTGGAATCCGGCAGCTTTACCGCCGCAGCCGAACGTTTGCAGATATCCACCGCACAAGTCAGCCGCCAGGTAAATGCATTAGAGCAACGGCTCGGGCTTCAGTTGCTGCATCGCACCACTCGCAAAGTCACGGTAACCGATACTGGTAAGCACTACTATCAGACCTGCCAACGGTTACTCGAAGGCTTTGAATCGGCCGAACACGAGCTGTTGGAGCAACAAACCCAGCCCAAAGGCAAACTGCGTTTAACCGCTCCCATTACCTATGGCGAACGTGTATTGATGCCGTTACTCAACGACTTCCTGCTGCTGTACCCACAAATGTCGTTAGAAGTGGAGCTGTCGAATACTAAACTGGATATCACCGACGCTGGCTTTGATTTGGCGATCCGCCTCGGGCAATTACAAGACAGCCGCTTGCGAGCACGGCGACTATCCAGCCGCCAGATTTATACATGCGCCTCACCGGCTTATATCAATCGTATGGGCCAGCCGAATACTCTGTCGGAATTAAAACACCACAATTGTTTGGTTGGCTCCGTTAGTCATTGGCGCTTTACCGAACATACCGGTTCAATCACTCAGGAAAGAAACATTACTGTCTCTGGAAGTTTGCGCTGCAACAGCGGTATTTCGTTAGTGGACTCGGTATTAAAAGGCATTGGTATTGCGCAATTACCGGCTGAGTACGTCAGCCATCATATTGCCGCTGGCAGACTGGTGACATTGCTCGAACACCTGCAACCTAAAGAGGAAGGTATCTGGGGCTTATACCCAGCCAGCCGCTGGTCTTCCACCAAAACCAGTTTATTGCTGGATTTCCTGACAGAGCGGCTGGAGGCTGCATCGCCATGAGAAGAAAATCAATATCGAATTAAGATTAAAATCTCCAACATTATAATTCCCTAAAAAACCGCCCAGCTCGTTTGCAGTAATATTTGCGACGGTTCTATACGCCCACCCGGTACAGACGCACCGGGCTGCGGGGCATAATAAAAACCTGCCTCAATATTCCAGCGGCCATGGTTAAACCCCACTCCGGCCTGATAAAAGAAGGCTTTATCCGATTCTGGTGAAGAAAAGCGATTGGCCTGTGCCTGCCAGTACCATTGGTCGTTAAATGCACGAGTGATGCCAGTGTGTAATAACAGTGCCGATGTGCTCAGGTGGTAAAAATCAGGCGCATATTCCGCCCGCAATACCACACCCGTTGGGTGCCAGAGCTGTGCACCCCATTCATGGTAATTCCAATTCTGCCCTGCGCCTAAAAACCAGCGTTGTTTAATACTGCCACCGACATAAAGGCGCCCATCCAGAATCGGATAATCCGCCGCCAGAAAGCCATTCACGTTGCGATGGCGCTGCCGCTGACCATCGGCTTGTGCTTCATTAAAATCACCGCCAACATAAGCGTAACGCGATAACTCATAACGTGAATACAGATTCAGAGAGGGGTTACCCTGGGTTTCAGTCTGACCATAATACAGGCGATTTTTCTGCCACTGAGCGCCCAGGCTTAAACGACTAAAATCCAGCTCAGTCGCTGATGACTGGCTGGATAAAAACAGGCTAATAATGACTAATAAAACGACAGGATGGCTATTCCTCATCGCTGTACCTTTTATGCGTTAATGTTTTGTGCGGTTGCTGCTGCGGTGGTGGTTGCTCTTGCTCAGAAAAATATTTTCCTGACCAGTGCCGTATTTTTTTGACCACCTGATTACGATTTAATTCCGGATGCAAGCTCATAACGCGCGCAGCCACGGCACTGATATGTGGCGTGGCGATGGAATGGCCGCTGATAACATCGTAGCCCTGATCCGGAGCCAGACTCAGAGCCGACATAGGCGCTCTGATAATACTGGGATGCCGTTGAGGTAACTCCGACAGCTTGGTTGAAACACCCGAAATATACAGCACCCCATCTCCGGGAGCAGGGAATCGCTGCTGTGCAGCGCGATGTTCATCATACGCTGAGATAATCAGGGTGCCCTGTTGCTGTAAATGTTGGCTTAACGCGGTAAGCACCCGATCTTCCGGGCCGGTTAAACTGAGATTCAGAATATCCGGCTGTAATTCCGCCGCTTTATCCAGTGCCAATGCCAGCGTTAATGTATTACAACGACCACCACCACCCGACACCTGCCAGCAGCCGCGCAAATGATAAAAGTCGGCCTGGTAAATCAGCCCAGTGACTAAGCCTGTAACTGCCCCGGACTGATTATTTGTTGGATCAGCAGGTTGGGCCGCCATCAGGCCAGTGACCGCCAGTCCGTGTTTTTCCTGATGCGATGGCATATCGCTGCGCTCACCCACAAAGTCAAAATAACTCAGTTCACTGCCCTGTAATGCCGGGTGTTCACGATCCAATCCGGTATCAATCACGGCCACGCTGACATCGGCCACTTCCTGATGTGAATGATCAAAGTAACGTTTTATTTCATCGTACTGTGGGTATTTTTTGCTGCTTTGTACGCTGTACTCATTAAAGGGTTGTACCCATAAAACGTCTGGATCGTTTTCTAATTTTTCCAGCGTTGCTGCTTGCGGTGGTGCAATTAAAAAACAATGCAGTCGTAACGAGCGAATCGGCCATTGCTGAAATACCGTCAGCTGATAATGGCGCGCTATTTTTGCGGTCAGGCGTGCCAGTGCCGGATCATTCTGGTACGCCATGGTTGGCTGATACCCAGGGCCAGGAATGGCATGACGTTTTTGTTCTCCACGCGAATCTTTAATCACCACCAGCAGTGGTTTTACATCCGTCGGAATGGCCGCTTTTTCTGTGGTCGTCATGCTGCTGCAGGCACTCATCATCAGGCTCAGCCCTGCCAGCATCATGTAGGTTGTCCAACGCCGTAACGGTTTCATGGGTTAGCCTGCTGCTGACGCGCTAAATGTTTAGCCTGAATAATACGCGGGTCTGCCTGTACCTGGTCCAGCAACGTTAACGCGATTGGTGTCGCACTAACATCCACGACAGAGGTCCCCGGATAATCGCTAATCACCTGCAATTGATATTCAGCAATCAGCTGCTCCAGTACTGCCTGATTGGCCGCAATTAAACGCACGGTATCAGCCTCGTACTGTTGCGGCTGCGACAGGGTAATGTACTCCCCGCTCGAAGTCGGCGCTGAAGAAGTTGGTGCCGAAGAAATAGGCGATGTGTTGTGTAAAAAGTCCGGCAAAAAAAAAGCCATTAATAAACAGCAGGTCGTTACCAGCGGCAGTGCTGGTTTTAACCAGGTGCTGCGCTCACGTTTATCCAGCTGCTGCTCAAATCTGGCAAAATCCGGCTGCACCAAAGGTTCTGTCGATGGCACATGACCGCGCATTTTCTGCTCTTGCAGCAGCAAGGTATTTAACGTTTTGTCCTGCTGTAACTGAGCTTCAAACCAGGCCTGATCTTCAGCATTTAAGTGGCCGTTCAGATAATCACTGATCATGTCATAGGGAGATGGTGTCGGCATAATCGGAAGCCCCCTGCTGTGTGGTTAAATACTGCCCCAGTTTTTTTCTGGCATGAAATAAACGGGTTTTTACGCTGTTAACCGGACAATCGGCAATCTCGGCAATTTCAGCCACGGAATAGCCTTCAAAATAAGCCAGTTCAACAACGATACGTTGTTTATCGGGTAACGTTTTTAACGCTTTGGCCACTAAGTCTCCGGATTCCAGTTGTGATGCTTCGTTATGCGCCAGCTCTTCTTGTTGCTCTGCTGAAAAGCTGAGGAAGTCTTTTAATTTCTGATAGACCTGATGCCGTTTTAAACGTCTTAAACAGGCACGATAAGCAATCGAAAACACCCAGCTGGATACCCGTGACTGGCCGCGAAAAGAGTCGGCTTTATCCCAAACGGTCATCATGACATCGTTATACACTTCTTCTGTCAGCGACCGATCCGGCGTCATACGCTGCAAAAAAGGCAATAACCGGGTCTGATAACGTTGATAAAACTGCTGCATCACAACACGGCTACGGGATTCAGCAATTGCCTCTAACATTTGCCGATCAATCCGGTCAGCCAGATCACGCTGCTCGCTTTCTTTAGCAGAAGCGGTTTGCTTATCAGCGGCTGCCTGGCCACCAAAGACACGTTGTGACTTGCCAGAAGTATCGTTAATAGGGTGGTTCATAATCATTGCGTTCATACCCGTAAGAGCGGGTTGGACAACAAAAGGGTTCAAATCTCTCCGGCTTTTTTCTGCTGATATTTTCTATCAGAGTGATAATTTTTTTTAATCAGGCGATTTGAACCACACTCACCAGCACTTGGCTCTTACGGGTACATTGACCTTAGAGCGGAGACGCATCATGAATTCAGATAACAAAAAAACGCTGCTTGCAGCCACCATTTTCTCTTCGGTGTTGTTAACAGCTTGTGGTGGTAGCAGCAGTAGCAGTAATAACAGCCCGACCAACAACAATGCTGATAACGGCAACAATACTAATCCACCAGCCACGGCCAGCTGCCCGGCAGTTGGTAATTTGCAGCCGGTTTATAGCGCCAATAATCGCTGTGATATTGACGGCGTGTTAACCGAAGACGCAACGCTGAGCGCAAATTATTCATGGTTTTTAAGCGGCGGATTACAGGTGGGTAGCCAGGGCGCAGATGCGACCTTAACCGTAGCACCAGGCACCCGTGTTTATGGTGGCGACAGCGACTATCTGCTGGTGTACCCGGGCTCTTCATTACAGGCTGTTGGCAGCCGTGCTAACCCGATCTATTTTATTTCTGATGACACAGGTGTTGATGGCTACGGTGAATGGGGCGGCTTGTACCTGCGTGGTAGCGATGCCGCTCAGGGCAACAATCGTCTGAACTATGTGGTTGTGGCCGAAGGTGGTGCTGAAGTACAGCTGGATTTAAACGGCCAGCAGGTTACCTACAGCGATAACATCGTATTAAACGGCGTTGACGACAACACAGTGCTGTCGTTTGTGCAATCGCATAACTCCGCTCGTGATGCTTTCCATATTGTGAACAGTGAAGCACGACTGTCCTGGATTCTGGCAACCGGCGCTAAACGTGACGGTATCTGGTACCGCGATTACAACGGCCTGATTAAAGACCTGATGGTGATTCATAACCGTGATGCGGATGGTTCAAGCGGTCGCTCCGGTATTTATGCCAGCCGCACCGATTCCGGCACGTCTAACCCACGTATCGTTAATGCCACGCTGGTTGGCCGCGATAACAGCAGCGAATCCGCTGCCGGTGATGACAGCGCTCGTGAATTCGGTATTTTGTTTGCCGATAACTCCAATCAGGCACGCATGGGTAATATCTTAATTGCCAACTTCCGTAATGGTTGTATCGAATTAGAACCAACGGCCGATTTAAGCCAGGTTGATACCGGTGTACCAGGCCCGAACTATCTGGATGGCATTCACTGCGCCAACGAAGCCGGTCCGAATGGCACCTTTATTGTTAACCGTACTGGTGCAACCGCACTGCCTGCTGCCAGTGTTGCCAGCAACAACAGCAATGGTAATGGCGTGGTGTATTACAACGGTGCCGCAGGTGCACTCGCCATTGCTGATACGGCGTTTGCCAGCAATGCCGGAGGTATTCAGTTTACCGGTGAGTTAGCAGACCGCAGCAACAACTTTACCGCCAGCTGGTACCTGAACAATATTCGCGGCATCAGCAATGGATTGGTTGCCAGCAGCAGCGCATTAAATGCCTTCCTGGATGGTGATACCAACCGTGACGGCAGTGTTGACGCTGATGATACCAACTCTGCCTTTATTGTTAGCGATGACGGTGTTGATGGCTTTAACCAGGATGTAGCAACTAACACCGGTGGTTATGACTTAACCCACATTGGTGCTGTACGCGGTGGTGCGGTGTCGAATCAGCAGTTTGATGGCTGGACAGTAGCCACTGATGCGGCCGATGGTTTTGTGGTAATGCAGCCACAGCCATAAAACCAGCTGCTACCATAAACCCACGCGCCACCTTTCATTGACCAAAACCGTACGGCATTTATGTCGTATGGTTTTTTGACATTTAAGTTATTAGTGAATGTTTTATTGCCCGACAAAAAAATAAACAAAAGCAACCCTTTACGCTTAAGTAATTAGCTCTACACTAGAACATGAGTTCTGCCAAAAACGGCAGCGAAATTATTTTAAAGGATATTTAAATGAAGTTATCCCACCTTAGATATTGTGCCCCCATCGTTTTATTATCACTGACAGCCTGCTCTGCCAAGCTGGCCAGCATTAAAGTTCCTGCGGATCTGGCGACACAAGCGCCACAAGCCTTAACCACCGATGGTGAGTTCTGGGGACTGGGTATGGATGGTACGTTTGACCTGGCTGGCTTGTACCACGGCAAATACGATCGTGAAGCTTCAGGTTCCTCTTACTTCGGAGACTTTATCAGCAACGATGAAGGTTCGATGGCAGCTGAAGTCGTTAACAGCCAAAGCCAACAACGTTGGTTATTAAACTGTGCCGGCGAAAATACCAGTGTCAACCTGGGTGGTCTGTCATTTGGTGGCGATTCTCCTTACGAGTGTGAAGTCACCTCTGCCGATAAAAACAAAGTCGGGAATTTTATTCTTAAGAAAAGCTCCGGCCTGATTGATTTTGGCCCAACCGGAAAAGTCTCCGGTAGCCTGACGCTGGATGGCAAACGCTTCGAAGTTGAATCGATTCATGATATGGAAGGCAGCTTTATTCCGTCTGATCAGCCATTAGGTTATTACATTAAGAAGAATGGTCAGACCGTTGCAGCAATTCAGGTTAACGGTCGTATTACGCTGCAATCGGATGGCGCCGATATGGATGCTTATGCAATTGCAACGGTTGCCAGCTCTTTAAGCGTCAGACCAGAAGAATAATCAGTAGCGCTCTGGAAGTTATTTCAGAGCGCCCCTCAACATCAATGCTTAGCGGTCACCAGCCACTTCCAATGCATCATAAATACGACCAGGATAATCACCGATAATACCATCCACACCCATATCAATAGAGCGTTCGATATGGCTTTGCTTATTAACAGTCCAAACATCCACGGTCACACCTTTTTTCTGAAAAAAGCGCACATATGGCTTCGTTGTAATCGCATACGGCAACTGTGCAACATCAAACTTTGGTTTGTATGCCCATCCCCAACCTGAGCTCCAGGCCAGACTTGCACCAACCAGTTCGCCAATGGTTGCACTGGTTTTCACCTGGCCATCACTCACCTTGCGGAAATGCTTCATTGCTTTTTTGTTCTGACAAGCAACAACGACACGATCTTGTAACTGATAAGCAGAAATAACTTCCCACAGCTTCTCTGCCAGATCTTTATCATTGGCTTTCATTTCAATATTGAAGCGCTCGTGTGGGTACAGCTCAAATAATTCACTTAAGCTCAGCAATACGAGACCTTGATTACGGAATGGATAAGTTTCACCGTCATCCAACGTAAACTCATGACCAGCATCTAACTGCTTAATTTCTGCCAGGGTCAGGTCTTCGATTTCATCGTCAATACCGACGTTGCGAACCAGGTCCGCATCGTGGTTGATAATAATGCGGTTATCCCCTGACAGATGCACATCCAGCTCCAACACATCAGCCCCCTGTTCTAAAGCTTTATCAAAAGCCAGCTGCGTGCTTTGAGGGTATTCACCCGAAGCACCACGGTGAGCAAGAATTTCGATTGCGAATACCTGAGTATGGGCAACAGCCGTGAGAATAGCGCCAGCAGCAAACTGGCTTATTGTTTTAATCATTGTTGAAGTCCTTATGTTGTGGTGTTTATTATTATTTTAAAAAACACTTATGAAACTAATGTTTAGTGTTGATTACATTTATCATTTAACAACACAGCTTGCCTGGGTTAGGCAAGCAGCAGGATTCAGAGAGTACACAGAAAAGCTAATGGTTAAACATCATATGAGCTTTAAAATTTCCACAATAGCTCACAATAAGATATTGGCATTTTTTAACCAATATCAAAGCCCACATAGCTTAGCTAAATAGGCCTTTAATAATCAGGCTAGTCACAAGTAGCTGACTTTTAAAATAACCATCAGTACAAGGTAATTCTTTATCTTTATTGCAACAGAATATTCTGGCCTGAGACATTGGCAACTGTTCAGCAGAAACAAAGTTACGCACAGGTAAAAACGATAATAGTCCAAACAGAGTTGCAACTACCGGATCACCACACGTTTTACAGGTTCCCCGCTGCAAAGCAAAAAGATGTTTATGCTTTTTAAATTCAATCGCTGATTCAGATAAAACCTGCACATTTTTCGAAGTTACAACAGCAACATCGGCACAATTCGACTGGTAAATTTTCTGGCAAATTGAGCAATGGCAATAAAAGCGTGCAATCGGTTTCTGGCCAACATCAACGCGGCACTGGCCACATGAGCAACTGGAGTTGAGTTTTACATTAACCATCGCTTTCACCCTTACTAAAAAATACGTTCATTGCTGATTATACGCTCTTGCTACTGTGTCACATGCTTAGTGGTATCGATATCGTCATAGTGTATCAAAAACACAAAAGGCACCCGAAGGTGCCTTTCCAGAGGTCGAACCTAGCCGGATACTATCGACTTCCCCAACTGAAGCTCTGATTAGCATTGCCAGTAGGATACCACAACAACAGATTTGCTCCGTTACTGGTATCTGAGTGAGATAGATCCAGAGCAAGGCCATGGTTTTTACGTGGACGAATCGTATCGCCAACAAAATCCCACTTCAGGTTAATATGGTCAACACATGGATGCATCACCACATTCGTACCAGCAGAATTTCCATTCGTGCTGTCTAAGCACATGTTGCGATTGTGTTTACTCCGAATAAAACCTGTCGACTCTTCATAGCCCCATTTTTGCCATGCAGCTGGATTCCAGCAATCCCAGACATAAGCATTTGCATGAATCTCGTTATTGGCCAATTTATCCGCCGGTACGTCCATGCATTTACCCATTACCTTAAGTTCGCGGAAATCAGTAAACTGAATTTTGCTCATGTTCAGTGTTTGATATTGCTTAAAGTCTCCCGCATGACTATGGCTACCTGTAGCATTAAAAGTACCCGTCGCAACAGCATTGTCGTTACTGTAAGAATAAGCCTGATAGATACCGACATCCGCATCGGCACCAGAGCCAGAATCATCCCATACTTCAAAACTGCCGCCCAGGGTCAACAGGCCACGCCATACACAGCGCATATCATTCGAGTCTGGTTTTGCGCCACTCGTCGCCAAAAATCCTAAACACTGATAGCCTGCTGGTGCGACTGGTTTCCACAAAGAAACATCCTGATCAGCACCCGACCCTGCATCCCGCCATACTCGAGAATATCCGGCAGGTTTTGCTAAAGCGCCACTGCCATCATCTTTTGCAACCAGTACAGATGGATTACTTGGCTTGTTATGACTGCCAACAGCGTAATCGCCCAAACGATAAAATCCATCAACACCATTCGGACGCCAGATAGACACATCATCATCCGCACCGGAACCCGCATCAGTCCATATGCGGTCAAAACCTAAAGCATGTTCAACCTGTAGACGATAATCTTCCGGTATATCGATACCTCCACTCAGAGAAGCCAGGTTGCTTTCTTCAAACTGAATATCTGCCCAGATCGGTACATGGTCTGACAAAACACTGCTGTCACGGCATTCTGAACCACACAGATCTGCAGTTAAAACTTTACCGCCTTTAACGAAGATAAAGTCCAGTAGTAACGTCCAGTCGTTATCAACCAAACCCGCTTCTGAAGTAATACGCTTGTGAGTCGCAAGATCATCATGGGCATCGGTGTAGTTATCGTCAAAGATCGGATTCAGAGAAATATCATGCAACCCCAGAGGATCCGCAAAAATATGGCCAACAGCGTTTAAGTCACCACCGAGAATACGTGTAAACGGTTTGCTCTTGGCGTGATAAACCATTTCCGCATGCTGGCCTTTGCGAGCATTGTCACCGGGAATGCCGAATGGCGATGCCGAATGCGTTGAATACACATGAACAATATCATCACCCACTTTCAGGTCTGCAACCACAAAAGAACGGCCGGTATCCGTTTCGCCGGTACCCGGGAAGCTGGAGTGCTGAGCCTTGAAACGTACCTTGGAAACATTACCCATTGGGTAGCGGGAAACGATGGCGTTGCCCGTCTGGCAGCTGGCACTATCACCATCTTCGTTGGCATTCACATAGTATGCATTAAATGCTTTGGCATATTCACGAGCGGTATTGCGGCCTGAGCCACAACCATCACCACGAACCGTTTCACTTAATAAAATAACGTCCGGCCCTTGCTCACCAAATTGCTCTTTCAGGTAATTCACCTGATTTTGAATGCGCTCCGCTGAAGGACGCAGCACGTTGTAGCTCACAACAGATAAAGAACTTTTAGGAGCAGGCTCGTCAATCGCAAACTGATCACCTTCAACCAGACATTTGCCGCTGGCGCAGAGATTTACACTCTCGTCCGTCGCCTGCCCCCAGGAAAATTCGTCAAAGTGATAATCAGACAAATCATTCAGGTTGATGATGTTATTGATCAGACGTTCGCCCGGGAAGTCCGTCATTACCATACCGGTGAAACCACCCTGCTCAATATAATCGGCGGTTAACGTATTGGTACCTTCAAATGAAATGGTACAAATGCCGATAAAACAGGTTGTACGAGGAAAGTCTGGATAAGAGTTTTTCCAGCCGGGGGTCGTTAAGCCCGTCGCCAAACGCGGAGCTGATGTACCCGGACTTGAGTGACCACTCACAACAAAATAAGGGAAAGAGCCATTCGCACCACTCAAATAGTTCATATAAATGGTATCGCGATCACCGTTCGTTGCCTTATTAATATGGTTTTTTACCGAGGTCCATTTATCGTAAAGATCCCAATTAGTTGTCAGCGAGAAATCATCCTGAATATCCAGGCTGCTGTATGGGATACCATAATCTGCACCGCCAAATTCCTGCATAATCACGAACTTGCCACGAATTTCGTCCAGCGTTGGATTGTCGCTATGGCCCGTATAATGACGCTCTCCCTGATTCAGCAAATACTCATCCAGCGTATCGTTATAGCTGCGGCTATTGCCAGAGCCATCGGTTCGCTTCAGGCGGAATAAAACTGTTTCACTCGGGTTGGCGGCTAAGAAATCGTTAATATCGCGCAACACATCGTCGAAGTAGGTATCCTGATCAATAATGCCATGGTGCATACGGTAACGATTATTGACATGGCGAACACGCATATCAAATACACGCAATCCAGAATTCAACTGCTGCATCAGTGTCATGGTCTGGTTCTGCCAAATGTCACCAGATTTAATCGACATGGTGTCATGAGTACCCGGCAGCGATAATTCACTGACCCGTTTTTCACCCGGAACCCGAGCCATCCACTGTGGCTGATTACCAACCGCTTTGTAGTCATGACTATAGGCTTCATCGTTATGAGCGTATGCCGCAGGGATCGATGAGAGCACCCCTGCAACAGCGGCTGCGATGATTGTTTTTTTCATGTCGCGTCCTCGTGAAAGAAGTCGTTATTTTTATTAGATAAAGCACTAATGCCGGCAACACATTAACCATTCAGACCACGACATTTGGCGCCTTGGTGTGATCAAGGATGCACATTGTGCTTCGTTGTTAATTCCCGACGTACCTGTGCAAAAAACGGATTCAACCACTCCTTTCTTCTGAGGTAACCAGCATATCAGGCCAAAAACAGACAAATTGGATCAGACCAGACAAGCGGCCCATTTCGAAACAAACGTACCAGGTTGATTTTATGTATTTATCGTGCAAAGGAATTGATAATTAGTGCATGCAATTGCATTATCAAAACAGTCAGCAGTATTGAAATCAGTGTTCCCTTCATGAAGCAAGATCAAACGGCCACCCTGCGTTATGTTCACGTTATCCTTCAACACCTAAAGCGTAATGGGTTTAAACGATCCGACTTTTTAAAAAGCCTGGGAATCCCTATTGATTTCATGAAGGGGGAAACCATGCGCTTACCCGTGAGCACGATTGAGTATATCTGGCTGAAAGCACGTGACTTAACCAACAGCAATGCTCTTGGTATTGAGTGCGCAGAACCTATCGTGCTGAGTGACTATGGCGTCATGGCTCCCTATTGGATGAGCTGTTCTGATTTGTGGGAAGCCTTCGGTGGCAGTCGTCGTTATGAAAAGCTGATGCACACGGGTATGCAAGGTCAGCTGGAAACAATTTCAAACGATACAGTGCGTTATACCTCAAAAATTCAGGCAACCGATCCATGGGTCTGCAGTGCTTTCACCGAGTTTGATTTTTTATCGATTCTGCGTATTGGCCAACAGCTGGTATCCTCTGAGAACCAATCACAGGTTCGATTGAAAAAGGTCATTTTTTCCCACTCTGCCAATGCTGATCACAGCTATTACGAGCAGCTATTTAATTGTCCTGTTGTTTTCAACAGCAACAAAAATGAAATCCATATCGATAAACATGTAATCAACCTTCCGGTTCACTCTCCCGATCCGATTATCAAAGAGGTGATAAGAAATACGGTTAACGAGTTGATTCATAAAACGATTGACGAGTCCGTTTCGTCTCAGGTAGAGAAACAACTGCATTTTGCATTAGCTCAAAACACCCCGGTTAAACTCCCGGATATTGCTGCCAACATGAGCATCAGCCCATCAACGTTAAAACGGAAAATACAAGAAGAAGGAACAACATTCAGTGACATTGATAAAAAAGTAAAATTATCTGAGGCCAAAAAGATGATTTACGAAAATCACTTATCCATTGAACAAATTGCTTCTTTACTGCAATACAAAGACAGCACGTCCTTTCATCGTGCCTTTAAATCATGGACAGGTGATACCCCCAACGAATTCCGAAAGAAGAAAAAATAGCCGACTGAACCGACCTGTCATATCCGCTTCATTGTTTTACTTTTACACTCCCAATCTGGACTAATCCAGAATTCATCAGGAAAAGTAAAATGAAAAATACATTCCGCCTTTGTGTTTGTCTCACAGCACTACTGATTCCACTAAGCGGCTATACTGCCTCAAAACCTCCCGCACCCGGCACAGGTGACTCCGTCACGCCACCGGTCGATAAAAGCGGAGATAAAAAAGTTCTGTTAATTGGTTTGGATGGCGTGCAGCTGGAACAAATGCAACAAATTGCCACCCCCAATATGGATCGTCTGATCGTTCGCAAAGCGTATACCGGCGGCATAACAGGTACTCCGAGCGAGCAAGGCACATCCAGCGGTCCTGGCTGGTCAACCATCCTCACCGGTGTATGGGCCAATAAACACGGTGTTACATCCAATGGCTCCGGCTTAGCAAACCCACAATTTCCTAGTATTTTCAAACGTTTACGCAATGAATTACCCAGCGCAAAAATAGCCAGCGTTGTGAACTGGTCACAACCGAATACGCGCTACTTTCCGAATGATGTTGCCACTAACGATGTGACATTAAGTGGCCTGAGTGATGCTGCTGTTACGACTAAAGGTGTTGAGCTGATTCAGTCTGGCTATGACTTTATTTTTCTGCATATTGATGACCCGGATGGCGCAGGCCATGGCCATGGTTTTGGCAGCCAGTACAGTGAATCTGTCCGCACAGCCGATAATCAGGTTGGGCAACTGTTAGATGCCGTTGATCAAAGTCCACATGACTGGCTGGTACTGGTTACCACAGACCATGGCCGCCAACCGGTTAGCGGGCGCAATCATGGAGATCAGACCAAAGAAGAAAAAACGATTTTTATTGCCTCAAATAAAACACTGAACAGTGAATTTAATACCGTACCGAGCGGCCTTAATAACCAGGATTTTTCCAATCTTTATGCACATCCTGCACAAACCAGCCTGGTTCCTACCGCGCTGCGATATTTGGGTATCAGCATTGATCAAAACTGGCTGCTGGATGGCACCCCACTGCTCGGCGAAGCTGGTGTTCGCAAGTTATTACCAGCACAGGGTAACGATTTCGATATCACCTGGCTGGCTGAAGAGAATGGCAACATTGATATTTACCGCAACCAGGAGTTTGTTACTCAGGTCGCAGCAACTGAGTCCGGCTGGAGTGATGATGCAGAGCTGCAGGGCCTGACGGATTACAGCCTGGTGAAAAATAATACCCCGGCAGCAATTCGCCTGAATAAATCCAATATCACGGCCGCCGTTAGCTGGGACAGTACACGCGCTTATTTCTTCCGTGATGACAGTCGTTATATTCGTTACGCCAAAGTGCTGGATAAAGCAGATGGCGGCTTTCCTAAAACAACAAATAATGATTCCTGGCCGGGATTTGGCAATCAGGGAGCAGGTGTGATTGCGGCCTTTGAAAAACAGCTGGGCAGCAGTTATTACTTCTTCACCAATGGCCAGTATGTTCGTTACAACAACACACTGGATCGTGCTGACAGCGGCTATCCAAAAGCAATAAACAATAATACATGGCCTGGCCTGGGCGATTATGCCAACAAAATAACCGCTGCCTTACGTGGCAATGGTGACAAAGTCTACTTCTTCCTGAGTGACGGTCAGTATCTGCGTTTTGATCTGAACAATGATCAGGTTGACGCAGGCTATCCTGCACCGGTTAACAACAACACCTGGCCAGGCCTGGGCGACCATGCCAAAGACATTCAGGCAGCGATTAAATGGAATAATGATCGTGCATATATCTTCCTGACGGGTCAGCGTTATATTCGTTATGATCTGGATGCTGATCGTGCAGACGCGGGTTATCCGGCCAAGGTGAATAACACCAGCTGGGAAGGTGTTCTCACTCCCTGACTGGTATTTCCACCATAGAAGTTAAGCGGCCTTTTTTCTTCAAGTGGCTCAACAATACGTCCTTTTGCTAAGTCGATTGTTGTGCCACTTATGCTATGATTTTACTTTGCAGTTCGTTTATTTGGGCAACCTGCCCAGCCAGAGGAATTTCATGGGTCACGAGTCCGGTTCAGGCCAATCTATCTCTCAAACCACGCACAGTGGTGCTTCCAAAGCCACCCGCAGTGGCGAAAAATTTGTCAGCGAACATGGCTTTAATGCCATTAAAGACGGGATTAAGTCGACGTCTGGCAATGCAGAAAAAGCCCCGATTGGCCGCAAACCTAAGTGGTTGCGCGCTCAGATTCCCGGAGGCCAGCGTTTTGAGGCCGTTAAAGCCAACGTACGCAGCAATAAACTCAGCACCGTTTGTGAAGAATCTCACTGCCCGAATATGGGCGAATGCTGGGCCAATGGTACAGCAACCATCATGGTAATGGGTTCAGTTTGTACTCGCGCCTGCCGCTTTTGTGCCGTGGATACTGGCAACCCAAAAGGCTGGCTGGACAAAGACGAACCTGCCAACACCGCCGAATCGGTTGAGCTGATGGGTTTACGTTACATCGTCTTAACATCCGTTGATCGTGACGATCTGGATGATGGTGGAGCAGCGCATTACGCCGCCTGTGTCAGCTCAATTAAACAACGTACACCGGAAGTTAAAGTCGAAGCGCTGACACCCGACTTTAACGGCGTAGAAGAACACGTCGCTTTGGTGGTCGATTCCGGGCTGGACGTGTTTGCGCAAAACGTCGAAACGGTAGAACGACTGACTCACGAAGTACGCGATCCACGCGCGGGCTACCAGCAAACGCTGGACGTATTAGCCTTTGCCAAGCGTCACAACCCAAACGTACTGGTGAAAACCAGCCTTATGGTCGGTATTGGGGAAACCGATGATGAAATCTACCAAACCATGGATGATTTGCGCGCCATCGGTGTAGATATCCTGACGCTGGGCCAATATTTACGCCCAACCAAAAACCACCTGCCAGTGGATCGTTATGTCACACCGGAGCAGTTTAATCACTTCCGTGATGTGGGCTTAGAAAAAGGCTTTATGGAAGTGGCATCCGGGCCGATGGTGCGTTCCAGCTACCGTGCTGATCAGGTATTTGAGAAGAATAATCTGGGCATTGAGCTGCCTTCAGTACCGGGCGCGCCTGCTGCCGAGGCGCTGATCCCGATTAAAGCGGTTTAATCACCGCTCTGCTGTACCGGCTTTTCAACTAGCTGAAGGCTCTTTAATCAGCTGACTGCTGTCGTAACCAAAGATAGTCACGAGCTGTGTCTGCAGCTCTGCCATCACGGCATCAAACGCTGGTTCGTCAGTCACTTCATCAACCACCCGGGTCATCTGCATATCCGAATAACCACACGGGTTAATACGGCGGAATGGCTCTAAATCCATATCAATATTTAACGCCAGGCCATGAAACGAACGCCCCTGCTTGATTCTCAGGCCTAATGAGGCAATTTTACGGCCATTCGTGTAAACACCCGGCGCATCCTCGCGTGCAGCCGAGTCAATACCAAAGGTTTTTAATGTCGCCACCAGCGCGTCTTCGATATTGGACACCAGTTGGCGTGGCCCAAACCCTTTGCGCTTGATATCAATCAACAGATAAACCATCAATTGGCCCGGGCCATGATAGGTCACCTGACCGCCCCGGTTACTCTGAATCACCGGAATATCCCCCGGCATCAGAACATGCTCTGCCTTGCCCGCCTGCCCCTGGGTAAAAACCCGCTCATGCTGTAAAAACCACAACTCATCTTCTGTGTTCTGATCACGCCCGGCGGTAAAATCGACCATGCGTTGATACATGGGTTGATAGTCTTGCAAGCCGGAAAAATGGCGGACAACAACAGAATTCATCAGATCACCATATGAACGTAATCATGGGCACTGAGGTCGGTGTGAATCTTCTGCAACTGATCAATACCCGTCGCGGTAATGTAAACCGTCACTGCACGGAAACGACCATTTTTGCTGTCGCGGGCAGAAACCCGGGTAAAATCACAGCCGGGAGCGTGAACTTCGATGATGTCGAAAATCACACGGTCGTAATCCTCCTCACCTTTACCAACCACTTTGATTGGATAGTTCGGACAAGGAAATTCAATTTTAGGAGCTTCTGGCTGACTCACAACACGCCTCTCTTGATTTGCCAGTGTTATCCAACCGGATGAATACACATGTAACCTGGTTGAGTATCTGGCTTATATGGTTTTAGCTTAGATGAATTTCAAGCGCTATTAGACGTTGATCCTGAATATTGTTTCATAGCAGCGACAGGATGTCGCGCAAGCGCGGTAGGGCCATGGATGGCCCTTCGGCGCGGCAGATGAAATAATATTCAGGGTCAATAGTCTGTTCATTCAGATAAAAAAATGGCTGCCTAAACGCAGCCATTGTTAGGATTTAAAGACTGCTATCAGGCAAATAGTTTGGCAAAGAACAGCTTAATTTTGCCAATCAGCTTGCCAAAGAAACCGGCCTCTTCAACCGCTTCCAGTGCCACCAGCGGCAACTCAGACTGAACTTCATCACCCATGCTGATGGTAATCGTACCCACCGCCTGGCCTTGTTTGATGGGCGCTTCGATAAATTCATCCGTCAGGATATCAACCTGCAACTCACCTTTAGCGCCGCGTGGCAACGTCAGGAACAATTCGTCCGCAACACCCAGCTTCACTTCTTCCTGTTCACCCAACCACACTTTCTGAGACTGTAGCTGTTCTGCAGCACTGTATAATTTATGGGTTTCAAAATAACGGAAGCCATAGGCTAATAACTTCTGGGTTTCACGCGCACGGGCTTCTTCGCTACGAGTGCCCATTACTACCGCAATAAAGCGTGTGCCATCTTTTAACGCCGATGCGGCTAAACAATAGCCGGCTTCATCGGTATGACCGGTTTTCAGACCATCGACACTCGGGTCACGCCACAACAGCTTGTTACGGTTAGGCTGGCGAATGTTGTTGTACTCAAAATATTTTTCAGCGTACAGCGGGTAATAGGTGGGGTGGTCTTTAATGATGCGTAATGACAGCGTTGCCATATCCCGTGCAGAGGAGAAGTGACCCTCTGCTGGCCACCCCGTGGCATTTTTAAACTGAGTATTCACCATGCCAAAACGTTCGGCATATTGGTTCATCCAACCCGCATACGCTTCTTCTGAGCCGGAGAAATATTCAGCGACGGCCACAGAAGCATCATTACCTGATTGAATAATAATGCCGCGTAATAAATCGATCAGCGGTACCTGAGTGCCTTCACGTACAAACATCCGCGAGCCTTTTTTACGCCAGGCTTTAACACTGATAGGCACCAGTACATCTTCAGCCACATTGCCCAGCTCCAGCTCGTGAGCGGCGACATAGCTGGTCATCATCTTGGTTAAACTGGCCGGAGGTAACTTCTGATCGGCATTTTTTTCGACCAGAATTTTGCCACTATCGGCATCCATCAATACGTAAGCCGTGGCATCCAATTGAGGAGCGGAAGGAACAATCACGGCAGCATGCGTAACCGACGCAAATGCCAGGGATAAACACAGGGAAATTTTGCTGAACAAAGACATAAGATTTTTGGGATAAATAATGAATATTAAAACGGTTAAAACGATGCGCGGCATTGTAACACGCTCAACATCTTTTGCAGTCAGCATCATGGCGGATATAGACTCGCACTCAATTGTGTTTACAGGACTTTGCATATGAATGCCTTACACGGCACATTTCTGAGTACATTATTGCTATCAGCCATGACCAATGCGGCTCAGCCAGACTTCGAACAAGGCCAGCAATGGCTGAAACAGCGACTTGAACAACGCCAGCAGCAAAACCAGCAGCAAGCCCAAAAACAGAGCCCAGAAACGGCGCGCAATCTGATCCTGTTTCTGGGCGATGGCATGAGTGTGACCACGCTCACCGCCGCCCGTATTTTTGAAGGCCAGCAGCGTGGTGAACCGGGCGAAGAAAATCAGCTGTATTTTGAAAATTTTCCCTATTCTGCGCTGGTAAAAACCTACAACACCAATCAACAAACCGCCGACTCTGCCGGTACTATGAGTGCCATCACCACCGGAGTGAAAACCCGGGCAGGCGTGATTGCCATCGGGCCAGAACAGGATCGGGCTATATGTGCGGGCTCCCAGCAATACCATCAGCAAACCCTGCTACAGTGGGCCAGCCAGCAAGGCTATGCCACCGGCATTGTCACCAGCGCGCGTATTACCCACGCAACCCCGGCTGCCGCGTATGCTCATTCCCCCGAACGAGACTGGGAAGCCGATAGCGATTTAACGGCTGAGGCACAACAACATGGCTGTAAAGACATCGCCTGGCAGCTGATCAACAAGGCTTACGATAAAGACGGAGGCCTGGATATCATGCTGGGCGGTGGCAAAACTAATTTCACCCAAGCCAGCTGGTACACCCGGTTATTCACCCAATATTTGTCGGTGCCGTTTTATGTCTTGCCTGACTTTCTGAAATCCGGTGGTAAACGTTACGACGCCGATCTGATTCAACAATGGCAACAACAATTTCCCAATGGCCACTATCTGGAAAACCACCAACAGCTGACACAATTTTCACAGTCAGCTCAGCAAGCTGGCCCGGTGCTTGGTTTATTTGCCAACAGTCACCTTCCTTATCAATATGATTCCCAGAAGTCCGGCAACGAATCTCAGTACCCGCCGTTACAGCAGATGACACAAGCTGCACAAACCTATCTGCAACGACGAGTTAAGCAAGATAACCTGAAAGGCTACCTCTTAATCGTTGAAGGGGCGCGGATTGATCATGCACACCACCTGGGCAACGCATATCGCGCGCTGGACGAAACCGTGGCTATGGCTGAGTCGGTTAAAATCGCCGACCAATTAAGTGGCAACCAAACTCTGATTATTGTCACTGCCGACCACAGCCACACCTTATCCATGGCCGGTTACCCTCAACGCGGTAATGCCATTCTGGGTTTTGTCGACAATAACGGCCAAACACTGGCATTGGATAACCACCCTTACACCACACTCGGTTATGCCAATGGTTTTGGTGCTCACCCTATGCATGAAGACGATCACACCCAGCGCAAGCCTGGGCGGGTGTTGTGGAAGGATGCTAAAGAGGTTCCGGCCAACCCGGAAGACGCTGACTTTTACCAGGCCGCACTGGCTGGTAGTTATTACGAAACCCACGGTTCCGACGACGTTGCATTACACGCCAAAGGGCCAGGTGCGCAGTACTTTCATGGCCTGATCGACCAGCATGAAATTTACCACCGCATTCGTCGTGCCTTACACCCGGCCTTCAGCAAGCAGCAGGAGCACTAAAAATATGAGGAACTTTAAAAACAAGTCGTCTGTTGTATTGTTGCTGGCACTTACCACGTTAACGGCATGCCACTCTGAAACGGAAAAGCCACTGACTCAGACACCGGCAGTCAAAGACACCACCACATCGGCACAGTGGTTTAAGCAAGGCAAGCAACGCGCCCAAAATGCAGCGCCCGCAGCCAATACCCAAGCCGCCAAAAACCTGATTCTGATTGTCGGTGATGGCATGGGCATTACTACACATACTGCTGCACGGATTTATGCCGGACAACAACAAGAGTTATTGGGCGAAGAATACACATTAAGCTTTGAAACTCTGCCCTATTCGGCGTTGATCAAAACCTACAATACCGATCAGCAAACGCCGGATTCCGCGGGCACCATGAGCGCACTGATTACTGGTGAAAAAACGCGCGCCGGAGTGCTCTCAGTGAATCACACAGCCAAGCGTGGCGATTGCCAATCCAGCACGGATCAACACCTGAAAACCTTGTTTGACTTGGCTGAAAGTCAGAATAAAGCAACCGGCATTGTCACTACCGCCCGTGTGACACACGCAACACCGGCGGCTTTGTACGCACATTCTCCAGAACGTGGCTGGGAAAGTGATAACAAATTGAGCGCCGAAGCCAAACAAAACGGCTGCCTCGATATTGCCCAGCAACTGATCAACCATCAGCAAGGCGAACAGCGACTCGAGGTAATTTTCGGCGGAGGTCAACGTCACTTTTTGCCTGCCAGCGAACCATCCGGAAAACGCACAGACCAACAAAACCTAACGACTCAATGGCAATCCCTACCGGATCATTATCTGATATCCAGCAAGCAACAATTGCGGGATGCCGATCTCACACACGGGCACTGGCTGGGCCTGTTTGCTAACTCACATCTGCCTTATGTGGATCAACGTGATGAACAAACGCCCGGATTACTGGATATGACACAGGCCGCCCTGACACGCCTGCAGCAAAATCCTGACGGCTATGTGTTAATGATTGAGTCAGGACGAATCGACCACGGCCACCATGCAGGCAGCGGCTATCAGGCATTACGTGAAACACAAGAGCTGGATCAGACCGTTGCCTGGCTGCTGAAGCAAATCGATCTGGATAATACGTTGCTGATTGTCACCGCCGACCATAGCCACACTCTTACGCTCGCAGGCTACCCAACTCGTGGCAACCCAATGCTGGGAGTGGTATTCAGTAATAATGATCAGGGCAGACCCGAGGAAAAACCGTATCGTTTACCTGATGGAGGCTATTATACCTCGATGAATTATCGTAATGGCCCAGGGGCTGTCGAATGGCAAGCGCTCCCTCAATCAGCCCCATCCAAGCGCCCTTCGGTTGATCCACAACAGGCGCTACAGCCGGGCTATTTACAGCAAGCCCTAGTGCCATTAGAAAGTGAAACCCATGGCGGAGAAGACGTCGCCTTGTATGCAGCAGGCCCGTCGGCGCATTTGTTTGGCGGCACCATGGAGCAACATTGGGTTTACCATGTGATGCGCCATGCTTTATTGGCAGAAGAATCTAAGCCATAAACAAAAAGGCCCTGTTGATGCTGATCAACAGGGCCTTTATTCACAACAGAACCAAGAGACTTATCTTAGCGCTCAACCTTGCGCACCAGCGAAACACCACGTGACGGGTGCAAGCTGACGGAAGGAGTGTCCTGTGATGCCAGGTAGCTATGACGCAGGCGGAATGACTTATCCAGGCGACGTAAACACAAAGTCAGACGCACGGTTAACCAGCGGTAATCGGCTTTATCGGCGGTATGAACTACCACAGAAGCATCATTATCCAGAATAGCCTGACACACTGGCTGCAGCTCGGCTGAAATTTTACGATCACGATTCGCTACCATATC
Organism: Bacterioplanoides sp. SCSIO 12839; assembly: GCF_024397975.1. Classification (NCBI taxonomy): domain Bacteria; kingdom Pseudomonadati; phylum Pseudomonadota; class Gammaproteobacteria; order Oceanospirillales; family Oceanospirillaceae; genus Bacterioplanoides; species Bacterioplanoides sp. SCSIO 12839. Next base: position 3,272,798 of record NZ_CP073745.1, read on the forward strand.
GGCAGAAACCGGATAGCTGGCGATAGAAGCTGAATCTTCTTTGGCAGACTGCCATAACGTGGTTGCCGCGCCCAGTTCTGCCGCTGTTGCTTTTTTAGGCGCCGCTTTAGGAGTTGGAGCCGGTGCCGCTTTGGCAACGACCGCAGAACCAGCAGCAGCGGCTGCCGCTGCTGTCTTAGCTCGCTGTGCAGCTTCTTTCTCTGCTTTTGCAGCAGCAATACGACGCTGACGCTCGGCCTCTTCCTTGCGCTTCTTCTCAGCCTGCATGCGCTTCTTCTCAGCCAACGCTTCTTTTTTAGCCAGCTCTTGCTTACGCTTGCGCTCGGCTTCCAGGCGTGCTTTTTCTTTAGCCAGGTCCTCGGCTAACTTCTTCTGGCGGGCCAGCTCTTCTTTGCTCGGGCCAGCCGCTTTTTTAGGTGCCTTCGCTACTTTTTTGCCACTTTTGGCAGCAGCATCCACTTTTGCCTGTGCTTCTTCCAGGCCTGGAGTTAATGCCGCGACATACCAGACTTTATCCAGGTAGCCTTGCGCCTTACCAACCTGGCCAGCATCAATGGCTTTATTTGCCAGAGCAACATACGCCTCTCCCCACTCGTAAGTCAGCGGGACAACACGAAAATCAAAGGGAGCTTGCTCACGGAATGAAGTAATACGTTCAAGGGCATTGTTGCCCGCCGGGCTTGAAAGGCGCTGGTTCTGAATATCAGCGCGAATCGATGTCAAAAGTTCATCAAGGTTCTCTGTCGCAGCCTGACTTTGGAAGGCCATCAACAGGGCAGGTAAGATCAGAATACGTTTCATAGCATGTATCATAATATAGGCGGCTTCAGTTATTATCGTTTTTTGAGTTTTCCCCACGGCTAAGATGAAAACATTAGCCCTGATATGTCAAGTTTGATTGCTCATTTACTGCCATTTTTCGGAGAAATTTTATGTGGTTACGCTATGGCTCAATACTATTTGCTCTGCCAGGTTTGCTGTTGTTAGTGCTTTATGGCATCGAAATGTCAGCAGTTACCGACTGCCTGCAGCAAAACGGTTCGTATAACTTCGACAATCAATCCTGTTCAGATCAGCCGCAGCCACACTCCACTTTTTACGCACGCAATACCATATTGGTAAACCTGATGATGCTGCTCTCTCTTATTGGCGCATTAGCCATGACATGGGGCATGTTATTAAAAGGGATGACACGACCAGAGCATTAACAAACTGATGCAGAATCAGGGCGGCAGGCATCATGTAAACAAAGCGCCTCCGCCGTCAAAAAAACAGCAGCAACATGTCAATATAACGCCAACCACACCTCCTAGTTTTGTTCATTTTTAACACAGATTTCATCTTTGTAACCCAACGTACAGACTTTTGTTTAAATATGAACAATCGATAAGCAAACACTGATTGCTCACCTATTCTCACCTTGTATCGAGTTAACACGTTCACAGGTGAGATTATGAACGCAACCATTAAAGCTTTGACACTGAGCTCATTATTAGCCGTTTCTGCAAGCACTATTGCTTATGAAGAGTACCTGCCTCCTCTGCCGCTGAGTAAGTACCTCAGCAGCTTGTATCTGGATCATTCTGTAGGGTTAAGAACAGGTACTCCAACTGCACAGCAAAACGTAGAAATAGACACCAAAGAAGTGTATCTGCAGAAGCAGTTTCCCCGTTATAACTGGGGCCTGATGATTCCAGCGGTAGAAGTTGCTGTAGCACAGCTGAATGCGGGTAACGAAAACGGTTATAACTACAGCATAGGGCCTGCGCTCTCAATCCCAATCAGTGGTTTTGGTAGTAAGCTTCGTCTGACTGCTCATGGCAAAGTACACTGGCTGACTAAACATACTTTCAGCAATGAAACCGGCAACAACACCAAACGTTACGGCGGCCCCGTACAGTGGACTTATGCGTTTGGCGCTCGCTATCAGTTTCAGAAAAATACGTTCGCAGAATACAGCTGGCAACACATGTCAAACGGGGATCGTTATGAGACCAACCCAGCACTTGAGACCCACAACCTGGCGATTGGCGTGAACTTCTGACCAGTCAACCTGAGTTAACCGATACCGCCTTGCCTTCGATGACAGGAGGCAAGGCACCATTACGAGTCATCTCAGCGACAATATTCCCCACAGAAAAATCAATAGCCTTGTAGTAGCTACCATTCACCTGGCCATGATGAGATAAGAAATTTCTTAATCTCAGAAACAGAGCATAATCAATCTCAGCCGGCGCCCGCCAAAACTCATCCAACGACTGCTGACTACAAAGCCCGGCGATATCATAAAAAGCCTCACCGAGCACCTTCACCGATGCCTTATGGTAAAACGCAGACAACGCCGTTGTGCTGTTAATGGTTAACACCCCTTTAGCGTGATCCAATAACGTTGGTAAATGCTGGTCATGACAATATATAACGCGATTCTTTAAGTCGTACCGACGGGACATCTTACGAATAACATCAGCATACTGAGTATGGCCACGATCCATCGGGTGATGTTTAAACACCAGAATATCGTTTTGATCGGCATGAGTGGCAAAAGAAGACATCAGCGTGTCCATAAACGCTTCAATACTATCGTAGGGAGAGTGAAAGTGAATTTGAGCGTCGTTATAAACCTGAAGCGGCACCAGAAAATATCGACCACTATATTGCTTGACCAGTGTTTTCTGAACATTGAATTCAGTCAACTTGTACCAATAATAGCGCCGCGATGCACGCAGCCAGCTTCGTGCTTCAAACACCGGTGAAAAAGAGCGGTGGTGCGTATATTGCGGGAAATGCTTACGGCGAAAAAATGCAACGTTGTAGTACATTGAGCAATAACGAATCCGGTTGGATAAATGCCCGCCAATTCTCTCTTCTGGCTCAATATCCGTATTTTCCCAACTCGCGAGCCCATCTTTGGCAATATTCGAATATCCATTAACACCGTTTTTTTCAAAGGTTATATGGTTAGGGCGTATATAACCTTCTTCAAAGGCATAAAAGTTCACTCCCTGTTGTTCACAAACACCTTTAGCCAGACGATGGTACAACCGGCAATCGCCATACACTAATACCGATGAAATGGCATGCTCAGCAATAAACTGCGCAAGAAAGTCTGGCCATTGGTCTGAAGAACCTGAAAAACGATAGACATTCCTGCCTGAGCAATACCACTCATCACCGCCATTGAAGTTAATTTTATAAACATCTGTTCCTTGATGTTGCAGAGATGTCATCAATCGTTTGAAAAACGGCCCCATTGGGCCCTGGAGTAATAAGATAGCCACTATTTACTTCCTGTAAGCTTCTATCAAATAGCTGAGCTTCCGTGCCTGACGGCTTACCCAGTTACTGCGTAAGGCGCGCATAGTATGGCCAGAACGTTCATGAATCAACTGCTCAACAATCACTTCAGGTGTCGTGAACAAGCGAGTGTTCCAGTTGATATAACGCGGATACTGAATCAGCACAACATACGCCAATGCCTGCAAGGATAATTGCTGCTGCCGCTCCGGATAATCATTCAAATCATCCGTCAGCCCCCAGCCGGCATAAAAAGGAGAGCCAAATACCGTCACTTGCTTCTGACGCAATAACGCTTCAAACCCTGTCAGCGACGTCAGGGTTGAGACCCGATCAGCAATATCAAGTAAAACACTGATATCGACATCCGCAGTATAAAAATCGGCGTCTTTCAATGCTTCTTTTTCACCCAGCAAACCCGGGCGCACACCAGAATACAAATCCGGATGTTCTTTAAATATCAGAAAACTGTCAGGGAACCTTGCCCGGGTTCGTGCCAGAAGCTCAGCATTGGTTTTCACATCACCCAGGCTGCTTTTGACCGACAAATCCCCTTCAAACTGCCCCGGGACGAGAATAATTTCCCGGCCGGCTGACGCTTGCTGAATCCGCGGGATCAGACTCTGCGCATTACCCTGAATTCCGACGTTATATTTACTGATACCAGCGCGTTGAATCAGCTTCAGCAAAGAGTTTATCCGATCAACACTAAACGAATCGCTGGTTACCTGATTGAGCAAAGAGACAATATCGGAAGCGCTGGCAGGGTCATAGTACATCCCCTGCGCATCCAATACCAAAGAAGAAGGTCGCCGTAAATCCGCCCCCAACCCAACTGAGCGAAGAAAACCATCTTCGATAAACCAGGTTTTGGCCTGAGTGCTCAGTGATTCAGCCAGCTCTTTTTCACCTCTCCCCCAAAACAGCACGGCAGCACGACCGTGCGATTGTGCCAGCCGGGTTCTTAATTTGTTCTCGTCGTTAACGAAGCATATTTTTTGGGCAGAACGGCCCACAAACTCAGGGATAAAACTGCGTTTCCAGAGAGAGAATCCATAAGCAAAGCAAACATCAACCGCATCAGACTGTTTTTCAACCTGGAGAACCAGCCAATTTAAAACAGCCTCCGCTTCACACAACAGGCCTGTATCAGGGTGCAAATATCGTGGATAACGCAATACCGCCGCAGCGACCAACTGTTCTAACGACAAATCAGAGACACGACGAGAGCACGCGAGCCTATCCTGAGTCAGCCCCCAACCGGCGTAAAAAGGCATACCAAAGCAATGCACTTTTTTGCCATAACACAGGGCTTCAAAACCCAGCTGCGAAGAAACCGTATACACATCCGACACCTTGGCCATCAGTTCAGGCAAGGCAACATCATCCGTTAATAAATGAATTCGCTCAGGGCACCGCGCTACATCCGTTGCATCATAATGAGCCTGTTTCTTGCCTTTTAACACGTCGGGATGGGTTTTAATGAGGACATGTGCCTCGGGATGGTCATTCAAAGCCCGCTGCAGCATATGAGCAAAACTATCTGATGACGCAAGAGCCCCTGTAATGGACTGATCACCTCGGGTTTGATCGACGACTAAAATACAAGGGGCGCTGATTCTTTCCAGCCATTCAGGCGTTCGCTGACGCACCTGATTATATTTTGAAAGGCCATACTGTGTGATTAGATTCAGGACAGACCTGGCACGTTTAAGATAACTCTCGTCCATCCAGCTGGAAACAGAATTGCACAGCCCTTCCAAATCAGAAGGCAAGCGAGCATCGTAATAAATACCGGTTGCATCACAAATCAGAGACAGCCTGCTTGTGTCGACAGAAGAGTGATCCGAATAACAAAAAAAACCATCCTCTAACGCCAGGTACGACAATCCTTTTTGCTCGGCAAAGCTTCTGGCGGCCTGGGTATTGGGTTTGACTCCCCAGCCAACAACAACATCCTGATGAGTCACCGAAGCCGAAGCGCGGCAGCGTTTTAACGAGCGAGCATCAAGGAAACGCAGTAAATCAGCAAAACGCCGAATACCTGCTGAAGCTGTCCAGATGGTGTTGTACTGTTCCGATAGTGACATGAGACTGACTATAACCTGATGACGTCCATTTCAAAGTGCAAACATGAAGATAGTTACTCCTACCCATGCAGAGCAGGATTCTATAGTATATTTGCTGTTTTTTCTTACTTAACCTAAGCCTGAATCAACCCCAATGCCTACCTATCTGGATTTTATCGAAAAACAGGAATCTGTCCTCTTCGTGACTCATTCCAAAAGAGGCATGGCTTATTATCGGGACCCTTCCGCACGTTATCGCTGTTTTTTTCCGGCAGAACACCTGAGAAACGAAGGTGTTACCGCCGATGTGGTGCATATATCAATGCTGGATAAAGCACTGGCACAACAATACCAGCACGTTATATTTCACCGCCCGCAGCATTCAATGAGACTGGAAAGAATCATCAGACACTTAAAGAAAGCTGAGGTTCAGATATATGCAGATTTTGATGATTTACTGTTCAACACAAGCCTGGCAGATCAGAGTCCAGCGGTATTATCCGGCGCTATGCTAAAACGGACTGCAATACAAGAAGCACAGAAATACTTTAAAGCCATTACCCGGTTCACATCTGTCATTGTATCGACAGATCAGCTCAAAAAAGAGTTGTTATCAATATTACCCAATCAAGTAATTACCGTAGTTTATAATAAAACATTGAGCTGCTGGGCTGATTTAACGCCTACCGTAGCACCGGAATTGAGAGTCAAAAACAAACTGATACGGTATTTTCCAGGAACCAGCCATCACAAAAACAACCTGGCGAGTATCACAAAAGCACTAGCCGAAATCCAAAAAAAAATACCTGATGCAAAAATAGAAATCGTAGGTGATATAGAGCTCCCACAAGAGACACATAATAACATCAAAGCCACTCCCTACGTTTCATACGAAGACCTTCCAGCCCTGATTGCTGAATGCTGGGTTACCATCGCTCCGTTAACAAACAATCGATTCAACCAGTGTAAAAGTGCACTTAAATTTTGGGAAAGTGCAGCATTTGGAGTACCGCTGATAGCCTCTGAGTCAGGGGATTTAAAACGAGTATCCAGCGAAAACATACTACTATCAGACGATCCGAATTGCTGGATAGAGTTTCTAAATAAAATAAGTGAAATAGATTACTACCAAAAAATATCGGTAGATTTAAAAAATCAGGCTACATCGTCAATATATCTGATAAATTCAGACATTAGCTACAACGAATTAAACCACGCTTACAAACTAGCGCCTGAATCCTTAAAGGATACTGGTAAAATAAAAAGATCAGACCTAAGATCTATAACAACAAGAAAAACAACAAGAAAAATCAAAAAACTGATAAGAACGCCCGAGCTTTTCTTTATTGATATGATAAAAAAATTATAAAAAGTCTGTATCCCCCATACTGACCCAAAATTTATCACAGTTCATCTCAGCACCTTCAAATTCAGACTTAACAAAGAAAGCACCAGCAGGTGACACCTGAACTTCAGAAAACTTCAAAAAATCCTCGGAGTTCAAAGCAGTCCATCCGGTCAACATCGACCCTTGTAGTTCTTGAGCCCCAGACAAGCGTCTTATTTTTTCGGGGAAAACTGCAACATCACCAAGATAGTCCATTATTTGAACTGATTCACCATCAATTCTAACTACAAATAAAGAGTCAGAATCGATAAAAGCTTTATAGTCGAAAACGGGATGATTACCATACCGATGAAGGTAGTACGAATAACCTCGTTCTAAGAATCCGCCCGGAGCACTGGCTGAAAAATTTGAATAACGAAAATTATAATCTTCAAGAGAGATATCTGACACTTCAGATTTAGCATAGGAAAATCGACCGTCAACTTTAACCTCAGAAGATTTCAAAGAAAAAACGTTTAACTCCTGAACTAACTCATACATCTTCAGTCTACGACCTAAGATATAATGTCTTTTATGAGGAAAACCATAAAAGACGCACTTTTGCTTGATCACATCACCATTTTCAATTAAACGCATAAACATACCGGAGGAGAGCTTGCCCCGGTAATCTTCATCGACCATAACATCCGCTGCTTGGAACGCCTTATAGACAACTCCGGAATTGATATAGTTACGGGGAATAACACCGTAATAAGCAATCACCTCGCCGCCAACAACAGCATAAGGTGAGTTTGCCTTTAAATAATATGGATACTTCCAGTTCCAGAAGTCAATATCCATATCACTATGAAAGACCTTTCGATGCAAATCAATCAATTCCTCTTGACTACAATGATCCACATAAAAATCTACCTCATCAACAGACATCGTTTATTCCAAATCAGCTATTAATCAAATACCGCTCAAGCAACCCATGCTCTACAGAAGTCCACTTAGACCTCCACTTATCCTTAACTTTTTGCATATGAGATAACTTATCCAACTTTCCCTCCATATGAGGAGAGGCGGCTGAATCACCAACCATATGATAAGTAGCTGTCACCTCAGGAACATGCCTGAAATTTCCTAATCGGGATAATTGTAGCCAAAAATCCCAATCTTCGAAGTATTGCATACCCTCATCAAATCGACAGCCAAGATCAATGAATTTCCTTGAAAAAGTAACAGCATTAATCGGAATATAGTTAGCATGCATCAACCGGCCGAGATCAAATCTATCATTATAGACTGATAGCTTTTCACCAGTCTGACTAACAACTTCAACACCTCGATAAAGGATATCTAAACGATCATCTCGCCGCAGGTAAGTAAGAAAAATTCTGGTATGATTCGTGTGAATCTCATCATCATCATCCAGAAAATTAATATAGTCACCCGTAGCATTAATCAAAGCTGTATTTGCGGCCGCAGAACGGCCTGATGATTCATTTAATGATATGCATTTAAGTCGGAAAAAGTCATCCCGATAACTCTCTGCAATATCATCAACAGCATCACCACCATCATTAACAATAACAACCTCAATTTTTTCGTAAGACTGTTTTTTTAGACTGTTCAGACAACGAATCAGAAAATCTTTTCGATTTTTCGTACGGACAAGATAACTAATAACAGGGAAGTGTTGATAACGGGTATTTACAAACGGTTCTTTACTACGCCAGGAGTAAACAATCGAAAGAGGCTGATTAATAGCCTTAACCTCAAAAAAAGATTCAGCGTATTCAACGTCATGCGGGAGCGTATAAGTCCTGGATACAGCTACAGACTCCATCACAGCCATATAATTATTCTGGACTGTTTGAGATTTATAAACTGCCATAAGTTCTTTTTTAAGAAAAAATTCTTTAGTTATATCAACCAAAAAATTACTTTCATTCTGTTTGCAAATCTCGTAATGAAACAATCGTACTGAAAAAGTTTTATGACGAATCGCTTTTGAAACAAGGTGTGCAGTAGCACGATGATCAATATGATATTCCTGAGGAGAAGGGGCAAAAACTAAATCAGGCACTTCGGCGATAAAAATCCGCTCTATAACTTCAGAGTAATGATCGTCTATCGCAATGCTCCTGTCAGGCCAATCGAGAAAAATAGGCTTAGCACCAAGCCGCCTGCAAACCTCACTTGCTTCATCTTTCCTTACAGAAGAGTCACCACCAAGATCACCACTCGTTAAATAAACAATAACAAGATCAGAACCTTGAGCTTTAGCTTGTAACAAGGTACCACCCAGGCCAATGATTTCATCGTCTGGGTGGGGTGCAAAGACAATCAACTTCCCTTTCGGCAGAATTGATGCCGAAAATGGAACTAAATAATTTTCCGAAAGCATTTTGTGATCCATTTCACACTTTGGGAGAATTCTATATTGTCAGAAGAGTTTAAGATAGCGGTATTTATTAGGACTGGAAATAAAACCTATTTAACCTTTATTCAGATAACACCCATTCAATTTTAAATAAATATTTAATGATAAAAAAATAATTAATCTACAACAAAAGCAAATGGTAGTGCCTGCCCGGATTCTTTAACAACAACCGTATAAAGCTTAGGGTCGTCCTTAACATCAAATACAAAACCAATATGACCAGCACGAGGAACCTGATACTTCAACAAGTCACCTCTAAATATAACATTCGCTGACTCAGCAACAACCTCCCCTGATTTTTTAAGCTGAACAATGACTTCCCGATCACTGCGGAAATAATAAGCACAACCAACGATTTTATTTTTTTCTAAACTAATGTCGCCGTACACCCAGTCATGGCCAGCTTCTGACATCCGAGTCCGTTCAGCCATAAGGTCTGAGCAGTAATTATATACGGAAACATCTTTAGTATTTTCATTAACAATCAATTCTTTAATATCATCATCAACTTCAACATAGCTTTTAGAATTGACATTTTCTTTTTTCTTCAATACCCCAATATGATATAAGCTATTAATAACATCAACAGACTCATTATATTTTTCGGTAATACCGACAAACCCGAGAAGACTAAGTCTTGATTGCTTAAGGTATGATGCTTGAATATTTTTAAACTGAGGGCTTTTTATAAACTTAACAATATCATCTTGATACCCGTGCCAGCGTTTGAAATGGTTAAAATGAGATATTACTTGATCTACAGGGTTTCGTAGTATTGTCAAAAAATTACTGTGAGGAAAAACAGTAATACAGCTCTTCAGATAAAAATGACCAAGATAAATCTGACAACCCGCTTCGTTAAACTTTTGAAGAAAAGAGAATGGGTTATCCAATGGTAACAGCTCTTTTAACCAAGGGGTTGTTTCATTCTCCTGGCCACCATAGTTTTGTAAAATAACACTTCTATCAAAGTAGTCATGAAAACCTTTTCGCAAGCTGGTTCCAGCTGTTTTGGGAATATGTACAAAAGCAATAGGTAAAACCGCTTGATTCCCAATATTACCTTGATGAGAACCTACAACATATATATCAGGTTTTTTCATATCATGAGATTTCAAATCAATAAAAAAACCACAAAATCCTGTTTTATGTAATCCAGCCCTTACAACATCGGGGCGATACTTATCGCACACAACAGCTATCGATTTTTTGCCTGATGCCACACCCAAAACAACTGTTTCAGATAAATCGACAGCCGACGCAACCCACCCTCTTACAAAATTTTCTGTTTGCTCATCAATAACAAGCCTGTAATTTTCAATATCCAAAGCTTTTTTAACCATAACAACTACTACAATACTTATATTTTCAGAGAGAAATCTTCAAACTGCAAAGAAAGGTTGGGGTTATAATAAGGGTCATTTTTTAAAATTTCCCCCCATTTATTTTTCATGAATTCAACTTCAGCATCAAATCTCTCTTTTTTCTCTGGTGTATCTTCATGTCCACGGGAAACAGATTCATGGTGGAATAATTCTGCATGTGGAGTCCATATATTTTTAAGCCCTAACGACCTTAACTTCAGACAGAAATCAACATCATTAAAGGCGACTTTCAGATTATTCTCATCCAGACCACCGGCCTGTATATAATTGGTACGCTTAACTAGAAGGCATGCAGCGGTAACAGCCGACACTTCATGTGTGAGATGCAGGCGAGAGAAGTATCCCGCAGCATTACCCGGCATGTATTTGTGCGTATGTCCTGCTACGCCCCCGATACCAAGAGTGACGCCAGCATGCTGAATACGTCCATCGGTATAGTATAACTTCGCACCAACACAACCAACGTGTCGATCCTGAGCAATCGACACCATTTCAGTCAACCAGCCAGGTGATATAACTTCAACATCATTATTAAGTAAAAGAACATAATCTGCCTCTGATCTATCGACAGCAAAATTATTAATCTTTGAATAATTAAATATACCAGGCCTTCTTATTACCTCTACATTACTGAAATGAGATAAAGAAGAAAAATAAGAAAAAGTATCATCATCCTTGGAGTCATTATCAACAATCGTTATTTTATAGTTCTTATATATTGTCTTACTTAAGATAGAATCGACACAAGGCTTGAGGATATCGATAGAATCACGTGTTGGTATAATAATTTCAACTACTGGTGAGCTTTGAACAGGCCGCATAATCCTGTAGGTATTTGGCACTTCACCAGACTTGGCGATATCACCTTCCCCACACTCCGATAAAAAATCTTCTAATGCCAACAAGCCAGCTTGAGAAGTATATGACTTTTCCGAACAGGATCTGGCTGTAGACCCAACAATAGCACGCCAATGATAAAGAACTTTGGGAATATGGATAATATCCTTTTCACTCTCAATGTATTTTAAACATCGAAGAAGGAAATCATAATCTTGAGAACCTTCATAACCTTTCCTGAAACCGCCTACCTTATCGACCAAAAGCTTTGAGTAACAACTTAAATGGCTGATATAATTCTGATTCAACAATAACTCTCGATTAAACCCACCTTTGAAGTGAGGATCATAGCGACGTCCATGTTCATCTATTTTATCTTCGTCGGTATAAACAATTTGTGCGTAGGGTTGATTCTCAATAGCAGAAGCAATTTCTCCAAGTGCACAAACCGATAAAAGATCATCATGATCCATAAATGCCACATAAGAACCAGAAGCCAACTCTAAAGCTGAGTTACTGGCTAATGAAATATTTCCATTCTCAGATCTGTATACTATTTTTATTCTTGGGTCTTTATCTTCTATGAACTTCAGGTATTGCAATGTACTGGCCGATGTTGATGAATCATCGGCAATACACAGCTCCCAGTTTTTATATTTTTGATTTAAAACAGACATAACAGCCTGATCCAGAAAAGCAACATCCGAATTATAGACCGGCATCACTATCGATATCTTAATATCAGATTTATATTTTCCTGAAAACAACAAAGATTCTTTTTTATCTATCCAATCTTGATAATTTTTTTCAGTTAAAAATTTTTGTTTAAAACAGGAATTATAATCTGATATTAAGTCATCTCCTCGACCAGAAGAACAATTAGCTACTTTCTTTTTCATTAGCTGTATCGCTCTGAAATTCGGCAGCGAAACAACTGCAAACGTATGAATTTTGAATTCACATGACTCTTCAACAGGATCAAATCTTAACTTGGAAAGCCACTCATCAACATAAAATACTCTTTTAATTGTTTTTCCATGTGATGTTGGCAACAAAACAGTCCTGCCTTCATCAAAAGAACCATCCTTACCTAAATATAATTTGGACTCTGTCTCCGAATCACTTGAGATATGAACTTCAACAATATACCACCCCTTAGGCAATGAGCGTGAAAACACCAGATACGGATCATCACTTGTTGCAGCAAATCCAACAGAGAAATCCGAATGATTATCAACAATGTTAAAGTTTTTATGCTTCGAGGCCAATTTAACTGGCGCAGCATAACTTAATAATCGCTTGTATAAATGCTTAATATACGTAATCAAGTAAAATCCCTTTCGATGTATAATCATTCCATCGAGGTATAATATTATGACATTCCGTAGAACACCAAAGTTTAAACAGTAGCCAGCTCTGTAAATGTCGAGCCCCAGGAGCCTACCTCAGCGCCACAAACAACAAAATATGGGTTTAGCAAATCAGCTTTTTTCCCATAGACCAAAGGTGTCATATCGGGGGTGAGAACCTGGCCGCCTGCTATCTCAACAACAGCCTGGGCAGCAGCAGTATCCCATTCACAGGTTGGTGCTAACCTTGGGTATAAATGAGCCTTACCTTCAGCAACCAGGCACAGTTTAAGTGAGCTACCCATGGATACTAACTCAACATTGCCTAAAACTTTTGAAAACTCTTCCAGAGCCTCAGCACCATGTCGTCTTGATCCAACAACTTTCCAGGTCCCATCGGCTTCTGGTGACAAGCTGACATTGAGTGGAATGGCATCACTGTGAAGATCTTTTTTGAATGAGCCAAGAGACTCCTCGGCATAATAGAGTGTCTGTAAAGCAGGGCAATACACAACGCCAAGCACTGCCTTGCCGTTTTTAACCAATGCAATATTGACCGTAAACTCATCATTCCGATTGATAAACTCTTTGGTGCCATCAAGAGGATCAATTATCCAAAATTCATTCCAGCTTTTTCTCTGCTCCCATTCAACTTCAGATTGATCTGATTCTTCAGAAAGGCATGGGAAATCACTGATTTTTTTCAAACCATCAATAATAATATGGTGCGCAGCGAGGTCAGCCTCTGTTAAAGGGCTGCTATCCGATTTTTCATACTGCTCAAAATCAGTTTCATAAATTTTCATGATCGCATCGCCAGCCTTCTTGGCAATATCAATCACTTGGCTAAGTAAGACATCCATCGTTGCTTTCCCTATCCTATCTCAACAATCTGCAGCTATTGGCTTTAAGTACCCATATTTCTCTAAATAAGAAATCACCCTGTTAGCTGCTACATCGACAGTTATATTATAATTTTCAATCGTGATCTCAGCATTTTCCGGCGCCTCGTATGGAGAGTCTATCCCGGTAAAATCTTTGATTTCTCCAGCACGCGCTTTTTTATACAAGCCTTTAGGGTCTCTCTTCTCACACTCTTCAATTGGAGTATCAATATGCACTTCAATAAATTCGCCTTCTTTCAGCATTGACCGAACAACTTCACGATTTGATTTGAAGGGTGATATAAAGGCGGTCAGTACAATCAGACCTGCATCCACCATCAGATTAGCGACTTCACCGACACGACGGATGTTTTCATTTCGGTCTTCTTCCGTAAATCCAAGGTCGCCGCATAAACCATGCCGAACATTATCACCATCCATCAGATAAGTATGATGTAAACGCTCTGATAGCTTACTTTCAACAGCACCAGCAATGGTGGACTTGCCAGAACCACTCAGTCCGGTAAACCACAAAAGGCAAGGCCTTTGCTTTTTCATATAGGAGCGTATCGACTTATCAACCGGGTGCTCATGCCAAACAATATTATCTTTCATAAATACTTCTCTCTTCCTTAAGGAAAATTAATCATTATCAAAAGGGCCATACATTGGGAATAAGCCAGAGTGAAACCAGGGCAACAATCAGGCTCAACGGAAAACCAACTTTTACATAGTCGCCAAAATGATATCCCCCTGGCCCCATAACCATCAGATTGGTTTGATAACCAGTTGGAGTGATAAAACTTGCTGATGCAGAAATCATAATCGCTATCGCAAAAGGCTGATAGTTCACCTGCAGGCCCTCAGCGATACTCACCGCAATTGGTAGCATCACTAATGCAGCAGCATTATTGGTCATAATTTCTGTTAGCAGCATGCAGCTGATATAAATTGAAACTAATGCAACAAATGGTGATACAGAGTACTGAATAACATGGGCCGCAATAATATCTGCAAGACCCACCTGCTGCACTGCGACACCAATTGAAAATGCACACGCAATTACCAGCAAAACAGAATAATCGATAGCCTTACCCGCATCTTCAAAACTAATACAGCGAGTGGCCAGCATAGCTGCAGCGGCTGTAACTGAGCTATGAAATATTGGCATAATATCAGTCAGAGGCAATACCACCATCGAAGCAAAAATGCCAAGGGCCAGCTTTGCTTTACTTTCATCCGTTTTATCGCTGTCTGCCAGTTTGCTCACCAATAAAAAGTCTTTGCTGCTCCTGAAGCGCAACAGAAAACCTTTTTGAGCTTCAATCAACAGTGTGTCACCAGGTTGAACAACCGCCTCCCCCAACTTTTGTGACAGGCGATGGCCATGCCGGGATATACTCAAAACAACAGCGCTGTAACGGTGACGAAAGCGCATATCGCGAATAGTCTTTCCTACCATCGGGTTAGAAGGTGAGATGACCGCCTCAAACAAGCGCCGGTCGGAACGATTGCCTTCCAGCTTAAAGCGTTGATCATCTGCCAAAACCAGACCCTGAAAGTTACGCAGCTCTAATACTGAATCTGGTGTACCTGCAAAGACTAATCGATCGCCGGCTTCAAGCACCGTACGCGGACGCACGGCAGATAATACCTGAGCCTCTCTTTCAACTTCGACCAAAAACAAACCCGGCAAATTTCGTAAGCCTGCTTCCTGAATTGATTTTTTGACCAACTCACTGTGTGGCTCAATCACCATTTCAACAAGATATTCGCGAACGTTATCGAATTGCTCGGTTGAACTTTGGCGCTGGGGTATAAAACGCGGAGCAATAACCATCAGATAGAACAGCCCAACCAAAGCTACCGGCACACCGACATAAGCCATATCTAATAAATCAAAGCCAGTTAAGCCCAATGATTTCACCTGACCATCGACAACGAGATTGGTGCTTGTTCCTATCAAAGTACACAACCCACCTAAAATGGATGCATAGCTCAATGGAAGCAAAATGGACGACAGGTGAAGTTGAAACCGTTTCGCGATGGATTGAAGCAACCCGGTGAACATCGCAACAACCGGTGTGTTATTCATCACAGCACTCAGTAGCGTGGTGACGGGTAATATGCGATAAAAAACAGTATTGCCTTTCTGCTGCTTCCCCAGTGCTATTCTCCTTAAAAACTGAGTCGCGCCAGAATCCCTTAAACCTCCTACAACAACGTAAAGAGCTGCAATTGTAAACAAGGCAGGGTTAGAGAAACCAGATAACAGTAACCCCGGCTCTGCCACACCAGCTAATACCAATGCGACTAAGACAGACACAAACAGTACTTCTACAGAGAGAATATTAAACAGAAGCGCTGTGAGCAGGCCGATCAGGAGTAAAACAACAAAGATAATCATGGCTTAACAATCATTAAAGCCATTTGGGTATTTCTTTTGCCAACCCCATGAATCTTTAACCATGTCTTCTATGGTTAACTGAGTTTCCCAGTCGAGTAAATCCTTTGCACGAGTGGCATCAGCCCAGTACTGCGCCAGATCCCCTGCGCGCCTTGCAACAACCTTGTAAGGTACCGAGGTATTGTTTTGCTGCTCAAATGCTTTAATAACTTCAAGTACCGAATAGCCTTTACCAGCCCCAAGGTTAATAGGGGTATAACCTGTATTGTTTTCTGCAAATGCAATAGCACGAATATGACCTTCGGCCAGATCCATCACATGAATATAATCACGAACCCCTGTTCCATCGACGGTATCGTAGTCATCACCAAACACCTGGAGTTCTTTTAACTGCCCAACAGCGACCTTGGTTATAAATGGCATCAGGTTATTCGGAATACCTTTCGGATCCTCCCCCATCTCTCCGGACGGATGTGCGCCGATAGGATTGAAATAACGCAGTGGCACAGCCGAGAAGTGCGGATTAGCGGCGGCATAATCCTGCATGATGTCTTCAAACATCGATTTCGTATTACCATAGGGGTTGATTGGCAGCTTGCGGTGCTCTTCTGTATATGGGTTAAACACAGGATCACTATAAACAGTTGCTGAGGATGAGAACACCAGATTATTCACCTCGTATCTCTTCATCATTTCCAATAGGTTTAAACTACCCACTATATTATTGCGGTAATACATCAGCGGATCCGCTGATGACTCACCAACCGCCTTGTATCCGGCAAAATGAACCACACTTTCAAAGCTATAGTCTTTAAATAAAGATTCGAGTTTTTCAGTATCTCTCAGGTCAACCTGGTGAAAGTCCGGCTTCACACCTGTAAGCAGCTCAATTTTATCCAGAACCTTTTCAGAGCTATTCTCGAAATTGTCGACTAAAACCAAGTCTAAGCCTTGAGCCAGCGCTTCCACACAAAAGTGACTGCCAATAAAGCCGGTGGCACCCGTTACCAATATGCTCATAAACCTTCACCCAAATAACAATCACTATAAACTTGGAATATTTTAGCCATATCAATTCAACTTAAATGAAAACTAAAAGATACACTTTCAAAAAATTTAAAATCACCAATCAATCAACACCAAGTTCCGATTTATATCTCTCTAATTTATTCTTAATAACCACACCCCATGGACGTACTCTATGAGCAATTTTCATAAGTGCAATCGATAAATCCAAATTCACCTTTTCCAGTGATATTGCAGCATCTCTTAGAGCATCTACTTCGAAATCTTCAACTTTATTACCAACCCCTACTTTTTCTCCACCATCTCCAACAGATTCAGGGAAGCATTCAAAAAGAACATTATTATTTTCATCTAAAACCGGTTTCGCTCTCGCCAAAAGAGGATTAACACCCGGACCCAAGTCTTGAAATAGAAAGTAATGCGACCCTGGTCCGGTGTACTTGCCATTTTTTCCTTTTTTAACATCACTTTCGTCGAATCTTGAAGCATTTTTAACCGCTGAATCATAAAGCAAGCCTCCAATATGCTTATAGTGAAGTAATGCTATTGGATAAGCATTTGAGGATACATAACCAAATGTATCTTTCATTAACTCAAAGCCTGCCCCGTAAGAATGACAACCCCTTGTATAAGACATATCAAATTCAGGTTTGAAGATAGCCCTCTTATCAAATGTCTCAGATCTTACACCTTTTCTATATTGCTCGAATATATTAACATCAGGCTTAACATCATCTGAGCCGACCATATTGAATCCGGTGACACATGGAACAGTTACACCCATTTCATCATATTTTTTTAGAACATCAATTAGATTGGGAGCATAAATAACTTCATCCATATCAGCACAAATCACCCAGTCCGCAGGCTCTTCGCAAAATCGACCACCTTCACGGCTGTATTTTTTATACTCTTCGGTTTTTATTTGAATATGTTTTTTATTATCTTTCTTCCCACCTGTATCAAAACCAATCACTCTTACACAAGGGTATGACTCTGCTATTTCAATACTTCTATCTGTCGAGCCATTATCATAGATAAATATCTTGCTACAAAAACCACTGTAGTAATCAAGAATCGCCGGAAGAATTACTTCTTCATTAAAACAAACAAAATATGCGTGAACTCTCATACAAAACACCAAGAAACTACAAAAAATAAATTTTAAAAATAGAAATCACTCACTACTCAGTAAGTCACACACCAAACCAGACAAATCACTAGCAAAGCTGTCGTAATCATACGATTCCTTTTTTGATTCCCAAGCATTAAAGAAAGGTTCGCGAGCACCGTTCAATAAAAGATTAAGGTTAATATTATGTTCTAAAAACAACCTCTCAATTCTGAGCGAAACTTCTTTTGGCAATACAGCACAACCGTCAAATCTAGAAAAATAATCACAACTTGAAAGAATTTTCTCATAGACACCCAATCTCTTTCCGTATTCCTTACCTGAGAGGGCGCCAGAGTTTAAATTTCTAACAAACTCTAAAAACATAGGATTCCAAGTTGCATTCTTCTCCCCAGAATAGTCCACCCCATCAAAATCTAAATTTAAAGAGGACATAAAGTCTGACACTAAGTCACCACCTTCCACCCTCACCAAATCAAAATTCTTAACGACCATAGAGTCGACACCAAAGGCATCAGACCACATTTTCACTAGGTTATAAAAGTTATAATATGCGCCATGCCCACCAATACTTTCCGCCAACTCAAAGACGGATTTCGTTCCACCAGTCTTTATGTATGTACTATAAGCCGATTGAAACATATCCACTTGATTTCTTAGATAAACAACAATTTCAACTTTAAAATCAGGTGCTTTCTCACCGAGCTTATTCTTAATAAAATCAATACCCACCGAATTAATTCTTGAACTAAAGTGTTCAGAACTGATAATTACAGTATTGAAATCACCCACATTGATACTTTCGCAAAATCGATCCCAAACATCATCCGGGTCAAGATCAAGATGCTGAGCAAACTCAGCTCGTCGCCCTTCATTACACATAGGATGTAAAGCAGCCACAAGTTGAAAATGTCCCATCACAGAATTTCCAAATTCAGGGTAATAAGCATCGCAACTTTTTAGCAAAAGATCACGATTTTCATTTAAGAAACTCTGGATAGTTGTAGAACCGGTTTTTTCAGTCCCAATATGGATAATTAATTTTTTCAAAAAATTCAACCTTCTAGAACTTTCTTAACTTCATTTAGATACTCAGATTGTATTTCTTTAATAGATGAACAACCCCTACATAGTTCCAAAGCATCCTCTTGGATACTCGATATTTCCTTTAACTGAACATCGTAGTTCTGACGCGTCACACTACCTGAATGACGGCGATGCACATTCAAGCTTTCACCAACAATCTTAGCCTTTGACCCTTTCAGAGAAAGCATCTGCACATAGACATACCAGTCACCAGCAACTTTAAAGTTTAAAATTTCATCAAGATGATCTGATAAACACTGTTTCGCTGATTCTGCATTAAACAAAATAGCGCTTACATTCATAAACTGGTTCTTAACGGCCAAGCAATCTTCAATAACTTCTGGGCCACTGTACACTCCAGAACGATCGAGCTTTTCGATCAACCCTTTGTCATAGTAGTATCGATAATCATCGGCCAGATGTTTGTTATTCTCGTCAATTTGCACCGAGTCGGTATAAGCCAGATTGAAGTTATTATCGCCTGCTAATATTTTGGATAAAAATTCTGAGTCGGCAGAGTCGTCTGCTTCTGCTATCCACAGGTATTCACCCCGAGCTAAATCCGC
This sequence comes from Bacterioplanoides sp. SCSIO 12839, assembly GCF_024397975.1. NCBI lineage: Bacteria > Pseudomonadati > Pseudomonadota > Gammaproteobacteria > Oceanospirillales > Oceanospirillaceae > Bacterioplanoides > Bacterioplanoides sp. SCSIO 12839. The sequence goes on from NZ_CP073745.1 coordinate 3,292,609, forward strand.
ACCTTTTTTCCATTGCTTGAAAACCGAACCAGAATTTTTCTTATTAACAACTAATTCAATTTTTCTGGAGCGCGACTCTGCATAGTTCTTAATGACTTCAACACTATTGTCTGGTGATAAATCATCAAGAACGACAACTTCATAAACAGGATAAGCCTGATCAAACACAGAGCGCAGGCGTTCTGAAATATGATCTTGATAGTTGTAGTTCGGAACAACCACAGAAACACGCTTGATTGATGGATCAAGATACTCCAACAATGAGAAGACATAGTCATCCCACTTAAAGCGATCAACTGCAGCCTGACTTCTTTTGGCTGATTTTTTTGAAGTATTTCCCTTAATCTGCTTTTTAATTGCAGTAGCCATTTCATCAATTGAAGCCATTGCAACAGCTTCACCGTTCAGAGGGTCTTCCAACAGCTCAACAAAACCGCCACCGCCATTAAAACCAACAACAGGGATGCCTAAAGCTAATGACTCCATCACAACAGATGGGAAAGGGTCTTCACGCGATGTCATTGCAAAGCAATCTGACCCTTCAAGGTACAGTGAGATCTCATTGGTGAAAGAGATATTGTGGAAATTATCTTTGAGCAGAGAACTTTCCATATCAGACTTTAGCCAGTGCTTCAGGTTTTGTTCGATATCACCAATCCAAAGGAAGTGATAATCTGAATCCTGGCCTACCAATACTTTTGCGACATTAACAAAAATATCAAACCCTTTTCTCAGGTCTGCAAAACCAACATTGGTTATGATTTTTGCACTATCAGAAAGTCCGAGCCTGGTCCTAAGCTCTTTCTGAGCACCACTTGTTTTATTGAGAGTTTGATAGATTCCCTGAGGATGAATAATTAATTTTTCATGATTCACATCATCCACAACAGAAACAAATGAGTCTTCTACTGCTTTTGCTGCAAAAATCACCTTTTTTGAATATGCTGCAATGTCTTTTGCAGCACCTTCAAGCTGATATTCACTAATCAGATTTTTTAATTCGTGAATCAATGATACAAATTCATACCCATTATCATGGAGAATTTTCGCTCCCCTGCCAGATACTGTTGTATTACTAATGGCTCTTGAAACACCATACTCTTCTTTGAGAGTCTTAATGGTCTCTTCAAATACATTCAGGTCGTTATAGCAAACAAACGTTTCTGCGACCTTCTGATACTCTTCAACCAATGGTCCTTCACCCAGGATGACCAATTTGACATCAACACCAAACTGTTGCTTCAGAGTTTTCAGGATATTCAGCGTTAATAACTGTGCACCATGCTTGTAAGCATCATGACCTATCAACACCAGCGGGTATTTACCTTTCACTTCAGACACATCGTTTAATGCACGATAAGTCGCATTTAAGTAAGCACTCCCCCAATGGCAGTCAGGCTCTAAATGCGCCCCTTCAGCCCATTCATTCCAGGCATTAATTGCAACGAAGTGGTGTTTGCCTTCAATCGGGTTATTTTTCGAGAAGTTAACGACACTCTTTAACCATTTTTCATACCTTTCGGGTGTTGAACCAATAAAGCCCATTCCTTTACCTGGCTTCCTGGCTTCATTATCCCACATCGGTGTTACGGCTTTGATTACATTATAATCAAAGTCAACATCATCAATACTTCGTTCTACCATTTCCGAGTACAACGGATAGTGACCAGTGAAGCTCTCATCTTTCAAGCCACACTGCTGAGCTTTGGAATCCAGACCCGCAGCAACCTTATGTGGCGGAAATTCAATTGCACCATCCAAGCCATATTTTCTCGGATCAATATCATCAAACGCCTGGGCCATATAGATGATTGGATCAAAATCATGGTTTTCATTAAATAGCTTGCGCCATAATTTTATTTTTTCTTTAGCATCAGGGATGATGCCTGGTCGATAGATAAAAAACAGAGGACGACCATCAATCTTGATATACCGTTCATCAGAGAAGTGACGGGCAATATCTGCCACAAAAATTTCATCATCTTCGTCACGATAATCTTGCGCGATCAGAACGTCATTTTCATAACCGTCCCAGGTTCTTGTCCAGTTTTCATTGGCCCACATTAAACAGAAAGGCAATTCGATGTCTTTATTATCCAGCAGCATATTAGCTGGACCATCCATTAACCGCTTGCCATTAAACCAATAGTGGTAAAAGCAAAACCCTTCTAATCCTGCATTTCGTGCCATTTCAGCTTGTGCTGCAAGGGTTTCTTTTAATCTTAAATCATAAAATCCGAGATCACGTGGCAAGTGGGGCTGATAGTGGCCCACGAATCGACTCTGTCCGCGAGTTACATTCGTCCATTCGGTAAACCCTTCTCCCCACCATTCGTTATTCTCTTTGAATGGGTGAAATTGTGGGAGGTAATATGCAATGGCTTTTACTTCAGGATCAAATGTTCGATTACCGTATTTAAATTCTTCAAACCCGGCACCAGGCTTCAGATAAGATTCTTCATCATTTGATTGCACAGGCGCCACAGTATTTTGCGCTTCTGCCGCAGCTGGGATTACTTCCGGAGCTTTTGTCTGATAATTCTGAGCACTTCCTTCTGTCAGGTAGTGGTAGAGAGAGTGTCGCGATAAATCCCCATCAAGATAGGTCTCTGCATACCAGACATTATCAAATTCGGCGTGCGGGTTTCTGCCTTCCAGATAACCTTGAAGCATAAAGTGCTTGAGTGGATCCAGCTCAGCTTCGGCAACATCAGGATATGCATTTAAATAGAATGACGGATCGAACCAATCAATCGGGCTGGCCAACGGGCTTTTAGCATTGTAGTAATAATGGTGTAGCGCTGATTGAGACTCTTCTAAACCCAGGTTTGTACGATATTCTTCTGGATTAAAAAAAGGAGATGGCTGCCGCCCTTCTAACTCTCCATGGCCAAGGTAATGCTCCAATGGATTCATTTGGGCATCAGCAACATCCTGGTAGGTAGCCAAATACCACGCTGTATCAAACAGATACGACGGCGAACGGCCTTCCTTAAACCCGTTGAAATAAAAGTGTTCTAATGGCGCAACACCAGTTTCAGCAACATCCGGGTTAGATTGCAAATACCACTCTTCATCAAACAGTCCACTGTTAGCAATTTTTTCAATTGCCTGAGTTATCTCTGATGGTACTTCATCTGAACTGTGCTGCTTTTTGATAAATTTCTTTGCCGCCATTTTCACATTGAGCATCACTGCTTTCCTCCATAAGCGGCGTCCTTCGCCGACATTTGTATATTAAGCTTCACTGCCTCCTCAAGAAGCAGCGTCCTTCGCTAAACTGCTTGTATTAAGAGCATCACTTGCTTGTGTCGAGAAGCGGTGTCCACCATGCTTCATTCGTGAGATACCATTCAATGGTTTTCCTGATCCCGGCCTCAAAACTTTCAACGGGCTGATAGCCTAATTCGTCATTAGACTTTTTAGGATCAATCGCATATCGGCGGTCGTGGCCTGCGCGATCTGTTACATAGGTAATCAAAGAGGCAGATTCACCTGAAATAGCAGCCTTTGCGTGTGGATATTGCTTGGCTAATTCAGGGTTATTTTTAAATGATTCATCCATTAACCGACAGACAAGGTTAACAATGTCGATATTCGCCCATTCATTAATACCGCCAATGTTGTAGCATTCACCTAATCGGCCATTATTAATAACCAATTCGATACCACGTGCATGATCAGTAACATATAACCAATCACGAATTTGCTTACCATCACCATAAATTGGCAAGGATTTATCAAATAAAATATTGGTAATCACCAAAGGAATGAGTTTTTCAGGGAAGTGCAAAGGCCCATAGTTATTTGAGCAGTTTGACGTTGTGACTTCCAAACCGTAAGTGTGGTGATAAGCCCTGACGAGATGGTCTGACGCTGCTTTGCTGGCTGAGTATGGGCTATTTGGTGCGTACTGAGTTTCTTCGGTGAAGGCCGGGTCGGTTGGCGATAACGTTCCATATACTTCGTCAGTTGAAACATGATGAAAGCGATGTGGCAACATTTCACCAGTTGTTGCTTTAGGCTCATCTATCCAGACTTTTTTGGCCGCTTTCAGTAGGCTGTGTGTGCCTATAATATTGGTTTCGATAAATGCATCAGGACCATCAATTGAGCGATCAACATGTGATTCAGCCGCAAAGTGAACCAGGGTATCAATATGATGCTCCTTTAATAACATTTCCACCAAAGCGGTGTCGCAAATATCACCATGCACGAAATAAAACCGAGGATCATCTTCAACGGCTTTTAAATTTTCACGATTCCCTGCGTAAGTCAGCGCATCCAATACGACAACCTTATCTTCTGGGTGAGTTTCCAGCCAATACAACACAAAATTGGAGCCAATAAACCCTGCACCACCGGTAACCAATAAACTTTTCATTTCTTCCTCTACGACTATCCGTTGATCTATAGTCAAAAAATAACATTAAAATTTAAATATTTTTTATTTATTGTTTAATCAGCTCTTGTTGCATGTTATACAACGCAGAACGCCAGTGTTCGCCAGCTAAATTAAGCTCGTCACGAAGTGCTTTTGTATCCATTACACTATAAGCGGGTCGCTTGGCTGGTGTTGGATATTCACTGGAAAAGATAGGATTGACCGGAATACTCGAACTAAGAATACCCAGCTCTACTGCAACATCCTGGATAGCAATGGCAAAGTCGTACCAACTGGCAACACCAAGATCGCTCCAATGATAAATACCACTCAGGCTGGGTTTATCAATTATTGCTAAACATGCCTCAGCAAGATTCCTGGCATAAGTGGGCGACCCTATTTGGTCCCAAACAATGCCTAGCTGGTCTTTCTCTTGCATCAAACGAATCATCGTTTTAACAAAGTTATTACCAAAAGAGCTGTACACCCATGATGTTCTGATAATAATTGAGCCTTCAGGTAAAATGTCCCTTACGGCATTATCACCAGCCAGCTTACTTTTACCATACACACCAATTGGGTCAGGCTTATGATCAATTGAGTACGGAGAATTTACTTCACCATTAAAAACGAAGTCTGTTGAAATATGAATCAGGCGTATATTCAGTTCTGAACAAACTTTAGCCAGATTTTCTGGCCCTGATTTATTTACAAGAAAGGCTTTTTCAACATCCTCTTCTGCTTTATCTACAGCCGTATAAGCTGCAGCATTAATGACAGCTTGAGGCCGGACTTCAGTCAGTACTGCTCGGATTGCATCCAGGTCACTGATATCGAGTGATTCTACATCGTAGCTGAATAACTCAATATCAGATTTGTCTCTGGAGAGGTATTGAATCTCTGAACCAAGCTGTCCATTGCAACCGGTCAAAACTACCTTGTTCATAACTATCACTTATTAATTGTTAAAAGTATCGGCTGCAGAAAACGGTGTTCCGTTAGCATCTTTGTCTGATAAAAGCGGCTTATTGCCACCAACTAAAGGCCATGGAATATTCAGATCAGGATCATTCCACAGCAATGAACGTTCATGCTCTGGGTTATAATAATCAGTGCATTTGTAGACAAATTCAGCTGTTTCACTGATCACATAAAATGCATGAGCAAAGCCTTCTGGCACCCAAAACATTCTTTTATTTTCGGCTGACAGTATGACGCCTTCCCATTGACCAAACGTTGGCGAGTTTTTACGCATATCCACTGCGACATCGTATACCTCACCCTGTACAACACGCACCAGCTTACCCTGTGGGTTAACCAACTGATAATGCAACCCTCGAAGAATTCCCTGCTTTGACTTCGAATGATTATCTTGTACAAATGGCTTACCACCAGTCAGTTCGTCCATGACATTCTGACGGAATGTTTCCATAAAGAAGCCTCGATCATCACCAAATACTTTTGGCTCAATGATCTTTACATCAGGGATTCCGGTATCAACAATCATCATGAGTCATTTGCCTCTTTTTCAGCCTCTTCAGCCGCTTTTCGCATCAGATTCATTTGCAGTCGGTCTTCAGCCCGACGACCAAATTTTGTCGACAGGAATTGTGCATGATCAACTTTGATTTCCCGGTGCTCACGCAAAACTTCTAATAGGTATTGACCATAACCATTCTTTTTCATCGGTTGAGCTAACGCGTCGAGTTGCTCTGCACTTATCAAGCCTAAACGAAAAGCGATTTCTTCAGGGCAGCATACTTTTAAACCCTGTCTTTTCTCAATCGTTGCAATAAAGTGACTGGCATCTAGCAAGCTATCGTGTGTTCCTGTGTCCAGCCATGCAGTACCCCGGCTCAGAATCTGAACATTCAGCGTATTATCATCAAGATATACCTTATTAATGTCAGTAATTTCCAGCTCACCACGAGGGCTTGGTTTAACATTTTTAGCAATTTCTACAACCCGGTTGTCATAGAAGTACAATCCAGGAACGGCATAATGTGACTTAGGATGAAGTGGTTTTTCTTCAAGGGATATTGCCTTGCCTTTTTCATCAAACTCAACAACGCCGTACGCAGAAGGGTCCTGAACGTGATATCCAAAGACAGTTGCGCCAGTTTCCTGATTTGATGCAACCTGAAGCATATCTTTAGACATATTTTGTCCGAAGAACAAATTATCACCCAGAATCAGAGCAACCGAGGAATCACCAATAAATTCTTCACCAATAATAAATGCCTGAGCCAGACCATCAGGAGACGGTTGAACAGCATATTCAATACTGATCCCCCAGTCCGCACCATCACCGAGCAGATTTTTAAAATTTTCACTATCTTGCGGCGTAGTGATAATAAGAAACTCTGTAATACCAGCCAGCATTAGCGTACTCAGCGGGTAATAAATCATCGGTTTATCATACACAGGCATTAACTGCTTACTAACCGACTTCGTTAAAGGATATAACCGCGTACCTGAGCCGCCAGCTAAAATAATACCTTTTCTTCCTGCTTTCTTCCCTTGCTTCAAAGTGACCATCATATTTTCCCAATTAATATTTATAACGCTACAACAACGGCTGCTGATACGGCTATTTGATAGATTACCTGGCTGATATCTTTCGTTATTTGCAATGACTTAGTATCAGGTTCCGGCAACACAAATATTTCGTCACCAGCACTCACCTCATCCTCGTCATTCAAATCATCGGAAAGGTCATCAAAACCGCCATTTGGTCGCATAACCAAAATTCTGTAGTCATCAGCACCATTGCCAATTCCTCCAGCCTTATTAATAAACTTCCCAATCGTCATTTTATCGTTGTAGGCAACAGCTGTTGGAAATAAAACTTCACCATGGACCATAACCAGATTCTTTTTAGCGGGAACCACTATACGATCGCCTTGTTGCAAAATTATTTTGCTTGCATCATATCCATCTGTCAGAAGCACCTGACCACGTGGCTGAACCTGCTTGGCTTTTTCAATCCATTGCAAAATGATTCTTGCTTCGGCCTCGCGCAGTTGCGCTTCTTCTTTCGAGCTGGAACGCGCAGTCAGAACACTTTGCTCCAATGCAGACAAGGACGCTTCCAACATTTCTTTTTGTCGCTTTGCAACCGAATCACGATAAAGCTGTAAACCCGAGGTATCTGCAAGTCTCGTGTATTGAATTGTTTTAATAACTTCAGCAAGCGATGTCCCCCAAGGGATTACCATTTCATTCTCAGAATCATGCTCGCCCAGAATTTCAACACTGATGCTGGCCGCTCGTAATTGAGCAGACAACTTTAGCAATGCTCCATTTTTTACCAGCTCAGTGCCGATATTATTCAGTGAATACTGCGATGCATCCACAACCCCATTTTCAGACTCAATAACTGTCAAGTGAGTAGCACGATCCGTTGGAACAATGGCATTTAAAATAGATGTCACAGACTCAGAGGAGCCAGAAATCTCATATTTTCCAGAGAAGCCAACCTCACCTTCAACAGTAACCAGGCCCTGACGTGGACCAACAAAAATTACATCGCCATCCTGAAGTTGTGAAAATGGGATATCACCCGCAGATAAAAACTTGTACAGATCAATATGCTCAAGTGTTTTTCCAGCTCTTCGATGCTGAATCTGGCGATAGCCACCGATATCAGAGCGAATACCACCTGCAAGATCAATAAATTTAAGAACACTATCCGCTGACTGCCCTTCATAAAGCCCGGGCTTATTAACCAGCCCAGATAAAAAAACTTTTACTTTTTGTGTTGATACAAGCGTGACATAAGCCTCAACATTCGACTTATAAACTCTTTTGATAGACTTAGTGATCACATGGTTCAGTTCTGCATTGGTAACCCCCTGAACTTTCACCGGCCCTATCTTAGGCAGAAAAATATTACCGCGAGGGTCGACCACCACATCCTTTTGAAACTCAACTCCACCCCACATTTGCATCAGCAAAGTGTCACCCGGTGCAATTCGGTAGTCCGGATTAATGCCAGAAAACGTTGCCTGGGAAAACCCTCCGTTAAACATCCAGCTGCCGTATAGGTTATTCTCATCAGAATCCAGAATAATCTCTTCTGACTCTGCCTCAGGATTACTTTCAATTGAGATAGCAAGTGCTAATGACGATAAACAAAGCATTAGCAATGCCAGGGTATTTTTAAACCAAGTCATTATTAGTCCCTATGTTCTTTGATGACGACGACAATCAACCTGATCACCAGATAAAGCAGAATAAGCACAACAAACCAGGTCACAATGTTGTATATCCTTCTCGGGTATTTGTCTTCTTCAGATAGCGCCGGATACTCGATAATCAACAAATGCTTTAATTTTTTATAGGCTTCAATTCTGACGGACTCCAGGCTAGCCAACGAACTCTTATATATGTCGGCAGCTAACTCAGTCTCAAGCTGTATCTTTTGGTAGGAGACATTAATTTTATTTAATGATTGTTTATCTTGTTGAGTCAGCCTTTCTTTTTCTTCTGCGAGCTGTTGCTGCAAGGCATCAATTCTGATTTTCTTAGTTCTTACTTCAGAAGAGTCTGATCTCATGACAACCTGTAACGATTTTAGTTCAGCCTGTTCTTTACTGATTTTAGCCTCTAATTCATTAATAACCTGAACGACAGCAGATCCTTGCTGCTCTGGATTATAAAGCTGAAACTCGTCCTGAAATGCAATTAATGTTGTCTGTTGCTTCTTTAACTGTTGATAGGAACGTTCAACTTCTTCCCTGGCAAAGGTAGTTTGCTGATCAACCATTTCAGCTCCAAGATCATTAATAAACTTTTCACTGATTTTTAATAATGACTGAGCAACCATTAATGAATATTCACGGTTAAATGTTTGCACTTCTACACGTAGCACATCTGACATTTCATCGTAAAAAACCAAAATATGCTGCTTGTAATACTCAACGTAGTCTTCAACAGTACTTGAATGCTGTAATCGGCTTAAAGTATCCCAGTCAGAGTTTTCATAGTGCGCTTTTAATGCAACGCTGTTATCCAATGCTACAGCCATCTCACGAGACTCAATAAACCGCTTCAGAATCAAAGCATCCCTCATTCCTGAGGTTGAGCCTGCCAACGATGCCAACCCTGGCAGCGGTATTTCATTGCCCGCAGCCTGCTTGACTACAAACTGTGTTTCACTGACATAACGAGGCGAAGCAATGAGCGTGTAATACACAACAATGAAGATAGATAGCAAAACGACTAATGCGAATGAGCCCAGCTTTGCTCTTGTCAGATACAAGCCTGTTTTTGCCTTTGTATAAGCCTTAGAGTCTTTTACAAACTGAACAGGTTTATTTTTAAGCTTTTTCAGCTTTCTTTGTGCAGGGTTCAGCGCCTGCTTCGTTTTCTCGCTATCAGCTTCAGCAGGCTTAGGCAGCGAATTATCAGGCATTGTCATATAAACTCCGGTAACGCTCTAAACCGTCGGCTAAATTTTCATAATATGTGATACCTGCATTCTCAATAACGATTGCCGCTTCACAAAATTTTTTCAGCTGCTCAACAGAATGATTCACCATAAACACCTTGGTCTTTTTGTACTTCTGCTGCAATATTGCTTCAGATTTCTTCTTAAACCTTGCATCTCCAACAGCGGTCAACTCATCAATCAGCAGTACATCAAAATCAAAATCAAAGCCCATAGTCAGGCCAAAGGCGACACGCGCTCGCATGCCATTCGAATAACTTTTGACAGGTTCATCAAAGTAGCTGCCAATTTCTGCAAAATCTTCTACTTGCTGTTCAATTTGGCGAGTGTCTTTAACACCATGAATACGGGCAACAAACCTTACATTTTCACGGCCAGTCATACTGCCCTGTAGCCCGCCCTGAAGCCCAAGCGGCCAGGACACATTTTCATCACTGGATATTTTGCCTTTGTTAGGACTGTCAGCTCCTCCGAGCATCCTGACCAATGTCGATTTTCCTGCGCCGTTAGGGCCTAAAATAGCGACACTTTTATCACATGGGATCGCAGCGGTTACGTTTTTAAAAACGTACCTGCGGCCTTGCTTGGTAACAAAATACCGACTGACATCCTCTAAATAAATCATGATGAAACAAACTTATGCTTATTAACCTGATACAACATCAGGCCAAGCGCGTTAAAGAACAACGCACACCCGGCAATAAAGGCAAGATCACCTACTGGCGTCTCATACGCTTTAAAATACGCATCTCTGCTTAATTCCAACGCATGAAAAATCGGATTCCAGGTAAAGTATTTCCAAAAGGGTTCAGGAATCATCGTAGCGGCAAAGAAAATTCCGGAAATAAAAAACATGGGCGCCATTACAAAAGATAAAAGTTTGGTTGTATCTTTCCAGTAGATAACCGCCACACATAAACACAGGCCTATGCCAAAGCCGAGCCATGCCAGGACTCCCAACACCAGTATCAGGGCAAGCAGATCTTGTGGCCACATGTTAAACCCCAACCAGGACATGATCAGACCAATAATCACAAACACAAGAATCAGTGTCGCTACCTCAATGATAAAACGCGTAAGAAGCGGATCTATCGGAGTAACCTGACGGTAAGCTAATAAGGCCTGGTTCGATTGCGCAGCAACGGTTAGCTGGGGCAATAATTTTGCAAAAAACTTAAACGGAACAACAGCCACAAGAAGAAAGGGGGCAATTTCAATGCCGTTTACCGATGTACGCTGCAATACGGTAAAGATCACAGCCATGACAGAGGCTTGCAGTATTGGCTCAGCTAAGGCCCAGAAGTAACCTAAGCGGCTGGAGCCAAAACGAGTTTTAAGCTCTCTCACCAATAAAGCCATGACAACATCCGTCATAATGGCAAACGAGGAGCGTTTATGTAGCACGACGCTTTCCATAGCAAATCCGTAAATCATTAAAACACAGGTGAAAAACCGTTTTAACGGAGTTAACTTTTCCTTTCAGACACATCGCAAGCGTTACAAATTGTGACATCATGTGACGAGGGTCGCATTTTAGACCGTTTCTTAAGTTATTCAAGCAAGAAGTCAGAAGATTTTATGAAATGGAAAGAAAGTCAATTGAGCAAAATACAACCAACCATCATCCACAACACTTTTTGAACTTTTTGCCGCTGCCGCATAAACAAGGGTCGTTACGGCCTGGCTTAAAGGTTTCAAATTGAGCATTCCCATCGAGGTAGTACCAGACCCCATCATCAAACACAAAATCCGATGTTTCGGACAGCTGCAGGTATTCACTTTTCTCTTTGAAGGTCGCGACAAAGCTGACGGTTCCCTGCTCACCAGTAGTCGTGCTGTTCAATACATCAAGCTTCAACCATTGTGTATTGGGCTCCAGAGTCAGGTCCTGTGGCCGTGTTTGTGGATGCCAGGTTTGCTTCAGATAATCAGCCAGCTCCAACGCAAAGGCACTGTAGCGTGATCGCATCAGAGCTTCGGGAGATGGAGCAGCCTTTCCCCGATGGAAAGGCAAACAACAATCAGCGTAACCTGCCCCAGAGCAACAAGGGCAAGATGAAGAGTCATGCGGGTTCATGTTATTGCACCGTATGGTCGGCGGCATTTACCAATGACATCAGCTCACCAATAGCGGCACTGAGCTTGTCGCTGCGCTGTGGATTACGGAAGGCCTGTAAAATTTGCTCGCGCATGCCAGGCAGTGTCATCAGGTCGGCCACCAGCGCACAAAAGACCTGTGCGCCCTGCCCTTTATCAGATTCTTCATTGTCGGCAAGCACTTCCAGATAAGCGAGCAATCGCTCACCGCTCAGATCTTGCCAGCAGCGACTTCCTAACGCTGCCAGAACTTCGACCGAACGACTCACCGGATGCGCCAGAATGGCCTGCAGCAACAACTGCCGCTGCTGGATGTTCACACTGCGCGACAATGCCCGGGCAAATGCCGCCAGATCACCGGCTCCAGGCCCTGCTGCCACTACCTGTGATAAACAGTCATTCACAGCAACTGTCAGATCGTGCCCCGGCTGAGCATTTTCAAGATAACCCAGCAACACATTACGCGGCACCTCTGGCATCTTGCCTATAGCACCAGACAATAGCGCCTCATTGTTGTCCTGCCCCAGGCGGGCCACCACTTCGGCCAGCCCTTGCAAGCCAAGTTGTTGCCAGTTATCCCAACCCAGATCGCCACTGAGGTAAGCCCGGCTGGTCGAGTAATATTGAGTGGTTGGCTGACCTAACGTCATTAACGCAATGGAATGAAAATACGCCATGCGATTCTGATCGGGTTTAAATGAACACGGCGCTTCGCCATGTTCTTTATCCGGATCGGCAACCACTCGCAGCCAATGCTCTAAAAAGGCATCCCGTGGCCCCGGCTGAAGGAAGTTTTGCTCATCCAGCGGCAACTTCAGAAACCAGATATTGTGCTGGCCTGCTTGTTTTGGGTTCCAGCTGAGCACACCCACCCAGGCGTGTTTCAGGTAAGGCACCGGATAAGGCTTTGCCAGCTGTTCAAAATCAGCAAAGTCTTTTTTCGACACTTTTTCGATGCGGCGTCCAAGATCAAAAATACGGATCTGTGCTCCACTCTTCTCTACTAGCTGGCCAATTGTCACACGCTTGCCTTTTATTTCCGGATAAACAGATGCGCGATTCTATCAGACACCTCCGGCCTGAGTACAAGCCAGACAACTCTGATACACTGGCCGGGAATACATTCAGTGATACAAACGGAGAGTTTTCATGACGTTGGTTTTTGCCATTCTGGCAGGCATGATCATTGGCGGGGGAATTGTTGGCTGGCAGCTTAGTAAACGCTGGAAGGCGCAAGTAGACGGCGCCAAAGCAGATATGCAACAGGTGCTGGAGCAACACCAGCAGGAACAAGAAGCCTCACGTGAGCTTAAACAAAAAGTCGCGGACCTCGAATATCAGCTGAACGAAGCCAACAAAGATCTGAATTTCTATCGTAATCAGTGAGCTTGGTTTGCAGGCCAACTTCCCGGTATGCTTAGCCAATATAACAACAATAACTCACCAAAGAGTACCTCATGACTACGGATACATCTCGTATCAGCATCAGCGCCCATTACACCGGCTATGTCTGGTTTAAACATGGTTTATCGGCCACCGAGTTTGCCACCAGCACCGGCCGGCTTGCGAATGCAGTGTTAACACCCATCAATGCTTTTTTACGCAACGTTGCCGGGGCGGATATCGATGTTTTTTTATTACAGCGCCACTCCGTTATTGATCATCAGATTGAAAGACTGATTCTGGAGGAAGGGGTCGAGCAGGTACTCGAACTCGCCTGTGGCTTGTCACCGCGTGGATATCGGCTGAAACAGAAATACCCTCAACTGCGTTATATTGAGGGTGACCTACCCGGCATGGCGCAACGCAAACAAACCCTACTGCAGAAGATCGGTGTTGATTCCCAACATCAGGTATTTCCTTGCAACATTCTTGAGCAGGATGGGGAGCTGTCGATTCAGTCGTTACTCAGCCAACTGGATCCGACGAAAAAAACAGCGATTGTGACCGAAGGTCTGGTGAATTATTTTGACCTGGCCACCATCAAACAAGTCTGGTCACACATGGCTCAGGGCCTGAAACAGTTTCCACAAGGATTTTACGTCACAGACCTGTACCCGGATTTTATTGAGCATCCGTCTTATAAGTACGTTCAGTTCGCCCAAAAGTTGGTTGGCTTTTTTACCCGAGGACAATGGCCACTGCATTACCGCAGTGACGAAGCCATTCAGCAAGGATTTCAGGAAGATGGGTTCAGCCACGTCGAGGTGCACGATCCGGCTTCCTTTTACGACACCTTAGATATGCCGCGAGCAAAAACCCAAACGCTGGTGCGTATTATCCGGGCGTCAACCTAGAGCCTGTAAAGAAGTCCGTTATTCATCAAAAGCTGCCAGCTGTAAGCTGGCCCGCTTTTGTTTTTTAAGCTTCATTTCAAGACGCTTTTCCAGATCGCCACTGTCTTCCCCAGGCTGCCAGCTGACGGCTGCCGTTGCCAGTTCAATTTCACTGACCGGCTTCCAGGTATGCGACTGCATATTACGCTTGATACGTTCCATCAGAATGATCGCCCCATCTTCCGGACAATGGGGCAGAATCAACACGAATTTATCTTTTTCCAGACGAAATACTTCATCAGCCGCGCGAATCTGTTCCTGCGCTCGACCAACAAAGTTCGGTAACAGCTGTTGCATAACCCACTTTCCGTGTAAATCGATCAGCTGCTGATAATCTTCGATGACCAGACCAATGAGCGAAACACTCTGGCGTGTCGTCTCACTGCGGGCAATCTCACGTTCGAGCGCATTCTGAAAATGCCTGGCATTGTAAGCACTGCTTTCCGGGTCCGTCAGTGCCATGCGCTTCAGAGACTCCGATTTAAGTTGAGTCAGGTAGGCAAAACACCAGGCTGAGACAACCAGCAACAGATAGTTTGTTCCGGTGCGTAAGCCAATCGCAGTGCCTGCATCGGTCCAGACAATCACAATGACGGCTGCCGCCACCAGAAAGTTAAACAACGTCGCATGAAGAATGGGTAAACAAAAATAGCTGAACAGCGGCACAGCATAAAGATAATGAATCATCAGCTGTGGGTAACGCGGCAGCTGATACAGCGCCAGTAAAACCAGCAGTAAAATCAGCGGGTAATTAACCCAGGCGTAAGTATCTCGGTCGCGGTTGATATAAATAAAAATCGCGCTGAATAAAAAGGCCGGAATGGCAATAGCATTACTCAGCACCAAAGGGTACAACCCCTGATAGTACTGATCGTACATCAGAATAGTGACCGCCAGAGCTGCCAGAATATAAACCAGAATCTGTAACCGTGGCTGCAGCTGGTCCTGGGGGATATTACTCAGCATGCAGTGTCTCCATTACCCGCTCAATTAAACTGTGAGTATCGTCGTCCGGGCGGTAGTGCTCCTGATGCATCTGCATATCATGCAGTTCAGGATAACGGGTGCTCTTCATCACTTCCTGAATAACACTCTGAAGCTGAACCGCCTCATCATTACCGCTGTGTGGCATCAGGATAATAAAATCGTCCGTATTGAGACGATAACAGGAGTCATAGTTGCGCAAGCTATGACGCAGTTTTTTTCCCAGATAACTCAGGCGCTGCTCATAATCTTCCACTTTCAGCTTATGCCAGCTGACCGGTGTGGCAATCGCCAGCAACATCAGCTGACTGCGCTGACGATCAGCGCGGGTCATTTCTTTGTTCAGATCCAGGGACAACTGGTGTTCGTTGTACACCTGAGTCAAAGGGTCGGTATTCACAATTTCAGTCAGCCCGTGGTTATTACGCTCATTAATCAGTGCATACATCACCGAAAAGGCATAACAGGCGGCGTAGGTGAACAACATTTGCAGGCGGATATAACTATCAAACTGATTCAACACCATGATCACCAGAATCAGGCTATAAAACAGCGTAATGTAGTTAGCAATACGAAATGGAAACAGGAAGTAGGTGTATACGGGAACAAAATAAACCCAATGCACAACCTGGGCACTTTGATTCATACCGAATAATGTGAACAACGTCAGTAAGCCAACTAACAGCCATTCAGGGTATGGGGAAGAACGTTTTTTCCGGCGTAATAATAAAAAGCCCGCGTACAACACCAACAGTAACGAAAAGCTTCCTGCTACGGCGGCAAATATCAGCTTATTTTCAAACCAGTCTAATATCGTGATCACCGCCAGTCCGACAGCAGCCAACAGGCAATAAACCGCCTTAACCTGTGATGCCATAACACTGTGAAACTGTGTTTTTCCCATAGAACCGGATCCGCTCCTGAGCAGAGTAGTGAAAATAACCGCCCGACGCCCGTCGTCGTGCAACCGCAGTAAGTGTAGTACAAGCACCAGTTAGTATATACTGCGCCTTTTTTGAAACAGTCTGCCAAGCGGTGTGATCGATGGATGTAACCGAATATATGAAATCTCTGGGTGAGAATGCCCGCAAGGCATCTCGTGCCATTGCCCGCGCATCGACCCAAAACAAAAATGCTGCACTGCTGGCCATTGCCGATGCCATCAGTGACGAACGTGAAGCGCTGAAAACCGCCAATCAGCGTGATATGAAACGCGGTGAAGAAAACGGCCTTGAGGCTGCTCTGCTGGATCGTCTGCAACTGACCGATGCCACCATCGACACCATGATTGAAGGTCTGCGTCAGGTCGCCGCATTGGCTGACCCAGTGGGTGAAATCACTGATCTGAAATACCGACCAACCGGCATTCAGGTGGGTAAAATGCGCGTGCCTCTTGGCGTGATTGGCATCATCTATGAAAGCCGCCCGAACGTTACCATTGAAGCCGCCAGCTTGTGTTTAAAATCAGGCAACGCCGCCATCCTGCGTGGTGGTTCTGAAGCAATCGAAGCCAACCAGGCATTGGCGAAATGTATTGCTAAAGGCTTAGCCGCAGCGGGTCTGCCGGCAGAAACCGTACAAGTGGTTGAAACCACCGACCGTGCCGCCGTAGGTGAATTAATCACCATGCCAGAATACGTCGATGTGATTGTGCCGCGGGGCGGCAAAGGCCTGATTGAACGTATCAGCCGCGACGCCAAAGTCACCGTGATTAAACACCTCGACGGCATCTGCCATGTTTACATCGATCAGTTTGCTGACAAAACCAAAGCCATTAATATTGCGATTAATGCCAAGACCCATCGTTATGGCACCTGCAACACCATGGAAACCCTGCTGGTACACACTGCCGTGGCTGCTGAGGTGTTACCGGAACTGGCCAGTGCTTATGGTGAAATTGGTGTTGAACTGCGTGGTTGTGCAGCGACACGCGCCATTCTGGCGGACGCCGTTGAAGCCACAGAAGAAGACTGGCATACCGAATACCTGGCCCCGATTTTATCGATCAAACTGGTCGACGATATGGACCAGGCGATTGAACACATCAACCACTATGGCTCTCACCACACCGATAGCATTATCAGTGAAAACTACACCCTGGCGCGTCGCTTCCTGACCGAAGTCGACTCCAGCTCGGTGATGATTAATGCCTCGACCCGTTTTGCCGATGGCTTTGAATATGGCTTAGGCGCGGAAATTGGTATCTCTACCGATAAAATTCATGCGCGTGGTCCGGTTGGGCTCGACGGCCTGACGTCACAAAAATACGTTGTACTCGGTAACGGTGAAGTACGCAGTTAATGTCTGTTACCAACGCAGAAACGGTTCCAATCTCTGATGCCACCGGCCGTTGGGCATTGCTCGGCGGCACCTTTGACCCGATTCATATTGGTCATTTACGCATTGCTGCACAGCTGCGCGACTTAGGGTTTGATAAAGTTCTGCTGATTCCTAACCGTATTCCGCCACACCGGCCACAACCTCAAGCCAATGGTGAGCAGCGTTTACAGATGCTGTCGTTGGCGTGTCGTGAACTGGATGGGGTCGAAGCCTGCGATATTGAACTGCTGCGCGATGCTTACAGCTATAGTGCCATTACGGTTGCCGCCCTGAAAGCACAGTACCCCGGAGTCAGTTTTACCTGGGTGATGGGACAAGATGCCTGGCAAGGCTTTGAACACTGGCATCAGCCACTGGAATTATTAGAGCAAGCTAACTTATTGGTGGTTAGCCGCCCCCCTGACACATCCGATGTGGAAACGGAGCAAAACACCAGTCACTGGCAGGAACAACAGCTGGAGTTGCGGCAGCGTTCCATCAGCCAGTTGCTAGACTCTGAATCCGGCACGATTTGCCTGCAACCCCTGCCGGAACTTGATATATCGGCCTCTTACTTGCGCCGCGCCATCAAGCAGGGTCACAATATTCACTTTCTGGTGCCGGACGCGGTACTGGATTTTCTTAATCAACAACAACTCTATCGATAGAGCCTGACATATAAACAATGCAAACAGATCAAATTAAATCGCTGGTGGTGGATGCACTGGACGACATGAAAGCCCAAAACATCACTGAACTGGATGTTCGTGGCCGCACCTCCGTCACCGACTGGATGATCATCGCAACCGGCACCTCCAACCGCCATGTCGCGGCAGTAGCCGGTAACGTCGAAGAAAAATCCAAACATGCTGGCCTGCGCCCGAATGGTACCGAAGGCCGTGCCGCTTCTGACTGGGTTCTGATCGATTTAGGTGACGTGGTTGTCCACGTTATGACCGATCAGGCACGCCACTTCTACGATCTGGAGCGCCTTTGGGGAGAACCCGAAGATAGCGGTGAGCCAGAAGAAGATAACGAATAACACATGAAGCTAAGATTGCTGGCGGTAGGCACTAAGATGCCTGCCTGGGTTGAGCAGGGCTATCAGGAATACGCCAAACGTTTACCCAATGATTGTGCGCTCGAACTGGTAGAAATATCACCCGGCCACCGTGCCAAAAACACCTCCAAAGAGAAAGCCATGCAACAAGAGGCCGAGGCGCTGAAAAAAGCCATTCGTCCTCAGGATCACGTGGTTGCACTGGACGTCAAAGGCAAACCCTGGAGCACGGAACAGCTGGCCAGTAACCTGAGTGACTGGCGCATGCAAGGGGGCGATGTCGCCTTGCTGATTGGCGGCCCGGATGGCATGACGGCTGACGTGTTAGCACTGGCGAAGCAACGCTGGTCACTATCAAACCTCACCTTGCCCCACCCATTGGTACGCGTATTAATGGCCGAACAACTTTACCGTGCCTGGAGTATTCTTCAGGGCCACCCTTATCACAAATAGGCCAGGTCAAGCATGTGGGAGCAGTCGTTCAGGGATAAATCAGCGGAAAGATCATTATTCCGCTCCCGCGCCATCGTACTCGGACTGATTATTCTGATCATGCTGTGTGTGCTGGCCTGGCGCATGGCCTATCTGCAAATTGATCTGCATGAAAAATACCGCGACCTGTCTGAAAACAACCGCATTCAATTACGCCCAATTACTCCGAACCGGGGCTTAATTTACGACCGTAATGGCGTTTTACTGGCTGAGAACATCCCCAGCTACAGCCTGACCTTAGTGCCTGAGCGGGTCACGGATATGGAGCAGACACTCGATTTCCTCAACCAGCTGATTGGCGTGTCAGATCGTCATCTTGAGCAATTTGAAAAACGCCGGAAATTCCGTCGTCGCCCGTTTGAACCTGTAGTGCTACGTCATCGCCTCAGCGAAGAAGAAATTGCCCAGGTACTGGTCAATCGCGCTTACCTGCCAGGGGTCGATGTCGAAGCCCAGCTGGTACGCCATTATCCACAGGGTAAGTCCTTTGCCCATGTGCTGGGCTATGTTGCTCGTATCAACCAGAAAGAACAGAAAAAACTGGATGCCGACCCGGATAAAAAACGCCAGTACAGTGCCACCCGTTTTATCGGTAAATTAGGGGTAGAAAAACAGTACGAACAAGACCTTCACGGCCAGGTTGGTTATCAAAAGGTAGAAACCAACGCCCGGGGACGTATCCTGCGGGTTATTGAACAAACCGACCCGGTTCCCGGTGATGACATCACCCTGCACCTGGATACCCGCCTGCAAAAACTGGCTGAACAAGAACTCCAGGGGCGGCGCGGTGCATTAGTCGCGATCGAAGTCGCCAGTGGCGGTATCCTCAGTTTGTACAGCAACCCCAGCTTTGACCCGAATTTATTTGTCACCGGCATTTCGCACAAAGATTATTCTGCATTACGTGACAATCCAGATCTGCCGCTATTTGACCGCACTCGTCGAGGCCAATACCCACCGGCCTCAACGTTAAAACCCTTTTTAGGGTTAGCCATGCTGGACGCTGGCACCACCAACTGGAGCGAAGAAATCGACGACCCCGGCTGGTATCAATTGCCCAATGATGAGCGTGTTTATCGCGACTGGAAACGTAAAGGCCATGGCATGGTAGATATGCAGGACGCCATTGTGGAGTCGTGCGACACCTACTTTTATGAAATTGCGGTACGCACCGGTGTTGATGCTATCTCACCGTTTCTGGGGCAGTTTGGCTTCGGTAACAACGCCACTCTAGACGTGAACAATGCCCTGCGCGGTATTTTGCCCAGCCGGGACTGGAAACAAAAACGCGCCAAAACCTTTTGGTACGCTGGCGATACCGTTAACCTCGGCATTGGCCAGGGTTATATGCTGGCCACTCCAATCCAGCTGGCGACAGCAACCTCCGTGCTGGCCAACCGTGGCAAGTGGGTCACCCCGCGGTTGATTTATGCTCACAACGACACACTGGATCAGATTCCACACCCGGACACGCCGGATATTCAGCTGAAAAACCCGCAAGACTGGGACAAAATGTTTACCGCCATGCAAAAGGTAATCACTGGCACGCATGGCACCGCACGGCGTTTATTAGCCAATCTGAAATACCCCATTGCTGGTAAAACCGGTACCGCCCAGGTGGTTGGTATTAAACAGGATGAAGAGTATGACTCAGAAGCATTAAAAGAGCGTTTGCGGGATCACGCCTTATTTATCGCGTTTGCCCCCATCGAACAGCCTGCTATTGCTGTCGCGGTGGTGGTTGAAAATGGTGAATCCGCCGGTAAAACTGCCGCGCCAATTGCACAAAGCATCATCAACGAATATCTGGGAGGCGCTGAAGGCTGATGGCTGGCACTGACTTTTCCCGCACCATGTCTGAAACAACCAGCCAGCACGGCTTTGACCGCAGCCGCGCCTGGTTTGCCAGCATTCACGTTGACCTGATTTTATTGCTTCTATTGCTGGTACTGACGGGAAGTGGACTGCTGCTATTGTACAGCGCCAGCGGCCAGGACTGGCACATGGTCAAGCGTCAGGCCATTCATTATGGTATTGGTTTTGTTGCCCTGTTTATTGCGGCACAAATTCCTCCAAGAATGTATCAACGTCTGGCCCCCTGGGGTTACGCCGCGGGCCTGATTGCCTTAATCGGTGTATTGGTTGCAGGCGTTGGTGCCAAGGGCGCACAACGCTGGCTCGACCTGCCTGGATTACCGCGTTTTCAGCCGTCTGAGCTGGTAAAACTTGCCCTGCCATTAACGGTTGCCTGGTACATGGCCAAGCGCCCGGTACCTCCTAAGTTTTTTGATCTGGTCAAAGCGCTGGCAATCGTTGCCATACCCACCGTGCTGATTCTGAAACAGCCGGATTTAGGCACTTCCATTCTGGTCAGTACGTCCGGGTTATTGGTGCTGTTTTTTGCTGGTATGCCGTGGTGGCTGATTTTTTCGATGGTTGGCCTGGTTGCCGCCTGTGCACCACTGATGTGGTTTTTTGTGATGCGCGAATACCAGAAACAGCGGGTCTTAACCTTTCTGAACCCGGAGAGCGACCCACTCGGTTCTGGCTGGAACATCATTCAATCGAAAACCGCCATTGGTTCTGGTGGCATTGAAGGCAAAGGGTTTATGCAGGGCACCCAGTCGCAGCTGGAGTTCCTGCCGGAGAGCCATACTGACTTTATTATTGCCGTGCTGGCGGAAGAACTCGGGCTTATTGGCGTGTTGGCGCTGCTGACACTGTATTTTCTGATTATCTTACGTTGCCTGATTTTATCCGTACGCTGTGAAACCTTATTCGGCCGTTTGTTGTCAGGTAGTTTAGCGGTCACATTTTTTATTTATGTGTTCGTAAATATTGGTATGGTCAGTGGCATCTTGCCAGTGGTCGGCGTACCCTTGCCATTGATTAGTTATGGCGGCACATCGGTTGTCAGTTTATTAGCCGCCTTCGGTATTCTGATGTCGATGAATACCCACAGCAAAAAATAAGGACAGATTTTTTATGATGCGTTTATCACGCTTAGCTGGAGTTGCCTCAGGTATTTTGACCTTATGGAGCCTGTCAGGCGCGTCTGCTTTTGCAGCCTATGACCAGCACCCTCGCTTTGAAGAATTCAGTAAAGAACTGGAAGCGGAATATCAGATTCCAGCCAGTGAAGCGAAAAAATGGTTATCCCAATCAAAGAAACTGGATTCCGTATTAGAAGCCATTCAACGCCCTGCAGAAAAAAGCAAAGAGTGGCATGAGTATCGACAAATTTTCCTCACCACAAAACGTATTGAGCAGGGTAAAGCCTTCCTGAAACAATACGATGATCTGCTGACCGAAGCCGAACAGAAATACGGCGTTAAAAAAGAAATTATTGCGGCAATCATTGGTGTTGAAACCTTTTATGGCAAACGCCAGGGCCGCTACCGGGTGCTAGACTCGTTATCCACTCTGGCCTTTGATTACCCCAAACGTCCATTGTTCTGGCGTGAATTAAAAGCCTTCTTTGCGCTAGCCGAAAAAGAGCAACTGGACCCGGCGGTGATCAAAGGTTCCTATGCTGGTGCAATGGGATATGGTCAGTTTATTCCTACCAGTTATCTGAGTTATGCCGTTGATGGTGATGGCGATGGCAAACGTGACCTGTGGAACAATCCGGCGGATGCCATTCATAGCGTCGCCAACTACTTTAAACGTCACGGCTGGCGTGATGGCGAACCCGTCACTCAACGTGTGCGTGTCACTGGTGATCAATATCAGCCAGTCGTTAACGATCGTCGTAAACCTAAGTGGACCGCCGGTGAGTTAAAAGCACTGGGGGTTACACCAACCGAAGCGATTGCTGACGACAAAGCCGCCACCCTGATGCGTTTAGAAGGTAAAAACGGAGCGGAGTTCTGGCTGGGGGAATACAACTTCTATGTGATCACCCGTTACAATCACAGCCGTATGTATGCCATGGCGGTTTACCAGCTTAGCGAAGAACTGGCGAAATAAAATGCGCCATATCGTTGTTTCTCTTTCCGCTGTTCTTCTCGCAGCCAGCACTCTGCTGGCTGGTTGCAGCAGTTCTCGCTATCAGCACTCGCAAGATTTTACGCCCGCACCAATCGCCGATGTTCAGGCACTAAAAGAACCAACTCCCAGAATTGAAGCAAAGAGTGTGATGGGCAACCCCAAGCGTTACACCGTGTTGGGCAAAGAGTATCAGGTGATGGACAGTGCAGACGGCTACAGCGGTCGCGGTATTGCTTCCTGGTATGGCATGAAATTTCATGGACATCAGACCTCCAATGGTGAGATCTATGATGTTTATCAATTCACTGCCGCTCATAAAACACTGCCTTTACCCAGCTACGTTCGTGTTACCCGCCTGGATAACAACCAGTCTGTGGTTGTCCGGGTGAACGACCGCGGGCCTTTTCACGAGGGTCGCATCATCGACCTTTCATACGCGGCTGCCGTCAAGCTGGGGATCCACAAGCAAGGTACCGCTAACGTTCAGGT
Source organism: Bacterioplanoides sp. SCSIO 12839 (assembly GCF_024397975.1). NCBI lineage: Bacteria > Pseudomonadati > Pseudomonadota > Gammaproteobacteria > Oceanospirillales > Oceanospirillaceae > Bacterioplanoides > Bacterioplanoides sp. SCSIO 12839. Next base: position 3,316,212 of record NZ_CP073745.1, read on the forward strand.
CGATGTCATTCATCCGCCAAAGAATCAATCCGAACGCTGGGTTCAAGTAGGGGCATTGTCGGATCCAACGGCGGCTAAAAAGCTACAGCAGCGCTTACAAACAGAATTAGGCAGTGATACTCAGGTGGGTGTTACAACCGTGAGGCATTCACAACAGCTGACATTGCACAAAGTCAGGATTGGCCCGGTTGAAGAAGGCGAACCATTACAGGCATTACTTCAACGTTTACAGGCGATGAACATCAACCAGCCATTACTGCTGGCGCGCCACCAGCTCTGAGAAAATAAAAAGCGGATAAAAAAGGGGCCATAACCACAAGGGTTAGGCCCAGAGGCAAGGTACTCACTCAGAGAGCAAGATGCTCAGCGCAGAAAAGGAAACAACCTCAGATGTCACGACTGCGAGCGTGGCACCCGGTTTTAAAAGCGTTAGTTATTCGCCGGTGCCGTGCTTTTTGATGTCATTTTTAACGGCCAGGTAAAAGCCTACAAAAAAAGCACAAGTCAGCCCTACAATGGCTAAACCAGCAAATACCACTTCATCCATAAACATAATGCTCACCTCTCTCTCGTATTTTTGTGTACTGGTGGAAACACCAGCTCAATTGCTATGCAATTAATTTAGCAGCGACGGCAGAGGTGAACTTGATACATATCAAGGGATTTTAGTCGTAACCAAGGACCCGGATACAAGCTTGATACAAGTCAAATGGCCATACAAAAACAAAGGGAATGGTATATTACTTGCTGAGCATACAAACAAGCATCATACAAAAGGTGAAAAGAAACACGAGTAGTTTGATGACACCATGTTCAGTGATTGGGCGTGCATACTTTAATCGCACCATCATATTGCACACCCAATTATCAATCAGGAACTAAAACGTCAGGCCATGACCACCTGGCCACGGTAAATTTTTTGGGTACGCTTAGCCGTCCGGGCAGCATCATCCACAACATATGCGGCTCCACGATACATCCTGGGCTCAGTTGTAAATGCCGGAGAAGGCTCCTGAGAAGGCAAAAAATCTTCGATCAGGGCTAATAGAGCCGGGCTGACACCACTTTGCACCAGCGTTCGCAGATCATGCTCCAGTGTTGGCGAATCATAATGAATAATGCAACCCTGCTCTTCTTTGGCAAGACGTTTGATTTTTTGCAGAGTAGCGATACTTTGGCGGTTAAATTCCACAGGCCGATCTCCATGATAATAGTTTTACTATTATCAGATAGAGCAAACCTCATACCATGGTTTGAATCTTTGCCGACACTGTCACCGGCTCACAATAAAGCGCTTGCTTCACGTGATGATCAAACAAATCTGCAACAGCGCTCCAACTTGCCTGCTCGGCATGAGTTCGGGCTGTCTTGCCTGCTTCGGATAAGTCCAGATTTAACAGCTGTTGAAATGCCTGAGTAAAGTTATCGGTGTCTTCCCCCGGAGCCAGATAACCGTTTTCTCCGTTACGAATAAACTGAGAAGCTGCAGCCAAGTCATAGGCGACGACCGGTAAACCACTCGCCATGGCTTCCAGCGTGACCAAACCAAATGTCTCTGTCAGGCTGGCAAACACAAAACAGTCTGACGACGCATAATGCCTTGCCAGCGCCTCTCCGGTTTTTACGCCAGCAAAAACAATATCCGGATTTTGTTGTTCCAACTCATCACGCATCGGCCCATCCCCAACCATCACCAGGCGCAAATCCGGATGTTGCTGCTGGCATTGACGAAAACTGCTGATCACTTGTGGGATATTTTTTTCGGCGGCAATACGGCCGACATACAAAGCCACGGGTTGTTCTGGAGTGATGCCCCACTGCTGTCGTAATTGTATTGAGCGTCGCTTGGGGTGGAACAATTCACAATCCACACCATGCGGTAAAACATGAACATTTAGAAAATCAGACTGTCGCAAAAAATCAGCACTTTCCCGTGACGGTACCAGAGTCGCCAGTGTTTTATTGTGAAAACGCCGTAACCAGTTCAGCGTGAGGTTTTTAATCCAACCAAAACCGTAATAACTGCTGTAACGGTGAAAATTAGTATGAAAGGCACTCAGCACGGGCAGCGTTCGACGTTGTGCCTCTTTTAAAGCGGAATAACCCAGCGGGCCTTCGGTGGCAATAAAGATCAGGTCTGGCTGAAACTGCTGCCACGCTGATGAAATTTTATTCTTTGCAGGCAAGCCAATTTGCAAATCCGGATACATAGGAATAGTAATTCCGGACGTCCAGATTTCTTCCTCTTCCGGTAACCAGTTTTTTTTGGGGGTCGTACGAATAATCTGAACACGATAGCGCTTTGAGTCCAGCGAGCTAATTAAATGGCGCAAAGAATTGGCCACGCCATTCACATCAGGGACGTACGTTTCAGTAACAATGCTGATTCGGATGGGAGTCATAACGGGGCTCATGGTTAGTATTTAACCAGTTTGCCCCGCTGGTGATGACAGTTTAATGAAACGTCATGATCAGGATTAAGATAAGGCTATTCAAATGCCTAGTTCAGATACTTCATTCAGCTACCTTATTCAGATAGTTTTGCCAGACGATAACGTAGCTGTCTTGGGGTCAGGCCCAGCACTTTTGCTGCCATGGTTTTATTGCCATTACATTTTTCGATAGCGTCACGAATATCGCTCAATTCGTCGCCCGTGACACGTTGATAAGGACGGGCATAAAGCGTTTTAAAGTTAGGCACCACCTGAGTCGCTAACATCTGAGCTATTTGTGCCCCCAGGAAACTCAACAGCGATAACTCCAGTGACGCTCCATTGGTATTCCGCAGGTCAATCACCAGCACGGCCAATACCGACTGACGTAATACCAGAGGCATCAACAGGCAGCGGTCCTGGGTTGTCAGCTTGCTGTGCGCCGGAACAAAGACATCAGCCCGCTCACGGCCATCTTTGATAACCAGCCATTCGCGGGATTCAAACTGACGGCATAATGCGTGCTGTACAGCAAAACTGTAGACGCCGTTACTGACACCGGTTGAACAGAATTGGGCCTTAAAACGGCTTGGAGAGTCGGGCACCGCGACCGAAATATTTTGCAGGCCGGTATTTTCACATGCCAGCGATAAAATACGCTGAATGCTGTCTTCATCCTGATAGCGTTCTTGCAGGATGGAAGCCAGAGAGTCAAACAGATCGGCATGAAAAGCCGTTGAAAAGTGTCCGCTGTGGCTAACAGTACGGTAATCCTGGATATCGGCAACTGAGTGCATAAGCAATTCCTTTAGAATCTGGCGGCGTCGGTTATCAACCGTTTCGCAAACTCTGTACCAAGCAGCTTAAAACCCAAAAAAATAAAGCCTAAGCCATTGAATTAAATAAACTTTTACCCCAACAAACAGATTTAGCGCCATAAAAAATGGCGCCTTTGTCATGCGCCATTTTTAAGCATTTATAATTTTATCACGAACCAATTAAGTGCACTCAATCAGCACCCCACCGTTCGCAACAACAGCAATAGCGCTCGTAACAGCAGTGTCCGTACTAACAAGCGTCAGGCAATACTGGGGTCATCATTGGGCAGGTATTCCTTTTTCAGCCAGGATGCAAATCCGCGGCAGGCATCCTGACTGGTCAGGATGCCTGCCAGACGATCCTGCTTTAACACCAATACTGCGTTAATCCCTAACTCCGCCATACCCTCCAGCACAACATCGAGGCGCGTGTGCAGATCAACTTCTTTGATTTGCTGGTGACACATATCGCCGGCGGTTAATTCAGTTAATTCAGAAGCCTGGTGCCCGGGCTGTAATGCCAGCTTGATATCTTCACTACTGAGCAAACCAATCACTTTATGGCCCGACATCACGGGTAAATGATGGCAGTCATGTTCCTCCATGAGCTCAGCAGCATTCGCTAAAGGCATCGCCTCGTCCACATGAACCGGAAAGGCCGTCATAATTTCACCAAGGGTTGGCATATGGCGCATGTCCATTCTCCTGAAGCAATAAAGTATCGATTAAGATAACAGCAGTTACACGCCGATACGACTCAGCGTATCCAGAATTTGCTTCAGCACTTCCGACAACGCCGGGTGATCCTGTTCGAAACGAATCGCCTGTTGCTGAACCTGATTGTTAAGACCCGGCTCGGGTTGAACATCATGGGGCTGGTTAGCAATATCAGCCGCGATTGACTGCAACAACTGGCGACTCTCATCATCCAGATCCGGATGTTGCTGTAACATACTGTGCAGCTGTTTAAGTTGCTGCTTTAAGGTTTCCTGTGGCATATCACTTCTCCTGACCTTTGCGTTTCAGTGTAGCAACGTAATCTTCAGGAACACTAACCTATATCAGTATTGAGCATGAAAAAAGAAGGTCATATCACAAGTTGAACTGATCGCCTGCAATGGATTGCGATTGGCCTGATCACCAATATAAAACAGACTCACCTCTTCAAGTTGCATCTGTTGAGCACAAGGAACCACTTGCCTGAGGGTGTGAAAGATCATGCTGTGATTCGGAGAGACAGGCACCAGAATATGGTTAGTGTTTTGCAATGCCTGCAATAGCTTTAATAATTTCTGAGTATTATGCACCAGGCTTTCACGTGGGTTGGCATAAAACAACTGGATAGGCCGGTTTTCAAGACCATGCCGCTCTGCCATGTGGCTGACCAGTGGCATAACATCTTCAATCAGCTCCTGAATCTGCGGAGTATAGCCAAACAAACCCGATGCTGAAGAAGAGTCCGGAGCGTTGTTGAGGTAAACCTGATGCAGGCCTACAACCGAAGGCGGCAACAACATTGCACCACCGCTGGGTAAATAATTTGCCAGTTGAATAACAGCACTCATAACACATCCTTGCTTTGTTGATATTCCATGGTCTGATCAGCAGACTCAAACGCTTTCTTCCGGAAAGCAGTGAAAGCAATATCAGCTCTGTTACCAAAAGGCAAATCATCGGCCGGTTTGTTCATCAGACTTTCCTTTATCGATATGGATTAAGGAAGGTATAGACAACAAAATGCGCTGGCGCGAATTACCACAACAACAAATTCGCCACTTCAGATCACGTCTGTCAGGAAATGCTCCAGAACAATTTTGATCAGGAAGCCCGCAACCCCAACAAATAACCCTAAAAACAGCACGAACATACCAAATTTTCCGGAGTTGGAGCGTCGTCCAAGGTCATAAATAATAAACGCCATAAAGCCGATCAATAAGGTCAGGCCAATACGCAATGCCCAGGTTTCAAACTGCTCAGCATTCATCTATCTGTTCCCGGTAAATTCAAAGCCTCATAGTTTACCTGCACGAGCGCTGTGACAACAGGTTTTACGGTTTTGCTATGGGGCTGGCACTGCCGTATCATTCTTTGAACAAAAATCGCGATTCAAAAAAATAACACCACCAACAATCCCAATAATAACAATCCCCTCCAGGAAGGATGATCTGATGCGACTCTGTTTTTTTCTGACGGCCCTTTTCTTCTCAGTTAGCAGCTTTGCTGATGTTTCAACATCGACTAACACCGTTTCGATATCGACTAACAGCGTTTCCACAGAAAATATCTCCGCCCCAGCTCAAGAGCAGGTATTCTGTATCTTTGACCCGGTCGGAACGCGTGGCCCGATTTATTCGGCCATGCTGGATTATCAGACTCAGGCTCTGAACTGGGGTGCAAATCTGCAACTCAAAGCCTATACCAATGAAGCCGTTGTCATTGCCGACTTTCAAGCTGGTCATTGTGATGCCATGGGGGTCACTGGAACCCGGGTTCGACCTTACAATGGCTTCACCGCCAGCATCGAAGCGCTGGGCGGCTTAGATGATTACCAGCAGATGCAACAATTGCTCAACATGCTGAGTAAACCCAAAGCTCAGCGTTATATGCAACAAGGCGATTACGAAGTTGCAGCGATTATGCCGGGCGGCGCTGTCTTTATTTTTGTGCGTGATAAGAGCATCAACTCGGTAGAAACCGCTGCTGGCAAACGCATCGCAACGCTGGATTATGATCAGGCATCCGTCAATGTTGTCGAGCATGTGGGGGCCACGCGGGTACCCTCCACTGTCGCGACCTTTGCACCACGATTTAATAACGGCGATGTCGATATTGCTTATGCGCCTGCCGTCGCCTATCAGCCTTTTGAAATGTACAAAGGCCTGGGCAGCAAAGGAGGTATTTATCGTTTTCCAATGGCACAAATGAACTTTCAGATGATTATCCGCCACGAACGTTTTCCGGAGGGTTTCGGGCAAAAAAGCCGCGAGTTTACCTATCAGCAATTTGATCTGGCACTGGAGCATATTCGTCTGGCCGAAGCCGAGATTCCGACGAATTACTGGATTGATTTACCACAGGATAAAGAAGTTGAATACAAAGAAATGATGCGCCAGATTCGCATCGGCCTCACCGAAGCAAACGTGTACGACCCCATGATGATGAAGCTGATGTTTAAACTGCGTTGTCGCAGCAATCCGGCACATTACGAATGCGCCGAACGCAAAGAAGGATAATGGCTGAACCATTCAGCCATTATCCCGACCATTCATAATGGCCCCAGAGGAATACCAAGTAGCATCCAAATTCCCAGGAAGACGCTCCAGCTGATTAACATCACGAGTGAAAAGGGCATCATCATCGCGAGTACCGTACCAACACCAGCATCGTCACGGTACTTCTGCACCAGCGCCAGCACCAACGGAAAATACGGCATCAGCGGAGTAATAATATTGGTGCTGGAATCACCAATACGGTAAGCCACCTGAGTCAGTTCAGGCGAAATACCCGCCAGCATTAACATCGGTACCAACACCGGTGCCAACAATGTCCATTTCGCTGACGCACTGCCTACCAACAAATTAATCAGACCAACCAGTACAATTAACATCAACAGCGTCACCAGCTCCGGCATGGCTAGCAACTGCAGTACACCCGCGCCTTTAATCGCAACTAACAGCCCCAGATTACTCCAGCCAAAGGCACTGACAAACTGCGCCGCAAAAAACATTAATACCAAATAAGGCGCCAGAGTTTTGATGGTGCTTTCAAGATCCTCAACCAGTGCATGACTGGTGGGATAGCGGCCAATCGAACGGCCATAAAACCAGCCACATAACGCAAACAACAAGCCGATTAAAACACTGAGGTTACGCATAAACGGTGATTTTAAAAAATCGCCCTCTCCCGCTAACCAGCCTCCTTCAACCATTGCAGAGGCCAGGCCTAAACCCACCAGCAAAAGCGCTAAAATGGCCGCATATTTTCCGGCGACGATATGCGACGGCGGAACGTCTTCCTGCGCAACATCAGAATCTGATGATGACAAAGTCTGGCTGAGTGCTGGCTCGACCCACCGGTGCAATACCAGGGTAATCATCAGCGACATAAACACCGTGGAAGCGGCCATAAAATAATAATTAGCCAACAAAGACACATTGGCTTCCGGCTGAATTAGCTGTGCACTTTCGGTCGAGATACCCGACAAAATGGCATCCACAGGCCCAACCAGAAAATTGGCACTATAACCTCCGGAAACCGCGGCAAACGAAGCAGCAATACCCGCGATGGGCGAGCGTCCGGCCAGCTGGAACAACACCGCACTCAACGGGATCACGACAACATAACCAGCATCGAACGCCAGGCTGGATAAGATACCCACCAACACCACGCCAAACGTCAGCCCGACGCCGGGCAGGTAGGCCATCAGATGTCGCAACCAAATGGCTAACAAACCGCTGCGCTCGGCAATCCCCAGCCCCAGCATTACGACAATAACAGGGCCAACCGGTGCAAATCCGGTGAAGTTACTGACGGCCGATGACAACGCCCAAACCAAGCCACCTTCACTGATTAATGCTTTGGGTAACACCGGCTCACCGGTTACCGGGTGTAATGCCTGCCAACCCAGCCAACTGCTGACCGACGACAACAAGACAACCAGCAACCATAACCCCATAAACAACACTGCCGGGGCGGGTAAACGGTTCCCCCAGCGTTCAATTGCGGATGAAAAATTCAACCAGAAGCCTGTTTGATTCATTCTTTGCCGGTTCCTGTACAATGCGACACCAAGAAAGGCACAGTACCGACTTAGTGGATAAAACGAAAGATGAGTGTCGATTTTGATTTCTGCATTATTGGTGGCGGCGTTATTGGTTTAGCCATCGCTCGGCAACTCAGTTCGCAGGGCCGGGTTTTACTGGTTGAACGGCACACACTCTTCGGCTCCGAAACCAGCAGTCGCAACAGCGAAGTGATTCATGCAGGCCTGTACTACCCACCGGGCTCTCTTAAAGAGCAGCTTTGCCTGCGCGGCAAAGAACTGCTGTATGCGTTTTGCCAACAGTTTGAGGTGCCACATCAACGCATTGGCAAACTGATTGTGGCGCAGCAACAAGACGACCCTAAGCTGGCCGAACTGGAAAACAAAGCACGTCATCTGGGCATTCCCATAGAACGGTGGACACAACAACAGCTGCAACAACAGGAACCACAGGTTCAGGCCGCTGAAGCCTTGTTTTCGCCTTCAACAGGGATTGTCGACAGTCATCAGTACATGCAGGCACTGGCACAACAAGCGGAACAAAACGGCGCCCTGTTAATGTGCCATACCCACTTTAGCAGCGCGTCAAAACCGTTCAGCACCACTGCGAAAGCACGGGAACATTGGCAAATTGCACTAAACACCCAGGATGGAATGTATCAGGTCACGGCCGCAACACTGATTAACAGTGCCGGCCTGAACGCCCAGAAAGTTGCCGCCCAATGTGGGTTAAGCGAGCAACAGATTCCTTCTCTATATCCTTGCCGTGGCCATTACTTCAGCTATGCCGGCAAATCACCATTCCGGCATCTGATTTACCCGTTACCAGAAGCCAACCTGGCTGGGCTGGGCATTCACGCCACTCTGGATATCGGGGGGCAACTGAAGTTTGGTCCGGATACGGAATATCTGAATAAACCTGCGGCAGACTCATCGACACTGAGCTATACGATTCCTGCGGGCCTCGATAAGAAGTTTTCGGCTGCTATTCAAGCCTATTTTCCGACACTGGATACAACCCGACTTCATCCGGACTATGCGGGTATTCGACCAAAGCTACACCAGGCGCATGAGACAACCGCTGACTTTGTTATACACGACGATAAAGACAGCAGGGCTATTCATTTGTTTGGTATCGAAAGTCCGGGGCTAACGGCCTCTTTAGCCATTGCAGAAAAAGTACAGGGCATCCTTAGCTGAATAGCCGCTTAACCGTGCCCCAAAACAGCAAATTGTTATAGTGATCAGAAACTTATAACAATTTATCAATATGTATCTGCGTTACTGTACACATTCGTAACAGCCAGACTACACTGTAACCTGATTAATCACTCACCAACTCAGAAGGTTATACAAAAGTTCACAAGAAGGCTGGGATACGACACAAGCATCAGACGAACGCCTGCTAATCTAAGAACAGTTGTTAAATAAACTTTCTGAATTTAAAGGGAAACCTATGAGCCATGCACTGAGTGCTAAACAGGATCAGGATACCCCAACTGTCAGCACGATTTTATCCAATCAGGTCATGATACCCGTCACATGTGACAAGTGCCGTTGCGATACGGATGTCAGCCTTTCTCAGATTAAGCAGCAAATGCCCATCATGTGTGAGCACTGTTACGACGTTAAAGCGTTCAGCGATAGTGAATTACAATTAACTCAGCTATTTTTGGCACAAGCGGGATATCATTTTGCCCGGTAAACCGCAAAGTAGCAGCGGTTTAAGGTAAAAAGCAGGCAAGAGAGATGAAATAGAAAGAAACGCAGCTGAACATTCAGCGGCGTTTTAACAGGTCAGGCACCAGCAGTGACAAATGACGTTTCAGTGTTGAGCTGACATAGTCAAAATCAACCTCATCCAACGACGTCAGTAACGCAGTGTATTCAACTGAGTGGAACAAGCCCAATAATAGCTCAGCGTCTTCTTTTGGCGCTGGCGACTTCATCACTGACATAAACTCTTCAATTTTTCCGAACAGCGCGCGACGGTGCATCAGAGATAATTCGCGGATCCTGTCATTAACAATGGCTTCATAACGGAAAGCTTGCTCAGCCACCAACATGTCACGCTCCGAGCTGACCTGCTCGCGTACGTAATCTGTTAGCTGTGCAACCAGATAATCCAACATACTGTTAATCGACTCATCACTGATGGTCGCGGTATTAAACATATCCGGGTTAGCAGCTGTCAGCTGTTGTAATGGCTGATAAAACTGATCAGCAAAACGATTAACCACATTTAACGCTTTTTCGGTATACAGGGTGAAAGTGTCAACAATCAGCTCCTGAATGTCCTTAAAGTAATACGTGGTTGCTGCCAATGGCACTTCTGCTTCTTTGGCAACGGCGCGGTGGCGAATGCCACGAACACCTTCACGGATGACAATACGCAGAGCAGCTTCAAGAATCAGTCTGCGACGATGCTCACTTTTGGCGCGGCTGGCTTTACGTCCCTGGTAGGATAAGGACTTTTCTCCAGTGCCCGAACCTGAGCTCCCTGGCGTCATAACGTGTCTCCGTTGGTTTTTACAGGACATGCAATTATGCCGATACAGCAAAAGATTAAAACGGCATTCATCTGTACGTTAGTACCACTATCATAAGTTTTGCAATTCCTGACACTATATCTATCAATAAGCTTCTTATCTCAATAAACATCAGCATTTCGTTTGGGTCTGTATACATTAACGGGGAAGTGGCAATCAGTGCCTGCTTAGTGGCAACAGAAGTGGCAATGGCAGTGGCAACCGTTCGCCTGTAACAAGGCATTGAATAACTCAAACATCCCATAAAACCAGTGATACCAGGTGCCAACATTCAGCTGGCACATCTCCTGCTATAGCAAAAGAATCATGAACTCTGTCTGACGGACAACCATCATGCAGCTAAACGCATTATCCAATTATTTACAGAATCAACCACTGGGCAACAACGCAACCTCAGAGGCTCAGGGGATTGAGGGAATATCAGCAACAGAAGAAAAGCCTCTGGAGCCTGGTGCCTACAGCCCGTCACAACGAGCGATCCTGATCAGTGCCGTTGCGGCAGAATTTGATGTCGAGCAACTCAGTCAGGAGCAAGTCGGTCAGTTACAGCTGAAGCTGCAACAGTTTGGTTTATTACAGGGCAATGACATTGGTGGTTTTGCGATTCTCCACAATGCCAGAGGGCAATTAGCAGAAGGAGAAAGTCTCAATGCTCTGGCGCTGCTGGACTTCAGTCGCCAGCGCTTTGAAACCGATCAGGTCGGTTACAGCCAGCGTCAGCAAATCAATCAAATGCAGACTCTGGTTGAAAACCTGGCATCCGCCCGTTCTCTGGCTCAACGCCAGATTGCCTGAACATAATGGCCTGACACAGCCCGCTTAAGGATGAAACACTCTGGCGTGTTGCTGTTCGGCAAATTCCGTATCACGCAACATTTTACGCAACCGATTATCCAGCTCACGCTGATTCCAGACCGATAAGCTGCCATGCGCACGGCACAACTGATGGGTTTCTTCCTGGATTGAGCGTAACGTTTCCCGCACCTCACAAGCTGACATCGATCGTAATAAATCACCCAGCACGTCCGTCCATTCACGCTCGGCAAGATTGTCAGCATCAATACCCTGACAAATCAGCCACTCATCCACCAGCGAATGAAATAACGGCAATGGCTCACGCTCAACCTGGGTATCCGCCAAACCCGACTGGGCCAGAGCATCATCAATACGCGCCAGAATTTCCAACGGAGAAGGAATACCGGGAGAAAAAGATGATTGATTCGCCATAAGAGTCTCGTATTTCAGTTGTTGCCGGATCAGCCGATAATCCATTTAGTCGCATGTGAATCATGCGCTTGTTCAAATAATGCTGAGTGCTTTACTAAACTAAGCATAGACAGCAATTTAATTTTTGTGGGAAATCCGGAAGCCGGAATAATGAAATCACCATCGGAAGCATCAGGTATTGATATCGAAGCGCTGCTCAACAGCCTGATTCAGCGGCTGTTTCCGGTATGGTATGCCAATCAGGCAGTCAAAGAGTTGCCGTTGGGTAATATGGGGACTCTGAACCCCAACAGTTTTCTCAGCCATCGTTGGCTCAGCCTGCACAGTGTGATCCAGGCGATGCAGACTTCATTAGAAAATGCGGATAGTCAGTGGCAAGAGCTCTCGACGTTATTGGGCAAGCTGATTGTTGAGAACGATTACCAGCGGCCACTCTCAGTCAGCGCTATTCAGGGGCTGGAATATTCATCTATTGAAGACCCCTATCCCAACCTGGTCACCTATGCCGAGCACAACCTTGGTGCCATCAACTGGGAGAGTGCCGAAGACTTTGAACGCAACCTGAAGTCTGCTTTTGTGCAGGAAGACAGCCCTCACCGCGTGGTATACCGCGAATGGGATGGACGTTATTACTGGGTTAATAAGGAAGAAGCCCACCACTTCGCAGCGGTTATCATGCACTGCCAACATAAACAGCGCGATGCCACCATCAACGCACTGATTAATGTTGAAAGCCTGCATATGCCAACCCTCGATAATCTGCGCAGCAAGTTCTGGTTACTCATCATGCGACGTGACGACGCTTATCAGGTAATTGATCTATTGAACAAGGCCAGCCTGCCGGTTTTTCCTTGTGAGTTTGAATGGCGACGCAGTGATTTACTGATATTGGCCTGTCCGAAGAACAATACAAAACTCAACACCATACTGCTTAACCTGCAAAACAATCGTTCTAATCAGCAGATCACCGACCTGGGCCGGTTTCTGAATCGTTATCACCGCCCATTCCGTAACCAGTGAGCCTTCGATCCTAACCAAGTCTGACACTGCGAACATAGCTGCTGGAGGCTTGATTTAGCCAAAAAGCCTGTCATGCTTGTGCCGTTATAAATAAAACAATAAACGGTAAGCGCATGATCAGAGGAACCTGGAGTCTGACCGAGCCTTTAATCCCGGTAAATATGCCGGCGACCATGGTTCGTCTGGGGGTTGAAAACGGATTACAACAGTCCGACTTATTGCACAACACCCAACTGAATGGTGAGATGCTGACCGATCCTGCGACACGTCTGAGCTATCAACAACTGCTGACTCTGGTCAACAATCTGATCAAGCTGTACCCGGGGCAAACGCTTGGGCTTGATCTTGGCAACGCACTGAATATTAACCAATACGGTATGTTGGGTTATGCGATCCTCAGCTGTGCGGATATTCGCAGCGCATTACAGCTCGGCGTAAAGTACCACTCCCTGATCGATCCGGCGTTTACCTTTGAAATTATTGAGCAAGACGACACCACCGCTATCCGCTTAACCGCACACATTCCTTTTGAACCCATTTATCGCATGTTGTGCGACGTTTTTGTTGCGAATTTTGCCTCATTAGGCCGTTTTCTGATCGGCCAACCGGATATGCAGCCCATCGAAGTGCACCTGAACCATCCAAAGCCGGATTACGCCGATCAATACCAGCAATATTTCCAGTGCCCGGTGTTATTCGATCAACCCCGCACCGAACTGATTGTTGATTCCTCATTGCTTGATTTGCCACTGATCATGGCCGATCAGGCGACTGCCAATATGGCGGAAAGCCAATGTGCCGAAATTCTCAGCCGCCTGGGCCCTAAAGAAGGCATCGCCGCCAAGGTACGCCGGATTTTGCTGCAAAACCCAGGGCACTTCCCGCCCGTTGATGTCGTCGCCAGCCATCTCGCGACTTCTACCCGAACCTTGAGCCGCAGCCTGCAGGAACTGGGAACTTCATATCAACGTATTCTCGATGAAATCCGCAAAGAGATGGCGATTGAATATCTGCGCAATTCCAGTTTGCCCATTGAAGAAGTCGCGGCTCTGGTAGGCTACTCGGACCCTTCTAACTTCCGTAAAGCGTTTCGCCGCTGGACAGGGCGCGCCCCTTCTTATTACCGCAAAGAGCTGTCATAAACGATCTCTCAGCGTGACCAGAAGCCTTTGTCTGATACAAAAGACAGAGGCTTTTTTTTGATTTAAGCGGACTTCACCAGACTGTCACAGCAGTGAAAGAGAAGTGTCATATTCAGATCCCAAAGTAGAGCTCAACATCGGCAATAGCACGACAAGGCACCATGAGTTCTTCTTTAACACGCATCACCCTGGTTACCGAAACCTTTGCTCCTGAGATCAATGGCGTCGCCAATACTCTCGGGCACCTGGTGCGTGGTTTATTATCACGCGGTATAGCCGTTCAGGTGATTCGCCCACGACAGCACAAGCAAGATCTCGGTACCCAGAAAGGCCAGCAAGAAAGTCAGCAGGAGCCGGGGTTAACCACTGTGATCTTACCGGGCTTGCCAATTCCCGGTTACAACGAACTGAAGTTTGGTTTGCCACTCAAGCAGAAAATCCGCCAGGCGCTGACTGAGTTTCAGCCTCAGGCCATTTATGTCGCCACAGAAGGTCCAATGGGTTGGGCGGCAGTCAAAGCAGCCAGCGCTCTGAACGTCGCGGTGTTAAGTGGCTTTCACACGAATTTTCATCAATACATCGAACATTATCACCTTGGTCTGTTGGAAAAACCGGCTTACCGCTACCTGCGTTATTTTCATAACCTGACCGCTGGAACTCTGGTTCCAACCAACAGCCAATGCCATGAATTACAGGCCCATGGTTTTGACAATGTCAGAGTGCTGGCTCGTGGTGTTGATAGCCAATTATTCAGTCCAGAAAAACGCAGCTCCACGTTGAGAAAACAATGGGGTGTTAACGACGATGATTTAGTGCTGCTTTATGTTGGCCGCATTGCCGGTGAAAAAAATATGGATCTGGCACTGGCAACCTATCAACAACTTTTACACTCCGATGAACGCGTTCGTCTGGTATTGGTGGGTGACGGCCCAGAGCTGCCAAAAATCCGGGAACAACACCCGGACGTGATTTGTTGTGGTATGCAACGGGGTGAAGATCTGGCCGCGCATTATGCCAGTGGTGACGTATTTCTGTTTCCGAGCAAGACCGACACTTTTGGCAATGTCGTGACGGAAGCGATGGCCAGCGGATTGGCTGTGATCAGCTTCGACTACGCTGCAGGCCATGAGCATATTCGTTCGGGCAATAACGGTTTATTAGCGCCTTATGGTAATGACAGCCAATTCATGAATAACGCCATTACCCTGCTCGACAGCCCTAATTTATTAAAAACATTGCGCGAACAAGCGCGAGAAACCGCTCTGACGATTTCGTGGGACAGCATTGTGGATGAATTTCAGCTGCGCCTGATAACCGCTCAAACCAAGGATAAACGTTATGCTTGCAACAAAACCGCTGGCCGCAAGAACCGCGCTACTGTTTAACAAAGCGGATCAGTTTGAACTGACTTTATGTCAACGCATGAACCGCATGGGTTATTACACAGCCATTCGTTTATTTTTTAAAGGCATCAGTCGTCTGGGTGACGGGGTGTTCTGGTATAGCCTGGCGCTGTTGATGCCTGTTTTTTACGGTGTTGATGCACTCTATGCATTAGGCCACATCACCGTCACTGCATTAATTTGTGTCGCTATTTACAGCCAGTTAAAAAGTCGTTTAGTGCGCCAGCGCCCGTTTATTTCCTTTGACGATATTACGGCTCATACCGCCCCACTGGATTTATACAGTTTTCCTTCAGGCCACACCATGAATGCGGTTAACTTTGCCATTTTATTCAGCGCCTTTTTCCCGCCATTGCTCTGGCTGGTTGTGCCTTTTGCAATTTTGGTGGCATTTTCCCGGGTTATTTTAGGCATGCATTATCCAACGGATGTGTTGGTCGGCGCTGTATTAGGCATGCTGATCAGTTTAGGGTCATTGGCACTGTACCCGGCAGGTGTTTTTTAGAACATCTCTGAATAATTCAGAGGTGTCCTAAAACAAACTCAATTGTTGTTCATTAATCTGAGGGCAGCGCCCTCCGATTCCCAGCAGCCGAATGCCCTGATCTTGTCGTTGTATGGCTTGTTTCAACAATCGGCTGAAACCTGCGGGCGTGGCAACTTCATGGCTATCAGCCAGGGTGGTTTGAGTGAAGTCGGCAAACTTTACTTTCACAAAGGGCGCCAGCTGCTCGGTTTCAAACTCCGTTTTCGCCACCCGCTCCGTCCATAATTGCCACAACCTCGGCAACTGAGACAGGCATTCAGCCTCGGTCATTAAATCTTCAGCGTAGGTGCGCTCCACTCCAATTGATTTACGCTCTCGTCCTAAACGAATCTGGCGGCCATCAAGACCACGACAGCGCTGAAATAACATCGCTCCCATACGGCCAAATTGCCGCACCAACGCTTCCTGGCTCCACTGCTGAGCATCCTCACAGGTTTTAATACCCACCTGTTCCAGCTTGCGTTGCATCGCCGGGCCAATACCGGGAATTTTCCGAACATCCAATAAACGAACAAAGTCATCAACCCGGTGTGGCTTAACAACGCATTGCCCGTCGGGTTTGTTCCAGTCGCTGGCCACTTTGGCCAGAAATTTATTCGGGGCGATACCGGCCGATACCGTAATACCAATTTCCTCGCGCACCCTCTGACGGATCTGTAACGCAATCTCACTGGCATTCTGTTGTGGATCAATTTCAAGATAGGCTTCATCCACCGATACCTGCTGCAACAAGGTAACGTCATCACGCTGCCAGGCATATTCACGCAAAATCGCCATCACCTGCTGAGAAACTTCGCGGTAACGATTCATATTGCCGGGTACCAGCGTCAACTGTGGACAGAGCTTTAACGCATGCGCAGTTGCCATCGCCGAGCGCACCCCAAATTCCCGCGCCGGATAATTACAGGTAGAGATAACCCCACGGCGGCTGGCATCCCCACCAATGGCAATCGGGATGTCGCGATACTCCGGGTGATCGCGCATTTCAACGGCGGCAAAAAAGCAGTCACAGTCGATATGAATAACTTTGCGCTGAAGCGACATATGCATCCCCCTTAATATCCGCCTCCTGACCTCTGCCCAGCACTGTAAATACATACAGTGTTATTTTATCAATATATCAGCCCTGAAAACTAGCGGCCAGTACCAATCTGTTGCAAAATCAGGCTCTATAATTCTAAGAGGTACGACCATGCAAGCTTCCCTGATTTTATGGCCGGTTCTGGCACAGGTTTTTCTGACATTACTGATGTTTTTACTGCTGGCCGCACGCAAGGCAAAAGCAGTTAAAGCCGGTTTGGTTGACCGTCAGAAAGTGGCCCTGAATAACAAAGCCTGGCCGGATAACGTGGTGCAAGTATCGAACAACATAACCAACCAGTTTGAAGTACCGGTTCTGTTTTATGTTCTTGCATTGCTACTGTTTTCTATCGATGCCGTCGGAGTCATAGCACTGGCGTTGTCCTGGGTATTTGTGATCAGCCGTTATATTCACGGCTATATTCATACCCATTCCAATTATGTCCCGATGCGATTAAGAGCGTATTTGATTGGTTCTCTGGCTGTGATGGCATTGTTCGCGACTGCTGTTATCGCTTTATTGCAAACACTTTAATGATTGTTTTTATGCTGGCAATTCAGGTTGCTGTTTACCGTATGACGGCATTGATCTAAGTGCCAGCCATTCCGCATTCTGGCGGGCATATTGCCCGGCCAGAATTCCTTCCAGATCGTAAGCCTGCTGCAAAATATCCGCTTGCGCCAATAAAGTAGCGGTACCGGATGCCAGCACTTTTCCTTGTTTCAAAATTAAAATATCGTCCGCCCAACTGGCTGCTAAAGCCACATCATGCATCACAGCCAATACCGCAACGCCTTGTTGAGCAAACTGATTCGCCAGCGACATAATGGCGTGTTGATGCGCCGGATCAAGTGCCGAGGTGCACTCATCCAATAATAAATAACGCTGCTGAATATTGGCTTCAAAGCCAGAAGCTTGTTGTTGCCAGATTTGTAATAACACTCGCGCCAGCTGCACACGTTGCTGTTCGCCACCGGATAACAGCGGGTAAGGTCGTTGACGTAAATGCCAGACATCTGTGCATAACATTGCCTCCCGAATCAGATCGTCGCTCTGGCCTTCATCGCCATACGGGATACGTCCCATCGCCACCACCTGATACGCCTGAAAGGGAAAGGTTAATTCCACTTTCTGAGGCATCACCGCAAGACTTCTAGCCCGCTCCAGAGCTGGCCAATGCGACAACACTTTTTTTTCCAGTAGAATATCACCCTGGTAATCATGGATTTCCTGACTGATGCATTTCAGCAATGTCGATTTACCCGCACCGTTCGGGCCTAACACAGCCAGTTTTTTTCCGGGAATTATTTCCGCATCCACCTGATCAAGTATCGCTTTTTTACCACGATAAACAGCGAGGTTATTCACTTGAATCATAAAAATAATCCGAACAAATCAGTGATGACGAACCGATTTAATTTGTTGCATTAATAACAATAAAAAGACAGGGCCACCAATAATAGCCATCACCAGACCAACGGGAATATCCGCCGGAGCTAACCAGGTACGGGCAATTAAATCGGCTAATAACAATAATGCAGCACCACACACCATACTGGCTGGTAATAGCTGACGATGATCCGGCCCCAATATTAAGCGCATTAAGTGAGGCACCACCAAACCAATAAAACCAATCATCCCGGCAACAGCAACACCCGCCCCTACCATCAGCGCCGCAGCTGCCAATAAAACAAACTTGCCACGTTGCACATGAAAACCCAGATGAGAAGCGACCGCTTCGCCCATCAATAATGCATTAAGCAAACGAGAATATTTTGGTAACGCCAATAAAGGTAATAGGACACAAACAAACAACGCCGATATTTCAGCCCAGCGGCCATAAGCCAGACTCCCCATCGACCAGAACGTCATGGAGCGTAATTGCTGGTCATCAGCCACATACGTCAGAATGCCGGTTAAGGCTCCGGTAATCACATTAATCGCCACACCGGCTAACAACAGCATGGCTATTTGTGTCTGGCCATTAATCGTACCCAAACGATAAATCACCAGGCTGACTGCCATTGCGCCGGCAAAAGCCGCTATGGGCAACGCAAATATTCCGGTTAACTCGACCCAAAAGGCCAGCCAACTGTTGCTCAGCACAATCACAGCCACCGCCGCTAATGCAGCACCACTGGATACACCAATCAGGCCTGGGTCGGCCAACGGATTACGAAAAATACCCTGAGTGACAGCGCCAGCAACGGCCAGCCCAGCGCCAATCAGAATCGCCATTACCGCCCGGGGTAAACGCAATTCACGCACTACCCAATCCGCCTGTCCCTGAATATCAGCGCCACTGATGGCATTCATTAAAGATTGAATTACCTGCACAAACGCGACCGGAATTGGGCCGGATGACAGCGCTGTGATAAACAGCCCCAGCAACAGCAGCACAACCAAGATAATAACCATCAGACCCGTCAGTGGAACCGCCTGCCGCTGCTGCGCTGACCAGACAAAAATACGCCGCACAGACTGCATTATTCGGTGCCGGTGAGTGTCTGCGAAGCCTGATCATCCGGGTATAACACCTTCACCAATTCCGCAACCGCTTCTCCCAACCGTGGCCCAAAGCCGAGCACAACAGAAGTGTTAATCGCATGAATACGATTATTTTTAGCCGCTGCGGTCATGACCAGCGAATTTTGTAGCGCTTGCGGATCTGCCGGGCCGGTATAAGCAACCACAACCACCTCAGGATTGGCCAATAATGCGCCTTCCGCGGAGACGGGTTTGTAGCTGTCATAATCCATCACATTCACAGCGGACAATAAATCTAACATGGCCTGAGCCTGAGTGTTTTTCCCGGCCGCCATTAAGCCACGGTTACCCGCGCCCAGAATAAACAGCGTTTTGGGAGCAGCAGCATGTTCCGGAATAACCGCCAATGCCTGCTGAGTTTGCTCACGGATTTTTCGCTTGAGCTGCTCGCCTTTTTGTTGCTCACCCAGTGCCACTGCAACCTGATCAACTTTTGCAATGACACCCTCCAATGAATAATCCGCTGCAACCCGAACCACCTGAACACCTGCCTGCTGCAGTTGTTCAAACACCTCGGCCGGCCCGGCATCCTGAGAAGCAATAACAACATCCGGTTTGACGGACAAAATTCCTTCGGTCGATAACCGACGCATATAGCCAACATCGGGTAATGTTGTTGCGGCTTGGGGGTAACGACTGGTGGTATCCACCGCGACCAAACGATCTCCAGCGTCCAGAGCATAAACAATTTCTGTTAATGCCCCATCAATACTGACAATACGTTGATGAGCAGAGTTTTCGGCCTGAGTCGTGACCGCGCATAAAAACAGAACCAGCCATACAGCGGCGTTTATCCAACCCGTTTTTGTATTAGGCATTAACATGTTCCGGCTCCAGTGAGTATTCGGCAATCAGTTCCTGCAATAACTCACGCCAGCTGTGCATTTCAGGCTTACCATTTTCACGCTCACCAAACAGCAGAACCAATTGTTTTCCGTCGGCATCAAAGGCTTCGACAGAAGTAATAATGCCATCGCTGGTTGGTTTACGAACAAGCCATAACTGATCAATCATTTCCGTATTGGCGTGCAGGTTAAAACCCGGATCGAGAATATTAAACCAGGAGCCAGTACGCAGTAGCTTATGAATAACGCCGGTATGAATCTGTACCACACCGTCACTGCCAACAAACACCATAATGGATTGTTGTTTGTCGACGGCTTTTTCTAACGCTTTTTCAAACGCCAAAGGGTTCAGAGGAATCGCATAGTCCGAACCAATCGTTTGATAGGCTGGTATGCGAGCCAGACTATGCTTTTTTAATAACGCCTGGAAGTGATGCACATCTTTCAGTTCATCCCAACCCTGACGGAATTCGGCGGTATTCAGATCACCAGGTAAGGTTAATAAATCTTCTGCAACAGAAGCAGGGCTGATCTGCGGGGCCTGTTGTTGTTCAGCGCGGTAACGCTGAACCAGTTCATCCAACTCGGATAAATCAGTCCCTTCTTTTGCATAAATTTTATGAACAGCTTCACCCTGTGCATTAAAAAACTGAATACTGCGACGAGCCCCTTGCTCCAGCGGTTCCTGCACATAAAATCCATGCACAAAGCGACTGAAAAATAATCGCAAATCGATCACTCCCAGTGCCAGCCCCATATTGCCGTGGATTGACAGGTCTTTATATTGGCCGGTTTTTTCATGCACCATGGCGTCGTTTCGGGTCAATGCCATCACGACTCCCAGCGACTCAATTTCGGTCAATAATTTTTTAAAGTCACCCGCAAGCAAGGTTACCTGTTCACCGATTTGTGTGGCTAACAAATCGGCTTCACTCACACCCAGTTTCTCTGCCGCATTGCGAATGCGTAATTTCGGCTCTGATTGCAACAGTGACTGCCACTGTTGCTTTAAATCACGTTGATGATTGTTATTCATTTTGAGGTTCACTTATTGTGCAGAGACTTTCTTAAAACGAATTTCCGGCGTTCCCGATTCACCCAGGCTGTAATAATTAATCAGCTGCAAGGTGTATTTATCGGAGCTGTCGGCATCTTTATTGGTATCAATCAGGAATGTGCGGAAATTCGGACGTAACTGATGCTGACCAGAAAGGTTATAGGCATACCAGGAGTGGGCATCGAATACACCTTCCGAACGGTCTGCGCTGTAATGAGAGCTGATGTCCCGACCACTAATGGTAGTAGCACTGGTATAAGCGGCAACAGCATCTTTGGTTTGTGGGCCAAAAGCAGCGCCTTTACCTTCGCCAAAAACACCGCCGTTCGTCCATAAACCCGTTCCGGAACGAGATACCTCCAGACGTAAATCCCAGACACCGGCGTCTCCGGTACAATCCATCGTGGCTTTGCTATCCAGATCAATACACACAACCGAGGTGCCCGGAGCCATTGCGGCGGTTACCGTTTGTTCTCCACCAGCAAACTGAGTGGTATCTGCGGCCTGAGTTTCGAAGTTCAGCGTAGCGCTGTACGTACGGTCTGGTTGTGGCGTCAACGCAGTAAAATAAAACTTAGAATAGGTTTTGCCATCAGCGTGTCGGATCAACCAGGCATTGTTTGTGTTGGCCGACAAAGTGTGGCTTTGACTGTTATAGATGTACCAGTCTTCGCCTTTAATTGCCGGTTTATTTTCGTCCTGAGTGAAGGTTAACGAAGCCAGGTCATATGATTTTTTCAGATCATCTTCATATTGGGCGGCATCAGCATTTAAGAAAATATTACTGATGGCTTCTTCACCGTTATAAAACTCGTCCTGTGTATCAGCGACAGCGACCTGAACTTTACCTGCCCCCGAGGCGCCACCATTTGATTTAACCTTGCTGCGCTGAAAAGCCAGATGCCAATCGTCAGACGTCGCTGCTTGTTCTGCACTCAGTGCAACCGCTTCGTTACGGCTCAGGTTAACGTACGTCCAGTTTTCATAACTTGTAGCATTAACTTTTAAGCTTGAGAATTCAGCCTGATTATTATCATTGCTATCACTGCCTGAATCAGATCCACAGCCTGTTAATACGGTGGATAAAACAATCATTGATAATATGGACTTATTCATAATACTTCCCCTGAGTTTATGTAATTTTTTAAAATGAGTAGGCAAAACCTATGTATGGAAATCGCCCACGACTGGGGCGTCGGTCTGATACATCATTGGTATCACGCACAGCGTCATTCAAATTATTAACGCCGCCATAGATACTGATGTGCTCATTCCAGTTAAAATCCGATTTCAAATCCCAGCGCTGGAAGCCCGGGCTGATATTTCGCTTTTCAACATCCGTATAAAACTGGCTTTGGTATTCCCCTGATACAGTCACATTCCAGCGATGTGTGACATCCCAAAGCCATAACAACTTGATATTCTGACGAGATCGATTAGGCAACGCCTGATGTTTTTCAAGATCTCGGGCATCCAGATAGTTAAATGAAATTTGTTGCTGAAAATTTGCCAACGGCGTGTGTTGCACACTGATGCCATAACCACGCGTCATGGCTTCAGAAAAATTAGTGTATTCGTAAATCGCCACTGTGCCGTTATTATCGCGGCGACCGGTATCCGCCGCCTCAATCAGATCGGTGATCTGATTATGAAAAGCTGACAGCTCAATATTAAGTGATTTTTGATTGGTTATTTGAACAGACGCCTGCACACTGCGTGACTCTTCCGGCGTTAATTCATCAGAACCCAGAACCTTATAACCGTTAACGCTGTGATCAAAAATAAAATAGCTTTCTTTGAGATTTGGAGTGCGATAACCCGCCGCAACACCGCCACGTAACTGCAGGCTCCACTGATCAAAATGAATGCCATGGCGAATATTCAGACTGGGAGCGGCATGATCACCAAAACGGCTGTCATTCTGCCAGCGTATGCCAGGTGCCAGTTCTGTCTCGGCCGTTACAGGAATTGTGCTCTGTATAAAGGCTTCTGTGGTACTACGGGTTTCAAGTTCCACTTCTTCGGTATGATGCAGGTAGGTTCCATTACCCAGACTATCAACCTGATCGGTTCCCGGCTCAGGCGTCGGTGACAACTTTACTTCCGACTTATCCTGCGATAAATCTTCCTGATACCATTCAATACCTGAAACAACCGACGCCAAACCAAATCCCCACTCCTGAGGCAGCCAACTCCATTGCAGGGTGGCTTTTTTCTGATGCGTATCGGCATCACGATATAAATTCCCGGAGGTTATTTGCGGATCATTTTTAACCTGGTCTGACTGGTCTTGCTGGCTTTCATACAACAAAGACAACGACACGGAATGAGCGTCTGAGATGCTCCAGCGATTATGATTGCTGATATGATCGCGATCTAATTGTTCAAATTTTTGCGCGTCAAATCCGCCTTTTGCTTCCGTGCGATACGCGGTATCTTCAACAAAACGTTTCAGATTTAACTGATGTTCGGCATGATCAGCCAGATAAGAAACGCCCAGCTGATAATTGCTTTTTTCACCATCAAAACCATTACTGCGGTAATTATCTTTATCCAGATCAAAGTCATCGCCTTGGCGCTGATCAAAGCCGAGTTTCCAGTTGAGTCCTAATAATTCCGCATACGCGTCTGCTGCAATATGGCGCTCACCAAGATGATAATCACCTTCGATTTCGCGCTCACCAAAGGTGCCAACATCCGCCCGTATTTTCCCACCCTGTTTGCTATCCGTACGGCGGGTAATCACATTAATCACGCCTCCCATGGCGGCACTGCCATATTGTGACGAACCGGCACCCGGAACAATTTCAATGCGCTCAATATCCAGTGACGCAACCTGGGACACATCCACGGTCGAACCGGTTGTTGCGGTGATGGGTAAACCATCCACCAAAATCAGAACACGATTGCCGTCGAATCCCTGTAAAAAAACCTGCTCGCCGGTTTTTCCATGAACTTCACGCAGTTGTACACCCGGCATAATACGTAGTGCATCACGTAAATCCCGGGTATGTAATTTATCAATGGTTGCCTTGTCTAACAGCTGAGTACGCACAGGCGTATCAGCCAGAGGTCGTTCAATACGGCCTGCTGTCACCACCACATCGGATAAATTAAAGGGCAGCTCTGACGGCTCCTCTTGAGCAAACACGCCATCTGAAAACACAACAAGAGAGATAACAATCCCTCTCTGAAGCCGGGTGGTGAACGTATTCATACGATTAAACTTAACGAGATTCATTTGCATTTATAGAAATACAGCAAATAGGATTTATTCTCAATAAGTTTTACAAACGAATGCTGGCTTTACTGAGTTTTCCAGACCCTGCTATCCTCCCTGCCAAAGGAAACCAGGAGCTGCATCATTGGCAGACCAGCACCAAGACAGTCACCCCAAACAAACCGGAACCGCCCCCGACAAGCCAGAAACGACAAGCGGATGGCGTTTGTGGCTACAACAACGCGCTGAAAATGAACGTAGCAATCTGCGCTTATTTGTCAGTGGTGCCGCGGCATTTTTTATCGGGCTGGGGTCTGTGCTCTATGCCGATCAGAGATTATTACCTTCGGTTATGCAGGAGCTTCTGGCGGCCAGTGGCTTAGTGTTAAGCAGTGCCGGCGCGTTAATGGCATTAACTGGTTATATTTTTTTGAGTTTTTCGAGAATCTTTCGCTTAACTCGTACAGATGAGAAACATCATGACTGAACGCTTCCCCGATATTGAAATTTACCTGATGAAAGCTGAAGCAGAGGCCGTTCTCGGCTGGCTCAAGCAGACTCTGGGAGAGGTCGTGGTCAAAAATGGCGACGCGGACACCCAGCACTGGCAAGCCGCCGATATGGATATTTATTTTACCGAGCAAGCTGAAAAAAACTTTGCCAGCCTGTGGATTAAACAAAATAAAACGCCCTGGTTAACCGATCTCGAATGCGCTCGCTCAGCACATGCGACTTTGCAGTATGAAATTCGCTGCAGTGATTCCGGCTGGCAGGAAAGTGAAGGTGACGACCAATCCGGTCAGGGCTGGATCAAGCTGATCCGCGGTGAAGAAAAGTCATTTATCTGGAAATAACCGTGTCTGTTCTGCTTCTTTTTGTACAACGTTATTGGGCTGTTTTATCAGTGATGCTGCTGGCGTTTGTAACATTGGTGTCTTTGTATCCGGCCGATCAATTACCTAAAGTTCCCGGCAGTGACAAAACCCATCACTTTGTTAGTTATGCAGCAGTAGTCTTCCCGATTGCCCTGGCAAAGCCTAAACACTGGTTATGGCTTGCGCTACTTGTCATTGGCTGGAGTGGTGCTATTGAACTGATTCAACCCTATGTGAATCGTTATGGTGAGTGGCTGGATCTGGCCGCCAATAGCGCTGGTGTGTTAATTGGAATTTTGTCAGCCATGTTAAGCCGTCGGTTGTTCCTGAAATCTTCCACTTGAAACCCTCTACCTGAAGCGATGCCGACGCCTTAACGCCTGCTACAACTTTTCCAAACGACACCTCAACCACACACGAACTACGCCTTATAAACAGGCCCTGGTCACGCTTCTCCCTCTTCCGGCTGATATTTACAGTTTATTTCTCTTGAAAGCTTGCAAATGCGAAACATTATCATTAACGTAAGCATTATTGTTGCAGGAGATGCTTATGCCACAGCCAGCCAAAGCCACCAATGTTGTTATGTTACCGCACACTCAGGTTCCGTCTCACACCACACGGCTTAACCGCTTTCAGGTGGTACAGGTTGGCCAGGAGCATGCCATTCGCAGGCTGGAGCAGCTGGAAGGACGCATTCAACAATACAGCGATACCATCCAGCACCCGGAATGGCTGAATGAGTACATCGATCTGGGGTTGGACCTGGCAGAACATGCCGGCAGCCGCAATCTGCGTCCGTTACAAGAAAGCTGGCTGAAGCGGATTTATAAAACCCTGCGTGATACGGCATTTAATCTCGACTGCCATGAAAACTGGCGCCAGCAGTGCCTGGACTTTTTGTATCAGCCATTTTTTGCTCTGCAACATTTTTACCGCGAACAGCCCAACGGGCGACAAAAAGTTCGTTTGTTATTTAAAGATTTGTCGATGATTACCCGCTACGTGGTGTAAACATCGAACTGCCAGTGCTGCTTGCAGCACGGTAACACCAGATGGGATTGAGGGTCAGCACGGATGCTTTCTTCTTCACCCGTGATTATTCAGGAATTAATTATGCAACGCATTGGACTTATTTTTGGCACAGACACCGGCAATACCGAAGAGGTCGCGCAAAAACTTCAGGAACGCATCGATTGGGCAATTGTAGAAACCCATGACATTGCCAGCTGCTCGGTGGAAGATATTCAACAATATCCGGTTTTAATTCTGGGCATTCCAACCTGGGATTTTGGTGGTATTCAGGCAGACTGGGAAGATTTCTGGCCAATTCTTGAAGACATGAGCTTCCAGGACAAAATCATTGCATTGTATGGTTTAGGAGATCAGTTTGGTTATGGCAATTATTTTCTGGATGCCATGGGTCTGCTGCATGATGCGGTACGTGACCGCGGTGCGACCATCATAGGTCACTTCTCAGTAGAAGGATTTGATTTCGAAGAGTCCAAAGCCTTAACCGAAGACGGCGAAAGCTTTGTTGGCCTGGCATTGGATGAAGACCAGCAATTTGAGTTATCCGACGAACGCATCGATCGCTGGTTAAAACAAATTCATGCAGAGCTGGATAACCTGCAGGTGCTGTCGGCGTAAGTCGAAGCGGGCGCTCAATTATGCGGGCATTCAATTGCCCAAGAAGTACGTATTACCCGGCTCTGATTAGCCGGGTTTCGGCGTTTAACCTTTTTTGGTTTACTCATTGCTTTGCAAACAAGCCAGCAATGCCTGTTGTAATGCGTCCTCATCAAGGGCTGCTGAGCTGATTAATTCCAGGCGACTTTCATCCAACGCCCGCGTGGGCATCTCCGTTAATACCCCTTCCCGAAGATTAAAAACATACGCGCCTTGATCGGTGTTGATTAATCCTTTGGCTCTTTCCACCTCAAGACCAGACAACCAGTTACGTATATTTTCCAGAGAAAATAATTGCTGCCCCTGAATCAACCACCCCAATGAGAAATGTCCCTGTCCATGATTGCTCAATCGGCGCAACATTTCATCGGCTGCCAAGGGTTGCTGAGTATCCAGTCCGGCATCTTTTTTGTGAGCATGTGCGTGCGCTTCCGGGTGTATTGCCAGACGTTGTGGATCAGCAGGATAGTGTAATAAGGCAATATCCAATTCTCCCTGAGTCACCAACACTGCGGCTGACTTTTCAGGCTGTGAATGCTTCACCAGGGTTTCAAACTGTGCTTTGTCATCGTCATTGGCCAGATCCGTTTTATTCGCCACCAGCACATCGGCTAACTGAATCTGATCAATAAAAGTTTCATGTTGTGTATAACGGGTTTGGCTCAGGTGGCGAGGATCAATCAGACAGACGCTGGCACCAATTTCCAGAACGTCCTGATAATGCTCGTTACGCAGCGTTTCAAGAATATTACGCGGATGCCCTAACCCCGTTGGCTCAATTAATAAAACATCCGGCTTTTCTTTGGCAATCAGCAGGTTCAGCCCCATCTGAAAAGGCAGGCCAGAAACACAACACAGGCAGCCACCCGGAATTTCTTTGGTCACGACCTTGTTAAATTCCCCCGCCTGAGACTCCAGGATGGCGCCATCAACCCCCACTTCACCAAACTCATTCACCAGCACGGCCCACTTTTCAGCCTCTGGTTTTTGTTTTAATAAATTAATAATCGCGGTGGTTTTTCCCACCCCTAAAAACCCGGTAATAATATGTGTACGAATCACATTGAATCTCTTTAAAAATAATGTCGTGTTTTTATTAGGGCTAATTAAAAACCCGTTATTCAAGCTCACGCAATACCGTGAGCGGAGCAACGTTAACCGCTGCCCGCATTAAAAAACGCCCCACCAGCACTAACATCACAACCGTTGCCGGTGGCAACCATAACCAGGCCCGGCCCAACCCCTGAAAAACACCCTGATAAGGAATATTCAGCAAATATTGATACAAACCAAAAACAATGACCTCTCCCCCCAATAAAGCCAGCAAAGCGGAGGTCAGCGCCAGTAATGAAAACTCGGCCGTCTGAGCCTTGCGAATCACCACACGACTGGCACCCAATGTTCGCAAGATCGCTCCCTCACGCAGGCGTTCATTTAAACTGGCAATCAGCGTAGCAATCATCACCAGAGCTGCGGCAATTAAAACAAAGGTCAGAATCAATTCAACCGCCAGGCTCACTTGCATTAATAATGTCTGGATTTGCCCGAGTACAATCTGCATATCCAATAAAGTCACGGTGGGAAAATCACGAATTAACTGAGTGAGTTGCTGCTGTTGCTCTGGTGGCACATAAAAACTGGTTAAGTAGCTACCGGGTAGCTGATCCAGCACATCCGGGGAAAACATCATATAAAAATTCGGCGATAATGAACCCCAGTCCACCTCTCGGATACTGGAAATGGTCGCCTGAAAATCAACGCCTCCCGCTCGGAAAAATAACCGATCGCCTAACCCGACACCTAAACGTTCCGCCAGTTTTTCTTCAACAGAAACCTGGTTTTCAGCATTGTTAATCGCTTGCCAGTCTCCGGCAACAATACGATTGGAATCTGGTAATTGCCGGTCGGACGTCAAAGCTAAATCGCGATTAATCGCCGGATCAGCAGCGATATCAAGATTTTGTACATCCTGATCGTTAATTTTCAGCAAACGTCCGGGCACCATGGTGTATAAGCGCTCGGTACGATACCCCGCTGCCTCAACCTGCTGGTAAAACGCATCTTTTTCATACGGTTGAATATTAATGGCAAACACATTGGGGGCATCGTCCGGTAGGCTGGCCTGCCAGTCAGCCAATAAATCATTGCGCACCACACCAATCACCACCATCACCAGCAACGTCAGTGAAAAAGCGAGTACCTGCCCGGCTGTCTGGCGGCTATTACGGCTCAGATGCTGCCAGGCAAAGCGCAATACCAAAGGCAGCGACGTCTGACTCAGGGGCTTACGCAACAAGGCAATTGCGCCGTGCAGCAGAGCCAATAACAACAGAACAACAATCCCGCCTCCCATCATCATCCCCAACGTCAGTGGCAGGTCCTGGGTGAAAAACCAGAGCAGTAGCGTTAAAGCCGCCAAAGCCAATAACGTGATCAGCCAACCGGACAAAGGCACGGGGGTAATATCCCGGCGCAACACGCGTAAAGGCGCAACACGAGAGAGCGGCAAAATATACGGTAAAGCAAAACCAAATAAGGTCAGCACACCACTACTGGCGCCCAACAACCAGGCTGACAACGGGGCCGATGGTAAATGCTCTGGCAAAATTCCCTGCAATAATTGAATCAGCCCTTGCTGCAATGACGCCGCCAGACTGCTGCCCACCACCGTAGCGAGCAATGCCAGAATGACCAGCTGCCAGGCATACACCTGATACACCTGGCGTTGCTGTAAACCAAAAGTGCGCATCAGAGCGCTGATATCATAATGGCGCTGTGCATAACGCTGGGCACAGATAGCAACAGCCACACTGGCCAATACAACGGCCAATAATGCCGCTAAACCCAAATAACGTCGTGCACGATCGAGTGCATTCGACATCGCCTGATTGCTGTCTTGTAAGGATTCAAAACTCTGATTCGCTTCCAACGGCCAGCCATTGCGCAACTGCTGCAACACCTCGCCATCACCTTTCAGCAACAGGCGATACTGCAACCGGCTGCCAGGGCCTAATAACGATGAGTTTTCCACATCCTGCCAGTGAATCATCACCCGGGGTGATAAGGTGTAAAAATTACCGCCGCGGTCACTTTCTTCAAGAATCACCGCGCTGATGCGATATTCCCCCTCTCCGAGTTCGAGGGTGTCACCGACCTCGGCTTGCAATAACGCCAATAAACGCGGCTCCACCCACACCTCACCCGGTTGTGGCCCTTGTGTTGCCAGAGTATGCGAGGCGGTTTGTTGATAAACCTGGTCACTGATTAATAATCGCCCACGCAACGGATACCCTTCATCCACAGCTTTGATCGCCGCCAACGACATCTCGTCGCCTTTCAGTACCACACTCGGAAACGTCAGTGTACGCGCCGTTTTGACACCTTGCTGTTGAGCTTGCAGGCGCCACTCATCGTTAATCAGGCTGGTCGATTTTAAGCGCAGGTCTGCGCCTAATAAGTCGTTTGAGCGCGACTGCATGGCCAGATCCAAACGCGCACTGAACAGTGAAATAGCAGTGGTGGAAGTCACGGCAATTAATAATGCCACCAGAATCAGGGTGAGTTCTCCACTTCTGGCTTCACGCGCCAATAAGCGTAATGCAAGGCGGATCGGCATCAGACTCATGGCAACACCTCTGTCGCAGTGACTGCCTCAGCTTCCGTTACTGACTGCAAGCGGCCATCTACCATTTCCACCTGGCGCGAACACCGGGCCGCCAGCTGTGGATCGTGGGTGACCAGAACCAGCGTGGTTCCCTGCTCCTGATTCATACGGAATAACAATTCTTCAATCTGATGCCCAGTGGCCCGATCCAGATTACCGGTTGGTTCATCGGCGAATAAAATTTTGGGCGAACCGGCAAATGCCCGGGCAATGGCAACACGTTGCTGTTCGCCACCCGATAACTGTGTCGGATAATGTTGCTCGCGATGATCCAGACCGACCTGAGCCAACCAGGACTGAGCTTGCTGCCGGGCATTCGCGGCATTCATTATTTCTAACGGCAGCATCACGTTTTCCAGTGCTGTCAGGCCTGGCAGCAACTGAAAGTTCTGGAACACAAACGACACACCCTTAGCTCGCACGGCAGCTCGCTGATCCTCATCCATATCATCAATGCGCTGCCCTAATAAATGGATTTGTCCGGAAGTCGGCTGATCCAGGCCTGCCATCAGCCCTAACAAGGTCGATTTGCCACTGCCCGAGGCACCCACAACAGCAACGCTTTCACCCGACTTGATCTCAATATCAACACCCTGCAAGATGACCAGTTCCTGATTGCCAGCCTGCACCCGCTTTTCCAGCCCTCTAATAATCAATGAGGCGTCATCAAACGAAAGAGAAGCGTGTCTAGAATTACCGGAGAGTGTTGTGTCAGTTGTCATCGTATTACGAAACCTGCTGTTAGTCGTATTCATGGGCATGTTATCCGTGACGGCTATTGCCGCCGCCAATGATGCCCACTCCAAAACCATTCTGATCGTTGGAGACAGCATTAGTGCCGGATTTGGCATCCCGTTGCAACAGGGATGGGTGGCGTTATTAGGTAAAGAATTGCAACGCCTGGGCCACAACACCCAAATCATTAATGCCAGTATCAGCGGCGACACCACCCAGGGAGGTGTGTCGAGACTCCCTGCTCTGCTGAAATCACACCAACCACATCTGGTTGTCATTGAATTAGGCGGTAATGACGGCCTCAGAGGAACGCCAATCCGACGGATTCAGGCCAATCTGCAACGTATGATTCATCAGGCCCGTGAGGCAAACAGCGACATATTTCTGCTCGGCATGCAGATCCCGCCCAACTATGGCCGCAAATACACACAATCTTTTCGTGAGATATTTCCTACATTAGCCGAGGAAAACCAGATTCCTTACCTGCCCTTCCTGCTCGAGAAAGTCGTGACTGAGCCGGGAATGATGCAGGCTGACGGTATTCACCCAACCTCAGCGGCACAGCCTCAAATGATGCAGAATGCTCTGCCAGGGATTTTGCAATGGCTTACAAAGTAAACCGATAACCCATCGTTGTGCCGCTATACTGAATAACACGTATTGTTCTTTATCTGGTTCTTATATACATGTTTTTTCTCAACAGGCTGCCAACGGGATTGCGCAATCGTTATCTCCTGATCTGGCTACTATGCGTTATCGTGCTGGCGCTTCACTTAAGCAATACCTGGCAGCAAACTAAGCGGTTGGTCAGCGATGAGTTATATCGTCAGCAACATAGTTTCTTACAAACGGTTAAGCATCAGCTTGATTACAAAAATATTTCTGTCGAACAGCTGCAACACAATGATTTCCCAAAGCTGGTTCGCACCCATCACTATCAGAACCTCAGCTTAAAGGTTTATTCGTCACAGGATCAGCTGCTGGCGTTTGATCATCCGAAAACAAACAATGACATCAGTCATCTGCTATCGGAAGAGGTGCCACTGCGAATTCAAAGCTTTTTGCAAAAATTACCATCAGAACACTCACCATCCGATCAGATGCATTTCAGCGAAAAAAACAGCAATCTGGATAGTCAGGATGTCTATCGACAAATTTTGATAAGCGATAACCCGGAAGTCAAAATTGAAGCTTCGGTTCCGGCCTTTGATCTGCACCTACGAGCAGTTAAAAGTGCTATGTCTGGCATTATTTTATGGTTATTAACCAGCCTGGCGGTTTTACTGAGTTATTACCATGATAAAAAAAATAAACAAAAGCTGATTACCAAAGAGCAGGCTTTCATTAAATCACTGAAGAAATCAGAAAATACAACCTCACTGTTTTTAAATAACATCTCAGGCTGTGCTTATCAGGCCGATTATCCCAGCTACAAATTACGGTTTGTTACTCAGGGAAGTGAGCAAATTTTTTCGTTACCAGAAGAAGACTTTTCCCGACATACGTATTCGCTGCTCGATTTTCTTCATGAAGACGATAAAGATAATGTCATCCGCCAAATTGAAAAGCACGTCAAAGAACAATCATCGTTTGAATTTGTATGCCGTCTGACGATCCAAGGGTACGATAGCCGCTGGGCAATGAACAAAGGACATATTTGCACCAATAAGGATGGCACATTAACCATCGAAGGCTTACTGGTTGATATAACAGATCAGAAGTTATCACAACAGCAAGTAGAGTACCTGGCCACGCGCGACCCGTTAACAGAGTTGGCTAATCGTTACTGTTTTAACGATGAAATGATTAATCATATTAACCGGGATACAAAACATCAGCAGCCTTTTGCTTTATTACTGATTGATCTGGATCGTTTTAAAACCGTTAACGAGTCACTGGGACATCAGGTTGGAGACCGACTGCTGAGATTAGTGTCGGAGCGATTAAAAAAAGCCGTCAATGAAAAACATTTATTAGCCCGGTTGGGTGGTGATGAGTTTGTCATCATGATGAATAATCCGGCTGATCGCGATGAAGTGATGTCACTGGCCGATCACGTCAAAGATATTCTGGCGCAAACGTTTCAGCTCGAATATTACAAACTCAGCAGCACCTGCAGTATCGGTATCAGCCTTTACCCCGATAACGCCACCGAATCACACGAGTTGATGCAGCATGCCGATACCGCCATGTATAAAGCAAAAGAAAAGGGAGGCAATTGTTATCAGTTTTTCTCAGATGAAATGAATCACCAGGCGAAAGAACGCTTGTTATTAGAAAATGAGCTACGTAAAGCCATCAAACTGCAGCAATTTGAACTTCATTATCAACCTCAGGTCACCACTAGCGATAACCAATTATTAGGTGCGGAAGCGCTGATTCGCTGGAACCATCCTGAAAGAGGCATGATTTCACCAGCCGACTTTATTCCTATCGCTGAAGAAACCGGCATGATCAGGGACATTGGTGACTGGGCATTAAATGAAGCTTGTTCGGTTTTCAGCCGTTGGAATCAACAGTTTGGCCTGAACCTGATCATTTCCGTGAACGTTTCGGCCTGCCAGATGGACGAGGCGTTTGTCCAACGCGTTAAGTTTCTGCTAGACAAACATCAGCTACCTGCGTCCCAACTGGAATTGGAAATCACTGAAAGTTTATTAATGGATAACCTCAACGAAAACATTCGCCTAATGCATAAAATCAATGAGTTCGGCGTTGAGTTTGCCATGGATGATTTTGGAACCGGGTACTCGTCTTTGAGTTACCTGAAGCAATTCCCGCTAAGAAAATTAAAGATTGACCGGTCTTTTATCAATGACATTACGACGGATGTTGATGACGAAGCAATTGTCCGGGCCATTATTGCGATGGCAAAAACCCTGAAATTAAAACTGGTCGCAGAAGGTGTGGAAACAGACCAACAGCTTTCCATGCTGTCGGAAATGACCTGTGAAAGCTATCAGGGGTATTATTTCAGTCGTCCTATTCCTGAAGAAGAGTTTTGTCAGCGCTATCTGATGAAAGGCAACCTGGTTAGTTTTACCTCAGTTAGCCGATAATAATTGAATCGCTGCCGGTAACCTTTTTTGCTCTTGTGCAGAGAAGTGCTGGTTACGATAAGTCATTAATAATTCTTCACGATATTCAGGGTCAATACTCTGCAACTGTTCAGAATTCATATAATTGAGGTAACTTGTCAGCCGCTGATGCCAGGCCTGTTGTTTTTGGTCTGTGGCAGCCAGACGATCTGCAGCATCATGACCAAACTTCTGTACACGAAACTGGTGGATGGCTTCGCTACTGTGCCCTTGTTGAATCATAGCCTGCTCATGACGATTCAGTTCAACCACACTCCGGGTCTGATCGCGCATCCTGCGTATCGGTTCAGGAAGCTGTTGCTCCAGTAATCGTAACTCGTCCTCGCTAGCTCCGGATCTTCGGGCCAGAATTTGTTCTATCATATAATTGTCCAGCAGCTCATCACCCGTAAAAAACGCATCGATTATTTGTGCACTGAACCATTGTTGTCGTAACCGCTGTTGCCAACGAGTACGCTCAACCATGTCTTCAGTGGCCGCAACATCAACCCTTTTTTGCTGTTCAAGGTCGTAATGCTCTAATGCTTGCAAATAACCAATGTATTGCTGCAACAAAGCCAGTGCCTGAGAGCTGCCAGGTTCAGGTAGTTGTATCATTTGGCTTCGTATCACGAATAAAATGTCAGCCAATTCAACTTCTCCCTGAGCCGCTAAATGAAAATCCAGCCATTGTCGTAATGCCAGGTCGATAATCAAATTCCCCTGATTATCCGTACGCAATAAACCATCACGTTCAGCACCCCGAAATGTTTTTAAGGACAATAGTTGTTTGCTTAAAACAGTCGGATCAGATTCAGTAATAATCTGATCCGGTGTCGCCACTACGACATTATTCTGCAACACGCCCTGCTTTTTCACCTTTGTTTCAAACGTTAATAAGGCGGTGCAAATCACGACAAAAAACAACAATAAAAAAGGGCCTAACAATGGGCTGTTTAAAACAATACGTAATGGCTTCATGGTTATAACCCCGCTTGTTTTAAGCGATTGGCGTGGGTCCGGAATACCGTTAATGGATCCGTTTCCGTCAGATGGTGAATACCTAACAACAGGTTCACTTCATCCAAATGATTCATACGGAAGTCATCACGAATTACCATTCCTAAACGCGAAGAACAGCTGCCAACCAAACCATCATTGGCCTCACCTGCCGGGAAGAAATGTTGAGCAGTGCCGGTAATAAGATCCAGAGGATCTAATACATTCGTAACAGGCTGAGCACCGCTCCACGAATAATAACGTACACCATTCACTTCATAAGCGCCTTCACCGCAGGCAGTCGTTGGAATGCCATCACCATGCAGCTGGTTAAACGCCTCCGTTTGTTCAAATGTCATGGAACGCATCGAAGCCAGAATATCCTGGGGATAATCACCACCGGATACACCGTCAATTACCTGAGCCAGTGTATTGCCAAGCGTGGCCAGTAATCCTTCCACAACCGCTGAGTCATCACTTAACTCTGATAACGTATCAGCCACCGGTGTACCACGGTTAACACCTGCAATGGTTGTCACCGATGCCACCAGATCTGGTCGCACTGAAGCCACGTAACGCGTCGTTGGCCCGCCATGACTATGACCTATCAGATTCACTTTTTCAGCACCGCTGATTGCTAATATTTGCTCAATCTGAGGAATTAACTGCTCACCGCGGATTTCAGGTGAATTAGAATTGGATACGGTCGTGATATACACATCAGCGCCATCCTGGCGGAGTGTTTCAGGCACTTTATACCAGTAATCGATGCCAAATAAATTATCAAAGCCAAATAATCCATGGGTAAGCACAATCGGGTATTTCGTCTCGGTATAGCCGGAGCTGGGTGGCTTCGACATTGACCAGACATGACCAGAGAAACAAAGAGTTATAAATGCCAGCAATGTGGCAAGCGTCCGCATTATCATAAGAAATTATCCTTCGTTTTTATTTTTTTAAGGCAGTTCTTTATCTGTCTTAGGCAGATATCGGATTTAGTCTAGATAACAAATATATAATCGACAGACTTATGATTATTTTTTATGCAAGATTTTCAG
Source organism: Bacterioplanoides sp. SCSIO 12839 (assembly GCF_024397975.1). Classification (NCBI taxonomy): domain Bacteria; kingdom Pseudomonadati; phylum Pseudomonadota; class Gammaproteobacteria; order Oceanospirillales; family Oceanospirillaceae; genus Bacterioplanoides; species Bacterioplanoides sp. SCSIO 12839. Next base: position 3,352,959 of record NZ_CP073745.1, read on the forward strand.
AGGGTCGCAGACAAAATATGTCTGAATAGATATTAAACGCCAGTATCGGTAATTAATGATCCTATTTCCTGGTGATGCTTTCTTTTTTGTTCGTACATATCAGCATCAGCAATTTGCATAAGTTTCGTCAGCTCATAACCATGATCTGACGTATAGGCATAACCAATACTGGCAGATATTCTCAGAGGTTCTAAACGCGCACCGTTGATGCCAAGCACAACACGCTCAAGTCGGTTTTTGATCATCCGTAACTGATCCATATTTTCAATAGGGTCAACCAGTACAATAAATTCATCTCCGCCTAAACGAGCCGCCATATCACCACGTCGTAACGCTTGCGACAAGCCTGAACCAAGCTGTTCAAGTACATAATCTCCTGCATCGTGGCCCAACTGGTCATTAATGGCTTTGAACCCATTAAGGTCGAGGTAAAATACCGCCATATCCGCCTTGGAGCGTTCAGCCGTGGATAACAAACGCTGGGCATATTCATCGAAGCTATAACGGTTAGGCAGCCCTGTCAGGCCGTCATAGTTCGCTTGTTTATAAAGGCGACGGCGCTGCTCCTCTTCACTGGCTTCAAAGCGAGAGTGTATATGGAACATCTGTCGGTATAAGGTGGGGAAAACCACAATACCCATAATCACAATCACCAGCCAGCTCCATTTTATATCGCTCCAGGTTAGTGGCCTTGAGAATTGAATCTCAAGCGTGTAATCACTTAGTTGAATCGTACGGGTAGCCTTTAATTCGGGAAATATTGATAAAACGCCCTCATGCTGTACATCGCTCACCTTGTTTACCAAGCGGAAACGATTGTTTTCTGTAACCGTGTATAAATCCACACCGAGATGCCACTGGTCCGTAATTGAAGGTAATAAATCACTGACCTTAACCACTAATAAGGATAAAAACTGTGGCACAGACTGATGCACAACCGTTTGCATCATCACCATAACCGGCTCGTCGTCGAGTAACTGAAACGGCTCGGTCAAGACGATTTTTTCACTGACATTTTGTGGAATATGATCATTAATAAAATCGATGGTTTTTAGATCCAACCCAAGACGCGAGGCTTCAATCGCAGGCTCAATCATAATGACAGGCAGTGCCTGGTCATCATCAATAATTCGTTGACGCACCAGACCTTCGCCGCTCACAAACCTTAAAACGGAAGGATGGCTGAGCTGCTGATGCATATATTGTTCATATTCCTGCCAGTTGCGATCTTCTACGAATTGCGCGACCTGGAACATATGAACATGAGGAAAGCGACGTGCCATGATACTGGCATAATTACGGACGGAATTCAGATCAACCGAGTCTTTACCCTTAAAATAGGTAAACAGCCCAACCAGTAAAGTTTCATTCTGAGCCATTTTTTCTCTGACATACTGGCTGATAACATAACTTTCTGAGTCAAATTCATGCTTCAGGCTTTGCATATTCCAAGACCAGGCAAGCACCAATGACATCACAAGACCCAGTAAGGTCATGATCGTCAGTAGCCCATATAACACGGGCAAACGTGATTTTTTAGATTTGGAGTGGAACATAACTCAGCAACCGTCAATCCTTTGGAATAAGCGTAGCTGAGTTTTGGAGTTTTATGACAACAGAAAATTGGACGAAACAACATTACGCAAAATGCCAAACCACCTGAGACGGTGATTTGGCATCTATTTGAACGTAATGAATCGCGAAGAGTTATGGCACAGACACAGCTGTATCAATACGGGTTTGGCCGCCTTCATAATTTGCAGTGCTGGTCAGAATAAAACTGGTATCCGCGTTTTTAGTCACAGTAATCGGATAGACAAAAGCACCTGAGCGAATATCACCAACCGGGAAATCACCATCAGCTGCTGCAGCTGTTGTTCTTGTACCAACAGCAACAACAGCATCACTTGTTTCTGTTGCGGTAAAGTCAGAAGGTGAAGCAAGCAGAACAGGGGCTGTATTCGTTGCATCTTCAACTACCGCCCAAAGCTCTGGAGCACTGCCATCTGCCGTAAGTGCTGAACCCTCGTATTCAGAAAACTCTTCACCTAACTCAGGCACACCATCACCGTCGTCAGCATTACCAGAACGGTAAAGCAAACGAATTGTTGGTGGACTCAAACGAATCTCCAGAGAACCCCGGACGCTTACAGCACCTAACGTTACTGCGGTCTCCAGAGGACCTAAATCAGTTGGATCATCCAAAGTTATCGTCATGGTGTATAAAGCACCACGATTCACAGGGAAGCCATTGGGGTCATTAGTTTCATTCAAATAACCAATGCTATTAGGTACTACTCCAGAATCACCATTAACCTTGTAACCATCGGCAGAAAAAGCGGCCGTAGTGCCAGAAGCTGGAATATTCCCGTTAGAATCCTGCAACAAGACCGTCACTGTATCCAGATATGTCACACCATTAGTCAGTTCAATATGGCTATAGCCCACTTCATTATTACGAACGAAGTAGCGGATGCTCGGCGCAGAAATAGCATTAGACTGAACTAAACGCGTTGAGGCGCGAACATTCATTTGACTCGCACAATGGCCAGCAGCTTTTGCACTAGCAGCACAAGCAACGCCTTGATAAGTCACTGGTGCATTGTTGTAGGCGTTATTATTATTAAAATCTGCAAAAAATTCGACAGGAGCACCGCTAGTTCCATTATCAATGGAGCCATTGGTATTGTCGTCCCTAAACGCTTCTGCAAATGTGTCAAATGGCTCACCAACCTCGAATAAGCCATTACCATTACTATCATTAAAGCTACCTTCACCCTGGGTATAAGCCAGGATAGTGGTCATACCAAATACCGTTGATGAATCAAATGCATTCACTTCGTTGACTCTCTGCAAAGCAGCCGCATGCCGTCCTGGACGATCACCACTACTACTCCAGTTCACAGTGCACTCACCTGCCTGTATTGAGCAGCTAGAGCCAATAGAACCGCTTTCAGCCGTGAAATTAATCACCGTTCCATCAGGAACCCGGTTGTTAAATTGATCAGCAGCAAAAACAGTAACTGTCACATCCGCTCCATTAATATCACCAGCACCTGGATTCAAGATATTTACTGAGACGTCAAAACTATCCTGATCAGGATAACCCGTAGTAATGGAGATAGGTAAGGAGTTGGTCTCAAGCTCCACTCCGGTGGACGTTGTTGTTGTTGCTTTGACGCTAACAATCGCATGCTCGGTCCCTGTATTAACGATAGCTTCAGCCTTACCTTCCGAGTCTGTGATATCGGAGTTACTCGTTAAGTTAAGACCACCGACTGTCGCACTAAGCTCAAAATCAACGGATTGATTAGAAATCGGATTACCATTACGGTCAGTGACAATAAAGCTAACAACAGACTGACCTGGAAGCGCGGGATTACCAACCCCTCTCATGGATAGCAGCTGTTCAGAAATTTCGTTGAAATTAATTGCACCAACTTCTGCTGAGTTAACAGTAACGCTGCCCGATGCAGTTGCTAATGCTCTTGAGCGATCAATCTCCCCACCAGATACATCGTATAAAGTTACGGTAATCTGGTCACTGCCTTCGCAACCATCCGCAGTATAGGCAAATCGAGCTTCACCTTGAGAAATAATTTTTTCTTCTTCAGGAAACGTCACTAATGGTGGTAATTCCTGAAAACAGGTACTGGAAATAACCAAACCGTAAGCTTTATTCGAAACCAGCGCATCTGAATTATTACCGTCAACAACGGAAACCTCGACTACTGCTGTACCACCGGCAGATAAAGTCGACGGAGATACAAGCAAGCTGCCTTGGTTAAAACCCGGAGATCCAGAGCCGTTACCAATTTTGGGGGCAACACCCAATTCAACAGCAATGTTTTTATTTGAGCTAGCAAGAGTGACTGAAGGGTTTGACCGTTCATACAAACGTAATCCGATAACGTTATCATTATTCAGACAATCTGCATTGGTAATATCACTGCTATAGCGAGTTCGGATTTCATCTTCAAGCGACTGCTTCTCCAAAGTGAAGGAACCCGCACTACAATCAGAACTCCACTCAACCTCATAATCACTGCTATCCAATGCAGCATTATTGTCTAATGGGTTTACGGCGGTAGCAGTCAACTCGACAGATTCTGAACCTGATATTGTATTCAAACCTCCAATCTGGCCATCAACAAAATCAGCTCCACTACCGTTACCCAATTTAGGTAATGCGGTATTAATAACTAACGTTGCTGTTGCCAGGGCATTATCTACGACCGATGTATCTGCCCCTCCCTGAAATAAGCGAGCGGTAATTGTGTCACCGTTTGCACAATTAATGTTTTGATAGGTTGTCGTTAAAGTACCTGTCGAAGAAGTCGCATTGGCGATACTAAATGATGCTTGATTTGATGAGCTGCATTGTGAAGTGAAGGTATACTGATAAATAGAACTCAAAGCAGCATTGGCTTGGTTGCTATCAACACCGTTAACAGTAATTTCTAGGCTACTGCCAGCAACAACCGAAAAGGATCCCGCGCTAATAGCACCGGATACAAACTGAGCTCCGATACCGCTGCCTAAGTCAGGATCAACAGTTGCTGGACTCGAACCGTCGCCATTATCTGATCCGCCATCACTACCAGCGCCATTCCCTGAACTACCGACAACATCATCGCCGCCACCACCACCACCGCAAGCAGCTAAGAACAACGTTAATAACGGAATGGCTATCGCCGTGGGCTTAAACATACGCAATCGCTCCATCTGAGGTTTATCCCGACCAGTATCTTGTAACTTGCTAGCATAGCACTGACCAGCAACCTGTTAATACTATTTAGTTCACAAGCTTGAACAAAAAAAGCGCGTAAGTGCCTGAACACCGACGCGCTTTTCTACTCAGCAAAGCTTAAGGATAACTCCTCAGGCCTCTCGCTATTTATACATCCAGGTAATCCAGAATACCTTCGGCTGCCTGACGACCTTCCCAGATGGCCGTAACCACAAGATCAGAACCACGTACCATATCACCACCGGCAAACACTTTTGGATTCGTGGTTTGGAATTTAAATTCCTGTTCTTCTGGTGCAACAACCCCTTTCCAACTGTTCAGTTCAATACCGAAGTCTTTGAACCAAGGTGCTGGGCTAGGCTGGAAACCAAAGGCAACCAGAACGGCGTCTGCGGCAATGATTTCTTCTGAACCTTCCACCACTTGAGGACGGCGGCGGCCATTTTCATCGGGTTCGCCCAGCTCAGTAGTAACCACCTTAATACCTTCAACCTTATCATCACCAACAATGGCAACAGGCTGACGGTTAAACATAAAGTTAACGCCTTCTTCGCGGGCATTCTGAACTTCACGTACCGAACCCGGCATATTCGCTTCGTCACGGCGGTAAGCACACGTCACTTTATCGGCACCTTGACGGATCGAAGTACGGTTACAGTCCATCGCAGTGTCACCACCACCTAAAACGACAACCTTTTTACCTTTCATGTCGATAAAGTCAGCGGCGTCTTTTTCAAAGCCCAGATTACGATTAACGTTGGCAATCAGGAAATCTAATGCATCGTGTACACCCGGAAGATCTTCACCCGGGAAGCCACCTTTCATATAGTTGTAGGTACCCATGCCTAAGAATACGGCATCGAATTCATCAATGATGCTCTGGAAGTCGACGTCTTTACCCACTTCAGTGTTCAGACGGAATTCCACACCCATGCCTTCAAACACTTCGCGACGGTTAGACATCACGCTCTTTTCCAGTTTGAACTCCGGAATACCAAAGGTCAGCAGACCGCCAATTTCCGGGTACTTATCGAAGACCACTGGAGTCACACCATTACGCACCAGAATATCAGCCGCACCTAAGCCCGCCGGGCCTGCACCAATAATGGCAACACGCTTACCAGTTGGCACAACCTTGCTCATGTCCGGACGCCAGCCCATAGCAAACGCCGTATCGGTGATGTACTTTTCGACATTACCGATAGTTACCGCACCAAAACCATCGTTCAGGGTACAGGAACCTTCACACAGGCGATCTTGCGGACAAACACGACCACACACTTCTGGCAACGTGTTGGTCTGATGGCTCAGCTCAACCGCTTCCATAATATTGCCTTCACTGGCCAGTTTCAGCCAGTTAGGAATAAAGTTGTGAACCGGACATTTCCATTCACAGTACGGGTTACCACATGCCAGACAACGGTGTGCCTGGTCGGTTACCTGCTCCTGCTGGAACGGCTCGTAAATCTCAACAAACTGCGCTTTACGCGTTGCTACCGATTTTTTGGATGGGTCCTGACGACCCACCTCAACAAACTGAAAGTTATTATTCAGACGATTGTTGTTTAAACCTTGCGACATCTTGAACCTCTCTCTCTCGTCCTGACCGCTTCTCTCTTATGTGTCCGCTTATTCAGGACGAGCACGGGTGTTGTTCAGCAATTGTTGTAAGTCAGCGGCTTTTGGCTTAACCAGCCAGAACTTACCGATAAAGCCATCGAAGTCATCAAGAATTTCCTGACCCCAGGCGCTGCCGGTTTCTGCAACAAACTCACGAATCACGCCACGTAAATGGTTGCGGTGCGCTTCAGTTTCTTCGTTAGCGATGCGATGAATGTCCACCAGCTCGTGGTTGTACTTATCGACAAAGCTGTTATCGCGATCGTAAACGTAAGCAAAACCACCGGTCATACCTGCGCCGAAGTTGTAGCCGGTTTCACCCAGCACACACACCAAACCACCAGTCATGTATTCACAACAGTGGTCACCGGCGCCTTCAACAACCGCATGAGCACCCGAGTTACGCACGCCAAAACGTTCACCCGCACGGCCAGCTGCCAGCAGCTTACCGCCGGTTGCGCCGTATAAGCAGGTATTACCTACAATAGATGTGTCATTAGTACGGAACTCAGACCCTTTTGGTGGGTGAATCACCAGCTTGCCGCCAGTCATGCCTTTACCAACGTAATCGTTGGCATCGCCTTCCAGCACCATTTCCAGGCCACCGGCATTCCAAACACCAAACGACTGACCAGCAATACCGGTCAGGTTCAGGCGAACTGGCTTATCCGCCATGCCCTGGTTGCCGTGACGCTTAGCGATCTCACCCGACAGGCGAGCACCCACAGAACGATCACAGTTAGTGATGTGGAAGCTGAATTCACCGCCCGCTTTGGTTTCGATTGCGGATAGTGTTTCTTCGACCATGCGCTCAGCCAGCAGGCCTTCATCGTATGGACGGTTGCGGTCTACCTGGCAGGTATGCGGCTTATCCGCTGGAATCAGGTCATTGCTCAGAATTGGCGTCAGATCCAGATTGCGCTGTTTCTGAGTGCTGCCTTCCAGTACTTCCAGTAAGTCAGTACGACCCACCAGTTCTTCCAGTGAGCGAACACCAATAGAGGCCATCCAACCGCGGATTTCTTCGGCTACAAAGCGGAAGTAGTTTTTCACCATATCAGCGGTGCCAATATAGTGCTTGTCGCGCAGATTATCGTTCTGAGTCGCAACACCGGTCGCACAGTTGTTCAGGTGACAGATACGCAGGTATTTACAACCTACCGCAACCATCGGCAAGGTACCAAAACCGAAAGACTCTGCACCCAGAATCGCAGCCTTCACAACGTCCAGACCAGACTTCAGACCACCGTCAGTTTGCACACGCACGTTACCACGCAGATCATTACCACGCAGGGCCTGATGCGCTTCAGACAAGCCAAGCTCCCAAGGAGAACCCGCATATTTAATCGAGGTCAGTGGAGAAGCTGCAGTACCACCGTCATAACCAGAAATGGTAATCAGATCAGCGTAGGCTTTAGCTACACCCGCGGCGATGGTACCAACACCCGGCTCAGATACCAGTTTCACCGATACCAATGCTTGTGGATTTACCTGCTTCAAATCGTAAATCAGCTGAGCCAAATCTTCGATTGAATAAATATCGTGATGCGGTGGCGGTGAAATCAGAGTCACACCCGGCACCGAATAACGCAGCGTAGCGATCAGGTCGTTAACCTTACCACCTGGCAGCTGACCACCTTCACCCGGCTTAGCGCCCTGCGCCACTTTAATCTGCAGCACTTCAGCGCTGGATAGATAGTGCGGAGTCACACCAAAACGGCCAGAGGCGATTTGTTTGATCTTAGAGTTACGAGCCGTGCCATAACGCAGCGGATCTTCACCACCTTCACCGGAGTTAGAGCGACCACCCAGTTCGTTCATCGCTTCAGCTAATGCTTCGTGAGCTTCTGGAGACAGAGCACCCAGTGACATAGCAGCGGTATCGAAACGTGGGAAAATTTTCTCAGCAGGCTCTACCTCAGAGATATCAATGCCAGCCACATCTTTACGCAGAGACAGCAAGTCACGGATAGTCGCTGTTGGACGCTCGTTAACCAGTTCAGCAAAACGGTCGTAGGCTGCCTGACTATTGGTTTGTACCGCTTCCTGAATGTTCTTGATCACATCCGGGTTGTACGCGTGATATTCACCACCGTGTACGTATTTCAGCAGACCGCCTTGCTCCAGCTTCTTACGCTTTTTCCAGGCAACACTTTTGATAATGCCCAGATCATCTTCAAAGTCGCTGAACTCAGCACCTTCAATACGGCTGGTCACACCGCAGAAACACAGATCAACAATTTCTTTGCTCAAGCCCACCGCTTCAAACAGCTGAGAGCCACGGTAAGAAGCAATGGTGGAGATACCCATCTTAGACAGGATCTTCAGCAAGCCTTTACGGATCGCTTTACGGAAGTTCTGATGCGACTTCAGCGGATCGCCCAACAGTTCGTTGGTGCGATGTAAATCGGTTAATACATCGTACGCCAACCACGGATATACCGCGGTAGCGCCGAAGCCCAACAGTACCGCAAACTGGTGTGCGTCACGTGCAGCACCGGTTTCAACCACGATATTACCGTTAGTACGTAAACCGGTTTGTGCCAGACGGTGATGAACCGCACCGGTCGCCATCGGCGCCGGGATCAGCATTTGATTTTCATTGACCTCGCGGTCAGACAAAATCAGTACCACGTTACCATCACGCACCGCTTGCTCAGCTTTATCGGCCAGATCCACAATTGCCTGCTTAAGGCCAACCGCCGGATCAAACGCCATACTCAGCTTGATGTTCTTAAATGCATCGCTGTTATTGCTGGTTAAACCAACAAACTTCAGCGGAGACAGTACTGGCGAGGTCAGAATGATACGATTCGCGTGATCAGCACTTTCTTCAAAAACGTTTTTCTCACCACCAATACAGGTTTCCAGCGACATCACGATAGACTCACGCAGTGGGTCAATCGGTGGGTTGGTCACCTGGGCAAATTGTTGACGGAAGTAATCCGCAACATGGCGCACACGCTGGGATAAAACCGCCATCGGCGTGTCATCACCCATAGAGCCTGTTGCTTCCTGACCACCTTCAGCCATAGGACGCAGAACCTGATCACGCTCTTCATTAGTAATCAGATGCAATTTCTGGTGAGTGTTCAGCTCATCGCCGGTCATATCGTCCAGGCCAGCATGCTTCAGATACAGCGAGCTTTCCAGACGCACAGCATTTTCTTTCAGCCATTTTTTATAAGGCTGAGCTTGCTTCAGAGCGTTATCAATATCTTCAGTGTGCAGCAGCTTGCCTTCCTGAGTATCGATCGCCAGCATTTGACCTGGGCCAACACGTCCTTTAGCCACAACGTCTTCTGGCTTGTAATCATAAGTACCAATCTCAGAAGCAACGGTAATGAAGTTATTCTTGGTGATTACCCAACGCGAAGGACGCAAGCCGTTACGGTCAAGGCCACAGACAGCATAACGACCATCCGTGATGACCAGGCCAGCCGGACCATCCCACGGCTCCATATGCATGGAGTTGTACTCGTAAAAAGCGCGCAGATCGGCATCCATGGTTTCGACATTCTGCCAGGCTGGCGGAATCATCATACGAACAGCACGGAACAGGTTCATACCACCAGTCGCCAGCAGTTCCAGCATGTTATCCATGGAAGAGGAGTCAGAACCGGTCGTGTTAACGATTGGTGTCAGGTCTTGCAGATTCGGTAATAACTCAGTATTGAACTGACTGGCACGGGCGTTCGCCCAGTTACGGTTACCTTGAATCGTGTTAATTTCACCGTTGTGCGCCAACATACGGAATGGTTGAGCTAACGGCCAGCGCGGCATGGTGTTGGTAGAGAAACGCTGGTGGAATACACAAATTGCCGTTTCCAGGCGCTCGTCACCCAGATCCAGATAGAAATTCGGCAGGTCAACCGGCATCATCAGACCTTTATACGACAGCACTTTTTCAGACAGGCTGGCAATATAGAAGTCGGCATATTCCGCTAATGCTTTTTCAGCAAAACGACGGGCGTAGAACAACTTAACCGCAAGCTCTTGTTCACTTAATGCTTCTGCTGGGGCAATAAAAATCTGCTCAAACCGAGGCAAACAATCAATCGCCATTGGGCCCAGACAATCATTGCTGGTTGGCACCGTGCGCCAACCCAGAACGGTCAGCCCCTGATCTTTAATGGCTTGTTCAACAGCGGCTTTTTGTTTCTCAAAAATGGCCTGGTCCAGGTCCATAAACAGCATACCAACCGCATATCGGGTTGGCAGTGTAATACCAGCTTCCTGGGTTACCGAACGCAGGAATGAATCCGGTTTTTGCAGCAACAAACCACAACCATCACCGGTTTTACCATCCGCAGCGATGCCGCCACGGTGTGTCATGCACGTTAAGGATTCGATCGCTGTCGTCAGCAGCTCGTGGCTTGGTTGGCCTTCTAAATGTGCCAACAATCCAAAACCACAGTTGTCCTTAAAGTCGCCTGGGGTGTACAGACCAGTTCTCATAGAACAGCTCTCATCAGTAAAAAAAACGATTTAAATCAAGGGCTTACACAGCCTAAGCGCTCAAAAAATGAGCAGCATCGAGACAAAAGGACGCTCATTCTACACATCAGAGCGCCTCGCCACAAATTTGGGTGGGAATTGACTAAGTTTCGATCAGGTAAAATTACTGACGATCACTAAGTATTTTTTTGACCATTTGGACATCTTTTATCCACGGAGCCTGGTCACGCAGAGACTTAGGCATGGATTTCACAGCGCGCGTCGCTTCAGCCCTGCCAGAGTATACCCCGGCAACAACAACATGCCATGGCTTACCCTTATAGCTGCTACGGTAAGTATACAGCTGATTACTCAGCCTCGACTGCCATTGCGAAACAAAATCTTTGGCACCGGCTTCACTATGAAATCCGGATAACTGAATCACATAGCCGTCAGCATTCATAAGAATTTGCTCATCAGACGAATAAACAACCGCCTTGCTTGCTGCTGGCACCTCAGATACAAGGGATTTAGTTTCTGCTGGTTGCTCAACGACTGGCTTAGCTGCTTCAGCGGCACTTGGCGGCACCTCAGCCTCTGCTTGATAATTAAAATCTGTATCACCAGCAACATTGGCATTGGAGCTTAGAACTTGTGTCTCAGGTACTTCATGAATTACCGCGACCTGCGGCGCTGCCAGCTCCGTTTTTTCGTTATCGGCAAATATCGGTTCATCCAACCCGGTAAGTTCTTCCGGTTGTGTTGTGGCATCCGCCCATTTATCCGCTAAACCACTCGAAGCTGGCAGCTGTGCAGAATCTAGTTGTTCAGGGGCAAGTAGAGCAGAATCATCCGAACCTTCGGGAGACTGATAGAGAAAAGACATCCCCAAAACCGAAGCAACTACAGCCACAGCTACGATATGCAGAACTGGGAATTTACTTTTCACAGAAGTATCAGACTGCTCTCCGGACAACAACTGGTCTTCAAGTGCTTTCAGGAACATCCCCGGCAGGCCACCAGAGCGAGAATAGGCAAATTGCAATTGTGAATCTTTCAGAGCCCCCTGATCAAAGGTCTGCTCTGCCAGAGAGATAGCAGAATCGTAATCCAATGGCTCTAATTGCAAAATGTGCACTGGTGCCTGAGTCGGACTTTCTCGCAAACCCGTCTCGTAGCCAGATGCCCCAAACAAAGCAAATGACAATGCTTGCGGAGCTAATAAAGCCAGGTGTGCAATTTCGTTGAGAGTATCGACTTCCAGCTGCTCAGCCTGATCGATGATAACCAGCAAAGAATAACCTTCCTGCTGGCGCGCAGCAGCTGCAGTTAAAACAGCATCTTTTGCTTCAACCAGGTTTTCTGATAACTGTGGCAAATCCCAGCTCATTGCAATTTGTTGCAATACAACTAATGAAGTCGTAGTCAGATCCGCTTGTAAAAACAGCGTATCCTCTGGCGTCTCCCGATGAGCAGACAACGCATTTGCTAGTGTCGTTTTACCAACACCCGTTAAACCAGTAACTGCGATCAACAGTTCGCTGTAAGAAGCAAGGTGAGATAAAAGCTCGAGATTTTTCTGCTGTTGCGGCAGAAGTTTAAGCATAGGTTGCGAGAATACTTCCGAAGAAAGAAGCTGTTCATGGCCCTTCTCGGACTCCAGCACATTTAGTTCAGTATCCATAATTCCCCCAACACACAGCTCACCATTGATGTGTACTATAACTGACCAAGCATTTCTCCAGCACTCAGTGTTTGATTCAGCAAGTCAGAAGGCACATCAGAAGTAATATAAGCTTCTCCAATCGTCTTCAACAGTACCAGACGAATACGACCATCCAAAACCTTCTTATCGACTTGCATACGCGAGGTATAGTCAATGATTGACATATCCACAGGACCAACAACCGGCAACTTCGCTTCAATTAACAACTGTCGTAATTCCGATACTTCCTGCGTGCTGATATCCCCCATGCGACAACCAAGATCAGCCGCCATCAACATACCGGCTCCAACCGCCTCTCCATGCAGCCAGTTACCATAGCCCTGGTGCGCCTCAATCGCATGGCCAAACGTATGGCCCAGATTCAGAATCGCACGAATTCCTGACTCTGTTTCATCCTGCGCCACAACATCGGCTTTATCCTGACAAGAGCGCTCAATAGCATAGGCCAGTGCTTTTGAATCACACTGCATTAACAAGGAAGTATTTTCCTGCAACCAACCATAGAAAGAAGAATCACAGATAAGACCATACTTAATGACTTCCGCCACACCAGCAGACAGTTCACGCTCTGGCAGAGTGGTTAACGTCCTGGTATCGGCAATCACACACTGCGGCTGATGAAACGCGCCGATCATGTTTTTACCCAGTGGGTGATTAACCCCTGTTTTACCGCCAACGGAAGAGTCCACCTGAGATAACAGTGTCGTTGGCACCTGAATAAAGTTAACACCGCGTTGATAAGAAGCCGCTGCAAATCCAGTCATATCACCAACAACACCTCCGCCCAATGCAATCAGAGTTGTTGTTCTGTTATGTTGCTTTTCCAACAAGGTATCAAAGATCTGATTCAGGGTTTCAAGGTTTTTATATTGCTCACCATCCGGCAATACAACCACATCAACCTGAAAGTCTGTTAATGCTGACTTTACTTGTTCAAGATACAAAGGTGCGACCGTTGTATTAGTTACAATAAGAGCCTGTTTACCTTTGATATAAGGTGTGTACAAAGACGAATCAGAGAGCAGGCCAGAGCCAATAAAAATAGGGTAACTGCGATCACCCAAATCAACGGTTAAGGTATTCATTTCTTTAACTTTCAATTAACTCAGGCGTTTTTTTAACTCATTAACAACCCACTTAGGGTTGCGCTGATCAGTCTCAATGACAATATCAGCAATACTTCGATACAAGGGATCCCTGACAGCAAATAAATCACGCAATACTTGCTCTGGATTCTCCTGTTGCAATAAAGGGCGATTGCGGTCTTTAGCAGTGCGGGCTAGCTGCTGATCAACAGAGGTGCACAAATATACAACGGTACCGCGAGCAGCTAAATGTTTACGATTTTGCTCTCGCATAACTGCGCCACCACCCGTCGCAAGCACAACACTATCGAGCTGCGTAAGCTCGTCAATAGCGTGTTCTTCGCGCTCGCGAAAGCCAGCCTCGCCTTCCATATCAAAAATCCAGGGAATATTAGCGCCACAACGCTCTTCAATTACCTTGTCTGAATCATGAAAGTCGCACTGAAGCTCAGCCGAGAGTAATCGGCCAATGGTGCTTTTACCAGCACCCATCGGCCCAACAAGAAAAACAGAATGAAACTTCATAGAGTTAACGGCTGGTCAGGCTATCCTTTACCAGGCGAGGAGTGATAAATACCAGCAATTCTGATTTCTCAGAAGAGAAATTGTTGTACCGGAACAAAGCACCAATCAAAGGCAAGTCACCTAAGAAAGGAGTTTTTCTGATCGTTTTAATTTCTTCTGAACGGAAAATCCCACCCAGAACAACCGTCTCACCATTATCAACCAGCACCTGTGTTTCTACCGCATTGGTATCAATCGCTGGACCGTTAATCGTTGTTTCACCGATTGAATCCTGATTAATGATAAGATCCATAATAATTCGATCGTCCGGAGTAATTTGCGGTGTAACCTCAAGTTTCAAAACAGCTGAACGGAAAGAAATACTAACAGCACCACTCGAACTGGCTTCACGATACGGAATTTCAGTACCTGACTCGATAATAGCTTTTTGACCATCAGAGGTAATAACGCGAGGCTGAGAAACAATCTCGCCGTTACCTTCGGTTTCAATAGCTGCCAGCTCAAGGTTTAATAGATAATCAGCAGTTTGATAGCCCAAGGCTAATGAAGGCGCACCTACATTTTCAACGATACCAAAATCAACTACGTTTGCCTGAGGGAACGAAATCGTTTGGTCACTGCTACCGTCTGTAGCACGATCAAATAAAATCTGATTCGCTTCAGTGACAGTCTGAGTGCTGCCACCGACAGTTTGCCAGTTGCTACCGTTATTCTTATAGCCAGCACCACCCCATTGAATACCCATCTCCTCACCGACATCGGTATTTGCAATCACGATGCGAGCTTCAATCAGCACCTGACGAACTGGCACGTCGAGCAAGACTAACGCTTCTCTGACTCTTTCCAGATTACTGGCTGTGTCTTTCATTAAAAGTGTGTTGGTACGCTCATCAACAACAGCTGTACCTCGAGCGGATAACAAGCCCTCTTCTGAAGTCAGCAGCACAGCAAGATCAGATGCCTTTGCATAATTGAGCTGCATATACTCAGTTACTAATGGTGCCAGCTCTTCAACTTGCTTGACTGCTTCGAGTTCGATTTTTTCGCGTGCAGCAATTTCTTCCGCCGGAGCAATCAATAAAACTGAGCCCATCTGACGCTTACCCAACGCTTTGGTTTTCAAAACTAAATCCAAGGCCTGATCCCATGGAACATTTTGCAAACGCAGAGTTATGCTTCCCTGAACCGTATCGGAAGCAACGAGGTTTAACCCAGTGAAGTCTGCAATTAACTGTAAAACTGCACGAACTTCGATATTCTGGAAATTAAGCGAGAGCTTTTCACCCGTAAATGGAAATTGTTTTTTACGCTCCTCAACATCTTCTTCCGGCAATTCAGATACATTGATCGAAAGGAGGTTATCAGCTTGATAAGCTAGATATTCAATATCATCAACAACAGGGTCGATAGTTAGTATGGTTTTACCATCTTCGTATTTGGCATCAACATAACGAACAGGTGTTGCAAAATCAGTGACGTCCAAACGACGCTGCAACGCATCAGGCAGCCTTACATTTTCTAATTCAGCAATAATTTTACCGCCTTCGCGACGGATATTCGCTGCGGCACGGTCGTCACTCAGCATAATCTGAACTTGACCATCACCCAACTCCCCACGGCGAAAATCAACATTAACAACCTTCATTTCACCCTTAGATGCGGGAGAATCTACAGCTAAAGAATCAGCTCGTTCAGAAAAGCGCTCAGGTGCTCCTGTTGAACCCACACTTAAAATTAATGTATTCCCATTTACACGGGTGGAGTAGTCAACCAAGGTAACAAGATTAACAACCAAACGAGTTCGATCCTTAGTTGGAAGAATCATGGCACTGCGGGCATTACCGGTTCCGATTTGGTGTTTTTTAGCTTTAAGAGCGCTACCCGCCCCCATCAAATCAAGGGAAATACGAGCCGGCTTTTCAATGGTGTAACCTTTAGCTTCAGGCGGTGCCCCATCAAACTCCAACTCAATTTCTGTCACATCTCCAGGAAGAGATGCAAAGCGTATATCTTTTAATTCAGCCGCCCAGGATGGGAGTGCAATTGAGAAAAACAGCGCCATTACTGCAATAGTTTTCATGGTCTTACCGGCAACCTTTGTAATCATCATAATCAGCCTTCTCCAATACCATCCAGAGCTAAAGTTCTTGGTCGCTCTAACCAACCACCCAATCCATCAGGAACAATTTCTATTACATTCAAGCGGTTTTCCTGTATAGAAACAACTCGCCCATGGTTTTGCCCAAGGTATTGCCCTTCACGAATCCTTACCACTCCGCCATCACCATCCCGAACTAAGGCCCACAATGTATTATCAACTCCCTGCATTGTGCCAACCATGCCCAAATCACCAAAAGAGAATTGCTCAAGGTGCTCTTTAGGACGGTCAAAATCCGGAGAGACATTATCCTGCTCTTGAGGTATTACAATATCGGTATCAAGGATAACAGGAAGGTCAAAAGGTGAACGCAATCCAGCAGCACTGTAATTAAAGAATTCATAGGGCTTAAAAACAGGAATAGGGCTAATACGTCCGCGCGGTTGAGTAAGCGTATCTGAAACAAAAGACTTCAAGTCAGAAACATCGCCCGAGCCAGTACAACCAACCAAGAATGAAACAACAGCCAAGCTGCCTGCAAATCGCAGCATCATATCAGCGCCCCTCCTCATCACTGCTGTATTGGTAGGTTTTAGCCATTATCTGCATGGTTAAACGACTATTATCTTTTTCTTTTATGATTTTAAAATCATGAAGCGTCACAATCCTGGGCAACGAAGCCACGGCAGAAACAAAGGCTCCCATTTCGTGATATCCGCCTTCCACTTCAATCTCGATTGGAAGTTCATTATAAAACTCCGTGCTAGTCAGGGTCTGCGGATCAATACCATTCAATGTAAGGCCCGCCCCCAGAGCTGCAGAGCTGATGTCATCAATCAACCCAGGCACTTCTGTTTCCCGAGGAAGCTGCTTTAAAAGAGAACCAAAGCTCTCTTCCATTTCAACCATCTGATTTTTATAGGCCTCCAGATTCGCGCCTCGGAATGCTTTCTTTTCAAAATCTTTTTTGAGCTGCTCTTCTTTTGCAGTTGCAGAAGACAGAGCAGTACGCATATCTGCAATCAGGAAGATATTCCCTGCTACCAGCAAAGCAATAAACACAAGGGCCGCAAAGAATACTTTACCAGGAAGAGGCCACCCTCCCATGTTATCCCATTGGATATTATTGATATCATCAAGCTCAATGCCCTCTACCTTTTCTTTCAGAGCATTCCAATCAATTTTTTTCAAATCCGCCATCATTCACCCTCCTCATCTTGCTTAGGGTTAACGCGGGCCATCGTAATTTCAAAGACGTTAACACCGGTCGATTCAGCCTGTACTTTCAACAGTACAGGATTGGTAAACCAGTCAGATCGATCGAGGTTACGCATGACAGCAGCGACACGATTATTGGACTTAGCAACGCCTGATAGTGATATTTGCTCTCCCTTGACTGACAAATCCGTGAAGTACAAATCATCTGGAACCGAACGCGCTAATTCATCAAAAATCCGAACAATAACCGGGCGATTACCCTGCAGTGCCTGAATGAGTTCCATACGCTCAATCAGCTCCTTACGAGTATCCTGCAGTGTACGAATTTCATCAATTTTAGCGTCAAGCACTTTCGCTTCTTTTTCCAGATAGGCATTACGGATGCCCTGAGCATTTGTTGCATCCTGATAATAACCATAGACCAGGTAAAGCAAGAAACCCGCGAACAAAGCAACCGCAACCAGAGCAGTATGATAGTCCTTATTTCTCTGCTCTCGGCGCTCTTCACGCCAAGGGAGTAAGTTAATATTAGCCATCAGTCAAAACTCCTCATTGCCAAACCACAAGCAATCATCAGTGAAGGAGCATCGTTAGCCAGAAGGCTGGCATTCACTTTTTGCGATAAGGTCATATTCATAAAGGGGTTAGCAATTAAAGTCGCAACGCCTAAATCCTCTTCAACATTTTCAGCTAACAAAGGAATGGCAGAAGTTCCACCTGCGAGAACGACAAAATCAACGTCATTGAACTGACTTGATGAATAGAAAAATTGCAGCGAGCGGCTTACCTGCTGAACCACCGCTTTGCGAAATGGCTCCAAGACTTCACTTTCATAGTCATCAGGAAGGTCACCATCGAGCTTGGAACGTGTCGCTTCTTCTTCAGACAAGCCATAACGCCGCATAATATCTTCTGTCAGCTGACGACCGCCAAACAACTGCTCTCGCGTGTAAATCGACTTTCCTTCATGCAGGACACTCAAGGTTGTCATAGTGGCACCGATATCAAGTACAGCAACGGTCTCAATATCATCACCGTCTAACTGGCCTTGTAATAACTCAAAGGCACGTTCAGTACAAAACGCCTCAACGTCAACCACGCCCGCTTCGAGATCAGCGTATTCAACCGCATCTTTGCGACGCTCTACAGTTTCAGAACGACAAGCCGCTAAAAGGATATCAACAGAGTCAGGAACCTGATCAGACTCACCCTGAACTTCCCAGTCCAGTGCAACTTCTTCAAGCGGGTAAGGAATATATTGATCAGCTTCAGCGCGAATCTGCAGATCCATTTCATCATCACTGAGCTTTGAACTCATCTGAACCGTTTTAGTGATAACAGCAGAACCCGCGACGGCAATAGCAGCACGCTTAGCGGATGTACGGGAACGTCCAACAGCCTTACGAATAGCCTCACCAACAGCCTCATCATTACTGATTGCCTGTTCAACAATTGCATTTGGTGGTAATGGTTCAGAGGCATAAGCTTCGACCTGATATCGGCCATTATTATGACTTAGCTCAAGTACCTTGACTGATGTGGAACTGATATCCACCCCGATCAGTGCTTTGCTCTTCTTATTAAACAGGCTGGCCAGCACGACAAAATCCCCGCAATTTCGCGAACTTGCGCGCGCAAGCTCACTCAGATCCTATAGAGTTAAAATCATTATAAGCACAATCCTATTAAAAGGACAAAAAACCCTTATAATGCTCCAGCCCGCATAATAGCTGGCTTTTCACGGAAATTGACATTCTTTTTTATGCACAAGTCACACCCTGTACTTTTTTTCTTATTTTGGCTGATTCTGTCCGGTGCCGCCGGAACAGGCATGGTCTCGTTTGGCATTTATCTTTATCTGGCCCCCACCCTGCCAGATGCGGAGCAATTGCGGCAAATTGATTTGCAAACGCCGCTCAGGGTTTACAGCGAAGATGGCCGCCTGATCAGTGAATTTGGCGAAAAGCGCCGTACCCCTATTCGCTTTGACCAAGTCCCGCCTGAATTCATTGACGCCTTACTGGCATCAGAAGACGATGGTTTCTTTGAACATGGTGGAGTCGACTTTAAAGGCCTGACACGGGCCGTCATTGAACTGATTCGAACCGGAAGAAAAAAATCAGGCGGTAGTACTATTACCATGCAGGTGGCGAAGAACTATTACCTCTCAAGTGAAAAAACGTTTACCCGAAAATTCACTGAGATCCTGCTGGCACTGAAAATTGAAAAAGCACTGACCAAAGAAGAAATTCTTGAGTTATACATCAACAAAATCTACCTCGGCAAACGAGCCTACGGCATCGAAGCGGCCGCGCAAGTGTATTATGGTAAATCCATTAATGAGCTGACCCTGCCACAACTGGCAATGATTGCCGGGCTGCCACAAGCGCCATCGGCAGCGAATCCAATCAACAACCCAGAGCGGGCCAAAAGCCGTCGTAATTATGTATTGGCACGCATGCGCACCCTGGACAAAATATCTCAGGAGCAGTTCACACTAGCTGCCAGCGCCCCTATTACTGCGCGTTATCATGGTTTGATTTCTGAAGTAAGCGCCCCCTATGCAGCAGAGATGGTACGTCTGGATATGCTGCAACGGTTTGGCCGCGATATCTACACCGCCGGGTACAAGGTCACAACCTCAATCAATGCATCACGCCAATTAGCTGCCAATGAAGCCTTACAGCGCGGGTTATTAAAATACGACCGTGATCATGGATGGCGTGTTAATACTGAAAATCTTGAGCTTGCAGAGCCGGTTTCATTAACTGTGTCTGAAGAGCAACCACTGCTAACTGAGTGGTTCCAACAAGCCGATAACACGTTTGATCTCGACTGGCCTGCCACCCTTGAACAGTGGCAAACACGTCTTAACCGCAATCCGGATAATGGTTTGCTTACTGCGGCGATTGTTACTCAGGTCAACGAAGCCGGTGCATGGGTTCTCATGCAGCAGCACGAACACTGGATTCCATTCTCTCAAATGATTTGGGCCAAACCCTACATCACGGTGGATGTCATCGGCAAAGCTCCCAGCTCAGCTAAAGAAATTCTGCAGCAAGGCCAGGTCATTTGGCTGGAGCAAACTGAACAAGGCTTCCGGCTGGCACAAAGGCCCGAAGCCGAAGGCTCATTGGTTTCACTTCGCCCGGAAGATGGTGCGATTCAGGCACTGGTCGGTGGTTTCTCAGCAGCCAGCAATGAGTTTAACCGGGCAATTCAGGCAGACCGTCAACCAGGCTCGGCGTTTAAGCCGTTTGTCTATAGTGCAGCTCTGGCCAACGGTTTCACACCAGCGAGCATTATCAATGATGCGCCGGTTGTGTTTGAAGATGCCAGCCTGGAAAACACCTGGCGACCACAAAACCACAGCGGTAAGTTCTATGGCCCTACTCGCCTGCGCGAAGCGTTATACAAATCTCAGAATCTGGTATCCATTCGTATCCTGAAACAAATGGGGCCACGTAAGGCCATTAATTACA
The DNA here is from genome assembly GCF_024397975.1 of Bacterioplanoides sp. SCSIO 12839. Classification (NCBI taxonomy): domain Bacteria; kingdom Pseudomonadati; phylum Pseudomonadota; class Gammaproteobacteria; order Oceanospirillales; family Oceanospirillaceae; genus Bacterioplanoides; species Bacterioplanoides sp. SCSIO 12839. The sequence goes on from NZ_CP073745.1 coordinate 3,373,900, forward strand.
TTACTCCATTTGGCTTTCCCGAAGAAAAGTTGAATAAAGATTTATCACTGGCATTAGGAGCCTCAGCCGTCACACCGATGGAATTGGCGACAGGTTATGCCGCATTAGCCAATGGCGGGTTTGCGGTTGAACCCTACTTAATCAGCTCTATCGAAGACAATCAGGGCAATATTCTTTATCAGGCAGATCCCAAAGTTGCCTGCCGAGAATGTAACAACGAAGCGGATTCAAACGATGAAACAATCAGTGAACTGGAGAAACAACTCCAGGCCTCTTTAACACTGAACCTGGATACCTCCGAGACAATCCAGCCAACCAATCTTGCTCCCGAAGTAATGGATGCGCAAACCCACTTCCTGATGGTCAGCATGCTGCAGGATGTGGTGCGCCGTGGTACAGGCAAACGAGCACTCGCCTTGAAGCGCAATGACCTGGCGGGTAAAACCGGCACCACCAACGATCAGAAAGACGCCTGGTTTTCTGGCTTTAACCGCGACTTAGTCACAACCGTTTGGGTTGGCTTCGATCAACCCCGCACTCTGGGCAAATGGGCCTATGGCAGCAATACAGCATTGCCTATCTGGGTCGACTACATGAAGGTCGCTCTGGACGGCGTGGAACAGCGTCCATTCCAGCAACCGGAAGGTATTGTCAGCGTCCGTATCGATGCCGAAACCGGATTATTAGCAACCCCAGGACAAGACAATGCTATTTTCGAATATTTTCGCGAGCAGAATATCCCTGAGCAGCCGGTAAAAACTTCTCCAGCGTTTAGCCCTGATGAATCCAGCAGTGATGAAGAGTTAACCCCAGAGCAGCTGTTCTGATATCGAAACCAACGAAACGCTAAGCAGCCACAATAAACAACAGATCCAAACGACAACCACAAACAAAAAAGGCGCCTGATTGAACAATCAGACGCCTTTTTTGGTCATGCCGAGCGATCACACATCCAATAACTTGCCTGGATTCATCACATTATTTGGATCAAATGCCAGCTTAACCGCTTTCATATAGGCCATTTCAGCGGCAGAGCGGGTGTATTCCAGATATGGCTTTTTGGTCATACCTACACCATGCTCCGCTGAGACTGAACCCTGATATTTTTCGACAATTTCAAATACCCAGGTCGATACTTTCGCACATTTTTCGAAGAACTCTTCTTTTGCCAGACCTTCCGGCTTCAGAATATTCAGATGCAGATTGCCGTCGCCGATATGACCGAACCAGATAATCTCAAAGTCCGGATATTCGCGGGTAACCACTTCGTCGATGTCGCGCAGGAATGGCGGCACTTTCGATACGACTACTGAGATATCGTTTTTGTACGGCGTCCATTCTGAAATGGTTTCTGAAATATCTTCACGCAGACGCCACAGATTCGCCGCCTGAGTTTCCGACTGGCTGATCACACCATCAACCACCCAACCTTGCTCAACACATTGTTCGAACATGGTCATCGCCTGATCCATATCGGCATCGGTCAGAGATTCAAATTCAATCAGCGCATAGAAGTCTGTGCTGGTCTCAAACGGCGCAGGCACATCACCGCGTGCCAGAACCTTCTGCATGGCTTTATCGGAGAAGAACTCAAACGCCGTCAGATCCATGCTCGACTGGAACTGGCTTAACACGTTCATCACGTTATCCAGCTCAGGGATACCCAGCACCAGCACCGTTAGATTCTTTGGCTGACGGGTCAGACGCATGGTCGCTTCGGTCACAAAACCCAGGGTGCCTTCACCACCAATAAATAACTGGCGCATGTCGTAACCCGTATTGTTTTTCATCAGGTCTTTGTTCAGCTCAAGGACGTCACCTTTACCAGTAACGACCGTCAGGCCTGCGACCCAATCACGGGTCATACCCCACTTGATTACCTTGATGCCACCGGCATTGGTGGAGATATTGCCACCAATCTGGCTGGAGCCTGCTGATGCAAAGTCCACCGGATAAAACAGCTCATTGTCTTCGGCGAAGGTTTGCAGCTGCTCAGTGATCACACCGGCGCCACACTTAACTGTGCGGTCGGTGGCGTTAAAATCAGTGATCTGATTCATGTAGTCGAACGCTACTACGATTTCACCGTTCGCCGCCACGGCACCGGCACTTAAACCAGTACGACCACCGGACGGCACCAGTGCCAGCTGATGTTCATTGGCCAGCTTAACCACCTGCTGAACCTGCTCCGTGGTTTTAGGGAACACAATTGCGGTTGGTTTTGGTGGATAAATCTTGGTCCAGTCCTTACCAAAGGTTTCCAGTGAGTCGGCGTCGATACGCACTTTGTCATCACCAACGATGGCAGATAATTGTTCTATCAGGGCTTCCTGGGTCAGAGCGGTCATGATTTCGTCCAGCTAAATGAATCAAATTCACCTCAAGTTGAAGAATCTTCGCGACTATTTCGCCGCCAACAACGACTTTGAGGCTCACTTTATGGGCAGCGTATGCTAGCATACGCGCCTTATTTTTCAGAGTGATTTCAACTCTGAAGCCCGAAGCAGAGCTGACCAGTTGGACAACTTCATGCATATTGCTTCCGGCCACTGGTGTGATGTCACTACCCGAATTCCCACACCAGGCAAACGACTGAATTCGTTTATTACTGACTGTAAATAGGTACCACCATGACTCAAACGTCTCTCGACAAAAGCAAGATCAAGCTTCTCTTGTTAGAAGGTGTTCACCAGTCCGCGTTAGATACTCTGAACGCCGCCGGTTACACCAATATCGAGTACCTGAAAACCTCGCTGCCAGACGATGAACTGAAAGAGCGCATCAAAGACGCCCACTTCATTGGTATTCGTTCCCGCACCCAGCTGACCGAAGAAATCTTCGCGGCTGCTGAGAAGCTGATTGCGGTTGGCTGTTTCTGCATTGGCACCAACCAGGTTGACCTGAAAGCTGCGACCAAGCGTGGTATCGCAGTATTTAACGCACCGTATTCCAACACTCGTTCTGTTGCTGAACTGTCTATTGCTGAAATCATCATGCTGATGCGTGGTGTGCCAGCGAAAAACGCCGAATGTCATCGTGGTGGCTGGAGCAAGTCTGCGGTTAACTCTTACGAAATCCGTGGCAAAAAGCTGGGTATCGTCGGTTACGGCAGCATTGGTACTCAGCTGTCTGTAATGGCAGAAAGCCTGGGTATGGAAGTGTACTTCTACGACGTAGTCACCAAGCTGCCAATTGGTAACGCCACTCAGGTTGGTTCTCTGAACGAGCTGCTGAACATCGCTGACGTTGTTTCCCTGCACGTACCGGAAACCGCTGCGACTAAGTGGATGATGGGCACAGAACAGTTCGAGCAAATGAAGCAAGGTTCTATTCTGCTGAACGCTTCCCGTGGCACCGTGGTTGATATCGATGCACTGGCCGATGCCGTTCGCAGCAAAAAACTGCTGGGTGCTGCCATCGACGTATTCCCGGTTGAGCCACGCTCTAACGACGAAGAGTTCGTTACCCCACTGCGTGAGTTCGATAACGTTATCCTGACTCCACATGTTGGTGGTTCCACCATGGAAGCTCAGGAGAATATCGGTAAAGAAGTGGGTGAGAAGCTGGCTCAATACAGCGATAACGGCACCACCACTTCTTCTGTGAACTTCCCCGAAGTGGCTCTGCCATCTAACCCAGACGTTCACCGTATTCTGCACATCCACAACAACGTGCCTGGCGTAATGAATGCCATCAACAGCATTTTCGCTGAAAACAACATCAACATCTCAGGCCAATACCTGCAGACCGTTGAAGAAGTTGGCTACGTGGTAATTGATGTTGCTGCAGATGCTTCCGAACTGGCACTGGAAAAAATCAAAACGGTTGAAGGTACTATCCGCGCCCGCGTGTTGTACTAATTAAGCGGTATTGATCAATCCGTTGATTTTCAGCTAATCAAAAAGCCATGCACTTGCATGGCTTTTTTGGTCTTTGGCCTCAGCAACTGTCATTTGTAACCCCTGACATTCTGTTACTTAACCCGCTCTTCTCTGTTTCATACTATTAAGCTTCAGCTAACTCTGCTGGAGGCTTTTGATGAACACCATTAATTCTGGCGCTGCCAGCAGCCTGATTAACCGCAACAGCTCAGTGCAATCATCTCAGCAACAGATTGCTTCAGGCCGTCGTATCAATTCAGCAGCCGATGACGCAGCAGGATTGGCTATTGCCACCCGTCTTTCCAGCCAGATTAATGGCAATCAACAAGCGCAACAAAATGCAGTAAACGCGCAATCTTTCATTCAAACCGAGTCGGGCGCTTTAGAGGGCATCAACGCAGGCATCCAGCGCCTTCAGGAGCTGGCGGTACAACAAGGCAATGGTATTTTGAATGATTCAGATCGCCGAGCCTTGGCTTCAGAAGCACAACAAATTACCGAGCAAATCCGGCAAACCACGGAACAAAGCCAGTTTAATGGCCAAAACGTATTTCAAGCGGAGAACAACGCTACTGCGTTTGAATTTCAGGTAGGTGAAGACGCGGGTGATAATCTGTCATTAAGCCCGAACACCTTGGCCGATGAGCTTAACCAAACACTTTCAGAATTAGACTTTGCCAATGGTGACAGCGCTGAATTATTAAACGACCTAGCTGGGTTACAGGGCCAGATAACAGAACGACAAACCGAATTAGGCGCAGTGAGCAATCGTCTGGATTCCACACTCAACAACCTGACGCAAAGTAATGAAAACTCACAAGCTGCCCGCAGCCGTATTGAAGATGCCGATCTAGCCACTTCGGTATCGGAGCTGATCAAAGGCCAGATTCAGCAACAGGCTCAGATTGCGACACAACTGCAAGCCAACGCCAGTGCCGAGAATGTATTGAGGTTACTTTCTTAGCCCCATTAAAAAGCCCCGTAAAAACAGGGCTGTTTAATTCAACAATGTTCTCAGTCGAGGCGCATCTCAATCCCGGCATCCGCCATATGCTGCTTGGCTTCCTGCACGGTGTATTCACCAAAATGGAAAATACTCGCTGCCAGAACCGCATCGGCATGACCCAAAGTCACCCCTTCTGCCAGATGTTCTAAGTTACCCACACCACCGGAAGCAATGACTGGAATATTCACCGCATCACTGATCGCACGGGTGACACCCAGATCAAAACCGGTTTTAACACCATCACGATCCATGCTGGTTAACAGAATTTCACCAGCGCCGTAATCAGCCATTTTAATGGCCCATTCAACCGCATCAATTCCGGTTGGTTTACGGCCACCATGGGTGAAGATTTCCCATTTATTATCTGGGTCGCCCAGGTCGCCAGAACCCGCCACACGCTTAGCATCAATGGCGACCACAATACATTGCGCACCAAACTTCTCAGACGCTTCACGCACAAATTCTGGGTTATACACCGCTGCTGAGTTGATCGATACCTTATCTGCTCCGGCATTTAACATGCGGCGAATATCGTCAATTTCGCGAATGCCGCCACCCACGGTTAACGGGATAAATACATGCTCGGCAATGGCTTCCACCATCTGCACTGTGGTGCCACGATCTTCATGGGTCGCGGTAATATCTAAAAAGGTAATTTCGTCGGCGCCTTGCTCATCGTAACGCTTGGCGACTTCAACCGGATCTCCGGCATCACGAATGCCAACAAAGTTGACGCCTTTTACGACGCGGCCCTGGTCAACATCCAGACAAGGAATAATTCGTTTTGCTAATGCCATGTGTTCTTACGCCTGACCGTCCCAGTTTAAAAAGTTCTGCAGCAACTGCAGCCCGTTTTTATGGCTTTTTTCCGGGTGAAATTGCACCGCAAATACGTTGTCTTGGCCTAGCGCCGCATCGAACGACTTGCCATAAAAACCACGGCCTTTCACCTGACTTTTATCGTTTGCATCGACATAATAAGAGTGCACAAAATAGAAGCGGCTGCCGTCAGCAATATCTGTCCATAACGGATGAGCCAGCGTTTCCACCTGATTCCAGCCCATATGAGGGACTTTCAGGCGTTCACCTTTTTCTTTCAGATCATCGCCGAAGTATTTCACCTCGCCGTCGAACAGATTCAGGCAATCCACACCACCGTTTTCTTCCGAGTGATTCATCATCGCCTGCAGGCCGACACAAATCCCTAGCAAAGGCTTAGTCTTTTTTACTTCGGCAACAATCTGATCAATGCCCTGAGCTTTGATTTCACCCATGCAATCACGAATCGCACCCACACCGGGCAATACCACATGATCCGCTGCCAGAATTTCTTCTGGCTTGGAAGTCACAAGCACCTGAGTATCGGGAGCCACTTTTTGTAACGCACCATGAGCTGAGTGCAGGTTGCCCATGCCGTAATCGATAACAGCACATACTTTACTCGCCGCCATGAGTTACAGGGTTCCCTTTGTCGAGGGCATCACACCCGCCATACGCGGATCTTGCTCAACCGCCATACGCAATGCACGACCAAAGGCTTTAAAGATGGTTTCAGCCTGGTGGTGCGCGTTAAACCCTTTCAGATTATCGATGTGCAACGTGACCTTGGCGTGGTTAACAAAGCCGTAGAAGAATTCCCAAAACAGCTGAGTATCAAATTTGCCGATGTTGCCACGAGTGAAGTCACACTTAAAATCCAGACCCGGACGACCGGAGAAGTCGATCACAACGCGTGACAGCGCTTCGTCTAATGGCACATAAGAGTGGCCATAACGGACGATGCCTTTCTTATCACCGATGGCTTCAGCAAACGCTTGCCCAAGCGTGATACCAATGTCCTCCACCGTGTGGTGATCATCGATATGGGTATCACCATCACAGTAAATATCGAGATCAATCAGACCATGGCGGGCAATTTGATCCATCATGTGCTCAAGAAAAGGCACACCGGTATCAAATTTGGCTTTGCCGGTACCATCCAGATTGATACTGACACGGATTTTCGTCTCCAGCGTATTACGCTCGACGGTCGCACTGCGTCCAGAACTTGCAGTCGTGGCCATGAACTCAACTCTCGCAAAATTTTGAAAAACGCATTATAAAGCAGCCAGATAAAAAACTCCTGCTTTTAGATAGCTCGTCAGATCAGAGGTCACCACTATGCCAGTCCGTTTAGAACATATTCGTCAACCAAACGATGCCGACTGGCTGGATATCAGCAAAATTCATCAGGAAACGTCCGATACCGGCTTAACAGATAACCCTGAGCAGCTGCAGCAAAAGCTGGAAAAAGGCAGCTGGATTCTGGCTGGCCGCTTTAATGACAGAATTATTGGCCTGATGATCGCCACCGAGACGGAACAGGGGGTTCAGCTTGAACAGGCTGCCGTTCGCCAGATCACTCAGCGCCGTGGCGTGTTGCACCAATTATTGCACCACGCCCAAAGCTGGGCTTCAAAAGAAGGGAAAACGCTGATTATTCAAACACTTCCAGATCACTTACAGGCATCAGTAGCCAACCGGGGCTTTGTTAATAAAAACAACAACTGGACGTACAATGACTAATACACCCTCACTACTGTTCCACTGAAAGAACAATTATTTTATCTTTTTTTGCTTTATCAAATGCCGTGAACTGCCCATACTGACTCACCATATTCATACAGATTTAAGGTGAGGTTACTATGAGAATTGCAGTTCAATCTCTGATCTCCTTTGCAATTTTCCTTGCCCTGATATTTTCAGCAGCGGCTTCTGCTCAGGACCCGAAAGCGGTTGTCGAAACCGCAACCCAGGGCGTTATTGGTGAATTGACAAAATTAGATAAAGAAGACCGAACAGAAGAACAGATTCGCCGTTTAGTAATGACGTATATCGTGCCAGCAATTGACCAGGAGAAAATTGCCAAGGGTGCTTTAGGCAAACACTGGAAACGTGCAACAGAAGAGCAGCAGGCCGCCTTTATTGATAACTTCCGCGAGCTGCAAATTCGCACCTATACCGGCGCATTCAAGGCGTTTAATGGTGAAGAGTTTTCCTTTGAAGCGGCCAAGTTCAACAAAAAGGGCAATCGTGCACTGGTTAAAGGCAAACTGGTTCAGAATAACGGCAGCGTTGTGCCCATCGACTTCCGACTGTATCAGAACAAACAAAGCCAACAGTGGCTGGTTTATGATGCCGTTGTTGCCGGACTGGGTATGGTCAAAACTTATCGTCAACAACTGAGCGAGCGTTTACAAACTATCTCAATTGCTGACTTGTTGGTTGAGCTGTCTCAGGCTGAAACCCAACAGGCCAGCCGCTGATACATCTCATTTTTTAGTGTGACTCATCCCTTAAAACAGGCAAGGATTGATTGCCTGTTTGTCAAAATCAGCTAAGGTTAGAAGTTATAGCTTAACCATCGTTAAGCCACCTTTTTTCTTTGATACATTTTGACACCAGCTCTAATGGAATGAGTTACGCCTTCAATGCAGTCACTTCAGACACAGTCTCTTCGCCGCAAGCTGGTCATCATTTCATTGATCACCAGTGGGCTTACTCTGCTGCTCTCTAATACTGCCTTTATGTCGCTGGAATATTATCTGAGTCGACATGACACCCAGGAAAAACTATCCGTTCTGGGGGAAGTCATTGCTAAACGAGCAACAACTGCTCTTACCTTCAGCGACTACGACTTATTACACACCAACCTCAAAACCTTAAAAGCCGACCACAGCATTCTGCGTGGTTGCATTTATGATGAGAACCAACAACTGGTTGCTCAGTATCAATCCGTACAAAGCAATATCACTTGCCCGAAACGCCTGCTCCAGCTGCAGTCTGAGCAAAACAATAACTTCAGTCAGTATTTTGTTATTCGCCTGGAAAGTGAGCATATCGGCACGCTTTATCTGGAAAACAGCCGTCAGGACTTACTCAATCGTTTCAATCAATTCTTGTTGTTCTCAATTATTATCCTCGCGGTTTCCGTTGTGCTTGCTGTGTTTCTGGCGAACCAGCTTCAGGATGTTGTTGCCAGGCCCATGCGTGAGCTGAGCAACACCCTCAAAAACATCATGCGCAACAAGGATTATTCCATCCGCGCCGTGAAAGAGAATAATGATGAGCTGGGTGATCTGGTTGATTTATTTAATGGCTTATTGGGTACCGTTGAAGAAGAAAACTCCTCGCTTAAAACCTCAGAAGAGCGCTTTCGTAAATTAACTGCTCTCTCTCCCGTTGGGATCTTTCAGGTCGACGCCAAACAGCAGCTGCAATACGTCAATCAGCGCTGGCGGGATATTCACGGAACCGATGACAAAACGCCCAGCCTGCACGAATGGTTTAAGCTGGTTCACCCTGCCGATCTGGTACCTGCCCAGAATGCCTGGAATCGGTTGATCTCCAAACAGGAAAGCATTGCTCTTGAGCTTCGACTGACGCGCCGTAATGGCGAATACACCTGGATTCATATGTTGGCAGGTGCACTTCATGACCGGGATGGCGAGCTGCTGGGTTATCTGGGAGCGATCTCCGATATTTCAGAGCTGAAATCCGCCCAGATTAAAATGGAAAACCTGGCGTTTTATGATCCACTAACCGGCCTGGCTAACCGGCGTTTGTTTAAAAATCGCCTGGAGAAATCGGTAAAATCGGTGATGCGCTCATCGTCATCCATGGCGTTGATGTTCCTCGATATGGATCAGTTCAAACGCATTAACGATACGCTGGGACATGACGCCGGTGATATCCTGCTGAAAGAGGTATCCACTCGCCTAAACGCCACCGTGCGTGAAAACGATACGGTTTCACGCATTGGCGGCGATGAATTCACGATACTACTGACCGACGTTCATCAGATGGCCGATGTTCGCGTGGTTGCAGAAAAAATCCTTCACTCTCTAGCTAAGCCTATCCGGATTAAAGGCCAGGATATTGTTACGACGGTGAGTATCGGTATCACCATGACACCGGAAGACTCAACCGATGTGAATACCCTGATGAAAAATGCCGACCTGGCCATGTATCGAGCTAAAGAGCTGGGACGTAATAACTTTCAGTTTTATTCTGAAGACATGAATCACTCGATTCTGGAACACCTGGCATTAGAAAAGGAAATCAAAGAAGCCATTCAGCGCGAGCAGTTCACACTGGTTTTCCAGCCCAAAGTCAGCCTGTTTGATTATTCCATTACCGGGGTTGAAACCCTCATTCGCTGGGAGCACCCGGATAAAGGAATCATTACTCCAGATCGCTTTATTCCGGTTGCCGAAGAAACCGGCCAGATTCTCGATATTGGTAGTTGGGTACTGGAACAAAGCTGTCGTCAGGTTGGTTCTTTAATCCGTGACAACGTATTACCCAGAAGTGCCAAAGTTGCGGTCAACTTGTCCGCAAAACAATTTGCTGACCCGGACCTGGCCGCCAAAATCCGTAATGTTATTGAAATCAGTCAGATCCCACCGGAATGTGTTGAACTGGAGCTGACTGAAAGCACCCTGATGGACGATGTCGAAACCGCCATCCAGATCATGCAGGAGATAAAGACCACCGGGGTTTCCATTGCCATTGATGACTTCGGAACCGGCTATTCTTCATTGGCTTATATCAAACGTTTCCCGATCGACGTACTCAAAGTTGATCGATCTTTCGTACGGGATATTCCGGAAGATCAGAATGATATGGCCATCACCGCGGCCGTTATTGCCATGGCCCACAAACTCAGCCTGGAAGTGGTAGCGGAAGGTGTAGAAACCCAGGAGCAACTGCATTTTCTGCGCCGTAACAACTGTGACGAAGGTCAGGGCTATCTGTTCAGCCGTCCTTTGTCACTGGGGCAACTTCACCAGTTTTTGCAGGCCACTGAGCGCCAGCGACAGTCCCATAACTATCAAATTTGATACAACCACCAAATTTAAAATAACCACCAAATCTAAAAAATATCGACACATCTGAACACTACCAGCTAATCAGAGTATAAGCTGTCGTCATTAAACTGAGTGAATGACTCAGGTATACTCTGCGTTATCTAATACCGTGATTTTATAACCATACAAAACCCCGATGACTCAGCCGTTTCAATTCAGCGACGTGGTACTGGCCTGGTATCAGCAGCATGGCCGCAAACACCTTCCCTGGCAACAAAACATCAACCCTTACCGTGTCTGGGTATCTGAAATTATGTTGCAGCAAACTCAGGTAGCGACCGTTATTCCCTACTTTGAGCGCTTTATGCAGCGTTTTCCTGATGTATTCAGCCTGGCCAGCGCAGAACAAGATGAGGTGTTGCACCTCTGGACCGGCCTGGGATATTACGCTCGCGGTCGTAATCTGCATGCCTGCGCCCAAAAAGTCGTTGAACAATACCAGGGAAAATTTCCACAAAGCGTTGATCAGCTGTCTGAATTACCCGGCATTGGCCGTTCCACAGCCGGGGCAATCGCATCGATCAGTATGGGAATTCGCGCCCCGATTCTGGATGGTAATGTCAAACGGGTACTGACCCGCTTTTATGCCGTGGAAGGCTGGCCAGGCACGACAACGGTACAAAAGCAGTTGTGGCAGGTAGCCGAAGCGTTAACCCCCGACCATAGTCACCGGGAATACACTCAAACCATGATGGATCTGGGTGCCACACTCTGCACACGCAGCAAACCGGCCTGTGGCATCTGTCCGCTGCAACCACAATGCGCAGGTTATAAGACTGGAAACCCCAGCCAGTTTCCGAATTCAAAGCCGAAAAAAGACAAGCCGGAAAAGTACACGGCATTGCTGATGCTGCAACAGCCGGATGGCTCACTCTATCTGGAGCAGCGTCCGCAAAACGGCATCTGGGGCGGATTGTGGAGCTTTCCTGAAGTGGAAAGCCCGGAAGCCGCTCTCGTGTGGGTCAAACAGCGCTTAGGCGTCGATGCCAAAGTCGAAAGCTGGGATAGCTTTCGCCATACCTTCAGTCATTACCACTTACATATCCAGCCACTGAGGGTTTGTTTAGCAAAAGCGGCGAACTGGGTAGGGGAAGATAATGGTCACTGGTACAATCCTGCTCAGCCAAGCGAGCTGGGTCTGGCGGCCCCTGTAAAAAAACTGTTGAATCAGCATCACCAACTTACCCTTGAGCACTGAGAGATTCCGTATGAGCCGAACCGTCTTTTGTAAGAAATACCAGCAGGAACTTGAAGGGCTGGAGGCAGTACCTTTTCCAGGCCCGGCCGGCGAAGAGGTCTTCAATCATGTATCGAAACAAGCGTGGCTGGAGTGGACTGAGCATCAGACCCGCCTGATTAATGAGAAACACCTGAATATGATGGACCTGCAGGCACGCAAATACATCACAGAACAGCGCAGTAAATTCCTGAGTGGCGAAGATTATGACAAAGCCGAAGGCTATGTTCCTGAAAACAAAGAAAAATAATCTGCAAACAAGTGTTGACAGCTGAACACCAAGACGGTTTAATACGCGCCACTTGAGAGGCAAGCGTCAAGCAGCTTCTCGAAGTGCCCGGATAGCTCAGTCGGTAGAGCAGGGGATTGAAAATCCCCGTGTCGGTGGTTCGATTCCGCCTCCGGGCACCACTTATTTCTAAAGCCCGCATAGCAATATGCGGGCTTTTTTATTGCCGTTTTTTATCAATGCTTTTCCGGTTATCCTTTTTTCGTTAGACGTAAAGCAAAACATGTCTTGTCAGACTATTCTCTTAAGATAACCTGCTACGAGTACACAGAATGTTAGCACCCGCAGTTCCTGACAACGAAGAACAACGATTAGCCGAACTTCGCTCTCTTCATATTCTCGATACTCCAGCCGAAGAACGCTTTGACCGCATCACACGCATCGCCAAAGAACTCTTTCAGGTCCCTATTGCAGTGATCAGCCTGGTCGATACCAACCGCCAATGGTTTAAGTCCTGCATTGGCCTGCCCGTCAACGAAACCGAACGTGATGTTTCCTGCTGTGGTCACGCTATTCTGCAAGATGATGTCTTTGTGATTGAAGATGCCAGCTCCGATGAACGCTTTTTTGATAACCCGCTAGTCCTGGGGCCGCCCAATATCCGTTTTTACGCTGGCGCTCAGCTGACCATGTCCAGCGGTAATAAAATCGGAACCTTGTGTCTAATTGATAGCCAACCCAGAAGCTTCTCGAAACATCAACAATTGTTACTGAAAGACCTGGCAAAGATTGTTATTCAGGAACTGTCATCCCACCAGGCCGCAATTCAGGATGATCTGACTCAGGTACTGAATCGCCGTGGCTTTGAACTGATGGCCGACAAAGCATTAGCAAACAGTCGTCGTTACCAATGGCCTTGTAGCCTGTTGTATATGGACCTGAATAACTTCAAAGCCATTAATGATAACCACGGCCACCGAGCCGGGGATGAGGCATTAAAGCGATTCAGTAACATTGCCAGCACACTCACCCGTGAAACCGATATCCTGGCAAGAATTGGTGGTGACGAGTTTGTTGTGATGATGATGAATGCTGATGAGCATCAGGCGGAGAAAAAGGTCTTAAAAATAGAGCATGCTGTAAGTGAGCTTAACGCTTCTCATATTTTGCCTTGTGAGCTGTCTGTTGCCTACGGCATTGTGGTGTATAACCAAGGCGAACATAAAACGCTGGCTGAGTTTATGCACAGTGGCGATCAGCAAATGTATCTGCACAAGCAGACAATACGAGGCTTAGACGCCTGATCAATACTACACCAAATCAGTAAGCGTCAGTTCGACACACCAATCAGGCCATCAGGGCCGCGACCAGAGCCAGAGCAGCCAGCGCGCCGAACACGCACAATAAATGCACATGAACCACTTCTTTGGTAGCAGGCTGCTTTTCTGTATATCCGATTTCCGGAAAAAAACGCTCAAGTTCCACAAACAATCCCTCATATTACAAATCAAGCGTAAGATGAAATGTGTTTATTTTCCTTGTAGAAATTGCAGCCTTTTGTTTCCGTTGTGTAATTATTAACCGACTAATACGCAGACTATATTTCCTTCAGGGAAATAAATAATTGCGGACCACGGCGATTTGCTCATCGCTCATCAGCATCGGCGCATGCCCAACACGGCTAAATTCAACCAGCTCAACATCCTCCCTGGTTGCCATCTGTTGCGCAGTTTCAGCTGATAACAAATCGGATTCTGCCCCCCGTAATAACAGCACAGGCTGTGTGACCTGCTGCCATATCGAAGATAAATCCACATCGGCTTCCAACTGTGCAAAACCTGCTGCAATTTTAGGGTCGTAACGCAACATCAACTGATAACCAATTGGTTCACAACCATGAGCGGCCAGGTGATGCCATTGCTCATCGGTCAGAGGCCCAAACGAGCGAGCAATATCGCGTAAATACAGCTCAACGCCCGCCAACGAATGAAATCTTTTTAGTTGGCCGACATAAGCACCAATGCGCTGTAACGCCGCCAGCGGAATAAAATACCCCACATCGTTCAGCACCAGTCGATTTAAAGAAGGCGAAGTAGCCGCCAGCATCATGCCGATCAAACCACCCATTGAGGTACCCACCCAGTCACATTGCTGAAATGAATATTCAGCGCTCAGAAAGTCCAAAAATTGATTCATCTGTTGCAGGTACAGCGGATAACCGTATAACCCGGCATCAAACATACGTTCACTGTCACCACGCCCGAGCACATCAGGGCAAACAACAAGCGCTTGCTGCGCCAGTTCGCGGGCCAGAAAATCAAAGTCACGGCCGTTACGGGTTAAACCATGCACACAAATCACCAACCGCTTCGGAATGTGATCGAGAGGTTGCCACAACTGATACGCCATCGTCTTTTTTCCTTCCGGCGTATCCACCATCAACGTCTGTTGCGAATGCAAAACCGTCATTACTTACTCCTGTATCTTTTCCTTGGGCCTGTTAACACTATTTCGATCACGCTGTTATGACTGAAAATCTTTCAATCAAGACGCGAAGAGTGATGTTTAACGGGTTAAATGAATGATGAGCAACACAGAGTGAAGGATTTCAGCCATAACCCGAAGGGCTGGTGTCAGTTTTTCCCTGAGCTATGTTATTCGTTGCTGATTTAACTCGTTAAACGACGCTCCTCATGCCTTGCTCATAAAAAAACTGACTTCCAGCAGCAAAAATTTAAATAGTGTTAACAGGCCCTTAGACAGGCTCTGTTCAGCGCAATGGCTGAAATCCGGAGCCATTAGTATCAGGTTACTGGTTTTTAGTTAACGCGTTCTTGATCTGAGCATAGGGATAGTGCTCCAAGACCCCCATTGCTCCTAACTGCCTGGCTTTTACTTTCGTTAGCCATGGAGCGGTAATTCCGGCCAGGTAGCGGGTTAACAGATCGACAGAAGCTGCCTGGTTAAATTGCTGCTGAATAGCCTGTTGCAACGGCACAGATAAATCTTGCAGCTGTTCGGATTGCAGCACAGGCAGCGATTCCGGCTGCGGCCAGGCTTGGTGTTTACCAATACACACCGAACAATGACCACAATCCTGCGTCATATTGAAGTCGTTAAAGTAATGCGCCAGTGAGCGGCTTAAACACGTTGGTTGTTGCAGAAGCTGCAGCATGGCTTGAATACGCTGAATTTCACTGCGCTCTTTTTCGGCAAAATGGCTGGCCAACTGCTGTGCCAGATCAGGCTGATTCAGCTTATCCACATCCACCCGATATACATCGGTCATTTGTTTGCTTTGTAGCTCCAGCCAGCCTTTTTCCTGGCAATATTCCAGCGCCACAATTGCGCGACGGCGGGATTCGCTATCACCCGTGTGTTTTATCAGCGCTTCGGTATCCAGCGTAATCCAGCTGCGGGCTTTTTGACTGGTATTAAATACCTGCTGCAGAAACTGCTGACGCGCCTCATCAAAATTGGCCAACAATTCACTTTCACTCATCGTCAGCTTGTATTTATATTCGGCAAAATAACTGAATTGCGCGGTTAAAATGCCGCGCATTTCTAAATTCACCAACAGAGTTTTTAAGGGTAACAAGCGAATATTGCTCAACGCCGATAATGGCGTCATTAATACTTCCCATCGCTGATCATTAAAATGTGTCGCCAGATTATTACGAATCTGATCCAGCACAATATGAATACCGGATAACTCCGGGGTATCACCATAAACAAAATTTTCCAGCACCTGAAAGCCAGAGCTATCTGCCAGCATTACACAATCAGAAGGCAAACCGTCTCGCCCGGCACGGCCGATTTCCTGGCTGTAATTTTCAATCGACTTGGGCAGATCATAATGCATCACCTGGCGAATATTACTTTTATCCACGCCCATGCCAAATGCAATGGTGGCAACAATACAAGGCGTTGTACCCACCATAAATTCCTGCTGGATTTGATCACGCTCATCACTGCTTAACCCAGCATGATACGCCTTCACAGGAAAGGGCAAATGAGGGGCTAAATAATCAGCCACCTCATGCGCCGTTTGTTGCAACGTGACATAAATAATTGCACCAAAGTTTTCACCTTTTTCAGACTGCTTTTTATTCAGGTGCTGCAACCATTGTAAGCATTTTTGTCGTCGCTCGGTTTCAGCCGTAGGCTGTACTAATAAACGTAAATTCGGACGATAAAAGCCCGTAGTGACAACATCCTGCGGCTGAATCTGAAAACGACCACACATATCGTCAATCACCGCTTTAGTGGCCGTCGCGGTCAACAGCAGTACCTGAGGAATTTTGAAATCAGCGCAATAATCCGGCAGTTTTAAATAATCCGGGCGAAAATTATGGCCCCATTCTGAAATACAGTGCGCTTCGTCGACCACCAATAACGAAATCGGAATTTGTTCAATAAACTGCCGAAAGCGTTCGTTTTTTAAACGCTCAACTGACACCATAAGAATTTTGATTTTGCCACTGCGCACATCGGCCTGAATTTGTTGCACTTGTTCCCGGCTCTGACTGGAATCAATACTGGCGGCAGCGATACCTTTACTCTGTAAAAATGCTACCTGATCCTGCATTAACGCCAATAACGGTGACACGACTAAGGTGAGATGCGGCAGCATTAAGGCAGGTAATTGATAACACAACGACTTGCCAGAGCCGGTCGGAAAGATAGCCGCAGCACTGCGACCGGCCAATAGAGCCTCAACCACCGGCTGCTGCCCGGGACGAAGATGATTAAAACCAAAGGTTTGTTGCAGTACGCGCTGCCATTGAGGCAGAAAGGAATCAGAATCAGGCATGGGGATCAGGTCATAGCGGCAAGAATTAAGGCATCTTGCCGTAAGCCTGGTACTTGCTCAATAAGGCCTGTGGGTTAATTTTCCAGCTTAGCTTTATGCACCACCGGGCTGATGTTATTAGCGGCCAGAATATCCTGCGCTTTATTCATTTTTGAACGGTTATTAAACGGCCCAACCATAATTCGGTGCCAGACATTACCGCTGACTTCACGCTCTTCGCGATATGCCTCTAATCCTTGTAGAATCAGCTGACCACGCAAACGTTCAGCATCGGATTCCGAACGGAAAGAGCCCGCCTGTAAACGGTATTCGTATTTAGCCGCCGCGTTTTTTGGGGTCGACTTATACTCTTCTACCTCGGGAACTTCGACAGTCTGATTTTCCAGCAGCTTATAAAACTCGTAGTTAGGCTTTGGAATATCTTCAGCGGCTTTTTCTTTGGCCTTATCCATGCCTTGCTGCAACATCTTACGGGCATCACCCTGTACCGCACTTAATTCCTGCCCCGCCGGAACCGTGGATAAAAACAGGATAAAACCAATAAAGGCAACGGCCAAAGTGGGTGTGGTAATCCACACCCACTTTGGAATTTTGCTAGCGCCGTCAGACATACATTTTCCTGTTCTTAACTATTTTATTACCACTACAGCGTTGGTCGTGCCGCAGGCGCCAACAAGACAAGGCAAAAGTGGCCGAAAAGACGGAGCTTGCTGTTGCAAGTGAGTACTTTGAGGCCAGTTTTAACGCAGTATTGTTAAGCTCTGCAAGCGAACCTTACATCTCTTCTGGTGCTGAAACACCTAACAAGTTTAATCCATTGCTGATCACCTGACGCACCGCTTCAGCCAGCGTCAGACGTGCATTACGCACATCATCTTCATCAACCAGAGTTTTCTCAGAGTTGTAATAGGTATGGAACTCAGCGGCCAGTTCTTTCAGGTAGTTGGCAATCTGATGTGGCTCACGGTTATTGGCCGCATTTTTAACCACTTCCGGGTAACGACCCAACTTAACGATCAGGTCTTTTTCGCTATCCAGCGTTAATGCGCTCAGCGATTCAATGCCCTGTTCCAGCGTCCAACTTTGGCCGGCAGCTTCCAGTTTACGGAAAATCGAGCAAACACGTGCGTGAGCGTACTGGATGTAATACACCGGGTTATCAGACGATTGAGAACGTGCCAGATCGATATCAAAGGTCAGCTGGCTGTCGGCTTTACGCGCTGCCAGGAAGTAACGGGTGGCATCGCGGCCTACTTCGTCAATCAGGTCACGCAGCGTAACGTAACTACCAGCACGCTTGGAGATTTTCACCTCTTCGCCGCCACGCATCACAGTCACCATCTGGTGCAAAACGTAGTCTGGCCAGCCTTTTGGAATACCGGCATCCAGCCCCTGCAGGCCAGCACGAACACGGGTAATGGTGCTGTGGTGGTCAGCGCCTTGTTCGTTAATTACCATTTCAAAGCCGCGCTGCCATTTGTCCAGGTGATAAGCCACATCCGGAACAAAGTAGGTATAACCACCATCGGTTTTACGCATCACACGGTCTTTATCGTCACCAAAGTCGGTGGTGCGTAACCACAAGGCACCGCCATCTTCGTAGGTGTGACCGTTAGCAATCAACTTCTGAACCGCTTCTTCAACCTTGCCTTCGGAATACAGCGACGACTCCAGGAAGTAGACATCAAAATCGACCGCAAACGCTTTTAAATCCAGATCCTGTTCACGACGCAGGTAAGCTACGGCAAAGTGGCGAATCGCTTCTACATCGTCAGCATCTTTGGTGCCGGTAAAGCTCTGGTCCTCAGATACCACGGTATCGCCAGCCATAAAGCTGTCGGCCAGATCTTTAATATAATCACCACGGTAACCGTCTTCCGGCCAGCTGGCGTCGTCTGGTGTTAAACCTTTACAACGTGCCTGAACGGATAACGCCAGGTTGTTAATCTGAGCACCAGCATCGTTGTAGTAGAACTCACGGGTTACGTCCCAGCCATTAGCATCCAGCAGACGACATAAACAATCACCCACCGCCGCGCCACGACCATGGCCGATGTGCAGCGGGCCGGTTGGGTTAGCCGATACAAATTCCACCTGAACTTTACGACCAGCGCCTTCGTTTGAACGACCGTATTGTTCTCTCTGCTCCAGCACCGCCTTAATCAGGCTGTTGGTAGAAGCATCGGATAAATAGAAGTTAATAAAACCTGGGCCAGCGATTTCAACTTTTTCCACCAGCTCACTTTCTGGCAGCGCATCAACAATCAATTGTGCCAGTTCACGAGGGTTCTTCTTTGCCGGTTTGGCCAGCATCATTGCCAGGTTGGTCGCCAAATCGCCATGCGCTTTGTCACGGGTGTTTTCCACATTGATGCGTGGCTCCAGCTCAGCAGGAATCACCTCCTGAGCTTTCAGGGTGGCAACAACGGTGGATAACAACTCGGCAATTTGCGGTTTCATAACTTCTGGCCTCAGCGGCAATGATTAATGTCAGACAAGTAACCGTTAAAAAACGGGGGCGCGATTATCGCAAAAAGGCCGCAGCGGGTGAAGCCGCTGCGGCCTTGATTTACGTGCTTATTTGCAACAAGAGCCAATAAACAGGCTATAAAGTGCCCAGCTCCTGATCGACGCGATCCAGGTCGACGTCTTGCTCCAATGTGCCAGGCTTATAGACCTGCAACACACGAACACGCTCGTACTGCAGCGAAAATTCTTTAGTGCTATTGATCATCTCACGCTGGCGACTTTTGATGTTGCTATGGCTTTCACGAATACGATTCTGTAACTGGGCAATTTCCAAACGCAAATCTGCCGGCACTTCTATGCCCCTGCGCTCAATATTGGCGGCATCGCCCTGAGATTGCTCCAGTTTCACTTCCAGGTCAGCAATTCGGCGACGCTGTAGCTGGACATAGGATTCAATTTCGTCCGCTTTGCGCTGACGAGCCCGTTCAACATCCTCGGGTTTGGCGTACAACCGCAATAAATCGAGATCTTGTTTGCGTTTTGCCGCTATTTTCGCCAAACGCTCTTGTTTGGCTTTTTCAGCGGCACGACGTTGTGCTAACTCTTCGGCCGTTGGTGCCGGAGCAACCCGTTTCACCACCAGCCCGGAGCTGTTTAACACTTCATATCCCATATGAGAATATTCAGCCGGAACGTGGTCTTTGATGATGACCCGACCATCCACTTTAAAACGGTATAACTTGGCTGCATGACTGACATTGGAAAGCAGCAAGCCGCTTAACACTACACACCAGACAAACCCTTTCATGTTACATAACCCCGTATTGTTCCCGATAAGCACTGATGGCGTCGGCGTATTGACTCAGTTCAGGATCTTCAGACACATAATCCAGCACCTGGTTCAGATTCACAATGCTGATCACCGGCATACCAAAATCACGCTCCACTTCCTGAATCGCAGATAACTCACCATTACCTTTCTCTTGGCGGTTCAGCGCGATCAGAGCGGCAGCCGGTGTAGCGCCTTCTGCATCGTTAATCATAGCCATGACTTCACGAATTGCCGTACCCGCGGTAATAACATCGTCTACGATTAACACACGACCGGTTAAAGGAGAGCCTACCAGATTACCGCCTTCGCCATGCGTTTTGGCTTCTTTGCGGTTAAAAACGTAGGGCATATCTTTGTTGTACTGGTCTGCCAGAGCCACGGTTAACGTGGTCGCCAGTGGAATGCCTTTATAGGCCGGGCCAAATACTACGTCGTATTCAAGACCGGACGCTTCCAGCGCCGCAGCATAAAAACGACCTAATTTGGCCAGGGCACCACCGGTATTAAACAAGCCAGCATTAAAAAAATAAGGGCTGACACGACCAGATTTAAGGGTAAATTCGCCGAACTTCAGAACACCTTGCTGAATGGCAAATTCAATAAATTCTTTCTGATAGGTTTGCATAGTCAACTCTTGATATACCTGCTTTTAATAGGATGCGGTATGATACACGCTTCACCAGTTGGGAACCATGTATGAGGATTATCAGTTTACACGTCGATGGCCTGGCGCAAGCCGTGGAAAAAGGCTTGTATGAATGGCTAAAAACAACCGATGCGGATGTCATTGCTATTCAGAACCTGAAGGCCAAAGAATATCAATTACCAGACGATGTCGTGTATCCGGATGGCTTTAACGCCTACTTCTTTGATGCCGAGGCGGATCATTATTCTGGTGTCGCGATTCTGACGAAACACATGCCTAAAGCCATCATGACCGGCCTGGCATTTCCTCAGTGTGACATGCAGGGCCGTTTTATTCAGGCCGATTTCGATCACGTCAGTGTTGGCTCAATCCTGTTCCCGGCGGTTGATGAGCACAATACACTGGAAGATAAACTGGCATTCCAGCAAGCGTTTTTAGATCACCTGAGCAAAACCCGCCGCAAGCGTCGTGAGTTTATTTTCTGCGGTAACTTTGAAGCCGCGCATAAAACCATCGACCTTGGCGACTGGAAAGCTAACCAACAAACGCCTGGGTTCCTGCCGGAAGAACGTGCCTGGTTTGATCAGATGTTTGGACCAACGGGATACGTTGATGCCTTCCGTGAGGCTAACTTTGGTGAGAATCAGTTTACCTGGTGGCCGGATGAAGACAGCGCTCGCCGTAATCAGAATGGCTGGCGCAAAGATATGCAGATCTGCACACCGAATATTCGTCAGTATGTGGTGGAAGCCAAGATCGATAACAACCTGAATTTTGGTGATCACGCCGCCGTCATGATCGAATACGAATTCGACGAAGACTAACGCTTGTTCCCGGATCTGAAGAAACAAAAAAGCCGCTGACAGAGCTCTGTTAGCGGCTTTGTTTTTTAAGCTTTCAGCTTTCAGCTTTTAGCGCAGCGTTCTGCACTTCAGCCAGATCGGCGATGCCTTTTTTCGCCAACGCCAACATGCTGGCCAGCTCTTCATCAGAGAACGGCTCTTGCTCAGCAGTCCCCTGAATTTCAACAAAACCACCGGAAGCCGTCATGATCACATTCAGGTCAGTTTCAGCGACGGAGTCTTCCGGGTAGTCCAGATCCAGCACTGGCTGACCTTCATAAATGCCCACGGATACCGCTGCAATCATATGCTTCAGCGGCTCACCTTTGACTTTGCCTTTCTCTTTCAGGTGGTTGATAGCGTCCACCAGTGCCACACAAGCACCGGTAATCGATGCGGTACGAGTGCCGCCATCGGCCTGAATCACATCACAATCGATGGTGATGGTGTTTTCCCCGAGCGCTTCCAGGTCCACTGCGGCACGCAGAGAACGACCAATCAGGCGCGAGATTTCAACCGTACGGCCTTGTTGCTTACCTTTAGCCGCTTCACGAATCATACGAGAGCCGGTTGAACGTGGCAGCATGCCATATTCTGCGGTTACCCAACCCTGACCTTTACCGCGCAAAAATGGCGGAACATTGGTATCAGCCGAAGCGGTACAAATTACCTTGGTATCGCCAAACTCCACCAACACCGAACCTTCGGCGTGTTTGGTGTAATTGCGGGTAATTTTAACGTCACGTAACTGATCCAGTGCACGACCGCTGGGTCTCATAGCATTATCCTCAAAAGATTCGTTTAAACGGCGCGCAGTATACGTCGGCCTATCCGTGATGGACAGATGCAGTGACTGATGATGCAAGGCTTGGAAAGCGCCCGTACAATAACCGCCCTATTGTTTAGTGTTTACAGCAGAGATTGATCCATGAGTCACAGTGCCACGGTTTACAGCATGACGGCCTTTGCCCGCAGCAGCAGCGAATGCCCACAGGGGCGTTTTACCTGGGAATTACGCTCCGTTAATCATCGATACCTGGAGCCACACTTTCGCCTGCCGGATGCGTTCCGTGATCTGGAGCCCCATCTGCGCGAACGCCTGAAAAAACAACTTGGCCGCGGCAAGGTTGAATGTGCACTGCGTTTTCAGCCGTTACAGGGTGACGCCAAACTCACGGTGAATACCGAACTGGTGGAGCAGCTGAACCATGCGGCCGATTTGGTTCATTCGGTCATTGGTCCGGGCAATGCCCTCGATGCGCTGCAAATTCTGCAATGGCCCGGCGTATTAAATAATGAAGAAGTGGATGGCAAAGCACTGCAACAAGCCGCACTCGAAGCGTTTGATGCCAGTCTGACAACATTAAAAGAAACCCGCGCCCGTGAAGGTGCTGACCTGGCAGAGATGATTTCAACTCGTTTAGAGAAGATGTCGGAGATCGTCAGCTTAGTGGCCACGGATATGCCACAAGCACTGGCCGCTCAACGCCAACAACTGCAAACCAAACTGGATGAACTGAGCGGCGAACTCAACAGCGACCGGGTCGAGCAGGAAATGGTCATGCTGGCGCAAAAAGCAGACGTTGCCGAAGAATTGGATCGCCTGAACACCCACATCAATGAGGTGAAACGCATCCTGAGCAGTAACGAGCCAATTGGCCGCCGCCTCGACTTTATGATGCAGGAGCTGAATCGCGAGGCGAACACTCTGTCGTCTAAGTCCTTAACCGCCACCATTACTCAACACGCAGTCGACTTAAAAGTGCTGATCGAACAGATGCGCGAACAGGTTCAGAATATCGAGTGAGAATAAGGCATTACTACGGCTGCCAATTGTCACCATTGGCAGCTAAAGCCTCTCAACCAGACCATCATAAACCATTGATTTAATTAGATTTTAATATTCCGGCAACAGTTATTTACAGGCTGTTGCAATGCCCCGTCAAATCCTTTGTACACTGAAAGCATTGCTGTTTTTTAAACAATCAGGTTACACGCAATGCTTCATACTTTTTTGAATGTTTTCTTTCGTCCGGCGGCGATGCTCAGTCGCCTGTTTGGTTGTCAGATGTTGCTGGCTATAGCGGCCGTCAGTCTCGTCGCCGTTCTGATTCTGGCCATCATGCAAACCGCTCTGGCAGTGGCTGTCGCCTTATTGTTGCTGGTGAGTTACCTGTTGTGCGGCAGCCTGCAGCAGATGCATCATGATCAGCACACTCTGCTAACCGCCCTGCAACAAATCGATCCACTGCAGCTTGATCATCAACCACTGATGATCAAAACCCCTCAACTGCAGCCCATTACTCAGACGTTGCAGCACTTATTCCGGGAAGCCGAACGGACGCAGCAACAACACAATGATCGCCGTGAAGAAATCGCCTTTTCAGCCCGGGAGCTACAACATCACGCCGATCAATTGGCACACAACACTGAACAACAGTCGATGTCGATGGAATCGGGCGCGGCGGCATTAACAGAAATGAGCCAAGGCGTTGAGAATATTGCCGCGCTGGTGCGTGAAGCCGCAGACATGACCAACAATGCTAACCAGCTGGCGATTCAGGGAGCGGATGCCGTCAGCTCGGCGGCTGATGATATCAGCGCAATTGAACAAGCTGCCGGACAAAGCTCCGAAGTCATGAACAGCCTGAGTGAGCAGTCCAAACAGATTCACAGCATCACCGATTTAATCCGGGCGATATCCGAGCAAACTAACTTGCTGGCGCTGAATGCTGCGATTGAAGCCGCTCGTGCTGGAGAGCACGGCCGGGGGTTCGCCGTTGTCGCCGATGAAGTCCGTACTCTGGCGCAACGCAGTCACGATTCGGCCAATGATATCTCCACTCAAGTTGAACAAATCAGCAGCGGCATCATCAACGCCGAACAACAAATCCACTCCATGCGCGAAATGACCAGCCGCAGTGTGACCCTGGCCAACCGCGCCAATGACTCTTTAACGGCGATCCAACAACAAACCCATCGCCTGAGCGACCATATGATTTCGGTCGCCAGCAGCAGCGAACAGCAAAGCCAGGCCAGCCACGAAGTATCACAACGGATTGAAGAGGTGCATCAGGCGGCCAACCAAAACAGCGAACAGGCATTACAAACCGCTCGGGTTGCGATTCATCTGACCAGTCTGACGTCAGAAAACAGTACCTCACACGCTAACATCTCACGGGAGCAATAACGATATGAATGAGTTTTTCAGCCTGGTGATGTTAATACCTTTGACACTGAGCATTGCTGCCGTCGGCTGGTGGTTCACTCATCACCAGCGGCAAAACAAACACCAGCGCCAGCAGCTCGGCATTGCACTGCTGATGAAACTGCGTACCTTGCTGATGCTGACGCAAAAACATCGTGGTGCCAGTTATGGCGCATTACGCGGGGATGACCAACTAAAACACTCACTCAGCACCATCGAACATCCCCTGCTGAAAGTCATTGAAGGTATTCAGCATCACCCTTACCTCCACCAGCAAGAGCACTGGCTGGCGTATCAGGATCACTGGCAACGCCTGCACCTGAACAACCTGCAATTAGATGCCGAAAACAACCTGGCGCAACACAATCAACTGATTTCCGTTTTATTGTATTTGCTGGAAGATATTGCCGAACAAACCCGGCTCAACGAGCTGGCCAGTGATGAACTGAGTAAACTCTGGCGTGAATTACCGCGCACCGCAGAACTGGTCGGCCAGGCCCGGGTTTTAGGCTCAGGCATACTGGCCGAAGGGAAAGCCGATACAGTGCATAAAATCCGGATGCGTTTTGTCCGTGGCAAACTGCAGGAGTATGCTAATCAACATCCGGCGCAAAGCGATCAACTGGCCCGTTTATTAACCGTGATTGATCAGCAAATTCTGAGCGAACAACCCTGCGCCAATGACGAAACTCACATGAGTGCCAGTGACTATTTTGAGCTGAGTACCCGGGCGATAGAGCCTTTCTTTCGACAAATGGATGAAGGGCTGAATCAGTTAAAAACTATAATTTCCATTTAGTACAATAAACACCAACAAGAATTTAAAGGGTTAAAGTTTTTTAAAGGGCATTGACCTGTCTATAGCTTCACAGTTTAACCTCTGTTTTTCAAAAAGGAGGATGACGTGGCATATCTTATTTCAGAGCTAGCATCACTGAGTGGGCTTTCGCGGTCTACATTACTTTATTATGAAAAACTCAAATTGATTCGCGGAGAGCGACAGTCAAATGGCTATCGTCTGTATACCGAGCAAGACATACAAACACTGATATTACTAAAACAGTTACAGATAGCTGGCCTGACGTTAAAAGAATGCAAAGCTTGCCTTGAGCAAAAGCTTGATACAGCAATGCTAAATAAAAAATTGCTACGACTGGATCAGGAGCTACAACAAAAACAACAAGCGAGGAGCCTACTGGCAGCAATGTTAGGGAAAGGGTCTCTGCGAGATTGGCATCAATTACTTAATACTCTGGCACCTGAGGCTCATTTAAACTGGTTAAAACACCAGGGCTTTAATGAGAAACAAGCTCTGAACTTGAAATGGTTATCTAAAGATATGAATCAACACGAACAATACATGGCTGACTTTATGGCCGTTTTCTCTGCCGTTGAGCGCTGGGGGCCAGGCTCCGACCAGGACACATTAAAAGCGTTAGGCTCTCTCCAGATTCACCCCCAGCATATTCTCGATATTGGTTGCGGCAAAGGATTCGCCACGCGCTTACTGGCGCAACACACGCAGGCTGACATCGTCGCCGTCGACAACGAACCCGCAGCCCTTTCCGAACTGCAACACTATGCAGAAACACATAACCTCACGAACCGGATCAAGACGGTATCTGCCAGCATGACCGAGCTACCGTTCGCTTCCAACACCTTTGACCTGATCTGGTGTGAAGCCTCGGCCTATATCATGGGTTTTGAGCAGGCGCTGCAACAATGGCGACCGCTGTTGAAGGATAATGGATATCTGGTGATCAGTGATCTGCTCTGGCTCACCCGCCAACCATCAGCGGAAGCCACCAACTTCTGGCTGGCAGAATACCCGGACATGCAGGATCTGGATGAGCGCCTGAGCCAAATTGAAAGCGCTGGTTATGTTCGACTCGACCATTTCACCCTCAGTGAACAAGCCTGGCGTGATTATTATGTTCCCGTTAAGGCACGCGTCGCTGAGTTAAAACCCGAGATGTCCAATTCGGTTGCATTGGCCGATATTGAGCGGGAAATTGCCATCTTTGAACAACACCTGGGAGAATTTGGTTACCAGATGTTTGTGCTTCAGGCGAAATAGCAGGTCGGGATAAAAGCCTGCTTGCCGCCTGACCGCATGGTCAATTAAAATGCGTTTTTAGAAAATGCAGTCTCCCTCATGACCTCGTCTTTATTTCAACTATCTCCATTAAATGCGCAGGTGTTGCGTTCATCGTTGCCGGTGATGTTTGGTTATTTACCGTTAGGCGCGGCTTTTGGTGTGTTATTCAGTGAGCTTGGCTACCACTGGTTGTGGGCCACCGCCATGAGTGTGTTTATTTTTGCCGGAGCCGCTCAGTTTCTGGTGGTGGGGTTATTGGCTAATCAGGCCTCATTAACCGAGATGGCTGTCGCCATTTTGCTGTTAAACTCGCGCCATATCTTTTATGGCTTATCGGTGATGAGCCACGTTAAAAACACCGGCTGGCGTCGGCTGTATCAGATTTTTGGTTTAACCGACGAAACCTTTTCGTTAATCACCTCAACGGTATTGCCGAAAGGCATCAATGCGGCACAGTTCCAGATTCGGATCACCGCCATTAATCAGTGTTATTGGATTCTCGGTTCTACAATCGGCGCCTGGCTCGGCAGCCAGCTGTCGTTCTCAACCGACGGCATCGCCTTTGTATTACCGGCGTTATTTATGGTGTTAACCATTGAGCAATTTAAACACCTGAAAGACATTCGTCCGTTTCTGGTGGCACTGGTGATTGGTGTTGGCACACTGGTATTCATCAGCCGCGAACATATGCTGCTGATCGCCATTCTGCTCAGCCTCAGCGTATTGATCATGCAATATGCCGTGCGTGCACGTTCAGGCTCTGCACGCACGGAGGTGAAGTCATGAACGAATTCTGGTATCTCACCAGCGTTATTGCTGTGTTAGCTGGCATCACCTTCTTCACCCGGGTATTGCCTTTTGTACTGTTGTATAAAGTGGCCGACCACCCGCTGCTGACTCATTTAGGCCGCTTTTTACCCGCCATGGTGATGGTGTTATTGGTGGTGTATTCGTTTAAAAACGACGCGGCTATTTCGCTGGAATTTGCCCCGGAAATGGGCTGCTTATTATTGGTTGCCGCGTTGCACCTGGCGTTCCGCCAATCGCTGTTAAGCATTGTTGGCGGGACGGCGGTTTATATGGTGTTGGTGCAGATGGGGTTGGGCTAAACCATCCCTAACTCGATTTCTCTGGCTCTATTTCTTAGCAGAGAATTGAAAGCTTCAGCTTCTATTGAATAATGCGCGCGTCGATGGCAATTCGGGCACAGAGCAATAACATTTAAAGGATGATCAGGCCCCCCATCAGAAACTCTCGTAATATGATGACACTCTAAGTAAGGGCCAGATTTCGCTTTAAAAGGCGCCAAAGTAGAGCACCCTTCGCAATTGCCTTTTGCTCTACCCAAAACGTAATATCGAATTGCTTCAGAACGATAATAAATAGCTCTGATAGTTTCCTTTTGCCCCTTCATTTGAGGTAATGAGGCAATAGAAACATCTCGTAATTCTTGAAGAGATTTTTTCTTTAATCTGGATTTAATAGATCCGGTTGAATATTCAGGCGAACTTTCCTGAACATGGTCAAATTTTCCCTGCTGGTTTCCAATTGAATCGATATACAAGTGAAAGACTAAAGCCTGCCTTGGGTCTCCATTTGTGTCAGGGCGAGTATCTATGTGATAACCAACGTATTCTGCAGTCCCAACAAATCTAACGTAGGATTTCTTAACGTATTCGAAAAGGTAAATATTTTTATTATTTTCGCGGTGATTTATTAGCGCTTTATTTCCACCAGAAAGTGACATATCTCCGTATTGGCCTTCTCCGGTATACCAAAATAATCCATCTGATTTGAACTCATCTTTGTACCCATGAGCTTCACCAGCGTCAGAAGTAAAAATGAAAATATAGGGTTGGTCCTTAGGAGTTGAAATTCCACCCTGGCGTTGCCCACCATATACGTCGTGGATCTCGCTGGATCTCTTATAAACATGGCCAACTTCAAACATCTTATCTACTACTCCCTTAACCAGATAAATCTAAGCCACGAACTAGCCCTCAGCTAGTTATATATAAGTCAGTAGTATAATGACTTATGAATCAGTAATAAATTCATAGATCCAAATCATCTCGCGCCACAAATATTCCCAACTTCCCCTCACCTTACCCACAAAGTTTTCCACAACACTGTTAAAATCCACAGTACTTTTCCCTCTTGACTTATACCCTCTGGCCACTTCCTACAAGCCACTGAAAAAGTTGAAGAAAACCCTTGCCACTACTGGCTTTTTATGAATTTTAGCGGCATTCAAACAAACGTTTATTTTTTCACCAATTTAACAAGCTAGCGCTCGTAGACTGGGCTAGCGACGTTTGCCCCAAAGTTATTCCCAATTTTATCCACAGAAATCATGGATAACTGTGAGTTTTCCACTTCAAGGTTGTTGCGGTTATCCCGTAACGACTTGAGGGATATACAGTTTTCGACACTTTTGGTTCGTACGCGCGTGGCGACAGCAACACGTACGTACTGATACAATGCCAGCCAGTATTCTTAGCTAATGATTTGATGACGAGAGACTCCCATGCCTGAGTATCGCTCCAAGACTTCTACCGGCGGTCGTAATATGGCCGGTGCCCGTGCGCTGTGGCGTGCAACCGGAATGAAAGATGATGACTTTTCCAAGCCGATTATTGCCGTTGCTAACTCCTTCACCCAGTTTGTTCCGGGTCACGTTCACCTGAAGGATATGGGCCAGTTAGTTGCCCGTGAGATCGAAAAAGCCGGTGGCGTAGCCAAAGAATTCAATACCATTGCGGTGGATGATGGCATCGCGATGGGCCACGACGGCATGCTGTACAGCCTGCCAAGCCGTGAAGTCATTGCCGACTCGGTTGAATACATGGTGAACGCGCATTGTGCTGATGCCATTGTGTGTATTTCTAACTGCGACAAAATCACTCCGGGAATGTTGCTGGCGTCATTACGCCTGAATATCCCTGTGATCTTTGTTTCCGGCGGCCCGATGGAAGCTGGCAAAACCAAGCTGTCTGAGCACAAGCTGGATCTGGTTGATGCCATGGTGATTGCCGCAGACGATGACGCGTCTGACGAGAAAGTGGCCGAATATGAGCGCAGTGCCTGCCCTACCTGCGGTTCCTGTTCCGGTATGTTCACCGCTAACTCCATGAACTGTTTAACCGAAGCGTTAGGTCTGGCACTGCCAGGTAACGGTTCGACCCTGGCGACCCACGCGGATCGCGAAAACCTGTTCTTAGAAGCGGGTCGTCGCATCGTTGAAAATGCCAAGCGCTATTATGAGCAAAACGACGAATCCGTTTTGCCACGAAATATCGCGAGCTTCAAAGCGTTCGAAAACGCCATGACGCTGGATATCGTGATGGGTGGTTCTACAAACACCATCCTGCACTTATTGGCAGCCGCTCAGGAAGCGGAACTGGACTTCGACCTGAAAGACATCGACCGCCTGTCTCGTGTTGTTCCTCAGTTATGTAAAGTGGCGCCAAACTCGCCGCTGTACCACATGGAAGACGTTCACCGCGCCGGTGGCATCTTCGGTATTCTGGGTGAAATCGATCGCGCTGGTTTATTACACAACGATCTGCCAACCGTTCACTCCAAAACCATGAAAGAAGCGCTGGATAAGTGGGACATCATGCGTAACCCGTCACCAGAGGTGATTGAGTTCTTCCGCGCCGGTCCTGCGGGTATTCCAACACAAACCGCATTCAGCCAGAGCACCCGCTACCCAACGGTTGATGGCGACCGTGAAAATGGTTGTATCCGTTCGATTGAACACGCCTACTCGAAAGAAGGCGGCCTGGCGGTTCTGTACGGCAACATCGCGTTAGACGGCTGTGTGGTGAAAACCGCCGGTGTGGATGAGTCGATTCTGGTATTCCATGGTAAAGCCAAGATCTTCGAATCTCAGGACAGCGCCGTAGCTGGCATCCTGGCCGACGAAGTGAAAGAAGGCGATATCGTGATCATCCGTTACGAAGGCCCGAAAGGTGGCCCGGGCATGCAGGAAATGCTGTACCCAACCTCTTACCTGAAATCCAAAGGTCTGGGCAAAGCCTGTGCGCTGTTAACCGACGGACGTTTCTCCGGTGGTACTTCCGGTCTGTCGATTGGTCACTGCTCTCCGGAAGCGGCTTCCGGTGGTGCCATTGGTCTGCTGGAAGAAGGTGATGACATCATCATCGATATCCCGAACCGCAGCATCAATGTACAGCTGAGTGACGAAGAATTAGCGACTCGTCGTACCGCACGCGATGCCAAAGGCTGGAAGCCTGCGGAAGAGCGTCCACGCAAAGTAAGCACCGCATTGAAGGTATACGCCAAATTCGCCACTTCTGCCGATAAAGGTGCCGTTCGCGATAAGTCCCTGCTGGATTAATTCCTGCAGCTTTCCTAAACTAACCGCGTCATCTGGCGCGGTTAGTTTTCCGGATTGTTATTTTTTATCCTTCCCCTTCAATTCTGATCGCGCTCTTTTATTTGTAATGAGCCCGATATGTTTTCCAGAAATATTCTTTTCCTTTCCGTTATCAGTGCCGCACTGCTGTTCAGTGGCTGTGCCAACAAACAAATTGCCAATCAGGCGGAAGTTGATTCTGCCGCCAATGAAAAAGTCGAACAATTCCTTGGTGATAATGAGCGAGCTTTAAACGATGCCGAGCTGGCTTATAAAAAAGCCAAACAAGCTGAGCTGGATTTTTATGCGCCCTTACATATGGAGCAGATCCACAACACATTAAAATCAGCCCAGTCGCTGGAACTTGAAGGCAAACAGCAAGAGTCCATTCAGGCTTGCGCCAAAGTGGTTGCGCTTGCGGAAGCTGGCTTAAAAAACAAGCAAAAAACAGAAGCCTTATTACCTGAGTTAATTCAACAGAAAGACGTGCTGGCAGAAATTAAGTCGGAGCGTATCGTCCCTAAGCAATACAAAGCCGGCATTGAAGCATTCAAAGAGCTGATTCATTTAATTGAAGCTGGTGAAGACGCACAAGTTGGCAAAGCCTCTCAATCGGTATTGGCCGAGCTGAAAGACATCGAACTGAATACCATGCTGGAAAAACACTGGCAGCCAGCCCGTGACACGCTGGACAAAGCCGACAACGAAGATGCCGACTCCAATGCTAAAAAGACCTTCGACTATGCCGAAACCCTGGTTGAACAGAATGAAAAGCTGATTCGTCAAAACTATACCGATCGCGACCTGGTCGCGAAAGCCGGAAAAGACGCCCTGCGTGCAGCACAACATGCGCTGTATATTGGCCGGGAGGTGACGGTGTTATTTCAGATGAATAAAACCCGTGCAGAAGAAGCGGCACTGGGCTTTGAAGACCATTTAAACAATATTGGCAGCGCATTAAAGGCGGATGATTTACGCCATATGTCGCTTGAAGATCAGACACTGGCACTGAAGCAACTCGCAGCAGAACAGGAGAGACGTATTGCTGCGCGTTATCAAAAGCAGATTGCCGAACTGGAAGCTTATATTGATGGTATAAAAAAGCCGTCTCCTGCTCAAAAGTCGCTTCCTGTTGCAATGCCAACTGCAACGGTTGTTGAAGAACCAACAGTGACTGAAGAACCGGTAGTAACTGAAGAGCCAGCAGTGACCGAAGAACCAACAGTGACCCAAGAACCAACAGTGACTGAAGAGCCAGCAGTCGCTGAAGAACCTGCAGTGGCTGAAGAGCCAGTAGTTACTGAAGAACCGGCTGTCATTGAAGAACCAGTAGTCACCGATGAGCCAGCTGTTACTGAAGAACCGGCCGTCACTGAAGAACCGGCAGTTACTGAGGAACCAGCTTCTCCGCCGCAAACAGACAACGAAGCCTGATGATACAAAATCAGATTCTGCGGCCGATACTGACACGCATCAGTATCGGCTTTTTTATTGATTGCGGTCTGGGGAGTGCACGCGTAGGGTAGGAAACGAGTCAATAAAAACAAGGAATACCCCCTATGCCTTATCGCCCGGAAATTGTCGATGAATTAAATCTGCTGGTGAAATTTGATCGTCACTCCAGCATGCAGACCGGTATCAAAGTTCATCATGATGCCGCACCCGAAATGATTGCTGCGGCTAAACGTTTATTCGATAAAGGCCTGGTATCACAAACCGATGGCGGTTATTTAACGGATCGTGGTGTTGAGTTGGCTGAAAAAGCACACGATCTGGTGAATGCACTGGATGTCAAAAACACCTGATTCATTGGGCTTTTGCATTCTGCAACCACCTTCGGAACCATTGCAGAATGCAAACTCAAATCGCAAAAAAGCATGCCTTATAATCTATCTTTTTCTTAAAAATCATTACTTTACAAAGCTGGTATAAACCCTGCTGAGTCACAGTATTCGCCCTTACCGGAGAGTCGCTGTGAACTTATCAAACCCCATCCGTTTCCATACTCTGCTGTTATTTACCGCCATCAGCCTGACCGGCTGCGGAGGTGGCGGTTCTGGTGGCAGTGGTTCCGCCCCTGCCGATACATCTCAGAACCCTGTAACGACACCTTCGACACCAGTCACTACACCAGACCAGCCTGCTGACAACCTCAGCCTGGATGTGCCTGCTGATTTTGATTACGACATGAACCAGGATGTCACGCTCCGTATTCAGGTGTTGGATCACAACGGTAACCCGGGCAAACACATTGCCGTCACCATCAGTGAGCCACTTACATTTGCACTCAGTCCGGTTGAAGACCCTGTGCCACAACCTGCCCCACTCAGTAGTGTGGTCAGCCGTGGACAAACCAATGCCCAGGGTTATTTTGAACAAACTATCCGCCTGCCAGGGCACCTCGATAAAGTCCGGGTTCAGGTATCACAATTAGGCATCGAAAATGTTGCCGTTCTCGATATTAATTCCGCCACCGTATTCCACGAGTTTAAGTGAGGTCATTATGAATCGTTTTATTCAATACAGTTTGGCACTCTCCGCTCTGAGTACGCTGCCATCAAACACTCAGGCATGGGATTATGCATTAGGGGATTACAACGGTAATTACAGTTACAGCGGCATTCCATTAGCCATGGATGACGATATTCCGGTTTCTTCTGAATTATTAAATAAAATTTCAACCGCTTTGCCTGAAGGCAGAGATATTACTCTGACCAACCCAGATTATATTTCTGATGATAGTGGTGCCAATATCCATGTGATCGAAACCGGCGAAGTGTTTGTCACCTTTTTGCATGAAGGTGCGGGTTATCGGAATGGTTTTGGCTACTTCACTTATACCGGAGATACCCCAACCAGCCGCGATGACATTAATGAAATTGTTTTATTACCCAATGCCTCTTATTTTTATAGCGGCGGCGACAGTAATGGCATGCGTGTGGGCGATACCATCAGCTTAGGTACTCACCAAGCCGGCACTAAGATTGGCTTTTTTGTTATTGCAAATGGCTTTACGCCTTATCACGGTATTAAACCCTGGCAGAGTCAGGACTGGATTTTTTATACTATTAAAGATCTCAACGCTGAAAATATCGATGAGTTAAAAGCACACACCGTCATGTTGTACGATGACGAAAGTGGCAATATTGTGCTCGGCCTGGAAGATATATTAAGAACCCACCGAAGCTGCGACCAAGACTTCAATGACATTATGTTTATGGTTTCAGCAACGCCATCAACAGCGATCGATCACAGTATTATTCATGAACTACCAGAAAACCTGGACAGTGATAACGATGGCGTTTTGGATGCCAACGACGATTATCCGAACGACAGTGAACGCGCTTTTGATGTGTTTTACCCCAGCGAAGAAGGTCAGGGAACGTTAGCGTTCGAAGATAACTGGCCAAATGAAGGCGATTACGATCTCAATGACCTGGTAGTGAAATACCGCTATAAAGAGACACGTAACAGCCTTGGACGTATCAAAGACATAAACGTCGATTACACCTTCACCGCGCGTGGCGCATCACGAGCCAATGGTTTTGCATTAGCGCTGAACAGCATTTCATCCGATGTAGGCTACAGTGCCAGCCTGAGCGTTAATCATAGCGAGGATGAAGCCATCAGCAGTGAAACCGGCAGCTCTCACCTGAATTTTGTGGTGGTGAGTAATACCGAGACCATTATGCCAACGCCAGCCGGTTGCCAGTTTTATAACACCGACAGTGATTGCCCGCTCAACCCGGAAATTCCGGCCGGTTTAAGCATCACGTTTGATGATGCGAAAACCCGGAGCCAGATGGGCAATGCACCTTATAACCCTTATATTTTCGCCACCTTTGATCGTGGCCGCGAAGTGCACTTGCCCAATCATCACCCATCATCACGTGCCGACCAAAACCGTTTTGGCCAGGGTGATGATGATTCCAATCTGTATGACTTCAGTAAAACCTATAAAACATCAGACAGTATGCCGTGGGCGTTAAATATGCCTTACAGCTGGCTGCACCCAACGTCCGGAGACAATATCGTCAATGTATATGCTGACTATCGCCAGTGGGCAGAAAGCGGCGGTTTAACCTCCAGCGATTGGTATACCAAAAATTATAATTCCAACCGCGTGTACATTGGTGAATAACAAATTGATCTGTCCATAAGTTTTTTAGCACCCTGCCCAACCGGTTACTTCTGAGGAGCAGAAGCTAACCGGTTTTTTGTGTGAAAAGATCAACCCATACAAACAAAAAAAGCCGGAGCAAAGCTCCGGCAAAATGAGTCATACACACTCAACTTTTCTAAGACCTGACTCTATTAAGTCATCAGACTAATACGATCTGACCTTCACGCTAATGCGCCCTGAAGATGATCAGCATCCGGCTTTTCATGACTGTGATTGTCTTTTTTGTTTAACCCCATATCATGCTCCGGACGGTACATTTCTGCTTTCCACATATCCACCAGCGCCTGATTATCATGATCCCACGGGTGGAAACCTTCTTTAAAATAATCGCGGTAAGGCTGGCGGATATTGGTGATGACGCCTTTTTTGCCCCACAGGAACTGATAAAAGCCTTTAATCTCACGCCATTTGGGCATTTTTTTCGCCCACCACAATAAAGCCACCATATAGAGCGCAATGCGTATTGAAAACAATGCCGTCACCAGGCGTAATATTTTTCGTAGATATTTCTGATCATTCTCGATGCTCATATACACATCAAACGCCACCGCTTTATGTTCGATTTCTTCAACCGCATGCCAATACAATAACTCCTTAACGGTGTCGTCCATTGGCTCGAGTACATCCGGATTGTTTAATATAAATTCCGCCATGATGGCCGTAATATGTTCCATTCCTACCGTCATGGCTAAACGGAATTTTGGGGTGGCATACTTTCTGGCAGTGAACTTTTTGATGTCTTTTTCAAGATGTTTCTCTAATCGAACGGCATCAAGACCCAGCTCTTTTAACGCTTCATTGGCACGCTTGTGTTGATGGCTATGATGACCTTCCTGACCAATAAAACCACGAATCTGCTGTTTTAATTTTTCGTCAGTTACCCGATCACGGTATAACCGCACGGATGCAATGAACTCAGATTCGCCTGGGGGAAATGTCGACGACAGTGCTGCAGCAAACGCCGAGATCACTGAGTTATTTTTAAAGAAGAAGCGTTGTTTAACCGTTTCAAATGGAAACGACATACGACGTGGTTTGATATCAACCTTACCGCCAAGATCTGCAGAAACCTGTTTCATCACATAACCCCATCTGTTATCGATATTTTTATTGTGGATTACCTCACTATGCAGTGAAGGCTGTTGTAATCACAGGTGTTATCAAGACAAAAAAAGGGGGTTATATTCAGCCATGGACCTCTATTTAGCACTACTCTGGTTATCCTGTCTGTGCCACTATAGATATCGTTACCCCTGAATAACACCAACGCCCGAAACTGATCCGGAATAATGTATGACAACCATCTGGGTGGATGCCGACGCCACACCAAAAGCCGTTCGTGAAATTATCTGCCGTGCCGCGGTTCGCACTGAAACCCTGACACGATTTGTCGCCAACCACCGCATCCCGCTGCCACCCTCAGCTTTTCTGATTAATGTTCAGGTTGAAGCCGGGTTCGATGTCGCCGACAACCTGATTGCACAACAAGCAAAACCGGGAGACCTGGTGATCACTCAGGATATT
Source organism: Bacterioplanoides sp. SCSIO 12839 (assembly GCF_024397975.1). Classification (NCBI taxonomy): domain Bacteria; kingdom Pseudomonadati; phylum Pseudomonadota; class Gammaproteobacteria; order Oceanospirillales; family Oceanospirillaceae; genus Bacterioplanoides; species Bacterioplanoides sp. SCSIO 12839. Next base: position 3,411,158 of record NZ_CP073745.1, read on the forward strand.
CCTCTGGCAGCAGAGGTAATGGAAAATAAGGTGGATGCCGTCAATAACCGTGGAGAGCCTTATTCAGCCGAAACCATCCGGCAAAAACTGAATATGCGTGACTTTATGGAAACCTTACGCTCAAGCGGTGTGCAAAGTGGTGGCCCAGCGCCGTTTTCGGATAAAGATAAGCAAATGTTCGCCAACGCACTGGATCGCTGGCTGGCAAAACACATCTGAATAAACAAAAGTCTGTTAACGATTAACCAGATGCTGCTCTTCGAGAATCTGATGATAACGCCCGGACTCCATCAACTGCTTTAACGCCTGATTAAAGCGTTGTCGCCACTTGGTATTTTCCGGGTCGAGTTTATTAAACCCAAGAAATAACTCATTCACATGAATAGCAGGAGCAACCGGTTTTAACTGGGTTTTAATATCCGACAGCTGGTTTTGTAGCTGATACATAGCAAAACGAATGGCTTTTTCTCCGGTCACAAAACCGTCAATGCGCTGGTGATACACCAGTTTCAGTCCTTGCTGCACACTTTTCAGCGGAACCAGTTGTAAACCTTCGGTGCGATGAAACTGCGGCGAGATATTTGCCCCGCGTAATAAACCAATACGATAGGCGGTTAAATCGGATAACGAGTCAAATTTCAGGTTGTGATCAACATGAGTAAACAAGGTCATGGATAACTCACCATAACGATGAGAAAAGTCTGCCCAGAGTTCACGCTGAGGATCGTGATAGAGCTCACTGATGGCATCACAATCGCCGTTTTGTGTTAATTCAACGGCACGCGCCCAGGGAACATAAAAACGCTGGAAATTGATACCCGCCAGCTCCAGCGTTTCATCCACAACCTGAACCGCCCATCCACCCTTCATGGCACTGCGATCAACAAAAGGGGGCCAGTGGTCTAACGTACACAAACGCAGCGTATGATTGTTGGCAGAGCTGCCGTTGTTATCGAATGTTTGAGAAATAAGGGAATCGGCAGACACCGAAAAAGACACCACCAGCAGTAACAAAAGACCCAGGCGAGACAGCCATGACATCTAGAGTATCCACTGCTGGCCGTCATCATCATCGATAAAGTCCTGTTCATCATCATGATCATGGTTAAAACCAAAGTCCGGATTGTCTTCCGTACCCGGAGAGGGTGCTTCGTCATCAGCATCACTGAACATGGCGCCCAGTGCTTGTTTTTCATCACCGGACACCTGGGTTTCAGGGACTTCAAATACCGGGTAACACACCCGGTTACGACCTTCTGATTTGGCCCGGTAAAGTTGTTCGTCTGCTGCCTCAACCAGGCGTGAAGCCGTCGTGGGTTGCTCGGCACTGTGTAACGCCAGCCCAATACTGGCCGTGACACCAATCACCGTATCTTCATCAAGAAATACCGGTGTTGAAGCAATACTTTCACGCAGACGTTCTGCCACGTGTGCGGCCAGCATCAGCTCCGTGGTGGGCAGAATCACAACAAACTCTTCACCGCCATAACGGCACTGTATGTCCAGCCGTCGTGTCGTATCACGTATCAGGCGAGCCGTTTGTTTTAACACCAGATTGCCAGCTTCATGGCCGTGGGTATCGTTAATCTGCTTAAAATGATCCAGGTCGATCATCATGACGGCAGTAGAAATCAGGGTGCGTTCGGTTCGTTCCAGCTCCATCTCCAGCGCTTCGCGGAAATGGCGGACATTAAACAGCCCGGTAAGCGGATCGGTGACTACTTCCGTACGCAGACTGATGACTTCCTCGTAATACGCACAGTCATCACCCGCCGGACACAGATTACCACCTGTTGCAGACGCCCCATGATGCTCACACTGAGGATTAACAGAGTCTGGTTGTGACAGCGCTTCAGCCATAAAGCGATGTGCCCCTTACATCAGAAAAACAGAAGTAGGCTTTGAGTCTAGCAGCTATCTGCGTATTTGCTCGTAACTTTCTTTATATTTCTGTTATTAATCCGCGGGTTACGGGCTAGAAATTAGGGGCTAGAAATTAGGGGTTAGGCTTTAGGGGTTAAAGATGAGGGCTAAGCTCGCAACCTCTCAGTCGAGGTAGCGATGCACCCAGGCACAAATGGTTTCGGCAACATAACGTGCGTCGGCCGGTTTGCGTAATAAATGGTCGGCATCGTCCAGCGAGACAAAACTTTTCGGATGCAGTGCCTGACCAAAGATCTTACCCGCTTCGTCAATGCTGACGGTGTCATCGGTTGGAGAATGGAACACCAATAAGGCTTTACGCAATCCACGAATGTCCTCAGCCAACTGAGTTTCACGAATATCTTCCAGAAAGTGTTTCTTAATCGTGAAGCTGCGGCCGGATAAACACACTTCTGCCACACCATCAGCCTCAATCTGATCCACATGCTGCTGAAAATTATGAGCCACATGACCCGGAGCAGCCGGAGCGCCAACGGTGACAATCGCTTTGGCTTCCGGAACCGATTTCGCCGCTGCCAGGACCGCAGCCCCGCCGAGGCTGTGACCAATTAACATCAACGGAGCCTGGTAATGCTGACGCAGAAAATCTGCTGCCGCTAATAAATCCTCAACGTTGGAGGAAAAATTGGTATTGGCAAAGTCACCGTCTGAATTGCCCAACCCGGTAAAATCAAAACGCAAAGTCGCATAGCCGTTTGATGCCAGCTCCCGGGCAATCCGCGATGCCGCACCAATATCTTTACCGCAGGTAAAACAATGCGCAAACAACACATAACCGTGTGGTGTTTCTTCTGGCAGCTCCAGCGCTCCCGCCAGTTTAATACCGTCGTTGTTGGTAAATTCGACCTTTTCCCGTGCCATGGATCATTCCTCAGAAAATAGCCCTGATCGGGCTGATACAAATCGTGTTTATACGTTGCAGCTTAGTTGCAGAACCTGCACTTACGCCAATCAATTGGAGTAATTAACCTGATAAATAGTTTCCTCTGGTAAACTCTGCACGAACATCCAACAGAACACCGTTATGAGCATCCACAAGCCGCCCTCCACCGCCGACCGCAACTTTGATGATCTGGCCGAACGTTTCCGCAGAACCATTTACGCCACCCCCAAAGGGCAGTTACGGCTGGCGGCGTTGCAACAGGACTTCAGCGACCTGAACATCCCGCTGAATGATGCACAGGTACTGGATATTGGCGGCGGCCAGGGACAGTTCAGCCTGCTGTTAGCGCAACAACAGGCACACATCAGCTTGTGTGATATTTCCGAAGAGATGCTGGCATTGGCGCGCGATCAATTCGCCGCACAACAATTACCGCTCATCAGCAAACAGTGTGGGCTACAGGACTGTGCGGCTGAATTTCCGCAGCAATACGATGTGGTGCTGAACCACGCGGTACTGGAATGGCTGGAGCAACCACTGGAAGCCTTACAGCAACTGGCCGATCGGGTGAAACCCGGCGGCTGGTTATCCCTGATGTTTTATAATCTGCACGGCCACCAATGGCGGCAACTGATGAACGGCCGCACGCACGCACCGACGTCCAGCAATCAGAGGCTGCGGGAATCCGGCAATGCACCTCAGCACCCGCTGGATCCGGATGTCATTCAGCAACAACTGGAAACACTTGGGTTTTCCTTGCAACGCTGGCGTGGCATTCGTTGTGTGCACGATCACATGCATCAAAAAATCCGTGAACGGATCGGCCAGGATAAAGTGAACCTTGCGGATCTGGAATTTGGCTTACAGGAGCCGTATCGCCGCCTGGGTCGTTATGTTCACTTTCTGGCGCAAAAACAATGAAGCCTGACATCCTGATAAGTGCTTGCCTGTTAGGTCAGCCGGTTCGCTATGATGGTAAAAGCAACGACCAGAAAGTAGCCGCCTATCAGGCACAAATTCATCAATGGCAGCAACAGGGCCGCATTATTCCGGTATGCCCGGAAATGTTGGGAGGGCTGCCCACGCCACGTCCTGCCGCTGAAATTGTTCAGGGTCAGGTCATCACTCATGACGGCCAGAATGTGACGGATGAATTTCAGTCAGGTGCACAAAAAACGCTGCAATTGGCACAACAACATAACGCTATTGCCGCACTCTTGGCCGCCCGCTCTCCTTCTTGTGGCAGCGATGGTATTTATAATGGGGAGTTTAACGGCACCTTAATTGAAGGGCTTGGGGTTACCGCTCAATTGCTGGAAGATCACAACATTCGTTGCTTCAGTCCGGATAACTTTCAGGCCTTACTGGATTATCTGGCAAAGACTTGAAGGTAATTAACGATTGCGGAAGCGGTCTTGCTGACGGCTGATCAGATACCACCACTCACTGCCATCTTCCCGGATGGTCTTTTTAGCTTCCAGCTCGTGCAGGATCTGACGGATTTCTTCATCAGAAAAACCGCCAATTGGCTTTTTTAACGCCTGAAACGAACGCTCAGCGTAGGTACGATGATTTAACATTTCCTCAAGAATGTCTTTCACCGCTTCTTTGCTTTTATTCTGCAGCTTGAACATATCACGGCTGTGACGAAACTGCCGTTCCTGCATCACGAAGCTGAATACTCCGGTTAATATCGCTCCAATCGTGACACCAATTAAGGCCCAGACTCCCTGACTCATCACTTTATCCTGTCATTTATATAGCAAACACGGCGCTAAAAACTCGTAACCCACGAATATTAAGCTAAACTTTACTGCTCATATCAACCAGCGCATCGGTTTTCTGAAGTTTATGAAAAGTCATAATAGCAAACTAGTTTGCCTGTTTTTTACTCTCTTTCTGCTCGGCACAGCAAACGCCACCAGCCTCACCGAATCACTGGTGATTTTACGGGGTGATGACAACTATCCGCCAGATGAAATGGTGGTGGATGGCAAGCTGACGGGGTTTCATATCGAATTAATTGAAGCCGTAGCAAAGCAGACTGACATTGACGTTCGCTTTGAAAGTGTCCCCTGGAAACGTGCTCAACAGATGATCAAAAATGGCCAAGGGGATGCAATTTCTTATATATCCAAAAATAACGAGCGCTCGGATTATGCAATCTTCCTGAAACGTAATTTACTCAGTTGTACGGATCACTTCCTGGTATACCACCCGAATCACGCCCCTGGCTTTGCCTTCCAGGGACAATTATCAGACCTCGCAGGGCATGCCATTGGTGTACAGCATGGCTACAGCTATGGACAACAATTTGATGATGCACAACACATTAAAAAAATTGTTTTTAAAAACTATCGTCACATGACTGAATTACTCGAGAATGGCCGCATTGATCTGGCCCTGATCAACCCGGTTGATTATCAGAATTTAATTCAACAGCCCAACTTCAGCGAACTGGCTGTTCTCGATGTGCCACTGACTACCACAAAAAATTTCCTCGCTTTTTCAAAAGCCAAAAAGCACCAGAAATTGGCTGAAAAATTTGCCAGAGCGATGAGTGATTTCCGCCAAACGGAAAAATACCGTCAGCTGGTTCGGAAATATAATAAAAGTTTTGTATCTATGCCGTGAAAGAGATGATTTGTCTGGGAATGATTAAATTCTTAGTTGATCAGGCAGAAACACGCTTCCGCCTGATCTATCCCGCTGCCGGGTCGCAGTTAACTTCGGCATTGCTAACATCGGGATTGTTAACCTCGGCGCTGTTAAGCACTCAGGGGATCTGATTACAGTGCTGCCGCCACCGCTTCAGCCAGAGTTTCGGTAGGACGATCAATTAACCGCCCCAGCGTACCCGAGTTATCTTCCAGCCAGCCTTTGCTCGCCTGCACACCGGAATCAGCCAGTGCTGCGGCAAAGCCCTCTGGCAGACCTACCTGCACCAACAGCTCAGCGAAATCCTGCTGCGCCATATTGCTGTATTGAATATGTTTACCGCTCTGGCGGGAAATCTCTGCGGCATAGTCGCTCAGCGTAAAGCTCTGATCACCGGCCAGCTCGTAGGTTTTGCCCGCGTGATTTTCGCTGGAGGTTAATACCACCGCCGCGGCTTCGGCATAATCTTTACGGGATGCGGTTGAGAAACGGCCGTCAGACGCAGCATCGGCAACTGCACCGGTTTCTAATACCACCGGCAGACTCTGGGTGTAATTCTCGCTGTACCAGCCATTACGCAGAATCACCGCCGGTAAACCGGACTGCTGAATCAACTCTTCAGTCACCTTATGTTCCTGTGCCAGAACCATTGGGTTGGTATCTGCTTTAAGAATACTGGTGTAAGCGAACAGCTCTACGCCTGCCGCTTTTGCGGCTTCAATCACTGCGGTATGTTGTGGCACCCGCTGACCCACTTCACTGCCGGAAATCAGCAGCAGTTTGTGAACACCCGCTAACGCGCTGGTTAAGGTATCCGGCTGGTTGTAATCAGCTTTGCGCACTTCCACACCCAGATCTTTTAATGCCTGAGCATTGTCCGGGTTACGCACCAGCGCAACGATGTCAGCGGCTGCGGTTTTCTGCAGCAGGCTGTTAATCACTAATTGACCCAGTTGGCCGTTGGCACCTGTAATCGCAATCATAATAACTCTCCTCGGAGTGTGTTTATCTGGAATTCGCAAGCAGTATGCGCCACACTCATCGTCACCATAAGACGATCAATACCGAATACGGAGTTCGGACTTTGAGTACAATTGATTTTTCCCATCTGCGCTTGTTAGCCATCTTCGCCAGCGTGGTTGAGTGTGGCAGTTTTGCCGCCGCAGCACGTAAGCTCAACAGCAGCCGCTCACGTATCAGCGAGCAGGTGGCACAGCTGGAACAGGACCTTGGTGTACGCTTATTACAGCGCTCTACCCGTCAGCTGACCATTACCAGCGAAGGTCAGCAGGTGTATGAGCAGGCACGCCAGCTGCCGGATATTCTTAATGGTATTGAGGCCATCACCACCCCGCAGCTGCCCAGCGGCCGGGTGGCAATTACCATGAATCACGATATTGCCCATAAATACATATTGCCGGTGCTGGATGACTTTCGTCAGCGCTACCCAAATATCGAGCTGGATCTGATTCTCGATGACAGCCGACTGGATTTAATCGGTGAGCAAATTGATCTGGCAATCCGCATCGGTTTACCCAAAGACGATTCGGTGATTGCCCGGGTCATGCATGAAGAACAATTTGCGCTGTTCGCCAGTCCGGCCTACCTCAATCAATACGGTTCACCAAAAACCCTGGCTGAGCTGGATCAGCATCGCTGGGTCAGCTTTGATCTCAACCACCAGCATGTAATTGGACTGCGCCAACACGGGAAACACATTAATATTCAGCCGGATTATTGCTATCGCTGTAATTCACCACTGATGATGCAACAAATGGTGGTTGCCGGTTTAGGCATTGGTGCGTTATTACCGACCACTGTGCGAGAAGAAATTGCCTCCGGCCAGTTACTGCAACTGATGCCGTCGATCGGCAGTGAAACACTGGTATTTTCTCTGGTGTATCCATCACGGCGTCAGGTACCACAACGCACCCGGGCGGTGATCGATTATTTATTACAGGAGAATATCTTTTCTGCCCAATAAAACGCTCCGATAAAACAACGGAGTAAAACAACCCAAAAATACTGCACGATTAAGCGCAACAATCTTTACCAGAAAACAGGGATGATGACGCCGCAAGGATATGCCATTCTGAGCGGGTAAAATTTCTGGTAATGCGTTATGGCCACCCTGTCTGATATTCCTTTTTCTCTGCTGGATCTTGCGTCGGTACCAACCGGCAGTTCCGTTGGTGACACACTGCAGCGTATGTTGCGTTACGCCAAACATGCCGACCAGTTAGGCTTCGAACGTTTCTGGTTAGCCGAACACCACAATATGGCGGGCATCGCCAGCAGCGCCACCTCGGTATTAATTGGTCAGGTGGCCGCACAAACTGAAAATATCCGTGTAGGTTCCGGCGGCATTATGTTGCCCAATCACCCGCCGTTAGTTGTAGCGGAACAGTTTGGTACGCTGGACTGTTTATTCCCCGGTCGGATCGATTTAGGCCTGGGCCGTGCGCCAGGTACTGACCCGATTACCAGCCGCGCATTACGTCGCGACGATATGCGTGCGGAAAACTTTCCCGATGAAGTCAGCGAACTGCAAACCTTATTAGGTCCGGATGCTGGCGATAAACGCGTACAGGCGTATCCCGGTGCTAACAGCCAGGTGGATATCTGGTTGCTGGGATCGAGTTTATTCAGCGCCCAGCTGGCAGCACAACGTGGATTACCTTATGCATTCGCGGGGCATTTTGCTCCTAAGCTGGCGCGCGAAGCACTGGCGCTTTATCAGCAGAATTTCCAGCCATCGGCACAGCTGGAAAAACCCTACGCCATTTTATGTTTGCCACTGATGTTGGCTGAAACAGACGATGAAGCCGCTTACCTCGGTACCAGTTCACAGCAGCGGGTGTTGTCGTTAATGAAAGGCCAGGCGCTGTATTTACCGCCGCCGGTAGAATCCATGAAAGGTATCTGGAGCCCGATGGAACAACTGCAGGTTGAAGCCTTTTTAGGACTGTCGGTCAGTGGTGGCCCGGCGGCCGTAAAATCAAAACTGGAAGTGATGGTGGAACAACTGCCGATACAGGAGCTGATGTTTACCAATGATATTTATGACGAAGGCAAACGCTTAAAAGCGTTGGAGTTAGTGATGGAACTGAAAGCTTAGTAACCACCATCCACAACAGAGCGGGCATACTATTGCAGTGCCCGCACCGAGAGGGTTTGCTCATCACTGAGCCCACGATCATCCGTCACGGTTAAACGATACTGACCCGGACGGGCATGCCAGAACAAAGTTTCGTTACCGCTGCTTTTGCCAATAAATTCATTATCCGCAAACCAATAAGCGTGGGAGGCATCGGCATCCAGTGTGACCTGCAAAGGAATCGCCTGTTCGCCACGATTATTCAGCCGCAACTGATATTCCAACCCTGCCACCGGCGAGGTGATTTGTGGAGCAACACCGTTATACGCCGAGGTTAATGCACATTCAGCCGGAGCCGCCGGAGGCTGACGTCGCTGAATCCCCGCCATGGAAAATATCTGACGAATATCCGACGGCCAGAATTCATACACCTCTAACCGGGTTTTACCCTGGGTGTGATAGCAGGCACGTTTACCCGTACGGATATCAAAAGGGATTGCCCGGAATATATCCGATGTGGCAATAGGCGATACACCGGGAATAAACCAGCCCGCTTTCTGCCGCGGACAATATTTCTCCGGCAGCTTGCCTGTTGGTTCACAGATATTAACCTGCTGCACATTCAGGTCGGTGCCGTGATTACGCTTTTCAGAACCCGGAAGCGGCGATAAAGCACGCATAATATTAAAAAATAATGGTCCGGCTGCGGAGCGGCCAATAAAGTTCGGGTTACCCTTTCCATCAAAATTTCCCACCCAGACAATCAGGGTGTAATCATCATTGGCTCCAGCAGCCCAGGCATCACGAAAAGCGTATGAAGTACCGGTTTTCCAGCCAATTTTTGCACGATTTCTGACAACCATTTGTTGCGCCAGGTTGTGTCCGGGCGCCGGGTTTTGCTGCAACATATTCAGAACCAACCAGGCACTTTCCGGAGTTAATAACTGCCGCTGGACTGACTTCATTTCGTTGGCATTCATTTCAGAATCCAACACGGTATTTAACGGTTGTAGTTTTCCTGCCGACGACAACATCGTATAAAGCTGTGCCAGCTCAAGCATGCTGACATCCAGCCCACCTAATACCAGCGACATGCCATAATGTTTTTCAGCTTTGAGTGGTGAAATACCGGCCTGCTGCAACCAGGAATAAAACCCCGGGCTGGTTAGCTGCGTCGCCAGCGATACCGCCGGTACATTACGGCTGGTAATTAATGCATCGGTAGCCGTCAGTGGTCCGGCAAACTGTTTGTCGTAGTTCTCCGGCGTATACGCGCCATAGCGCTGCGGAACGTCTTTCAGCAATGTCAGTGGATGTATTTTTCCCTGATCCATCGCCAGGCCATAAACAAAAGGTTTCAGAGTCGAACCCGGCGAACGTTTGGCGGTAACAATATCAACCTGACCGCTGATGTCGTGATTATTAAAATCCACCGACCCCACCCAGGCTTCAATATTGTGGTTGTGGTTATTCACCAGAACAGCACCCGCATTTTGAATCCCCACATCATGCCGGGATTCGACCCAGGCACGAATGTGTTTCTCCAGTAATTGCTGGTGCGACAGAGTTAATGTGGTTTTGATATTACCGCTTAAATAGCGATAACGCTGATTAAGATAACGAACAAAATGTGGCGCCAGAAACGGCAGATCGGCGCTGCGGTATATCTGCAAGGGTAACGACATCCACAGTTTTACCAACCCTAATTGCTCTGCTGTTTCAGGCACATCGGTCAGCCAGCGCTGATAAAGAATATCGCGCGCCCACAACATATTCTGATAACCGCTGATCGTCTGCGGATTACGCTTAACCGGGTTTTGTGGCACCACCGCCAAGGCCATGGCTTCAGCCAGATTCAGATCTCGTGCATGTTTATGAAAATAAATCAGACTGGCAGCACCAATGCCTTCGATGTTGCCACCGTAAGAAACTGAATTCAGATATGCCGCAAGAATTTCAGCCTTGCTGTAATGTAATTCAATCCATAAGGCTGCAAAAATCTGCTGAATTTTTCCGACGATGGTGCGGGACTCAATCCGGAAAGCATGACGGGCAACCTGCATGGTGATGGTTGAACCACCAACACGTCGTTCATTGCTGACGTAAGTGGTAATAAATGCCCGCCATAACGCAATCAGGTTAACGCCAAAGTGATGATCAAAATACTGGTCTTCATAAAGGGTGGTGACCTGACGAATCTGTGGACTGATTTCTTCCAGCGTCAGCGGCAGACGATAGCGATCATCGTCTGCCAGCGTCAGTCGTAGCAGTTCATCGTTTTGATCGTAATAAGCCGTTGACCAGCTTTGCCAGGCAAACAGCGTCGGTTTTGGCAACAAAACGGCCGCCAGCCATAACAGCATGACAACCGACAAACTGCCCACCAACGTCACCCGTAAAAAACGTTTCACGGATTTAATCCCGCCGATTATTCATCGTTTACTACGGTGATTGTTGCTGCTGCCGATTGTGACCAGATATCCGGATCGTACATAGATTCGGCATAAGCTGGCGGTGCAATAAATTCACCTGCTGCAGTCGCCTTGATACGGTACTCAAGTTCGGTAACAGATGATCCGAAGCCACCATAGAAAATCACCCGGTCTTCACGAACATCGACATAATCGCTGTTCCAGTGATTGCTCTGACGAGGCACCGATTCACGAATCACTTCAAAACCACCCGGCAGTAAATCAATCACAGCAATGTTATCAACCTGTCTGCCGTTAAGGGTGCGAATGCGCAAACGCACCACAGCTTCTTCACCCTGTTTCAGCGTGGTAATTTCTTTACCATCTTTATTCAACAGTTGATGCACCACTTCCAGATTACTGTTTTCAGCAGCCGGCATTACCGCCGGGAAGCCAGACTGGCTGGCCTGATAAAACACCGGATTATCACCACGAATTAAAATCTCGTCAGATATTGGCGTATTCTGATTCAGCGGAATATTCGCAGTTGGGAAAATTACCGTCGACGATAACGCCAGGTTATCCAGCTGAATTTCCTCACCATCTTTATCCTTCACCACAAAACGGAACGTGTCTTCGGTTTCATCACCGTAACGCGCGCGATTCTGGCGACTGTAAGCCTGTAACGCCATAGTGGTATACGATGCACTGATGGTATTAAAGCGACCACGCATCAACGGTTGTAATAACGGCATAATGGTATTTTCCACATCCAGCTGCTGCTGAATTTTCGGGAAGTGTGCCGATACCAGATACACGTATTGGGCGTTAACCGTCAGGTCCGACTGGAAGTCGGTTGGCTCTTCCACTTTATTATCAAAGCCAAACTGCTCCACCATCGCAGCCGCCTCATCGTGCTTTTTCAGCAACTGATAAGTGGCCGCCATATACATCGCCATAATATCTTTTTGCCAGCTTTCACCCTGTGATTTCAGCGTGTCGTGCAGATCAATCAGATAATTGGTTGGAATTTCCTGTGCCCGTGCCAACAGATAAATTGCTATGGCGCGGTGGCGTTGTGCCACACGACCATTAGCCTGCTGCCGGGCAATACGACGCAGGTATTCTACAGTGGAACTGATCAGTTCATTTTCCACCGCGTAACCATACGCTTTAGCATCCAGCAAGAAGTGAGTCGCGTACAGGCTGGCAAAATGGCTGCCGTAATAACCCGGCCACATATTAAATCCGCCTTCGCTGGTCTGGCGTGAATATAAAGTGCCAATGACCCGCTTAACATGATCTCGGGTTTTCTGTTGCATCGCCGCATCCGTTTGTGATGCCGCCAGACCCAGCCATGGGAATACCCGACTGACAATCTGTTCGGTACAACCATGCGGATAATTATCCAGGTACTGGCTCAGACCTCCCGCCATAACCATCGGGCTGGATGACGCAGAAATGCTCTGCGAAGCAAAGTCCGGGTAGAGGGCAAATGGTAACTGAGCTTCGGCATTACCACTGTCATCAAATCCGGAAGCAACCCGGGTACGGAAGGTTTGCGCCGGTCTGACACTTAACGTTGCCACACGGCTGGTTTTTCTGCCCGGCATTCCCTGTTCATCAATGTATTGAGCGGTAAATACCAGTCGTCCTTCGCCAGGGTTATTCAGCGCTTTAATGCGAAAATCGGTACGGCCTTCGTTGCCTTCGGCAATGTTCAGCTCCGTTGTTAACCCCGCTTTTTGTGTTAAACCCGTTTCTTGCGAATGATTACCGGCCAGCGCCAGGTTATCGGATAACTGCAGCGACACCTGCACCTTACCTTTATCCGCTACACCCGGTACCAGATTGGCGACTCCCAGCGTGACATCAAATTCATCCCCCGGTGCAGCCACGGTGAGTACGTTCGGTGATAATACAAACGAGCCACGCACCAGCGTATCTTGCTGGGCAATACCCAACGACGATTCATTAGCTGCAACGGCCATTATTTTCAGATTGCCACTGAATGAATCCGGCACAATAAATTCAGCACTGCGGGTTTTATTATCGACCCCCATTACTCCGGACCAGAACACTGCAGGCTTATCCAGTGTACGGGCAAATGGATTAAGGTTAGCGCCTAATAATTCGGCCATTGGCGAACCACCACCCACACCAGAAAGATTACGGAACACGCTGTATTCCGGCAAAATCATATCGAGAATCTGGAAGCTGCTGACCTGCAACGCTTTTTTCTTCATAAAGTGATTCAGCGGTTTAGGCTGCTGGTAATCAGCCACCTGCAAAATGCCTTCATCAACCGCAAACACAATAATATTGCCCGGTTTATCGGAGCTGTAATTAATAGCCACCTTCTGGCCCGGCTCTACTCGCTCCGGTGCTTCCAGTTTGATATCCATTACCCGGCTGCTGCGATCAATATTAAACGGCACAACGGCATAACTCAGCGGACTGGTAAAAATTTCCTGTGAATCCAGAGAGCGAACAAAAGCCACATTCACATACGCATTACCTTCCAGACCCGGTGGAACGCGTATGGTTTGTACCGAGCTGTTAGTCGTGGAAGTAAACCACTTCTGTGCGTGCACGGTATTACTTTCGATACTGATCAGACCAGAACCGGTATAAGGAGCAATAATATTGACCTCGATTTCTTCTCCAGCCTTGTAATCGTTTTTATTCAGACGAATCGATAGCTCGGCATTTTTCTCTAATCGACCGGCTAAATTAGCACTGCCTGCTACGTTGTATTTAAAGCGCGATAATAATTCGTCGTTAGCGGAATACAGCGACAGCTGATAATCACCGGGCTCAGAAGTGTCCAATGCGTATTGGCCACCGTTGCTATCAAACTCAAAATCATCGGATGACATTTCAACATCACGGATCACAGTCTGATAGGCGTATAAACCGTTTTCCTGACGAACCAGTGACGAAATGGGTTGTTTCTTAATACGAACCAGCTTCAGCCCTGTCATGGCCTGTTTTTCCAGCTGCGGATTTAACGCAATAAAATGTACATGGCGTTGCTGATCTTTTTTCAGATATTTTAACTGACCATCCGCTTTATGCCCGACCAGAAGACTTAGTGGCGAGACCAGCATTTCACTTTGGGCAGTGACACTGCGACCACCACCAGGCTCATAACCTTCGCCATAAAAAGTTAAACGGTAAGTACCTTTATCAAATTGCTGCAGTGAAATATCAAACTCGGCCATGCCCTCATTATCGGATTGAGTGCCAGGTAAGGTTTGATTCAGTCGACCATTACGGGCTTTGTTATGGCGCAATGGATCGGTAAAACGATAATCGCTGAATTCCCGGAAAGCGAAAGTCACGGGCTTGAGTTCAATCGCCGCTTCAACCCGGCGATTTTGTGCTGGCGTGCCGAACAGATTTTTCAGTTGTACTTTTGCCTTCAAACCAGTCGCCGTTGCGGCTTCAGCCTGCGTCAGGCTATACCAGCCTTTACTGACGCCCGGCACAAGCTCGGTGCGGATCTTCATGCTGTCCGGCTGAAATTCTTCTACCGAAAATTCTGTTTGGCCAAGGTGCGTGGAGGTGTAACCCCGTTTATTCACCCGGTATAAGTGTGCTTCATAATCACCGGTTGGCGTCGCAGCGGTGGTTGGCATTTCCAGATCAAACAAGCCGTTTTCCGGAACCGCCATTCTCTCTTTTAATACCACATTACCTTTCGGGTCATGAATACTCAGCTCCAGTGGAATACCCGTTTTTACCTGCATATTTTCCTGTCGAACCATCACACCCAGGCTGACGGTTTCACCCGGACGATAAATGCCCCGGTCAGAAAACAGGAAACCCTTCAGGTTTTTACCATTATTATTGCCACCGTATTCACCGTCGATATCAAAACCGGAAAAATCAATTCGACGCTGATGGCGACTATATGGCAGATAGGAACTGTCGTTGCCATAACTCACCAAATACGCAACCGGCTGGCGCTCATTGCGGTAACGATCAGCACTGGCAAACGTTACGCCACCTTGAGCATTGGTCGTGGCTGAAAATACTGGGATACCATTACGACCCAGCAGTTTGACTCTGGCACCAGCCACAGGTTTACCTGTTTTAACCGATTGCACATAAACAAACTGTTGGCCGTCGGCGGCTTTTTTCAACATGATGCCGAGGTCTGTCACCATCACAATACGTTTTTCAGTAACGACGCTGTAATCACGACCTTTCTGATAACCTTCGGCTTCGATAATGAAAATACCCGCCGCCTGGCTTTTCAGATATTGCGCCAGAGACAGTGATGCATAATTAACTTTTTTGGCTGAATTTCCGGAGAGATACAAACGCTTCTGGAAAGATCGGGTCAGATTATATTTATTGAAGTTGTAGTTACTGAACTCCAGTTCATCAAGATCACCATAAGTCTGGGTGACAAAGTGATTCAGCTGATCATCTAACAAACGATAAATATTCACACGGATTTCGTTAATTCCACGGGCGCTGAAACTCAGGGTTTTATCACCGGCTAATGACAACAAGCTGCCTTCACCGGCAATATCCAGTTCTTTCGGATATTCCGGAGCCCTGAGCACCTCTTCATATGTTTTAGTCATGGCAAAACCACTGACCGATTTCAGGCCTTTTTCAACACGCAGGTAAAGATATTTACGCTCAGGTTCATCAATACGCAGGTTATAAATATCCGACGATGGCTCAGCATTAGGAATCAATTCATAGCGAATTTTATGGGCATTGCTGTAACCGTTTTTACGGATATAACCCACTGAGCGGTGACGCGGCAACCTATAAAGATTCAGGCGTTGTTTAAACTCATCTTCAGACACATGGTCGGTCAGAGAAATGGTAATAACCTGTTCGGGGTCATTATCTTTATTACGCACAATCTGGCTGCGGGCATCGCGTACTTTCATAAAGCTCGACGTATCCGGCAACAGCATTTTACGTTTAACGTCTTTGCCCAGCGTGGTGGTTTTTTCTGCGTTAGCAACATCATCACTAACGGTCAAAAATACATACGCTTCCTGCTGCGGTAATTTAATCGGCGCTGATTTGATATAGGCATCGTAGCCGTCATCGCTAAAGGTCACGTCAAAATTAAAGCGGCGAGCGGCAGTCACACCATCGTGTTTTTCCTGCAGGCTGATTAGTTCATTCAGTGCTTGCTGTTGCACCGGATGAGAAAAAGACACGGTGGCGACCAGGTTTTTCAAAGAACGATCCAGCGGGTCGTTATACAGCTCCATATCCTTGATGCTGGCAGAAAACGGTCGGGTTTCGAAGCGGTATTCGGTGTTGGCCAACTGCAGGTCTGGCTGAATCAATTGTGGTGCTAAGGTAACTTCGTATTCCTGGCCAGCAGGCCAGTCCTGTTTTGGGATAAACATCAGTGTGTTCTGATTTTCCCAGTGCCAGGTACCGGCTTTTTCCGGAAACAGACGAATGCCACGGGTCACTGTTTCACCAATGTTTTCTAACGGTGCTGCTGAAGGGTAGCGGCTGCTCTTATCCGACCGCTGACTCAGGCTGCGTTGATCAAAACGAAAATCCAGCCGTAATGCTTCAGGCTGCGCTCCGGAGTGGCGACCCATCAGCCCGGGAGCACCAACCTCGGCGACAACGGCCAGTGGTTGTGGCCAGAGCTTGTGATACAACTCGTAAAAATACTGATGCTGAAAGCCGGCAAAAATAACAACCAGCAGAAAGTAGAAAATCAGTGGTTTCGACTGACGTAGTTGATTGCTCCATTGCAGCCAGGTTGGCGCATTCCAGTTGAGAGAACCGAACAGGACACGGAACACCAGACGAACAGGCGCCGTTAACATCAGTAGTAAACGAATAAGTATGCCTTTCTTTCCAGGCTTCTGATCCGTTTTTTCCGTTGCACTATCGGTCATGTCCGCCTTGTCCTTATTAATCAATAAACTGGCATGAGTATAGTCACTTCAACTGTTGAGTGAAATGACATCAGACATCAAATCAGCCACACACCGATCATAAAGCCATAGCTGAATCTCAGCTGAACAAAAGAGGCAAAGTTAGTTAAGTTACGGTTAACAAGTGACTCGCTAAACTGATGATATATTGTTATTGATCGGTGAGTTCTCATGCCTAAATCCAAATTGATTCCCACACTGTTATCGAGCGCCATTGCGGCCAGTGCGTTGGTGAGCGTGACATTGCCATCGATTTCTTACGCCAATAATGAAGGTGCTGTTGCCTGGATTCTGCCTGGTGATCAATGGAAAACACTGGAGACAGAACACTTTGCTTTTCATTTTCTGGAACAGCATCAACAAATGGCCAAACGTGCCGCAACCATTTCAGAAACCCAGTGGCCTATTTTAACCAAACGCCTGGGGTGGACTCCCAAAGATAAAGTCCAGGTTGTTTTGACTGATGACATTGATGCGTCAAATGGCTGGGCTCATGTCGAACCCTTTAATCAAATGCGCCTGTTCCTCAGCCCTCCCGATGGCGGTACCACACTGGAAGCCTATGATGACTGGCTGAACCTGCTGATTACCCACGAACTGACTCATGTTATTCACATCGATATGGCACGGGGTATTCCCGGCTCGGTGCGTAAAATATTAGGGCGTCATACGCTGACATTCCCTCATGCTTATCAACCCGGCTTTCTGATCGAAGGGCTGGCGGTTTATACAGAAACCAATCATGAACTGGGTTTGGGTCGTGGTCAGAGCAAGGGCTATGATATGCAAATGCGCATGGAAGTCTTAAACGGCATCGACGACCTGAATCAGGTTGCGATTACCTTACGCGATTGGCCGATCGGCAAACATTATTTGTATGGTTATTATTACTACCAATTTTTAACCGATACTTATGGTGAAGATAAACTGCGTGAGTATTTAGCGCTGTATTCCCGCAACCTGGTGCCATTCAACTTTCTTTTCTTAAATCCAGATGCCAGAAAAGTTTTTGGTAAAAATTATCAGGGTCTTTGGCAAGAATTCAGAAGCTGGCTGCAACAACGGTTTGAACCACAAATTGCAGACATTCAACAGCAGAAGATGACCAGCCTGAATACTGTCAGTAATGAAGGCTATTCTCTTGATGCCAGTGCCAGTAACGGTAAAGACTATTATTACCTCTACCGTAACGGTGAAGACCGACAGCATATCGTTAAAGTCAACGAAAGCGGTTCGCTAGAAAAACTGGCTGAAGTTAAAGATGCCAATAATATTGACGTTAATACTAACGGCGACGTGTTATATACCCGCTTAGTTAACCGGGCAGACGGTCGCGCCTATGCTGATATTTTTATGCTGAAAGACCAGCAGGAAATACGCTTAACCAAAAACAAACGCTATCGCGATATTCGTTGGATGCCAGTCCAACAAAATCAGCCGTCACGAATATTGGCCAAGCGTTTAAAAGATGGTGTGAGCCAACTGGACTTGTTATCAGCACAAGGCGATCCATTAAACACGTTATGGCAAGGTACATTGGATGATGTATTGGGTGAATTTTCGGTATCTCCCGATGGCAACACCATCATTGCTACGGTAAAACGCAAAAATCAGGGCTGGAATCTGGAGTTATTTGATATCAACAAGCGTCAGTGGCGAGCCATCACCAACAGCAAAGCCATTGAAACCGGCCCCCAGTTTATTGACAACAACACGCTGATTTATGCAGCGGACTACGAAACAACCTACAATATTTATACGCTGGATTTAACCACCCAGAAAATATCGCAGCTGACACACCTGATGGGCGGCGCTTTATCACCCGAAGTCGTGAACAACAAAGTTTACCTGCAGAATTATACGGCAGATGGCTATGAGCACAGTGTTATAGAAGATGCTGAAATTATTCAGTCTTTTTCTCTGACCGATATTCGCGGCGAATATAATTATCCTGACCCGTATTCACGGTTTGTTCAGCACAGCGACATTCAGGACTACAGCCCTTGGAAATCACTGGTGCCCACACGTTGGATGCCGATTCTGGGTGGTGATGATAATTCCAGCTTTATTGGTGCATCCATCGACGGCAAAGATGCATTATTACGCCACAGCTATGAAGCATCGTTAATACACGATACAACGAATGGCGTCAGCAGTGGTTCACTGCAATATTTTTATGATAATAAATGGCAGTTCAGTTTTTTACGTGAGCACGAATACAACGAACGGGACATCAACAATGAAGAGCGACTTCAGGTTCGTGAATCTGACGTGATAGAGATTGCGCGCATCAACCTGTTTTCTGCGTTCGAAAATGAGCTTCAGTTCAGCCTCGGCTTACACAGCGATAAAGAAAAAGATCTGTCTGGTAAAAACAGTGATAAACGCTTTATTCAATATGAAGACGCAAAACAAGAAGGCTTAGTCGGTGCCCGGATTGACTTCTCTAACGCCGAAGGATTTTTGCATTCTCCGGGAACCAGCTGGGGCCATCAGGCCGCCTTTATCTGGGAAACCAATGATGCGATCAGTAGTGATTATGATGGCAACCGTTATAACCTGAACTGGAGTGTCTTTACCGATCTGCCGGGAACCAGTGTGTTAGCCTTCAATACCTCAAACGCTTATGGCGATGATGACGCCAAACGTTTTGACCTCGGCGGAAATGACCTGCAAACCACCGACACCCTATTCGGGCGTGATAGCTGGGCACTGCGTGGCTACAGCGATACCGTACAAAGTGGCAGCCGGTTAAATGTGAACACACTGGAGTGGCGCACCCGCCTTGGGGATATTGAACGCAACTGGGATATTTTCCCTCTGGGTCTGGGTAATATGAGTGCCAACGTGTTTGTTGATTCGGGCGCAGCCTGGCAGGACCAGCAAGACGCAAAATACCTGACCTCTGCTGGCGTTGAGTTCAGTACCGAATTGGTGGTGTTTTACGCCATGCCATTACCGTTAAGGCTGGGCTATGCCCACGGTTTTGACAAAGATGAAGGAAAAGACGAGGTCTACCTCAGTATTGGCTATCAGTTCTGACATATCCTGACTTGTCACAACACTTCCTCCGGGGACAGTTTGATGTAATTACGATATGCTGAAAGTGTTTGCGTAACTTGTGATTCACTATGATCGATATCGCCGCTACGTTCATTACTTTCTTTGCTGTCGTTGACCCCATCGGCACCGTCCCCGTTTTTCTTGCGGTTACCCGACAATTTGACGAAAAGGCGCAACGCCGCATTGCTCTGATGGCCACCCTGACGGCGGCAGCCGTATTACTGTTCTTTGTTGTTGCAGGCGAGTTAATTCTGAATGCGATGTCGATTCCATTATCCGCATTCCAGATTTCTGGCGGTATCGTATTATTTTTATTTGCATTAACCATGATTTTTGGTGAAAGCAAACCCGATGAAGAATTACGTTTATTAAACAATCAGCGTGAAACAGCCATTTTTCCACTGGCCGTGCCTTCTATAGCCAGCCCAGGGGCGATGTTAGCCGCTGTATTACTCACTGAAGATTCACTCTATACCCTGACAGAACAGGCACTGACCTTTGTTGTGTTGTTATCAGTGCTCATCGTTACCTACCTGTTAATGCTCATGTCCGGAAAAATAAACAAAGTCATTGGACTCAGCGGTGCCAGCGTTGTCAGCCGAATCATGGGAGTGATATTAGCGGCCGTGGCAATAACCAACGTCCTGGAAGGCATCACCAGCTATTTCAACCTGAATGTAACACCATAAACATCAGAGAAGAGGAGACTGAAACATGACAGACAAAAACAAAAAAGTGTCTATTGTTCATGAAGAATTACCCGAAGAACACGACGACCCGTTAATTCGTTTTCTTCATCAGATTATTCGTCTCGCCATCAAAACTCTGGCCATACTGATGGTTCTGATCATTATCTGGGGGGTAGCGGATGTTGTATTTGTGGTGTATCAGCGTCTGGTTGAACCACCCTTTTTACTCCTCAGCGTGAATGATATTTTTCAGGTATTTGCTGCTTTTATGGTGGTACTGATTGCCGTCGAAATTTTTATTAACATCCGGCTTTACCTCGGCACGAATGTGTTACCGATACAGCTGGTGATTGCAACAGCTCTGATGGCAATCGCCCGTAAAGTAATCATTCTCGACTTTGACACGATCACGCCCAACTACATTATGGGCATCGCTGCAGTGGTATTGGCACTGGGAGTCTCTTATTGGCTGGTCAGTAAAAAATCCTCGCATTAGCACCTGTTGGGCAGGCGCTAATGGCAGAACGTTAATATTCAGAATACGCCGTTGTCATTACGAATATCACCGCCACTGATCAGCGAATAAAAACGCATGAAGCCGTCCAGCGCCTGAATCGAATCCCAGTGTTCAACAATACGGCCATTCTCTAAACGCCAGGTATCAATAATATTCATGCCTTTCCCATCATTGCCGCGATCATCTTTGTTTAGCGTCGCATGGGAGTGAAAAATCACATAATCGCCATCCACATAAATATGTTTTACGTCGTAGCTGTAGTCAGGGTAGTCTTCAACAAACTCCTGCAGGAAACCCACTAGACCGGTGACTTTGTCTGGCAGATTGCGATTATGCTGTGTGTAAGCACTGTCATTGTAGTGCTCTAAGACATACTCGAAGTTGTGATTGTTCATCAGGTTCTGCACAAAGTCAGTAATCACTTCAGCGTTCTTCTGCTCCTGCTCTGTCCAGTTAGCTTTCTGCAATGCAGCCAGATCAATCTGAATGGTATCTTTTGCCTGAGCTGTAACAGCCGTAGCAACCAGTATTAACGAGGTTATGAATTTCCACATAATAAACTCCTGAAAGTTTTCTGTTTTACTGTGTTTTCTAAGTAGTTAGTTACTTATGTATACCATAGTAATTAATCATAACTGGCTGCACAATTAGGCACAGAAAACTGCCCAGGTTACTTTTTAGTAACCTTCAGTTATTACTGAATATTCAGGAGTGTGTCTTTATAACGCTGCTCTATAAAACTGGTTTTTAGCCACAGAAGTAATGTCTGCACTAAGCCTATTCCGTGAAAAACGCATCAAAAAAAGCGTCTGATTCATACAGACTCCCAGAGAAGCTCTGTACGCGTTTGATTTTTCTGCCTTCGACTTGATGCAGCAACACCCAGTTAATATCGATATTGTCATCACCTTTGGTGCTCCAGCCACGGTGTGCATCAATGACATAAGTATCGTTAGCGCAAGAATCATTACTTCAGCGTTAAAGCCCGCAGCCGCTAATTTAGCAAAGAAGTCGGTGAATTCTTTCTCCGTTTATTTCAGTGAAATTTTCTGACTTTCTTTTCTATCCAAGCGAGCCTTAGCTAATTCCCCCGCCTTACCTAACACATCACGGCTGCCTTTTTCCGAACCCGCTACTAAGGTCAGGGATTTAATGGTCCAGCCATTCGCGCCCTTTTCCAGCTCATAATTATATTCTCCACTGATTTGCCAGAAGCCATGTTCACCGGTTTTCAGATCGGTTAAATAATGGTTCGCGGTTATGTCGGCAGTCGCGGTAGCACTGTTACCTTTTACCGTTACCTGCATATTGCTCAGATCATGGCGAGTCAGATCGAACCCAGGTAACAAACCAGCCCAGGATTTCATCAGTTCGACACGAGGCACAGTTGCAGGCTCTCCACCAAATGCTGAGGTGTAATCCACAAGCACTTCGTCGCTGAAGATACGACCCAGATACTCAAAAGCATTTTGGTCAGCCAGAGTGCCCATGCTCTGCAATTGCAGCCTAATTTGTTCTTGGTCAAAATTCGGTTTTTCTGCCTGAGTGGTCATGGCTAACACTCCCATGGTTAATGCGATTAATAATTTTTTCATAACGACTTCTCTTACGATGATTGCTTCCGCTGAGATGATTGAAGCAAAAGCGCTTCAATCATCGGCTACAGGATTTAATTGGCGTTAAAGTGTTGAGCAACCAGGTCGGCAGCTTTGCTCACGTGCTCAGCCACGTCATAAAAATCGAACTGGGTAACATCCGCCAGCCATTCAGCTTTTACATTTTCACCCGCCGTTTGCAGATACTGTTTGGTACCTGCTGGTAACGCCATCGCTTCAGAAGCGACCATAAGCACTGGTTTATCTTGTTTCCCGGCATGAGCCAAAGCGTTATAGGTTAACCATGGTTTCCAGGAAGCGACGTTAAATTGATTATCGTATTCCGGGATCAAACCACGACCAGCTTCTGTGTAATAAGGTGCCTGGAACATCAGTGAGTTTTCGTTGGTGGTACTGGCCGCTTCAATCAGAACGGCGTCATCTGCGGCAGCAGCTTCTTCACCCGCTTTAATCAGGCCATTAACATTGTCTTCACCACCATAAATAGCATTGGCTAATTCGCGATCATGCAACCATGGCGCAACAACCGCAGCCGCTTTAACTTTGGCATTTTGATTGACCGCATCCAGCATATAACCTGCCGATGCACAGACGCCTAAGCCGTAAATTCGGGAAGTATCTATATCTGAAAATTCACTGGCTTGTTGGCCTGTAACCATATCAATAACCGCGGCAATATCCGCCGTTTTACGCGCCGGATCTTCCAGGTATTTCACATCATCAGCTGACTCTCCCCAGCCACGAAAATCAAATACCAAGACAGCAAAACCACGCTCGGATAATGCTTGTGCATAGGTCGTTGGCATTTGTTCTTTCACCGTGGTCCAGGCACCGGTAATAATCGCCAAGGGCAGATTTTTTTGTTCACCTTCCGGCAAATACAGATTGGCAGCTAATTCACCAACAGAGGTTTTCAGAGTTAACGTTTTCATACTTTGCTCCTGAGTTTTTTATATATTTTTATCGTGAAAATTTAAACAGGCTCTACCTGATAATCATGAATCGTCACGGCACCGTGTTCGTCCAACGTTACCTGCCAGGTTCCGTTCACCAGCAAGTTGATGGCTTCACCATTAAATGGCGATTCCGGGAATGTCTCAGCCAATAAACGAATACGTAATTCAGCCTGATAACCGTTTTCAGTTTGTGAGACTTCGATTTGCTCGACCTGATGATCACAACCCGGCTTAAAGGTGCGGCGGGCTATTTCATACCAGGCGCTAAAGCCCTGATGGCCTTTGAATTTTCCTTCAGGCATATTCCAGTTCACATCCGGTGCTAAACGCTGGGTGAAAAATTCATCTCCTTCCGGTAATTGGTCGAACTGGCCGAACCAATCCGCAACAAACTGGCGGATTTTTTCTTCCGCAGAATCCTGAATGGTTTTGATCTCACTGATCAGACGGTTAGCGTGGCCAACAGCGCGGGCCTGAACATCTTCCAGCTTGTTATACACACCCGGGATATACACCATGCCGTGGGTGTAAACCGGCTTGCGATAATTCATACCCGCCAGATAAGCGGTTTGCTGCAATGGACGAATAAACTGTTCAATATTGAAGTGGTTGTAGCCCAGCGGATCGTAAGAATCCTGTGGACCACCCACAGTAAATGACAAGAAGAAGTCTTTGCCTTTTAACTTGTCGCCTTCAGCACCAAAAGCAAAGTTGAAGGCAAAAACATCGTCCATCCACTTTTTCATCAGTGCAGGCACTGAATACCAGTAGAATGGGAATTGCAGCACCACCACTTGAGCTTCGAGCAATGCTTGCTGCTCGGCTTTGATATTGATGTTGTAGTCTGGATACAAAGCATCCAGACGACGAATTTCAACGTTATCCAGTGTACTGTGCAGCTGCTCCAGGATGACGCTATTGGTGTGGGATTGCTCTAGGTCTGGATGACCTGAAATGATCAATACCTTAGAACTAGACTTACTCATAACAACCTCTGTATGTCTCTGCGTTTTGATTTGATAACTGCAGTCTATGCTTGGGTTTTAGTAAGTTTTAGAGCAATAAAAACTAATGGATTGTTAGGCATCAACTAACAATGTTAAATTCTATTCAGATCAACCAGTTACAGGCTTTGAGCAACAGGAATCGGTTATGAAAGGCGCCACTTTTAATCAACTCAGCATCTTCCAGAGCATTGTTCGTGAGGGCAGTATTCGCGGGGCGGCGCGCAAGCTGGAGATGGCACCCCCATCGGTCAGTCAGGCGCTGAAGCTGCTGGAAGTTGAGGTTGGCCTGCCGCTATTTACCCGCTCCACGCGCCGGATTGAATTAACTGAAGCTGGGCAGCTGTTGCATCAACGTACCAGCGGCGCGATTAACACGCTGGATTACGCGGTTGAAAGTATCCGTGATATGAACGAACAACCGTCGGGCCGAGTCAGTATTACCCTGCCAAGATTTGTGTTTCAGTTTTTTCTGAAACCTGTCTATGCCGAGTTCTGCCAGCGCTACCCCGATATTCAGCTGGAGATTTCTGTTTCAGATAAAGCAGTGAATATTCTTGAAGAAGGTCATGATGCCGGTATTCGTTTTGGCAACCGGGTGGAACCGGGTATGGTGGCGCGCCAGTTAACAGCACCGATGCACGAAGCGTTATTTGCGTCGGATACGTATCTTGAGAAATACGGTAGACCGAGGTCACCAGCCGATTTACAGGCCCATAAACTGGTGCAATATCGCTTTATTGCCTCTAATCAACTGGCTCCCTTAATGCTGCAGGAAAATGGCCAGACCATTACTGTACAAATGCCGATGGGCCTGATCGTTAACGATACTGACGCTATGGTCGACGCAGCCGAAAAAGGCATTGGTATCGGCCGGATTATTACTCCGATGATTCAGCAGCAACTGGATGATGGTATTTTAAAGCCGGTATTAGAAAAACACTGGCAGCCGTACTCTGGCTTATATGTGTATTTTGTTCAGAACAGCCAAAAGGCTCTGAGAGTCAGAGCTTTAATTGATTTTTTAGTGGAAAAAGGAAAAGAGAGGCACGGAATCTAATTTATTTCGTGCACTGAATTTCTACATTCCAGGGAGAATAAAAAGCTAAAAAAGCAGAAGAAAATAATATCGATTCGACAATGACATTTACCCCGCCGCCAACCAGTCCGTTTTTCAGACGAAACTCGACTTCAGCGCTTTGCCAGGGTTTGCCACGGCAATCGGTATAAAGATTAGCAGGCTCACTGACTTCCACCATGCCATTAATAATGGTGTGGTGCCAATGTTGTATTTTGGCGTTGCTTTTAGGCCGCTCGACTTCCTGAGTGAAGGTCATCGATGCACAACCAGAAACAAACAACAGCATCACAGTCAGTACCGAGAAAATACATTTAAACATCAGCTTTCCTCACACCAGACTTTGGCTGTGCGAGGGAAATAAATACCCAGAGTCAGCGTTTGTAATAACCAATCAGATAAAGTACTGACTGACTGCATTTGCATTACCCGTCGTCCCTGACAAATATCGGTGGTATTAATTTCATATTCGTTTTTTAAGCCCCACCAGTAATAGTCTTTGCTGCTTTGGTAGGTTGGTTTTGAGGTATCTTTTTCACCACCATAAGGGCGCATCGTGACGCTGGAGCAGGCATTCAACAGCACCGTTAACAAAGCGATGATTATTAATTTAACCCAATGTTCTGGCAGCATTAAGATTACCTCAGTCACCCGTTGTTAAACGCGGGGAAATTTAATACAAAAACAAGCGCCTCCGGAAGAGGACTCCGTAATCGTCAGCGGTGCCTGATAATTATCAAGGATTTCTTTGACTAACGATAATCCTAAGCCCTGCCCTGGTTCTGCCGTATCGAGCCGTTGCCCTCGCTGGAAAACCAGGTCTCTCTGAGCAGTGGGAATGCCCGGGCCATCATCAGAAACCATAATGGTTAAGGTGTCCGATGATTGTTGCGCAAACACCTCAACGGTACTGCGACCATATTTGCAGGCATTATCGATCAGATTCGCCATGACTTCCATTAAATCATTCTCATCTGCATTGATATCGAGCTGTTCATCCAGATCCAGATGTATAGCCATGGCTTTATGCGCATATACCTTATCCATCGCTGAGCAAATAGATTGCAATACGGGTAATAATGTTACTTTTTGGATCACCAGCCCTGATGCTCCACTGGTGGCACGCTTGAGTTGGTAGCCAATGGTGGAGTTCATTTTTTCGATTTGGTACTTCAGCTCATTCGCCTCGGCCGTTTTCTCGCGCTGTTGCTGCTGATAAACAATACCAGACATCACGGTTAATGGCGTTTTCAGGCTATGAGATAAATCCGCCATGGTATTACGGTAACGCTCACGCTGGCTGCGTTCTGAATGAATAAGCCGATTTAATCCGGAAGTCAGCGGCTGGAGTTCCGTCAGGTATTCACCCTGTAATTCACTTTTTTCTCCCAACTGAATCGCTTCCAGGTCAGACGTTACCCGATGCAAAGGCGATAATCCCCAGCGCAGAATTAAATACTGAACCAACAAAATAAAGGCAGATAATCCAACCAGCAATACGACCAGCGTTTTACGGTAGCTCAGGATGTGATGACTCAGATCATCCAGATCTTCAAGAATCATAATATTAAACACCGGGCCGGGTTTGCCGGAGTCAGACCAGCTCACACCAAACCGGGCCAATAAATAGTATTTATTCCCGCGGCTAACGGTGGAGTACATCCACTGCCCCTGATCTGCCCAGGCCGTTTTAAATACCGGAATATCATTGGCAGACAATGACGACCAGACCGGGCGAAACGTTTGATCAACAACCTGAGCATACAAGCCGGATTTTTCCTGATTAAAACGTTGCTCCTGTAAATAAGCCGGAAAATACAGTTGCTGTTGATAATATTCCGCAACCGATAAAATTGAATAACTATGAAGTTTTAACCGCTCCTGCATGGCATTCAGTTGCGATGCATAAAACGATCTTTCGAGCAGCACACCAACCCCCGTCATCAAAACAAATAACGTCAGAATTGAAAACGTCATTAACCGGCCGATTAACGAGTGGAGCATGGTGCCGTGTGACTCATGGTATGTAGTTATTCATGGTGTGTTAAACCTGTTTCTGAAACTGGTAACCACGGCCCCGCAACGTCGTGATCGGGGCATAGTTATCATGTGCTGCGAGTTTCTTTCGTAGCCGTCCGATTAATACTTCGATGACGTTGCTGTCACGCTCAAAATCCTGATCGTATAAATAATCGGTTAATACGTTTTTCGAAATTACTTCACCCGAGCGACGCATCATATATTCCAGAATTTTGTACTCAAATGCGGTCAGTTCCATCGGAATGCCACCCAGGCTGACCTGCTGACTGGTCAGATCCAGCGCTAATGGCCCGTCTTGCAGGATATTATTATTGCCGGTTGTTCGACGTAATAATGCCCGACAACGCGCAGCCAACTCCTCAATATGAAACGGCTTTTCCATATAATCGTCGGCACCGGCATCCAGCCCTTCTACACGTGACTTCCAGCCGTCACGCGCTGTCAGAATCAGCACCGGGAAGCTACAGCCATCGGTACGCAGTCGCCGAATCAGTTCAATGCCATCAATCTTTGGTAACCCCAGGTCAACCACCGCCATATCAAACGGGTACTCGCTGGCGAGGAAATACCCCTCCATGCCATCACCAGCCGCCTGACAATCAAACCCGGTTTGTTGTAACTGTTGTACCAGTTGTTGTTGTAACAACTGGTCATCTTCCACAATCAGAATTTTCATTCGGAGGCTCCGTCAGGGTTAATCAATTCAGGGGCGCTTGAAGAGGGTAGCGCCGGGGGCGAAACAGTCGAGGGGGGCGAAGTAAGTGTTGAGGGTGCTGGAGCTGCCCGAAAAGCAGGGCGCTCATCCAGCAAGCTACCGTCGGTTGCATTCAGATAGAAGGTAGATATCGTGCCACTGCTCAACAATAACTTGATACTGTAACTGGATGGTTGGGTGTCCAATAACCGCACAGACAATACCTCTCCCGGATACAGCAACGTCAGTAGCCTGGCGGCTTCCGTCGGCGCAATCACGCCATCCGGCAACTGGCTGTTTTGTGGCGCATCTCGGATCACCGGTGGTGCCTGTTCAGCCCCTTGTATGCGACGCTCCATCCAGCGGCTGGCTGGTGTCACAAGCTCTTCCAGCCATTCGGTGGAAGGGTTGATGGTTTCTTCAACCCAGGTATTCCCATCGTCATCAGAGGCATGAAGCGGTACTGACAAACACACACAACATAGCCAGAAGACAACTTGCCTTCTGACCCTGCTGCTGAATTGTGAGTATTGGTACATAAACATGAAAAACCTGATGCCGTTACAAACTGCGGCGAGCGCAGTAAACACTGTATTTTAGTTGATTTGCCTGAACCTTAACTGAAAAAGCAAAAGACTGATAAATGTCGTGTTTACCCATCAACAAATCCTCTGGATAGTCTAAAATGATAATCTAATCACTGCTGACCAGTTAAGACGGATCCAACTTGAAGCTCCTTCATCAGACTTTTCATCGCTATCGACGCTCTTTAGCTCAGGTGAAGCTGGTGTTGCTGCTGTTTGTTATTTCTACCGCCACCCTGCTGACGTTTACCTTATCGACATCCCGTGCCATCAGTCAGCTCAATGTTGAATGGCAAACCTACGGTGCCCAATCCCAGGCCAAGTATGAGCTCATCAGCCAGCTTAGGGCATCGATTGGTTACATGGGCTTTATTCATCACTTCAAAAACTATGTCATCCGGCGCGAATCCCATTACCTAAGCAGTGCTCATAATGCCATGGTAACCAGCCAGGAGCTGCTGCACCGCTATCAGCAACAACCCCTTAACGAACTTGAAAAAGCCGCGTTGAATGATCTGAAAGCGGTGATCAGCTCCTATCAGGAAAAACTCTCTTACGTTGAACATACAGAAGTAATTAACCTGGACATCCGCGAGCTGGACAACCGGGTGAAAGTCGACGACACCGCCGCGGCCAATGCTCTGATTATCCTCAACACCTTGCTCGAAGATGATTACCATCACGTCAATCAACAAACGTCTGAATTGCTAACAATCGCCAAACAACGATTACAGCTCTTATCCGGCATTGGTATCCCACTGCTGATTATTTTTTGTTTGTATGCCTCGGTACTGGTGATTCGTGTCACACGCTCTAAAAGTAACCTGGAAACCTTATTTTCGGTGATTCCGGAAGGGTTTGTGGTCGCCGATAAAACCGGGCGTATCATCAAGGTTAATCCACAAGCCTGCGATATTTTTGGTTACAGCCAGGCCGAATTGCTGAACAAGAACATAGAGGACCTGATTCCAGAAGAAGCATCCAAACATCACGGCCAACTGCGTCAGCAATACCTGGCCCGCGACCGCAGTAAAGTTTCGTCTGACAGCCGTATTTTTTATGGCCTGCATAAAAGCGGAGAGCAACTGCCACTGGATATTGAAGTAGCGACCCTGACAGAGCGCAAAGCGCAGCAGGTCATTGCCATGATTCGCTGCCGTAAAGAAGAACTGAAGCTGAAGCAACTATCCGAATCCGACCATCTGACCGGCGTGAAAAACCGTCTGGGCATTGACCGGGTTTTTCATCAGGAAATTGAGCGCTGCCAACGTTATCAACACCCCCTGGCCTTCTTGCTGATCGATATTGATCACTTTAAACCCATTAATGACCAACTTGGCCATCAGGCCGGTGACAAGATTATTGCCACCGTTGCCGATATTTTAAAGTCAGAGTCGAGGCCTTCCGACAGTATTGGCCGCTGGGGTGGTGATGAGTTTTGTGTAATTTGCCCGGAAGTCTGTGCCGAAGGTGCTGCCGAGCTGGCAAAACGCGTGCAAAAACAATTACAGGCAACCAAGTTAATCCATCCTCTGACGAATACAGCACCCACTCTCAGTATTGGTGTATCAGAACTGAACGACGGTGATGACCCATCTGCGTTGTTTGCCCGTGCCGATAACAATTTGTACCGTTCTAAAGCACAAGGCCGGAACTGTATCTGTTGTGATACATCTGATGGTGAAACCTACTTATGCTGATGGCAGTTTCAAGTCTTTCTGCCATGGCAAAGTAAAACCATTCAAGTCAGCATCTAAGCGAAATAATGGCTGACCACTTAAACGGTATTTACGCTCAAATGGCGTGATGTCCGAGTCTTCGGTTTCCATCATTAATGGCGAAAACTCACCATCCAATCCGGCCACCTCCAACGCCCGCTGAAACTCCTGCAAATACAACGGGAAGTTCGAGCGCATCTGCAATTGCCCACCCAGCATTAACAAATACGGGAATACGGCTGCACCATGCCAGCGACGTTTAAAATGGGTCGCCTTCGGCCATGGGTTCGGATACAGAATATAGTGATGTGTTAGCTGCCAACCATCGGCGACGGCTAAGCGCCAGAAGTCGTTAAGATCCACCCGCGCTAACCGATAGTTGTCCGCCGTGCGACGATAGCTATCGTGTTTTTCAATCCTCATATCCGACTTATCCAGGCCAAGAATAAAGGCATCTGGATGACGTTCCGCCAGGTTCACCGTACTCTCACCAACACCACAACAGGAATCCAGAATCAGCGGCCGGCCATCCGCCTGCCAGGCCTCCTTCAGACGATAAAAGGTTTCCAAGGTGGCATCGTGAAACGGCTTCTGGAACGGGCCAGATAAATGCTTACGGACAATATCATCCAGTCGTTCGTGCAGACCTTGCTGGTTGGTTTCGACCGTGCGGGAATCAGTACGGGAACCGCTGGGAGCTGTACTTGCGGGTGTGACGTCAGACATAAACCATTCTTTAAAAGTCAGATACAAAAAACCCGCCTTAAGCAGCGGGTTTATTTAAGCGTTTGAGCTTAATCAGAGGCCAAAGCTATGACGCAATACAATCGTCTCTACACGGTCAGGACCAGTGGAGATAATATCAATCGGTGCACCAATCGCTTCTTCAACAAAACGAATATAAGCTTTCGCGTTCTCTGGCAGATCTTCCAATTTCTGCGCGCCCACCGTGCTTTCGCTCCAACCCGGCAGCTCTTCGTAAATCGGAGTGATTTTTTCGAATTGATCGGCACTGGCTGGTACATTCATGCGGTTACCGTTTTCGTCCTGGTAGCCCACACACACTTTAACGGTTTCTAAACCGTCCAGTACGTCCAGCTTGGTCAGGCAGATGGCGTTCACTGAATTAACACGGATGGAGTGTTTCACCAGTGCTGCATCAAACCAGCCACAACGACGAGAGCGACCTGTAGTAGTGCCTTTCTCATGACCAACGGTGGCTAAGTGCTCACCCACTTCATCGAACAGTTCGGTTGGGAATGGGCCAGAACCAACGCGCGTGGTGTACGCCTTGGTGATACCCATGATCTGATCCAGATACAGCGGGCCAACACCAGAACCGGTCGCCACACCACCGGCCGTGGTGTTAGAAGAGGTTACAAACGGGTAAGTACCGTGGTCGATATCCAGCAGTGTGCCTTGTGCACCTTCGAACATGATGTCGCCACCGTCTTCACGGATGGTGTGAACCATGTCGACTGCGTCTACTACGATATCTTTGATTTGCTCAGCCCACTCTTTGCAAGACGCCAGTGTCTCTTCGTAGTTAACTTCATCAACGCCGTAGTAATTTTTCAGCGAGAAGTTGTGGTATTCCATCACTTCTTTCAGCTTGTCGGCGAATTCCGGCTGGAACATATCACCCACGCGTAAGCCACGACGAGACACTTTATCTTCGTAGGCTGGGCCAATACCACGGCCTGTGGTACCAATCTTAGCGTTGCCACGCTTGATCTCGCGAGCCTGATCCAGAGCAACGTGATACGGCAGAATCAGTGGGCAAGCGTGAGAAATACGCAGACGCTCCATCACCGGAACACCACGTTCTTCCAGCGAGCGCACTTCTTTTAACAGCGCATCGGGAGCCAATACCACACCATTGCCGATGATGCAGCGTACGCCATCACGCAGAATGCCAGACGGAATCAGGTGCAATGCGGTTTTAACACCGTCAATTACCAGGGTATGACCCGCATTATGACCGCCCTGGAAACGCACAACCGCAGTGGCCTTCTCAGTCAGCAGATCAACAATTTTACCTTTACCTTCGTCACCCCATTGGGTGCCAAGAACAACAACGCTTTTGCCCATCTCGGTATCAATCACTCTGTTAGGGCCTCATTGATCGAGTCAACTTGGCCGTTATCAATTAAAAATGAAATTCTCTCAGGCGTTAACCAGCTGCCACTGGCCATCCTGACATTGCAGAGCCTGATCCGCCGGGATCGTTTCTGCGTTTAGTTGTACCAGCACACGGTAACCTTGCTCGCGTAACTGCTGGATTTTGATCCATAACTGCGGATCGTCGCTACTTGGCGCTACAACGGTTTGTTTGTCTCCGGCATCCACCGCACCAAAACGTGCCAATACTTTTAAGTCAGCACTGAATCCTGTCGCCGGACGCGCTCGGCCAAATACCGCACCGGTTTCATCGTAACGGCCACCCTGAGCCACGGCATCACCATAACCCGGAACATACGCCGCAAACACCAGACCTGTGTGGTAGTCGTAACCACGCAGTTCGGTTAAATCAAAATAGAATGGCGTGTTCGGGAAACGCATCGCCAGCTGGTCGGTAACACGTTGAATATGCTGTAACTCAGCCGAGGTTTCCGGCACCAGCTCCGCAAGACGCGCAATGGATTCGTCCAGCAGCTTACGATCGCCCTGCAGGCGCGTCAGCAATTTAAAGGCTTCGTTCAGCTTGGCATCGCTGATTTCACGATCTGCCCAGGCATCCAGATCCGATGCACACTTCAGCTTCAACAGATCAAACAATGCATTTTGTTGTTCTGCACTGATACCGGCTTTTTCAGCCAGAGCACGGAAAACACCCACATGACCAAGATCCAGATGAATATTGTTGATGCCGGATTTTTCAATCATCGCCACCATTAAGCTGATGATTTCGACATCCGCCGCGACACCCGCTTCACCATACAGCTCAGCACCAATCTGAGTGGGCGTGCGGCTGGCTAATAAAGACGGCGCCTTCGCATGGAACACCGTACGACAATAGGCCAAACGGCTTACGCCTTCTGGCGCTAGGCTGTGCGCATCGATGCGGGCAACCTGAGGCGTGGTATCCGCACTCAGACCCATCATCCGGCCCGATAACTGATCCGTTACCTTAAAGGTGCGTAAATCGAGATCTTTGCCGGTACCGGTTAACAGGGAATCCAGGTATTCCAAGGCTGGTGGGATCACCATGTCGTAACCCCAATGATCGAGCAAATCGAGCAGATGACGACGTAAAACCTCGATTTGTCGCGCCTGAGGCGGCAACACTTCATCAATACCATCCGGCAATAGCCAACGGTCAGCGCGTGTCATGATTCAGCCTTATCAATTGATCAGATGTACAAATAGAAGACATAAAAAAACCGGGTGTATGGCCCGGTTGCAGGATTCTATCAAAGCCGATGGGCAAAGAACATGATTAACACCGAATTCCTTTGATTCTGTCGGTGTAATTTCGGCTGTTGTGTCAATTGGTAAGATTACCGAGGCTGGATATAACTGGAGGTTCTATTGTTGGCGATATTGCCAGTAGCCCGGTTTACGACGATTGTGCATCACGGCCAGCACTAACAATGAATCTCCTAAGTCGGAGTAAACCAATGAGAAGGGAAAGTTAGCAAACACATAACGCCGGATTTGGAACGATACTTCAGGCCAAGCCGCTGGATTTTTCTGAATACTCACAACAGCCCGGTTTAACTCGGCCAGAAACCGCTCCCCCAGCCCTTCAGACTGAGCATCATACCAGTCAATGGCGGTAGTGATTTCAACTTCTACATCCTTGTGGAAGTTTACCGGTTTCAACGTTTTTCAAGCCTGTACTTAAGGTCAGTCCAGGCAACTGTTTCAACCGCACCTTCTTTAACTTCTTGCAATCGCTGTTGAGCCAACTCGTACCATTGCTGATCAGAATGATCTTGAGCATGATCATCCAGCGCTACCAGTAACTTATGAGCCGCGACCGCTTTTTCCTGCATAGTCAGCTCATCGATCGAAGCAAGTATTGATTTTAAAGCATCAGTCATAACTTCCTCCTAAATATGATTTTCACACCGAGAGCTTCACCCTAGCGTCAGGGTGCACTACAAACAAGTATAACGTAGCATGTAGTCCAGTTTATATTCCCTCACAAGGAGCCGTGACCGATGAATAACGTAATCAAATGCCAATGGTCTACCAAAACCGAATTGGAGGAAGCCTACCACGATACCGAATGGGGCGTTCCGGTGTTTGACGACACCTTGCTATTCGAGTTGTTATCGCTGGAGCTGTGCCAGTCTGGGCTAAGTTGGCACACCATTTTGAAAAAGCGTGAAGGATACAGAAACGCATTTGAGCAATTTAATATCGCCAAAGTCGCAATCTATAACGACGACCATATCGCCCAACTGGTAACAGATGAAAACATCGTTCGCCATAAAGCCAAAATCACAGCCATCATCAATAACGCTGCTGCAATACTAAAAGTCCAGCAGGAATTTGGCAGCTTCTCAGGCTATCTGTGGGGCTTTGTTAATCACCAGCCCATTGTTAATGGCTGGCAGCAAGAAAGTGAGGTGCCTGCCTCAACACCATTGTCTGACCAAATCAGCAAAGATTTAAAAAAGCGTGGGTTTAAATTCTTGGGCAGCACAACGGTGTATGCGTTTTTACAGGCAGTTGGAATCGTGAATGATCATATTCAAACGTGCTTTCGCTTTAAACCATGCTGTGAGGCTATTCCGGAAGATAGCCCGGTATCGTAAAGCAACAAAAAGCCCCACGCGGCAGAGCCAGCGTGGGGCTTTGTTATAAGCCGTTAAAGCAACGACTTATTTGCCTTCAGCATCCTTCATATAACGGAAGAAGTCGCTATCAGGCTTCAACAGAATCACATCGTTCTGCTTAAAGGTTTCTTCATAGGCTTTTAAGCTACGGGTAAAGGCGTAAAACTCAGGATCTTTGTTATACGCTTTGGCGTAGATCTTAGCGGCCTGTGCATCCCCTTCACCTTTGGTGCGCTCCGCTTCACGATACGCTTCGGCTTCAATGATTGTCTTCTGACGATCCGCATCCGCTTCAATACCTTCGGCCAGCTCTTTACCCTGAGAACGGTGTTCACGAGCTTCACGCTCACGCTCGGCCGACATACGGTTGTATACCGAGTTACTCAGGTCATCCGGCAGGTCAACGGCTTTTACGCGAACATCCAGAATTTCGATACCCAGATCATCCTGAGTTTCGGTATTCAGTTCAGCGGTCAGCTTGGTCATCAACTCATCACGTTCACCGGAAACCACTTCGTGCAAAGAGCGAGCAGCAATTTCATCACGCAGGCCTTTGTTCACCAGGTTAGCTAGCAGGTTAGAAGCCTGGAAGCGATCACCAGATGTTGCTTTGTAGTAAGCACGCACATCTTTAATTCGCCATTTGGCAAAAGAATCCACGATCACGTATTTTTTACCGGCCGTCAGGAAGCGTGATGGGTTGGTATCCAAGGTTAATACACGTGCATCAAAACGTTTTACGTTCTGAATCAACGGGCTTTTCCAATGCAGGCCCGGTTTAATATCAGCATCAACAATTTCACCAAACTGCAATTTGATGGCACGTTCGGTTTCATTCACCACATACAGGCCCTGGCTGGCGACCAATACACCAATACCCAGAATAATGACAGCAATCATAGCTTTCGGAGACATTAGCGGCCCTCCCCACGACGAGATGATGACGATGAATTCTGACGTGCGCGTACTTCATTTAACACACGGTCGGTCAGGCGAGAGATATCATTATCCGAGATACCTCCAGAAGTGTTGGCCTGTGCTGGCATATTTTTGATGATCTGATCCAACGGCAGGTACATCATATTGTTGCCACCATCAACATCCACCATCACCTTGCTGGCGTTGTTATACACTTCCGTAACCGACTCAATATACAGACGCTCACGGGTCACTTTGGGTGCTTTTTTGTATTCGCTGTACAGATTGTCGAAACGTGCCGCTTCACCTTCAGCGCGAGCAATAATACGTTCTTTGTAAGCCGATGCTTCTTCTAATTGGCGCTGAGCACGACCACGCGCTTCCGGAACAATCGAGTTGGCATACGCTTCGGATTCGTTAATAAAACGTTCTTTATCCTGTTTCGCTTTTTGCACGTCGTCGAACGCCGCTTTCACCTGAGCCGGTGGACGCGCGTCTTTGATGTTCACATTGGTCAGCACCATGCCGGTCGCGTAACGCTCTAAATAATCCTGTAAACGCAGCTGAACTTTTTCAGCCAGCTCTGCACGACCCGTCGTCAGAATCGGGTCCATTGCAGTGGAACCCACTTCATGACGCAGTGCACTTTCAGCAGCAGACAATAACGTACGCTCCGGAGCTTCAACACGCAGGGCAAAAGAAACCGGATCAACCACACGGTATTGCGCATTTAATTCTACTTCGACGATATTTTCGTCTTCGGTCAACATACGCTCTTTGATTTCCGCTTCCCGCACCTTGGTGGTGTTAACCGGAATCACGCTATCAACCAGAGGAATCTTAAAGCGTAAACCCGGCTGCTCGGTCTTCAGGTATTCCCCTAAACGCAGTACAACACCACGTTCCTGTTCGTCCAGGGTGTAAACCGAGTTAAAGCCCAGCATCACCACCAGAATGGCTGCAGCGATACCAAACATACCACCAGCACCGTTATTCTGGTTTTTGCGGTTATTGCCGCCACCATTACCACCAAAAAAACCGTTCAGCTTTTTCATTAATTGCTGAATCGCTTCATCCAGATCTGGCGGCTGATTGCCACCGCGATTGTTATTTGGACCACGGTTATTACCACCGTTGTTGCCGCGATCATTACCGCTATTATTACCCCAAGGATCTTTGGGGCCGTTACCGCCAGGCTCATTCCAGGCCATAAGTCTCTCCAGTTAGGCAGACAATTCATCAAGCGCTATTTAGCGCTCGCCAATGATATACAATTTAGTCGGGATAGACAGTCTCCCACAGTCAAAGACTGTCAATCATTCCCATACTTCTTTTGCTTGAGGTAAAAAGCGTTGCTCATCCAGCCCGGAGCGCGCCAGAGCACGACGAAAGTCCTGACGTTGCATACGGATTTGCAGCAACATATCGCCATTGTCGGCATAACGCTCTTCACGGATAGCACCCATGTCATACAGCATAGCGCGCAGTTTGGCATCGGCAGGCTTCAAACAGATTTCTTCGGCGAACAGGTCTTCTCCCAACAGTTCAGCAATGGCCTGATTTAACAGCTCAAAGCCTTCACGTTCTCGTGCCGACAGCCACACGGCGGTTGGGTTACCCTGGTCATCGCGATCAATACGGGCCTCACCATGTTCCAACAAGTCAATTTTGTTGTAGACCCGTAATTGTGGCACTTCATCGGCTTCAATTTCTGCCAGTACCAGTTCAACCTGCTCAATATTGGAGTCACGTTCTTCAGCCGCGCAATCAATCACATGCATCAACAAATCGGCATCGGCGGCTTCCTGCAAAGTAGCACGAAACGCTTCCACCAATTTGTGGGGTAAGTGACGGATAAATCCTACCGTATCGGCCAGCACCACCTCACCAATATCATCGACCTGATGGCGGCGCAGGGTTGGGTCCAGTGTGGCAAACAGCTGATCGGCGGCATATACCTCGGAGGTGGTTAAGGCATTAAACAAGGTGGATTTGCCAGCGTTGGTATAACCGACAATGGCCACCGTCGGAATAGAAGAACGCTGCCGTGCGCGACGCCCCTGATCCCGTTGCGCCCGCACCTTTTCCAAGCGTTTATGAATTTGGCTGACACGATTACGCACCAAACGACGGTCGGTTTCCAGCTGCGATTCACCGGCACCCCGGGAGCCAATCCCCCCTTGTTGACGCTCTAAGTGCGTCCAGCCACGTACTAAGCGTGTCGACTGATGCTGCAACTGCGCCAGTTCGACCTGCAACTTACCCTCATGTGTGCGGGCACGCTGAGCAAAAATATCGAGAATCAGGCCAGTCCGATCCACCACCCGACACTCCAGCGCTTTTTCCAGGTTACGCTCCTGACTGGGCGATAAGCTGTGGTTAAACATCACCAGCTGACAATCGTAGAGCTGTAACATCTCGCGGATTTCATCCACTTTACCCAGCCCGATAAAGGTTTTTGGGTCCGGCGTAGAACGCTTAGCCGTGATCAGATCCAGCGGCTCAGCTCCGGCAGAAATGACCAGTTCGCGGAATTCATTTAAGTCTTCGCGATTGACGCCTTCGGGAAAATCAATGTGCACCAAGATCGCGGTTTCTGCGCGCTGTTGGTGTTC
Source organism: Bacterioplanoides sp. SCSIO 12839 (assembly GCF_024397975.1). NCBI lineage: Bacteria > Pseudomonadati > Pseudomonadota > Gammaproteobacteria > Oceanospirillales > Oceanospirillaceae > Bacterioplanoides > Bacterioplanoides sp. SCSIO 12839. The sequence goes on from NZ_CP073745.1 coordinate 3,450,369, forward strand.
GGAGTTATTCGTGGGCCGTTCAAAGAACAAATCAGCCAGCCTCTGGTTGTAAACAATGAGATAACAAAATCTGAAGATAAAAACGCCAGGACGGTGCCTGGCGTAATCGACCAAGCAGCCACTGCAAATACATCGGCTGCTGGTTAAAGGGTTCTGAATACAAGTGAAGAATTATTCTTCGCCGCCTTCAGCACCCGTGTCTGCCGGTGCCATACGCACGTTACGAGAAGGTACAACCGTGGAAATTGCGTGCTTATACACCATTTGGCTAACGGTATTTTTCAGCAGAATTACAAACTGGTCGAACGATTCAATCTGACCTTGCAACTTAATACCGTTCACCAGAAAGATGGAAACCGGAATACGCTCTTTGCGCAGTTGGTTCAGATAAGGGTCTTGTAAAGAGTGCCCTTTTGACATGGTTGTCTCCTTGAAATTGAAGGTGTCGTCCAATGTGGGGACGACCGAATAAAAAAATGCCCCATACCGCTCTGGCATCAGCTGTTATTGAGTATAAAACAGATAATTCAGGACGATGCGCTAAATATGGCGTTCGCTTGCAGTATTTTCAAGGCACTTTGCAGAAGTTTTGGGTCATTTGTGTCCAACCAGTGCAAATCGGGCCAACTTCTCAGCCAGGTGATCTGACGTTTGGCTAATTGACGGGTGGCAATAATGCCGCGTTCTTCCATTTCCTCGTAGGTCGTCTCTCCTTCGAGGTAATCCCACGCCTGACGGTAACCCACCGCCCGAATCGACGGTAACTCCGGATGTAAATCGTCGCGTTGGAATAAGCCACGAACTTCATCGATAAAGCCTTCATTCAGCATCTGACGAAAACGAATCGCAATACGCTCATGCAGCTGTTTTCGTTCTGGCGGGCAAACGGCCAGATTGACCACCTGATACGGTAAGGGTGCGGCATCCTGCTCCGCCCAATGTTGGGTCAGGGTTTTACCCGACACCTCGTACACTTCTAAAGCACGCTGAATCCGCTGTGAATCCATCGGTTTCAGACGTGCGGCAGATTCTTGATCAACCTCAGCCAGACGCTGATGCATATATGGCCAGCCGTGTTCCAGCCCTTCTGCCAGCAAACGTTCACGCACTGCTTCATCCGCCTTGGGCAGCTCCGCAGCGCCATCGCGTAAAAACTTAAAATACATCATGGTGCCGCCCACCAGCAGCGGCACCTTGCCTGCGGCTGTGATTTCGGCCATTTCACGCAAGGCGTCTTCACGGAAATTCGCCGCGGAGTAGCTTTCAGCCGGGTCGATTAAGTCAATCAGGCGATGTGGCGCACGCTTCAACATCTCGGCATCCGGCTTGGCTGTACCAATATCCATGCCTTTGTACACCAACGCTGAGTCAACACTGATGATTTCGCACGGGTATTTTTCCACCAGCTCCAGAGCCAAAGCAGTTTTGCCAGAAGCGGTTGGCCCCATCAGAAAAATCGCCGGAGGCAGTTCTTTATTTAATATTTCATTCATTGGTTATCTGCCAAGCCATCAGTATTCATGCCGCTATGAACGCAGTAGGCATCTCTTTATTAGGTACAACAGACATAGTCAGCGGCCTCTCAAGAATAATTTATCTAATTCTGGCATCGTCATTTGCGTCCAGGTTGGTCGGCCATGATTACACTGACCGCTGCGCTCGGTGGCTTCCATATCACGCAACAGCGCGTTCATCTCGGGCAGGGTTAGTTTACGATTCGCACGTACCGAGCCATGGCAAGCCATGGTGGATAACACTTCATTGCGGAAGGCCAGAATACGGTCGGAGCTACCGTGCTCCATCAGATCCGACAACATATCGGTAATCAGCTGTGCGGCGTTGGCCTGTTGCAACAACACCGGGATTTGTCGAATCAAAATGCTTTCCGGGCCAACCCGAGCCAGCTCAACGCCAAGGCGTTTGAATTCTTCACTGTATTGCTCCGCCGCATCCGCTTCACGCTCACTCACCGCCAGAGTTTCCGGCACCAGCAACGGCTGACTGTGAATCCCCTGTTCATCCACCGCCAGTTTTAAGCGTTCGTAGGTGATGCGTTCGTGTGCCGCGTGCATATCAACCACCACCATGCCTTGTGCATTCTGCGCAAGAATATAAATGCCATGCAGCTGCGCAATCGCAAACCCCAGAGGCGGTACATCCTCATTGTCAGTTTCCGTCAATGCCTGTGTCATTGGAAAGGGCTGCGCACCTTCGAGAGGCTGAGCCAAGGTTTGATAAGCCTGTAATTGCTCTGCCACGGCGGATTGAGTAACCGTGTTTTGAGTGGCATTGCCAGACGAATAAGCAGTCTGATAACCGGATGGAGAAACCTTGCCAGCCTGAGACGGCGCCGCCTGCCAATTTAATCGGGTTTGTTCACTGAACTCGCCAGCTTCCACACCGCTGGCCGGAGCACTCTGTTGTGACAAACTCTGGCTCTGTTGCCCTGCATCTTCTAATCGCCCTCCAGGAGGTAGCTGAGCATCCGGGCGTACATCCGCTAATGCTTTATGCAGGGTACGGAATAAAAAGTCGTGCACCAAACGACCATCACGAAAACGCACTTCGTGTTTGGTTGGATGAACATTGACATCCACCAGCTTCGGATCGAGCCATAAATACAACACAAACGCCGGATGACGCCCGTGATACAGCACATCGCGATAGGCTTGTTTAATGGCATGAACCACCAGTTTATCGCGCACCACACGGCCATTCACAAAGAAATATTGCATATCCCCCTGTGAACGAGAGAAGGTTGGTAGCCCCACCCAGCCTTGCAGGTTTAAGCCTGCGGCTTCACGCTCAATATGCACCGAGCTGTCCATAAAGGTGGGATTTAATAACGACGCCACCCGTTTTTCACGATCAATCGGGCGACTTGCCGGGCGCAAGGCATGAATGACTTTGCCGTTATGGCGCAGGGTAAATCCTACATCGTAACGGCTGAGTGCCAGACGTTTTACCGTTTCTTCCAGATGGGAAAACTCGGTTTTTTCGGTGCGTAAAAATTTACGCCGCGCCGGGGTATTAAAAAATAAATCCCGCACCTCAATGGTGGTGCCCGTTGGATGCGCAGCTGGTGACACGCTGGCCACCATATCGCGCCCTTCTGCGGTTACCTGCCAGGCTTCTTTTGCATTTTGCTCACGTGAGGTTAGCGTTAATCGCGTCACCGAGCTGATACTGGCGAGTGCTTCACCACGAAAACCCAAACTGCCAACGGCTTCGAGATCATCCAGGGTAATTATTTTACTGGTGGCATGGCGACTCAGCGCCAGCGCCAAATCGTCTTTGGCAATACCGTGGCCATTATCACGAATGCGTAATAACTTAACGCCACCCTGCTCCGCATCAATTTCAATCCGGTCGGCACCGGCATCGAGTGAATTCTCAACCAGCTCTTTAACAATATTCGCCGGGCGCTCCACCACCTCTCCAGCGGCAATCTGGTTAGCTAAACGGGGGGATAATAAGTGGATTCGCGAAGTCATTGAGTTTGAATATTCATTGAAGTTGAGAGGTCATTAGGTTTGAGTGTTTATGAGGCAGGAATTTTTAATTTTTGTCCAACCCAAACATTGTCGGACTTTAATTTATTCAAACGACGAATATCAGCCATCGCTACGCGATTTTTCACAGCAATACCAGATAAGGTATCACCACTGCGCACAACATAGGTTTTTGAACGTTTTTTGGGCGAGTTTTTGGACTGAGTCGTTTTAACTGGTTTAGTAACCTTGCCATCAAGTTGTGCCGCTAATAAGGTGCCACGCGGAGGGTGTGAACGGAAATACTGTTTTATACCGGTAAAGATCGCATTCGCCATTTTTTTCTGATAATTCCGCCCGGATAGTTTTTTCGCTTCGCCCGGATTGGAAATAAAACCGGTTTCCACCAACAGCGCCGGCATATCCGGTGCTTTTAAGACCACAAATGCCGCTTCTTCGACCTGTTTCTTATGTAACCGTGACACCTTACCCATTTGTTTCAGAATACCCGAGCCTATCTGCACGCTGGAATTTCGCTTAGCGGTCATGGATAAGTCTAGTAGTGTCATCGCCAGGTGGTCTTCTTTATCTTCCAGGCTAACACCACCAATTAAATCGGATTCATTTTCTTTATCCGCCAGCCAGCGTGCCGCTTCACTGGTGGCGCCACGTTCTGACAACACAAAGACCGAAGAACCATGAGCGCTCGGGTGTTTAAAGGCATCGGCATGTATCGACACAAAAAAATCAGCATTGGCTTTACGGGCTTTGGCCGTTCGTTCTCTTAAGCCAATATAATAATCGCCGGTGCGCACCATAAACGGTTGAAAACCCGGCTCTTTTTTTAATAATTTTTCCAGCTCTTTGGCGATGGCCAACACCACACGTTTTTCGTAAATTCTCCCTGGGCCAATGGCACCCGGATCTTCACCACCGTGACCAGCATCAATCGCAATAATAATATTACGCTGGCTGGAGCCGGTTTCATGGACTTGTTTCACCGGAGCCACGATCGATTGAACCGATTTTTTACGCTCCAGGTCCACCACCAGTCGATGGTATGGGTATTTTTTATTGGGTTTTAGTGGAAAGCTTTTTGCGCTGGTTTTTTCATGGCTCAGGGACTGTTTAATATCCAGTACAATACGCAAGTCGTTTTTATTGCGTTTGCCAGAACGAATAGCGCTGACAGAAGTATTAGCCGTATCGACTTTGGCAACGTCGATACGACTTTTAGCATTCATTAAATCAATCACAACCCGGTGCGGTTTATCCAGGGTGAAAATTTTATGCTCCGACGGTTCCGTCAGATCGAATACCAAACGGGTATTTTCCGGAGATTGCCAGATACGCACATCTTTAATATCTGCTGTCGAAACAGCCGATAATAAAACCAGAGCAAAAAAGAAAAATGGTCGTAAAATCATATGTGCATCATGCAAGTTACAGCGTTGTTATATCTTCTTTTTGAGCAATCAAACCGATAAGGCATTTAATGCCTCAGCCCAGGGAACGGCTCGTTCACGACGTGCCTGCCAGACTAATGCCCGACTTTCTCCCAAGTCTTCAATTGATAGCACCAGATCGGCGTCGGGTAAAATCCCTGCGCCTTTATCGGCCCATTCAATCAGACACAGTGCACCATCACTGAGGTAGTCGCGGATGCCCATAAACTCAAGCTCTTCCGGGTCGGCCAGGCGATACAAGTCGAAATGACACACCTTAACATCGGCCAGTGAATAATCTTCCACCAGCGTGTAAGTCGGGCTTTTTACCGCACCTTCATGGCCTAAACCCTGAATCAGTCCGCGTGAGAAAGTAGTTTTTCCGGCCCCTAAGGTGCCCTCTAAAAACAGTACCAGGCCAGCACTCAGTAATTGTTGGTCACGCAGATAAGCTGCCATCTTACGAGCGTATGCCAGCATTTGAGGTTCACCGGTAAGGATCACTCCTGCGTGTTCAGAGGATAAGGTATCTGACCATGTCATCAGTTCATTAACTCTCTCAGGTAATTCATTAAATCGGTGGCTAACAAACCACGCTGACCATTTTCGGCCGCTGCCAGGTCGGCTGCACCACTGTGAATACACACGCCGTAACGAGCCGCCTGCCAGGGTGACATGCCCTGCGCCAGCAGTGCGGCAATCACACCAGTTAACACATCGCCCATACCACCACAGGCCATGCCCGGGTTGCCATCAGTGCATAACGCCACGTGACCATCCGGCTTGGCAATCAGGGTTCCCTGACCTTTCAGTACTACCACGGCATCGTAGGTTTTAGCCAGTTCACGCACCGCACTGAAGCGATCCGCCTGTACCTGCTCAATACTGTTACCTAATAATCGTGCCGCTTCGCCCGGGTGTGGGGTTAGCACGACATCACGCTCACTGAAACTGCGCTTCCAGCCTGGTGAGGCTAATAAATTCAGGCCGTCAGCATCCAGCACCAATGGCGACTCCACGTTCAACACCTGTTGCAGCAATAATTCTGACCAGCTGCTTTGGCCTAACCCCGGGCCACAGGCAATCACCGTGCTTTGTTCGAGCAGCGGCTGTAACTCAAGACCGGACTCCACCGCTTTCACCATGGCTTCCGGACGTCGTACTAAAATCGGAGCGACATGTTCGGTACGGGTGGCACAACGAATCAGGCCCGAACCACAACGGCCAGCAGCTTCTACGGCCATGGCTACCGCACCACCCATGCCGTGATCACCACCCACTACCATCACATGGCCAAATTCACCTTTATGGGAATTACCACGGCGCGGACTCAGACGCTGACCCAAACGCTCCAGCCGATCCCAGCTGATACGCTCACTTTGTGCCGGCACCTGATGGTATAACAGCGGATCAACCGCTAATGAAGCAAAGGCGATATCACCGGAGACATCCGGGCCATCGGAGGTTAGCAGCCCTTGTTTCACACCAATAAAGGTAATGGTCAGGTCAGCCTGAATAGCACAACCAAGAATACGGCCGCTGTCGGCGTGTAAACCAGAGGGTAAATCCAGCGCCAACACATCGGCAAAATGAACATTCACCGCCTGAATCGCGGTAGCAAAGTCACCGTCAACAACCTTATTCAGCCCGGTGCCTAACAAGCCATCAATAATCACCTGGCCTTCGTAAACCAGCTCACCACGAAAAGCCTGTGGTTCGACTCCAGCTTGCAGTGCCATTTCCCGCGCCTGACTGGCAGCGGGCGATAATTGAGTGTGATCACCCAAGGTGTAAAACACCACATCCAGCCCATGATGACAGGCCAGCGCCGCAAGCACATAGGCATCACCACCGTTATTACCCGGGCCAGCCAGTACACATACTGAGCTTTCTTCCGGCCAACGCTCCAACATACTGGCAAACGCCGCTTCACCGGCCCGCGACATCAGCTCAAAGCCAGCGGTATCAGGCTGCAGTTGCTGAATCTGACTAATCGCCAACGCATCCAGCTCGCGTACCTGAGCCGCACTGTAGAGTTCGCCGGGCAGATGATCTTTTGCTGAGTAAGGTCGGTTCATCCCTGCTTAGCCTTTCAATGTGGTAAATTTGCCAGAATTATATCGACAAGCGCCGTTTAAGTCCTGCTCATGAATTCAGATTTACCCCATTTTACCCTTGCTGCCGATCTGCGTGATCAGCTTGAGCTGTGGGCGAAAGAACTGGGGTTTCAGCAGATTGGCGTGACCGATATTCAGCTCAGCGAGCATGAAGAACGCCTGCAACAATGGCTCAAACAAGGATACCACGGTGATATGGGCTACATGGCCGATCATGGCAACATGCGCTCACGTCCGGACGAACTGCAACCGGGTACCATTCGGGTGATCAGCCTGCGTATGGATTATCTGCCGCCCGATATCAGCATCACCGAACAACTACAGGACAAAAACAACGCCTATATCTCACGTTATGCATTGGGCCGGGATTACCACAAACTGATTCGTAAACGCCTGACCCAGCTGGGTAAAAAGTTGCAACAGGCCATTGCCGAGTTAAACGCCGAGCAGCAGATGAATTACCGCGCCTTTGTTGATAGTGCGCCGCTGCTGGAGCGTGCCTTAGCCAACAAAGCCGGGCTAGGCTGGATTGGCAAAAACACCATGCTGATCAACCGTAAAGCCGGATCGTATTTTTTTCTCGGGGAAATTCTCACCGACCTGCCGTTAACGCTCGATTCACGTTATGAAAAAGATCACTGTGGTCGCTGCACTTCCTGCCTGGATATTTGCCCGACGCAGGCTTTTGTTGGCCCACATATTCTTGATGCAAGGCGATGTATTTCTTACTTAACCATTGAGCTGGACGGCCCGATTCCTGAGCCATTACGCCCTGGTATTGGTAATCGTATTTTCGGCTGCGATGACTGCCAGATTGGCTGCCCATGGAATCGCTTTAGTAAACACACTCAGGAAGCGGATTTCACCCCACGCCACCAACTCGATAAAGCTACCTTGCTGGAATTATTCGCCTGGGATGAAACCACCTTTCTGAAGCGCACCGAAGGTATGCCAATTCGCCGTACCGGATTTGAAAACTGGCAGCGCAATATCGCTGTGGCCTTAGGCAATGCGCCAACCAGTTTAGAGGTGATTGAGGCTCTGAAACGTGCCCGAGTCAGCACCAGCCCATTGGTCCAGGAACATATCGACTGGGCGCTTAAACAGCACGGTTAGCCTTAATAACGTCAGATACGTTATTAAATCCGAAGTGAATTAATCGCGTTTATATAACGCTTCAATGGTGGCCGAAGCCAACGCATTAGCATTTACCATATAGCCGGTTAACGCAGCGGACGCCTCTTTGGGTAATTCCAACTTCTGCTTCAGTGCGTACACAGTGAATTGATAACGGTGCGCGCCATCTCCCGGTGGTGGGCAAGCGCCACCAAACGAATGACTACCGTAATCATTGCGCATTTGCATGCTGCCAGCGGGTAAATTTTTGCCAGCTTCGGTTCCGGCACCAGCGGCTAACTCACTGACATTTTTTGGAATATTCACCAACTGCCAATGCCACCAACCACTGCCGGTAGGTGCATCTGGGTCGTAGGCCAATAACGCAAAGGCCTGCGTGCCTTTGGGTGCACCGCTCCAGATCAGCTGTGGCGATTGATTACCGCCTTTACAACCAAACCCGGTAAATTCCTGAGCGTTATCCATAAACTCGCCGTGGCGAATATCGTTACTACTCAAAATAAAGTCATCGGCATACGCGGTTGAATGAATCAGTCCGGCTAATGCCATCAGGGTTAGTTGTTTCATCGCCTTTTTCATATCGTGCTTCCCGCTACATTTCTGAAAAATTTACCATAACGCATTAAGCGCGCAGCCAGAAGTGTTTACACCATGACTGCGCATCGAACATCTTTACTGAGGGGTAGAAGACGCAGGAGCAACAATCCGCACTTGTCCCGAGTCTTCTAAATTGCTTTTGTCAGCAGCAGGTTTAGCCAGCAAATAATAGTCACCGTCGGTGCTCTTAACGAGATAGGCAAATAACATATCCAATTTAGTCTCCCCAGCAATGGCATCACCAATCTGCTCACCCGATGTGCTGTTATAAAGGCGAACAGAGCCGGCATCTTCAACTCCATTTTCATTGTCAAAAGTTGATAAAACGACAAAATGATTGGTATCCAGTTCAACCATATCACCACGCCCTAACTGGTCAGCTTGAGACTCACCAGCTTTCGGAGTGCCGATTGCCTCACCCGTCTCGCCGTTAAATAGTTGTATCGACCCAGCGTCAGCTACCCCATTCACCATATCAGAACCTGAAATCACCACGTAATGACCATTGCTAAGTGCCAATACATCGGTGGAGCCAATACGATCAGATTCATTATCGCCGATAAAGGCATCACCTATTTGTTGTCCGTTGCGGCCATCGACCAGGCGAACTGAGCCAGCGTCCGTGACTGAGTTTTCATCATCATTCGGTGAGGCCACTACATAATTGCCATTATTCAGCACGTATACGCCTTTGATGCCACCCAGTTTATCTTCGGCATCATTCCCCACTAACGGTTGGCCAATAGGCTTACCTGTGTTGCCATCGATCAGGCGTACTGAACCAGCATCTTCGATTCCATTCTCATTGTCTGATGTTGAAATGATGACAAAGTTACCGCCGGGTAATACTGTGATTGCGCTACCAATTTGATCATTATTAGCATCACCCACAATCGGAGAGCCAATAGCAGCACCTGTTTTACCATCAAACAAACGTACACTTCCGGCATATGACACACCCTTTTCATTATCGCTGGCTGATGCCACCACATAATTACCGTTATCCAGTGCGAAGGTGCCGTTATTTCCAATCAGGTCGTCTGTTTGATCTCCGTACACAGTAGCTCCAATTTGTACCCCGGTTGCGCCATTAAACAAACGTATTGAGCCAGCACGAGAGATATCACCATGACTGTCAGATGGAGAGGTAACAACATAATTCCCGTTGCCTAATATGGCTAACTCTTTTCTTCCGATTCGATCATCTTCTTGGTCACCAAACAATGTGGCTCCAATTTGCAGGCCTGTTTCACCATCTACGAGTACAACCGAACCAGCATCTTCGATTTCACCATTACTGGCACCGGACGACACAATCACATAATTATTGTTTGGAAGTGCATAAACATCGCCACCAAAACTGTCGTTTTCAGCAGCCCCTGTTAATGGCTCTCCTATCGGTTCTCCAGTAACACCATTCAGCAACTGAACAGAGCCTGCGCCAGATAAACTCCCTACAGCAGCACTGGAAGAAGCTGCAACGAAGTGCCCATTAGTGAGTTGAGTAATACTGCCACTGCCCAAAAACGCATTAGCCGTTTTTCCGGTGACAATCGCCAACTGCTCTCCGGTACTACCATGCATCAGGCGTACAGATCCGGCATTGGCAATACCATTTACCGTGTCAGTGGGGGACGCAATCACATAAAAGTTATCACCAACCAACTCGATTCGACGACCAACCTGATCGTTTTCATCATCGCCATAGACACTGGCAATCGGAGTGGCAGAACGTGGGCTGTATAAATGCACCGCACCATTTTTCTCAGCCACACTGGAGTCACCCGCGTCAGTCACTACGACATTCCCGTTAGACAACTGCAACACTTGAGAACCAAAACGATCTTCAGCCCCAGGAGTTGGATCCAATAATTCCAGAGAGGTTATTGGTGCCAGTGGTTCAGGATCAGGGGTGATTTCTGGGCCACCGCCACCGCCACCGCCACCGCCACCGCCACCGCCATCGCCACCGCCACCGCCACCGCCACCGCCACCGCCACCGCCACAAGCGCTGACAATGGCCGATAAAATAGCAACAGTGAATAGCTTATTTTTAGTTGGGAAAGCGGGCATACATACCTCTACTGAAAAAATGAGAAACCTATTACTAACAATTTCTGAGTCTCTCATATCAAAATCCACCATAACAGCTGAAATTCCTATGGTCAGACCAAGGTCATAACACACATCAAGAAAGACGCCCTGAAAAAATCCGTTACAATAGCGAACTACGCTAAAACCATCCGGTAAGCCATGAAACTCGACGACATAAAAAAATTGCACCAGAAAAAATACCGCACTCAGTTTGGCTGTTATCTGGTGGAAGGTGAGCATTTGCTGCTAGAGCTTGAGAAAACCTCACAGGAGCACTGTGAGATACTGGTGACTGAGCAGCATCAGGATTGGCCGACTCGCTTTCAGAAAACGCTGATCAGCGGCAAAAAGATGGCGACCATTTCAGATACAAAATCACCCCAGGGCATTGTTGCCGTTGTGCCCTTCGAGTCGCTAAAAGCACCTGCTTCGTCCAAAGCCATTTACCTCTACGAAGTACAGGACCCGGGCAACTTAGGTACTATTTTGCGCACACTGGGCTGGTTTGGTGGTTATCAATGCATTCTCAGCCCGGGCTGTGTGGATCCTTACAACCCTAAAGTTGTACGTTCCAGTATGGGGGCGATTTTTCACGTGGACATTGAGCAGGATGTAACGCTGGAACAGCTGCAGCAACGCTTCCCTAGAATCGCCACACTAGATATGAATGGCAGCAGATTGAGTGAGCCATCCTTTGGCGAGTTCGATTGTTATTTGTTTGGCAACGAAGCCCGAGGAGTGCCGAATGATCAGTTATCCGGCTTCGATGTATCACCTTATACCATCGCTGGTAATGGCGCGATTGAGTCTTTAAATTTAGCCACTGCTGTTAACATGACACTATATGAACTGCACCGCTAAACTGGCCTGACATCTGTTAAAGGCCCTAACATTGCGCCAGTTCCTGTAGTTGTTGGCTGATATTTTTCGCCAGCTCCATGTTTTTTGCTGACCCTTGCTGCGAGGCCATGGCATCTTCTTTCAATTGCCCAAGGTCTTCGGCAATTTTTTGGGCATTATTGGTTTGTGCTTCGGTCTGACGAATCATGTTGCCCAGCATTCCTTCTACTTGTTGTAAAGCAGCTTCGGCATTCTGGCTGATGCGCTCACTGCCTGCTTCGCCTTCATGCGTTGCCATCAGGGTTTTTTGCATCTGTTCACGAAATTGCTCGGAGCTTAGTAAAAACTCTTTTTCGGTGCCCGTCAGACTATTCAGCAATTCATTAATCTTTTCAGCTTGTTGCCCGGCATGTGCCGCAAGGTTTTTTACTTCATCGGCTACTACCGCAAAACCACGGCCAGCTTCGCCTGCACGAGCCGCTTCAATCGCTGCATTTAAAGCGAGCAAATTGGTTTGTTCAGAAATGCCGCGAATGGTTTGCGCCATTTCATGGATATCCTGAAATTGCTGGTCAAAACTCTGCAGACGTTCTTGCTGCTGCCCGGACCATTCCACTGCTTGCTGCAGCTGCTGGCATAAGCGCTGCACTTTCGGATCGTTGTCACGAATACTGGCCGCTAATTCATCCATCACACCATGGCACATCTGGGTTTGTTGTGCGATTTGTCCGGCATCGGCAGATAATTCTTCCGTCAGGCGCACCATATCTTCGGCAAAACTGATGCGCTGCCCCGAAGCCGCATTAACACGGGTGGCGTTATTCAATACTGTAGCCGCCAGTTGATCAACATCACCCAGGCGCTGTTTGCAGACCGAATATTCATCCTCAACCGACAATTGTCCATCATCGATATCTGGCTCATCAGCCGGGGCCTGCCACAGTACCGCAACGGCCACCACCGCAAGCACAGAAGGCAGCCAGAATAGTCCAGGTAGCAGCCATTCGGCCAATAACATCAGTAACAGAGCTGCCAGGGCAGTACCTTGTTGTACGGTCATAACTCCAGTCCCGATAAATCAAAGCGATCAGACAAACATGAGCCAAGTATAGACAGCCCTGACAAAAAGCGAGCCTCGAATAGCTAACGTATCCCGAGAAAGCGGAAAATCCTGATTGCTGCTGATCGCTTTCTGAGCGACAATGGCGCCTTTTTTCGCTCAGGATAAAAAACGGGCTGTTTTTTGTTCTGAATCACTGGCTGAACCGTGCTTTTCGGCCAGACTAATACGCATTATTTACCGTGATATTCAGGAGTCGTACATGACCTCTCGTTCCGAACTGGCCAATGCCATCCGTGCATTGAGCATGGACGCCGTTCAGAAAGCTAAATCTGGCCACCCAGGTGCCCCAATGGGCATGGCCGACATCGCCGAAGTGTTATGGAACGACTACCTCAAGCACAACCCGGAAAACCCGGATTGGGCTGACCGCGACCGCTTTATTCTGTCGAATGGCCACGGCTCTATGCTGATCTATTCGCTGCTGCATTTAGCCGGTTACGATCTGAGCATCGACGACATCAAAAACTTCCGTCAGCTGCACTCGAAAACTCCGGGGCACCCGGAATACGGTTACGCACCAGGTATCGAAACCACCACGGGTCCTCTGGGTCAGGGCATCGCTAACGGCGTTGGTATGGCGACCGCTGAAAAAGTTCTGGCGGCTCAGTTCAACCGCGACGGCCACGACATCGTTGACCACCACACCTACGTATTCCTGGGTGATGGCTGCATGATGGAAGGTATCTCCCACGAAGCCTGTTCTTTAGCGGGTACTCTGGGCTTAGGCAAACTGGTTGCGTTCTACGACGACAACGGCATCTCCATTGACGGTGAAGTTGAAGGCTGGTTTACCGACGACACCGTTAAACGTTTCGAATCTTACGGCTGGCAGGTAATTCCACGTGTTAACGGCCACGACCCGGAAGAGATCAAACAAGCGATCGAAACTGCCCGTGCGAACACCGAGCAACCTACTCTGATCTGCTGCAAAACCATCATTGGTTTTGGCTCACCGAACAAAGAAGGCAAAGAAGACTGCCACGGCGCACCACTGGGCGACGATGAAATTGCACTGACCCGTGAGCGTTTAGGCTGGAACCACGGTTCTTTCGAAATCCCTGAAAACGTTTACCAAGGCTGGAGCGCCAAAGAAAAAGGCGCCGCAGCTGAGCAAAGCTGGAACGACAAGTTCGCAGCTTACGAATCGGCTTACCCGGAACTGGCGGCGGAATATAAGCGTCGTATGGCCGGTGACTTACCTGCTGACTTCTCTGCAAAAGCTCAGGCTTACATTGAAGAATGTCAGGCGAAAGGTGAAGAAGTGGCTTCCCGTAAAGCCTCTCAGAACACCCTGAACGCATTTGGCCCACTACTGCCGGAATTCCTGGGCGGCTCTGCTGACCTGGCTGGCTCTAACCTGACTCTGTGGAAAGACGCACAAGGCGTAAGCGAAACCGACGCTTCTGGTAACTACCTGTTCTACGGCGTGCGTGAATTTGGCATGAGCGCCATGATGAATGGCATTGCGTTGCACAAAGGTTTTGTTCCTTACGGCGCGACCTTCCTGATGTTTATGGAATACGCCCGTAACGCCGTACGTATGGCAGCACTGATGAAGCAACGCTCCATCTTTGTTTACACCCACGATTCTATCGGCCTGGGTGAAGACGGCCCGACCCACCAACCGGTTGAGCAAGTGGCTAACCTGCGTAACACCCCGAACCTGGAAACCTGGCGTCCATGTGACACCGTTGAATCAGCAACGTGCTGGAAGTCTGCCGTTGAACGTGCCGACGGCCCAAGTGCGCTGATCTTCTCTCGCCAGGGTCTGCAGCATCAGCAACGTACTGCTGAGCAGGTAAACAACATCGCAAAAGGTGGTTACATCCTGCGTGATTGCGAAGGCACTCCAGATGCCATCATTATCGCCACCGGTTCTGAAGTGAAACTGGCGATGGAAGCAGCTGAACAGCTTTCTGGTAAGCAAGTTCGTGTTGTTTCGATGCCGTCTGCCGAAGTGTTCTGCAAACAAGACGAGGCTTATATCGAATCCGTACTACCAGCAGCAGTAACGGCTCGTGTTGCGGTTGAAGCCCTGCATAAAGACTTCTGGTACAAGTTTGTTGGCCTGCAAGGCAAGATCATCGGTATGGACACCTTCGGAGAATCTGCACCAGCAGGCGAACTGTTTAAAGAGTTTGGCATTACGACTGATGCGGTTGTTGACGCGGTCAATAGCCTGAGCTAAGCCTCAACATCCAGCTTTAACAAACGCTAAAAATAAAAGCCGCAATCGTTAACTTGATTGCGGCTTTTTTATGACCGTGGCTCTGATCTTTACTTTTACAGATATTACGTTTGTTCACTAAATCAAGTAAAATATGTAAACAATCAATTACCTCGACTACAAGGACGTTAGTATGAAGCTCTCCGCTGTCATCACAACCATCCTATTATGGCCTTTACTATCGTTTAGTGTAATCACTCAGGCTGCTTTAGTAGATATCAAAGAAAATAACAACGTTGTTTATGCCCTATACGCAGCTCCGAATAAGATTATTCGTTATGACATGACAACAGACTCTTTTCTTGATGAGATCACACTAAGTAAAGTTCCTAGTGCATTTTATATTGACGATTCTCATATCTATCTGAGTTTTAATCGTGAACTGCGTCAGCTTTCCCATGATGGTTCAGAAAATAACTTCATAAGGAATACAAGTAGCTCAATTTCAGGCATCACCGGAGTTAACAATTATCTCATTGCAGCTCAATCGGATAGCAATGTTACAACGATTAATAAACAAACTCTGACATTTATAGAAAACAGAGATTCACATTATAATGGCCAGTCGTTTATTGGCTCTTCGCTTCAGAATGCTTATTACTACCGCACGACAAGTGTTAGCCCCTCCGACATTCACATTGTTTCACTCAATGTAGATGGCACAACACAGAGAGATAACGACTCTCCGTATCATGGCGATTACCCAAATGCTGATAAAATTTTTCTAAATAGCAGCGAGAATAAAATATATGACAATGCTGGAATTATATATTTTTCAGAAAACCTGAATTACGCAGGTAGCTTATCAGGCTCTTTCGATGCACTGACATTTTCTCAGGACAACCCAATCATACTCAGAGAAGGTGAGTTGATACTATTCGATCAGAATGCTATCGAGCAAGGTAGAATCCAGAACATTGGAGAAACCGATTTTTTAGCCAGTTATAGTAACAAGGTATTCACTTTTTCATCGGTTTCAAACAGCAGCCTTACTGCAAAATCATATGACATCAGCAGCTTTAATTTACCTGATCCAGGCGATGCCATTGACCCTACTAACCTGAGTTATGAGGCTGAAATCATTGAACATAACTTTGGCGATACTGTCTTTTTACTTGACCAAGAGACCCTTAATGTTTTTCGCTGGGACTTGGTTAATGAAAAATATCTCACTTCATTGCCATTACTGAATTACCCACAACGTATCAGTTATTCCAAAGCTCATGATCGGATCTATTTAGGTTATGACAGCGGAAAAATAACCTATTTTGATCTCTCTTCAGATTCGCCGTCAGAGCAGCAATTAACCTCACTTCCTCAGAGTGTTCATGGCTTAAAGGCGTTTGATCAGTACCTGTTTGCAGCAGATGAATCTGGAGCATGGAATACCCAATATTTGTTTAATAAAGAAGGCACCCTGCTTGACTCGAAAGACTGGCGTACAAGAAGTCCTGTTTATATGTGGAATCCTGAGCTAAATAATATGTATTATTTGAGCTCAAGCGATATCTACTGGAATAATATTGATATTGTAAATGAAAAACTCGGAGTCGAATCTGACTCAAAATATCATTACGACACCCTATCAAGACAACCTCCCCTAATCATGATAAGTAACAACCAACTTATTCTGAATGGTGGCGGGCAGATTCTTAACCCCAATGATCAGTTAGAAATTCTGAATAACCTATCCAATTCAATCTCTGATGCCGTATGGGCCAGTGATACATTAATCACTGTAACTTCGGATGGTGGAAGCTATCAGGTATGGAAAGATAACTATGAGCTAGAAATCGAAAGGGCCATATCAACGACTGCTCCTATTCGATTATTTGAAAATAATGGTGACCTGATCATTATGTCGTCGACTTCTGGCAAGCCCGTATTTGAGCGATTTAGCCTTGGAGAAGATGAAGATAGGGATGGCGATGGTGTTAAAGACCTGATCGATAATTGCCTGGATATTGCGAATAGCAATCAACTTGACACAGATAGCGACAGTACGGGAAATGAGTGCGATAGTGACAATGACAACGATAGCATTCCTGATACCTATGAGTTAGCCAACAACATGGACCCACTAAATGCATCAGATGCTCTACTGGATAACGACAGCGATGGTTACAGCAACTTAATTGAATTTAAACTAGGAAGCGACCTGAATGATGCTTCTTCAGTTCCTGAAGTTATCACTTCAATAAGTGAGAACTTTAACGAAGGTTCAATGGGTATGTTTTATAGTAATGGCAATAAGCCCTGGAATATTAGCCCAAGTGGCAAGAATGGATCGATTGGGTTGTCATCAAGCGCATCATTGGACAAAGATACAACCTCTTCTCTCTTTATTACGGGTAATTTTTCGGAAGGCGTCATGTCTTTTGAGCATTATCAGTTCCCTAACAGTGATTATCAATTAAGTATCTGGATTGACGATCAGCATGAAACTTCATTCTACTTTTCATACGATAACAATTGGGAGTCACAGAGCTTTAATATAGAGGCAGGTACTCACACTATTGAATTTCGGGTATCGACAACATATTTCTATCCTGATGGCCCTTCTCAACATCTGATCGATAATGTCGAATTTGGCAGAGACTCAGACCAAGATGGCATCGCCGATCAATACGACAACTGCCCAACAATCAGCAACAGCTGGCAAGAGGATACCAATAACAATGGTATAGGCGATGAATGCGAAGGCCAGTACGCAGATGATGATGCTGATGGTATACCCTTATATCGTGATAATTGCCCAACAGTTTCAAACCCAGAACAGAAAGACCTGGATTTTGATCAGTATGGGGATGCCTGCGACACCGATATCGATGGCGATGGTATCAATAATGAAATTGAGGACTCTTATGACTTCCTGAACCCAAAAGACAGCTCCGATGCATTACAAGATCAGGATCAGGATGGTATTTCCAACCTCGAAGAAATTTTGACGGGTACAAACCCAATAGAGGCAAACGAGCGCGTTCGAATTGAACTGCTTGAATATTTCCCTCTGGGTAATATTGATGCCACAACTAGAGATGGAGGAGGTTACCAGATTCTACGAGGTGACAGACCTGGCGAATATATTATGAGCGATAAAAATTCTGCACTTTATCAAAAATTCACCGTCACAAACCTTGGTATTGAATTAACTGAATTTTTCACGCCAGAGGATAACTTTACATACAACCTTCGGGGACTGGTCGAGATACCAAAGAGTATGTATTTAAACGAAAAACTTACGTTCAAATATTCGATCACCAGAAATGGCCAGGATGAAGCCAATGGTGAACAAACTATTTCACTTATCGACATCGGCACAACAATCTGGAATGGAAAAGGTTATGATTATATTACCTTACGGAACGGTGATGCTGTTAGAACATATTTGAAAGGCATTGGCCCGATGTACAACGGCTGGGTAAACGATGGGGAAGGGATTATTCAGTCTATCTCTATTAACTCATTGGATGATACCGAAAATATTGAATCCGCTGACTCTTCAGGCAGCTCATCGGGCGGTTCAATCAATCCAATCTGGGCTCTGATGCTGTTTGGATTATTATTTAACCTCCGAAGACGCTCATACTAATAAAAAAGCCGCCATTGTTGTTAAATGGCGGCTTTTTTATTTTCTGAACTCTGTTAGCATTCCCTTCAGCAGATTAACACGCAAGTCACTGCTCGTTTCAGAAGCGTATTTATATTGTATTTATAAGGACACTTCTGAATTCCCTGATACGGGAATGACGTGACTGCTGTCCAACCTTATCGAATCAGCCTCGTCATTCCTTAACTTTTATTTTTAGGAACAACCATGTCGACGAGCACATCACAATCGTTATCTCACTCGCAGAAAAATCTCTGGATCAAACATCCGCTGGCCTGTTTTACCGCCAACAATGATGACGCCAGTAACGGCATTGTGATTAATGGCGACCGCATCATTGAATTAGTCGCTAAAGGCCAGCAACCGCAATCTGATATTCATCAGACCTTCGATGCCCGGGAGCATGTGTTATTGCCCGGCTTAATTAATACCCACCACCATTTTTATCAGACACTCACTCGGGCCTGTCCTCCGGCGCTGAATAAGAAATTATTTCCGTGGTTACAAACTCTGTACCCTATTTGGGCCAGACTGATTCCCGAAGCACACTCCACAGCAGCCGAGATGGCGATGGTGGAATTAATGTTATCCGGTTGTACCACCGCTGCGGATCATCATTATTTATTTCCTCAAGGATTAGAGAACGCCATTGACCAACAAGCCGAGGTTGCGTTGAAGCTAGGAATGCGCGCGACCTTAACCCGCGGCTCCATGACTCTGAGTCAAAAAGATGGTGGTTTGCCTCCGGAAACGGTCGTGCAAACCGAGCAACAAATTCTCGACGACAGTGAGCGCCTGGTAAAACGCTGGCACCAGCAAGATGAAAAATCTCTGGTCGAAATTGCTCTGGCGCCCTGCTCACCGTTTTCGGTCACTCAGGATATTATGAAAGCCAGTGCTGTATTGGCTGAAAAATACAAGGTTGGTTTGCACACACATTTAGCCGAAACCGAAGACGAAAATAATTTCTGCCTGAAGATGTTTGGTTTACGGCCACTGGATTATCTCGAATCAGTTGGCTGGTTAAATGAACGCACCTGGCTGGCGCATGGAATTCATTTTAATGACGACGAAATTCGCCGTTTAGGAACAGCAAAAGCCGGCATCTGCCATTGTCCATCCTCAAATATGGTATTGGCTTCGGGAATTTGTCGGGTCAATGAATTAAAAGCCGCGGGTAGCCCGGTCGGTTTAGGTGTTGATGGCAGCGCCTCTAATGATCACAGTAATTTAATGCAGGAAATTCGCCAGGCACTATTAATTCAGCGTTTACGCTACCAGGCCGATGAATTTACGCATCTGGATGCACTCGCCCTGGCGACATCCGGATCTGCCGCTGTATTACGGCGGCCAGATATTGGTGAATTAGCCGTTGGTAAAAAAGCCGATCTGGCCTTATTCAAACTCGACGAGTCACGCTTCAGCGGTGCTCATGATCCATTGGCTGCTCTGGTGTTATGTGGCGCCTCAAAGGCCGATGCGGTGATGATTAATGGCGAGTGGAAAGTGAAAAATAAAGAATGGCTGGCCGGCGATCTGAACGAGTTAATGGCACGTCATCAACAAGCGGCAAAAACCTTATACAACGAATGTTATTAAGGAAGCTCTGATTAATTCCCCTATTTGGGGGAAGTTCACGGTAACGATGAAACATAAACTCTCCGGGTATTTTTGCTGCCATCTGCAGCGAAGCAATCTGGAGATGATTATGGAACCCAACAAATTCTTACTGGCATTGCTGGCCACTTCAAGCTTAACCCTCACTGCATGCGGCGGTGGCGGCGGAAGTTCAAGTTCACCGGAAGAGACTCCGCCACCCGCTGGCGATACCAATAACGGCACTGATACCGATAACGGCACTGATACCGATAACGGCACTGATACCGATAACGGCACTGATACCGATAACGACACTGGTACCGATAACGGCGGCGACACTGATAACGGCGGCGACATTGATAACGGCGGCGACACTGATAACGGCGGCGACACTGATAACGGTGGCGAAACTGATAACACGGATGAAACAGATAACGGTGGTAATGCCAACACGCCAACCCTGCTTCAGGATACCAGCTGGAGCGCAGGCCAGGATCGGATATTAGGTCTGAGCTACGGTGGCACAGGAGACAACCCGGTGGTTTCGATGCTGAAAGCAAAGCCGGTCGATGGGCAGGACGGCGACTTATTTACACTTCAGTCTGTGGCTTATCCACAAACCGATTTCAGTGTCACCCGTACTATCGACAACGAGCGTGATCGCCAGGATTATCAAGAATTCGATATTATCAGCAGCAACGGCAAAGACTATGTCATCGCCTGCCAGGACGGCAATAATTCTACCGGTTATGAGCAGTCTACAAAGTTGCATATTTGGGAAAGTTCAGCACCCGATGATGTTGAAACAATTGGGTTAAGTGACATAAATGGCACATTCGAGCTTCGTGGTTGTAACAGCCTGGATGCGCTTTTCACGCAAGGCTCCAGCACCGCGATGGAAGCCAAGGTTTATGTGGTGGGCTACAGCGAAATTAGCAACTCAGGTTTTAGTGGTGATCGTTTAGTGCAGGTGAGCTTAGTGTTTGATACCACCAAAACCATTGATCAAGGTGCCATTTCATTCCTCAGTGGCGAAGGCAGAGCGGCAGCACAAAATCTGTATCAAGCAGGTCCTAACGATAGCATCGATGCAGTGGCCGCCTATGGTAATAACATCTACTTTTTCACCTATCAAGATGACGATGCCTACAACACGCTTTATTACATGAATGGTGCAGCGGCGAATCCAACCACGAAAGTTGTGTCGCAATCCGTTAATGATGTATTTGCCGGTGTGGCTCAACAAATGTCGGTAAAAGATATGACCCTGGTACAGGGCATCAATGATCATGACCTGATTTACCTGGTGTCTGACTCCGATGCACCCGGTATTGCTGTTGCTGGCCATCGCCCATTTGTGGCGGTTCCTGCACGCACGTTGGCTAAAACATCGGATACGCTGGCGCAACGTTGCAGTGATGCGATTACCGCAAATCCAGCTAATGGTTACGGCCAGAAAATGTGGTGTTATGACGCAACGGAAGCCGGGAAAGTGCTTGAATTACAGGCTCCGGTTTATCCTTAACTTTCTGGCTACCACGCAGAGCGTAGGAGCCAAATAGGTTTATCCATAAATAATTAAACAGTGCCGGTCTTTCTGAAAAGAAAGTCCGGTATTTTTATATGTGTTTTACAGCAATGTAAAAAATTATTATCGCTCTCTAATTCCCCTATTTGGGGGGAGTGCGTTTTTCCGACACACCCTAAAATTCCCGGGTAATTTTGCTGCCAATCTGCAGTAACAAAACCTGGAGATCATGATGGAACCGAATAAATTATTGCTGGCATTGCTGGCCACATCAACATTAACCCTTACCGCCTGCGGCGGTGATGGAAGTTCAAACTCACCGGAAGAGGCACCAATTCCCGCAGACAATGCAGTCGATACTGGCGATACCGATAACGGCGGTGATACTGATAACGGCGGTGATACTGATAACGGCGGTGATACTGATAACGGCGGCGATACTGATAACGGCGGTGATACTGATAACGGCGGTGATACTGATAACGGCGATGATACTGATAACGGCGGCGATACTGATAACGGCGATGATACTGATAACGGCGATGATACTGATAACGGCGGCGATACAACGGTTAAAGACACAACTCCTGACGAAATCACAATCGCGGCATTAACCGATGTCTCAACCGAAGATTTTATTGCGTTCGCTCCTGTGACTCTATCTGGCTTTGACGGTGAGTTAACTCTTGCGGTTGAAGAAGGCGCTGCTTTTGCTTTCGCCCGGGAGGTTATTGAAAGACCGACTAAAAACGACTTAAAACTAACAGCATCCGTTAGCGCTGGTGATGAAATTATCTTTTTACACACAACCTCAGAGCAATATGAGACCAGTGTAACAACCACGGCAACCCTCTCTGATGGCGACACCGTTGTTTATCGTTTCAGCTTCACATCAACCACAGAAGCAGCACCAGCCCCACAATGGTCAACCCCGGTTGCGCTAACCGATGGCAGTAACTACAACAGCCTGGAACTGTTCGATGGCGCAGGCAACAAACCCATGATGGTGACCAAAAACCGCTCGGGGCTTTATAGTCGTGAATTTGATGGCAGCAACTGGAGCGATGAGACTCGAATCAGAACATTCGGCACGGTTTATCAATTTGACTGGGACGTCAATAGCAACGGCAAGGCCGTTATGGCCCTGTCAACACAGCCACGCAATCCCAACACCAATTTCATCGACTGTGCATTAACCTACTTGCGATATGATGGTACCCGCTGGGATAGCAACTCGGTTACCACTCGGCTGTTGAGCAACCCCAATAACAACTATTTCTGCGCTAATGTTAGAAATCTCGATATTGCTTTAGCCGGTGATGACAGCCTGCTGATGACCTGGAGTCGCAACGATCTTGGAGGTAATTACTACTATAACTATTGCGAAAGCAATAACCAATGTAATTCGCAGCCACAAAACTCTGCCAGCTCGTTCGGCAGCAGCCGTCGTGTTGCAGCCATTGGCCTTGGTAATGACGACGAAGGGAAGGTGTTAACTCTGGACTCCCAAAACCCTCGAAATGTCTTTGTTTCAGGGTTTAGCACGCAAGCTGGCTTAGGTTCAGCAATAAACATTGCCGCCCCTCAGGGCAACAGCTCAGTAGCGGATATGGCACTGAATGATGCTAAACACAGCTTAGCTGTATTCAATAAAGGCAATGATTTAAAAGCTCGTTTTGATAACGGCAGCAGCTGGTCACAGGCTCACACATTAGGCCAAATAAATTCACCATTTCTGACACTACAAGCCCAACTGAGTGATGGTGCCGATTATGGTTTAACGCTATGGAATGATTACGATAGAACTAACGATCAAGCCTATCTGAGCAGCAATATTTCTGATGCTGGCGTTTTTGAAGCCTCAAGTACGCAGCATCTACCAGAGGGAGAATTTGCTTATAATAAATTTTCCGGCGATATCAATGACAATGGTAAAGCCGTGATTGCCTGGTTTGGTTATTCTTTAGATGCAAACAACAATCGTGAGCCTGTCACCTTGTACAGCCGTATTTACGATGGCAACCGCTGGCTGGATGTTGAAGTAATCGATAACAATATCGACCCCAACGATTTATCACCTTTAAAAGTGGGTGTTTATATCGATAACTCCGACGAGGTGACCTTAGTGTATACCGCAAAGAAGACAGATCAGGATATCCAAACTGAGCCGGCCGCTAAGTTATTTTATAGCCGCTTTAGTACAAACTAAGGGTTTTTAAACGGCCCCATTCAACTGTGCAACCAACTCAGACCGGTTGCGCAGCTTGAGTTTTCGATAAATGCTGGTCAGCTGGTTTTCAACGGTTTTAACCGATATTTCCAGCTGTTCGGCGATCTCATTATTACTTAATAAATTACCAATTAAATAAGCAATCACCAGTTCACGGGCTGACAATACAGAAAGACTTTCTGAATAATCCGCCAGACTGATACGAATAAATGTTTCTGTTTTATCACACTGAAAAAGAATGCCATTCAACGCAAAAAATGGTTGGCCCTGATCAGCCTTTTCAACCACGCTATCCAATAGAATTTGTTGTTTATCCAATATCGCTGCCGCCGTTTTATCACAGTACAGCAAGGTATGATCACGATCGAATAACAATGGGGGTTGCGCCCTGTTATGACTCCCGCCCGACAATACCGCAATCGCCTCATAACGAGAACGAACCCGCAAACGTTTAAAGATATCCGCCATATGTTCGTTAACGGTTTCGACCGACATATCCAACTCATTCGCAATGGTTTTATTGGGTTTTCCTTGTACTAACAGGTGCGCCACCTCGACCTTTCTCTGGGAGAGTATTTCCCATGGGGATTTCTGCTGAATGGTCAGATGAATGTAACCCGATTGGCGATAACCCTGACAAATATAACGGCTATCAAGGTCATTAAACTGAATATCACTGAGATTAAGATTCGCTAAGTCGATATGAATATCGGCCAGGGCTTCATCAAACCCGGCATCGGACTCAATGACTTTACCGTGTTTATCAATCACACCACGCAGAGTATGTGCTGTCTGATGACGCTGAAAGTGATACAGAGTATTTAATCGTTGTGCCTCAACCATATGGGGCACAAACGCCTGTAT
Organism: Bacterioplanoides sp. SCSIO 12839; assembly: GCF_024397975.1. Lineage (NCBI taxonomy): Bacteria > Pseudomonadati > Pseudomonadota > Gammaproteobacteria > Oceanospirillales > Oceanospirillaceae > Bacterioplanoides > Bacterioplanoides sp. SCSIO 12839. The sequence goes on from NZ_CP073745.1 coordinate 3,475,271, forward strand.
CAGTTCGCGCTCCTGCGGTGTAAAAGCCGGATGGCGCGCATGACGATTGAGAGAAATGGAAGCAATCATCTGATTATGATCGCTTGGGTATAAGGTCATCACAGAGTGTTCAATGTCGTATTTTTTGCAATGCAATAAATACATATCTGATTTATGCCACTGTGCCTGAGGGATAATATCTTTAACGTCGATCGTCGTACCCAGGTTGGCCATCAGCACCTGATTCAGCTCCAGTGCTTGTTGTAGCACGGTTGGGTGTTTGAGGTAATTTTCCTGCACGCCCTCGGGCAGATGATAGGTGTATGTTTCTTCAGCCGCGTATGGCGTATCCACTTCGCTGCGTGTCATCCAGAATGCCGTATCCAGCGTCATGGTTTGCGTGAGCCGATCCAGCACACCTTGTTTAAACATTGGTTCAGAAACATCGTGGGCCAGTTGGTAAGTATCCTGTACCAGTTGCTTAAAACCTTCTGACTTATGCACGACAAACACGACAATCCCTCACGACCTGACCAGCCCCCAATTTCCCCTATATGAGGGAATAAGGTCACTATCTTACACTACTGAAAATTACTCAATAAGCATGAAGTGCAGTATGTCATTGATGGTTCAGGAAAAAAAACAACAGTCTTTCTCAGTCAATCTGGAAGCACTCTCTGATTTAGCCTATGCCAGCGTCACTCATTCCGCTGGCTTCAACCCTTTTCTCGAAGCATTGCAGCAAGCTTTTAACTGCGCCACTGCCACACTGTCGATTCGCAACACCAGCACCGGGCAAGTGATGGGCGGCTGGTATCAGGATATGCCTCACGATGTGATTGAATATTACATCGCCAATCTCGGCCACAGGGATCCGCTGTTAAAACGTGCCATAGAACAGGAGCACAACGGATTCTGCAGTGCCTTTTACAGCAACGATAATCACCTTGATGACCCTGTTGTGCAGGCATGGTGTGAGCAGGCTGGCCTTGCAGACGGTGCTTGTGCAATTATTCACAAAGATGCGCACTCAATTTTTGCCCTGACACTGGGAAGAGGGGCCGATCATGGTCATTTCCAACCGCAGGAGTTACAACGACTCAACCTGTTAATCAGTGATCTCCGGCGTGCCATTGCATTACGCATGGCGTTTGACCAGACAAAAAGTACGTCTTTATTACAGTCTATTTTCGACAGCCTGAGTTTGCCGTTATTATTTATTAAACAAGGTGGGTACCTGAGCTTTTATAATAAAAAAGCACAACAATGGCTGGATAGTTCCGCTGTTCTTTCCATTAATAGCAGTGGCATTGCTGAATTTTCTGACCACAAAAATAATGCCCGACTCCTGGCTTACAGCTCATCCATTCTGGATAAAAATGACACTGACAGTAAGGTTTTATCGGTTAAAGCGAATGACGAAGGAGCCAGTTTATTATTAACGCCGATCCGCTCTGAAAAAGAATCTGACATGGGCATATTAGTGACGATTTACCCCTGGGATAAAGAGCACGGAATCAGCCCGGAAAGAATTCAAAAGTTTTTTGCTCTGTCGAAAACCGAGTCACAAGTGTGTGATTATTTATGCAGAGGCATGGCTTTGGAAGACATCGCGGAAGAAACCTGTCGTGGGCTTTCCACCATACGCAGTCACCTCAAATCTATTTATCAAAAAACCGCCACCAATCGTCAGGCGGAGCTGGTATCTCATGTGTTAACAACCCTGATGCGCAGCGATTATCTTTAGAACATCCGCAACTTTTTCTGATCAATCATCAATAGGTTGCGAAGCTGTGAGATAACACTTATGTTAATTCATTAATATAAGAATACAGGTGCTGCCCTTGGCTAACGTCATGCACATCGTCCTGAAATTGACAGGCCTGCTCTTACTTGGGTTAGCACCCTTCAGCTGGGGTGAAGGTGAAAGCCAGAGTCTTAATAAGGATATTATTTTTCTGGGAGCCAATGTTCCACCCTTTTCCTGGCGTGAAGACGATGAAATTATCGGTATAAACATCGAAATTGCACAACAGGCTGCACACGCCTCAGGGTTCTCAGCGCACAGTAAAATTGTGCCGTTAAAACGCGCCTTTCAAATTATCGAAACACACCAGAATCACTTTTTGGTTGGTCTGGCGAGAACTCCGGAGCGCGAGCGACATTTCAAATGGGTCAAACCATTAATTACAACCCGAATTGGCATGTTACGTTGGCAGCCCGACCCAATATCAGCCAATGATATACGTGCAGAAGTCTGCGCCCATTATGGCACTCCCATGGAGCACTGGCTAAAAACCCATAACCACCCGGATTATATTATTGTTAATGATGAAGAAGCCTGCTTCCAACTGCTGACGAATGGTTTAGTGAAATACTGGTTTACCGAAATGCATTTAGCTCAGTATCTCATCAAGCAAAAAGAATTAGACACAAACAACTTAATTGAAGAAAAGATCATCATGAGCCCCCAACTGTTTCTGGCAACGTCGTTAAACACATCAGACACAGTTATTAACCCAATAAAGAATCAGCTTGGTATAATGAAAGAGAAAGGAATATTCGAAAAAATTATTAACAGATACATTAAAAATTATTAGAAAGCCCTTAATTTGCCATCCAATACAGTAAAAACACCACCAGATAACGCCCTGATTTTGATATAAAAATCAGCGTACATACTCTCTTCCACGGCGCTTTTAATACTCCGGCCAGCAAAGTTAACGGATCTCCCACCACCGGCATCCAGGCCAACAACAAGCTCCATACACCATAACGCTGGAACCAGCTTTCAGCTTTTTGCCAACCGGCACCCTGCAACTTATTTTTCTTATGCAACCACTCATGTGCCCAATAACCCAGGGCATAGTTCAGGTAACTGCCTAACGTATTGCCAGCCGTGGCAAACACAATGGTATAAAGGGGTGAAAACCCTTGTGACAGCATCAATAACAACAACCACTCAGAGCCCAGTGGTAACAAAGAAGCCGCTATAAAAGAAAGAAAAAACAGTGCGGCATAACCCGGTTCCAGCCATTCCATTTATTCAGAAACTTCCAGGTTTTCAGTTGGCCTGTTAACACTAATTTCAAGCTCTGCCCGCTCTGCTTTAGAAATATAACGTGGCTTATTGGAGTTCTTCGGAGCCTCGCGCTTCTGAGTTTTCTTCAGTTTTTTGGTGAGGATAGTTTTGATCTTTTTCTTGCGGTTCATGGCGGTGCCTCTCGATGACAGCCGCCATTGTAAGACATGTATCGCCGACTTAAGAGCACAAAAAAGCGGACTGTGAAAAAGTCCGCTTTTTTGCCTAGGGCCTGGTGGGCAGGTATCAATTACCTCAGATATCCACCACATCAAATGGCACAACCGGATTCACATCCGCATCGTAGTCGATACCCTCAACACCAAAGCCAAATAGCTTCAGGAACTCGTCTTTGTATTCCTGATAATCGGTTAAGTCGCGCAGATTGTCGTCGGTCAGGGTTGGCCACAAAGCCTTGCAGTGGGCCTGAACATCTTCACGTAATTCCCAGTCATCCAGGCGCAGGCGGTTGTTGTTGTCGACTTCGGGAGCTGCACCGTCACTGCGGTATAAACGCTCGCGGAACATGCGGTTGATCTGCTCGATACAACCTTCGTGAATGCCCAGCTCGCGCATTTTTTTAAACGACATGGCGATGTACAACGGCATCACCGGGATTGCCGAGCTGGCCTGGGTCACAACACTCTTCAGTACTGCGACGTTGGAAGAGCCACCGATCTTTTTCATTTCGGCATCAATCGCATGTGCGGCGCGATCCAAATCTTTTTTCGCTTCACCTAATGCACCGTTCCAATAAATCGGCCAGGTGATTTCGGTACCGATATAGCTGTAAGCCACGGTTTTACAGCCTTCTGCCAAAACGCCTGCTTCGGACAAGGCTGACATCCACAGTTCCCAATCCTGTCCACCCATGACGGTCACAGTGTCAGCAATTTCCTGCTCGGAAGCGGGTTCAACTTCCGCTTCAAACAAAGTGTCTTTGTTGGTATCGACTGCAGTCGCTTTGTACACCTCACCCATGGGTTTCAGTGCCGAGCGAATCACTTCACCGGAGTCTGGCAGCTTGCGCACCGGTGAAGCCAGGGAATACACCACCATATCCACTTGGCCTAAGTCTTCCTTAATCAGCTCAATGGTTTTGGCTTTGGCTTCATGACTGAAAGCATCACCGTTTAAGCTCTTTGCGTACAAACCCGCCTCGTGCGCCAGCTTGTCGAACGCGGCGGAATTGTGCCAACCCGCAGTACCGGCTTTTTTCTCAGTGGCTGGTTTTTCAAAGAACACACCAATAGTGGCAGCGCCAGAACCAAATGCCGCAGTAATACGAGACGCCAGGCCATAACCACTGGAAGAACCAATCACCAGCACCTTTTTCGGGCCATTGCTGACCTCGCCCTGAGCTTTGGTGATATTGATCTGTTCCTGAACATTGGCTTCACAGCCCACAGGGTGAGTGGTGGTGCAAATAAAACCGCGAATCTTGGGCTTAATAATCATGGAATGTCCTTCAATACAGATAGCCAGGCATCAGATTAACGTCCAGCTATGACAGTTTTTCATTAATTAGCCCAGCTTATAGCAGACGTTCGCCAACGAGAAGCTTAAAGGACCCACTCCAAACAACTGTGCCTGCGACTCAAAAGCCTGTCCAAAACCCACCTAAATTGTCAGCTTTGTCTTGCCCTATCGACAAACCCATCTATAGTTTTTTGAGTCAAATAATGAAATTCACGGCAGATGTATCGCACCGGGAAGTGCTCAGGACTCCGCTATTCAGCCAACTCCCTTCCCCCTGTGTTAACGCAACCTGCCGTAACCCATGAGACTCAGCTATGTTAAAAAACAAAGTCATTGCCCTGTTCAGCGGCATCATCGTTGCCATGTTAGTGGCGGTCTGGGCTTCCCAGCAGGCCGCTAACTCCGCTCATGAGCTGGCACTCAGCGCCAAGCAGCGCTACCTGTCATTCCAGTTGGCGGATGAGTTCCGGCACTCATCCATGAACCTGACCCGTTTGGCCCGAACCTATGTGTCGACCGGCGAAGATACTTACCGACGTCAGTATTGGGACATTGTTAAATGGCGTAATGGCGAAATTCCACGCCCTAACAGCGTCAATAAAGACTTGTACCCGGGCGAGTCACGCAAGCAACGCGATATCATGCAGGAGCTGGGTTTCAGTGAAAAAGAATTTTCCCTGTTACAACAAGCCAGTAATAACTCCGATGCTTTAATTGCCACCGAAAGCCAGGCCATGGCCATTGTTGAACAACAACAGATGGTGAAAGGCCCGTTCCAACCTCAAGCGGGCGAGAACCTGAATGCATTTGCCTTACGTATCCTGTTTGACGCCAACTATCACAACGAAGTCAATAAAATCATGACCCCGGTGAATCAGTTTTTTGCCGCACTGGATCTGCGTACTGGCAATGAAGTAACAGCCGCTGAAGATGCCGCCCAACGTTGGGCAAGCATTGCTACCAGCCTGCAACTATTGGTTGCGATTGCCACGGCCATTGCCGCCTTTATGGCACTGAATGTTATTTTCACCCCACTGCAAACCGTGGTCGATGCCATGCGTGACCTGGGCCGTGGTGATGGCAGCCTTAATAGCCGCTTGAAAGCCGAAGGCAATAACGAAATTGCCAGCCTGGCGAAAGGCTTTAACCGCTTTGCGGAAAACATTTATCAGCTCGTGGTTAAAGTACGTCATACCAGTGAAGGGGTTAAAAGTACTTCCGATACCATGACCGCGATGACCAGCCAGACTCAGGGGGCCATCCAGGACCAACAACGCATTCTGTCGGGCTCTGCTGAATCCATGGCGAGTCTGGTCAGCATTTCACAAGATGTGGCTGGCAATGCTTCCAGTGCCGCCGAAGCCACCACCGATGCCGATCAGAAATCTAAACAAGGGCTGGACGTGGTACAAAGTGCTATCGCAGGTATTGATAAACTGTCGCAGGATATTGAGCAGGCCTCTCAGGCAATCCGCACGGTTGAAAACGACTCCAATACCATTGCCACCATTCTTGATGTGATTCGTGGCATTGCCGACCAAACCAACTTGCTGGCATTAAACGCTGCGATCGAGGCAGCTCGTGCCGGTGAACAAGGCCGTGGCTTTGCGGTAGTGGCCGATGAAGTTCGCTCTCTGGCGTCCAAAACCCAGGAATCCACCACCGAAATTCAAACCATGATTGAGCGCTTACAGTCTGGTGCCATCTCGGCGGTAAACACCATGCAATCCAGCACAGAGCAGGCAACCGTGTGTGTGAGCAAAGCACGTGAAGCGGGCGAGGCATTAAATAGCATCTCCGCTTCTGTGGGTGATATCAATCGTATGAACTCCGATATCGCCAATGCGGGTCATCAGCAAATGGATATTATCGAAGGCATCAATCAACAACTGCAGCAAGTAGTGAGTCAGGCGGAAAATATCCAGACCCACGCTCAGCAAGTCAGCAGCAATGCCGACAGCATCAGCCACCAGAGCCATACCCTGTATGACCAGGTTGGCCAATTCCGTACCGATTAATCACCTGCTCGAGGTAATGGCCAGTAAAGACAACTGACTGGCCATTACAGACCACACAGTCATTTCAACCGACCCGTAAACTCTCTCCAATAGCACTGACAGAGAGTTACTGACCCAATGACATACCGTATTGTTTTAACCGGCCTGTGTGCCGCCGCATTAGCTGCCTGCAGCAACTCCGATCCGGACTTGGATCACTTATTATCCAGCCAAGCCAGCACAACCACCCAACAAGCTAATCGTGCCGTTTCTGAACAATTACCTTTTCAGGATCTGACCGACTTTGAGCAAGCCAATAAAGGACTGATTGCCCGGCCGGATGCGTTAGAGGTGATCAGCGAGCGTGGCGAGTTGTTATGGCGCATGGCCGATTATGCGTTTCTCGATGGTGAGGCCGCCGATACCGTCAATCCCAGTTTGTGGCGCCAGGCACAGTTAAATGCCATTCATGGCTTGTTTGAGGTCAGCCCCGGCATTTATCAGCTACGTGGTTTTGATATCTCCAATATGACATTAATCGAAGGTGAGCATGGCTGGATTGTGGTCGACCCACTCACCGCCAAAGAAAGCGCCAAAGTAGCCATCGATTTTGCCATGCAACATCTGCCACAAAAGCCCATCTCCGCCATTATTTTTACCCACAGCCATATTGATCATTTTGGAGGTGTGCTGGGCCTGAACGACTATCTGGCCGATGATATTCCTATTGTCGCCCCTCACGGTTTTCTCGAAGAAGCCACCAGTGAAAACATCATTGCCGGAACTGCCATGAGCCGCCGCGCAACGTATATGTATGGCCGAGGGCTGGAACGTAACGCCAGTGGCCATGTGGGCTCAGGGCTGGGGAAAGGCGCGGCATTTGGTACTTTCGGCGTTCTTGAACCTAACACCCTGATCAGTGAAACCGGCAGTCAGCACACTATCGATGGTGTACCGTTTGTATTCCAGTACACGCCGGAATCCGAAGCCCCGGCAGAGATGACGTTTTACCTGCCGGAGCACAAAGCATTTTGTGGCGCTGAGCTGGTATCACGCACCATGCACAACCTCTACACCTTACGCGGCACCAAGGTACGTGACGCGCGTAAATGGAGCGCTTATATCAACGAGGCCAAAGAGTTGTTTGCTGATGCCAATATCTATTTTGGCAGCCACCATTGGCCTATCTGGGGACAACAACAGATTCAAACCTTCCTGACTCAGCAGCGTGATACTTATAAGTACATTCATGATCAAACGGTACGCCACCTGAATAACGGCCTGGTCAGTGATGAAATCGCTGAAACTATTCAGTTACCGGAATCATTAGCCAACACCTTTTCCAGCCGTGGTTATTACGGCAGCCTGAAACACAACAGCCGCGCCGTGTATCAGGCTTACATGGGTTGGTACGATGGCAACCCCGCCCACCTTGATCCGCTGCCCGCCAGCCAAACAGCCAGCCGTTATGTAGCATTAGCCGGTGGTGCAGATACGTTATTACAGCAAACCCAAACGGCGTTCGATCAGGGCGACTATCGCTGGGCCGCCGAGTTATTAAATCATCTGGTTTTTGCTGAGCCCGATAATCAGACAGCACGCAATTTATTAGCTGACTCCTATGAACAACTGGGGTTTCAGGCTGAATCCGGCCCCTGGCGGGATGTGTATTTATCCGCTGCGAAAGAGCTGCGCGATGGCAAAGCGAATAACGGCATTGATATTCGCCAGATGAAAGACGTGCTGATGCAATCACCCGTGAGTAACTTCTTTGATTCGATGTCGGTACGATTAAAAGCAGAAGAGGTAGATGACGATCAGGCCGCCATGGCGATTCATATCAGCGATAAAAACGAGCAGTATTTTTTATGGATCGAAAACTCAGTATTGCACCATCGTCCACTGCGGGCTAACGATGAGTTTGCCGCCCGTTTGACCATCAGCCATGAGTTGTTTGTTGATATGTTGCTGGGCAATGCTGGCCTCAAAGACACACTATTTTCCGATGCCTTGTCGGTGGATGGCAGCTTGCTGGAACTGGTTGGCTTCTTCAGTTTATTTGAACAGCCGGATGCCAACTTTAACATCGTGACGCCCTAGCACCTTAATAGATAGTCGTGAGTGCTGAGCATCATATGTCTTGAGTGCTAAGTACTATGATGATGCTTCTGACGATACTGGGCTGGGGTTAACCCGGTCCAGCGCTGAAATGCCCGGCTGAAGTTACTGCTGTCACTAAAACCAATGCGATACGCCACTTCGTTCACCGGCAATGCCTGAGTTAATAATCGTTGGGCTAATTGCTGGCGAACCTGCTGCAGGCATTCACGGAAGCTGGTGTGTTCCTCACTGAGGTAACGCCGCAACGAACGTTCACTGACCTCAAACTGCCGCGCCACCTCAGTGAGTGTTGGTTCGCCTTGTTCAAGGTTCACAAGAAGGTGTTGCTCCACCCGGCTGCGCCAGCTGTCCAACTGCAATTCCGCCAGATATTGCTTAACAACCGATTCGTTAACCTGGCGTAACTCCCGATTGCCCATCACTTTAGCCAGGCCCAGTTGCTGACGGGAAAACCACAAGCAATGGCGAGTGCTAGCAAACCTGATATCCGCAGAAAATATCTGTTGCCAGGGCTGGGCATTCACCGGGACGCTACGCATCAGCTCTGCCGCAACAATCAGCTGCCGCGACTCAGAATCCGTCAGCTGATTGGCCAGGTGATAGATCACCGCAAAAAACGCTTCGATCGCCAGAGGACTAACCTCAACTTCCGCCAGTGGCTCAACACAGAAGCCAATGCGATCCGGCTCATACAACAAACGTACCCGTACAGTGTTAGAAACCAGGGTGTAATACTCAGCCAGTTTTTGCAGTGCCTGCAACATATCATCACAGGTCATTACCACCAGTCCCAAGGCACGGAAATGGGTTGGCATCGCACACGCCGCGACACTCAGGCCAAAAGCCGAATCACCGGTTTGCTGTTCACTCAGGTGCCATAAACGCGTCATACAGCGAATATCAACACGCCCATCCGGATCATGCTGCAATGCCTGATAATCGATGCCAGCCTGTTGTAACAGGGCTGTTGGCTCAATGCCACGCTGTTGCAATGCTTTTGCAATCGCCAGAGGCCAGGCTGAAATGGTGGTATAGGACGGCAGGGTCATTGGCGAATGGCTTATCAATGTCAACGGTGACTCTTGATAGTAACGGAAAAGCCCCGTGGTTTCCTGTGATGCGTTTTCACAGTAAACCACGAGGCTTTAATGATTCAGAAGAATCGGGAGGGAGATTTAGTTACCCCAGTACCAACGCTGGTTTGCACCACCGTGGTGGCTCCATTGTCCAACCTGAGCACCAGATTCCGTTCCAAACGCGTCCAGTGCAAAGTTATGGTTATGACGATTACGAATGGTCTGGCCCACCCAATCAAAACGCAGATTATTGCTATCAACACAGTCCCAGATCACAATTTCACCACCGTCATGCTGATGACCACGATTATCCAGACATTTACCTAATGCACTGCGTAAGTAACCATTGGCGCTGTCGTACACCCATTTTTGCGCATTATCGCCATTACAGGTCCAGAGGCGCACATTGGTACCGTTTGTCGCGTTGCCCCATTCCACATCCAGGCATAAGTTGCTGCGTGCATCACGCAACTCACGGAACAGCCCCTGCCCTTGTGGCACCTGCCAGTTACCTTCGTATAAACGATCGTTATAGTTCAGCCAAACATGGGTATTACCGCCTTTAGCGGCTTTTAAGGCTTCATTATCACCAGCACTGGTTGGTACCGAGAAAGTATAGTTACCTGCCAACGCCGCACAGGCTGCGGTGCCTTCAGTCCAGGCTCCGGTAGTGGTACTCAGGCTCCAGGAGCCATCGTCCTGGCTTTCGCAGGCAAAGTGATACTGATTGCCACAGTTGTCGTCATCCCAACGGCCATTTTCCCATTGCACGGCACAATCCTGATCGCCACCCTGATTATTCGGCTCATTGCGATCCCACGACCAGACAGCAGCTTCCAGGCGTCCATCGTCATGGGTAATGTCATCCAGATTCACCAGATTACGACCCGCTTTAAATTCGCGCTCGATGTCAGCCGCTTCCAAACGACTCACGGCGGTACCGTTAAAAAACGCCCCAATGGCGCCAATGCCAGTGCGATCTTCCCAGATACGGCTGATATCACCCAAACCACTGAAGGCCACACCTGCCATGGTGCTGTCGCTGGAGCAACCTTTGTCTTTCCACAACACAACCTGCTTACCGGACATCAGCACATCGGCTTTGCTCAGGTCGGACGGCACACTTTTACAACCACCCGAGGCATAAAATTTATTCCCTAACTTGCTGTTCAGGGTATTCCATAAACGCGTATGTTCACCGTCTACGTGGTCTTCGATGTACAGAATAATCACTTCGGCCGGGTTTTCATCCAGCCAGCGACGAACTTCTTCCAGGCCATCACTCAAACGGCGATCCGCCAGGCTACAACCAACGTGCACATCACCAAAGTTCTGCCCAATACCGGAATGGCACAACAAAATATCATTGCCCCAATCAAAACCGTCGATTTTATACGTCCAGTGCGCATCCAGCTCCAGGAAGCGTGCACCTAAACGCAGCTGATCATAAATGGAGTGTTTTTGTTGCGGATCTATGTAACGCAGCGCGGTGCGATATTCTTCAGAGTTATAGGTGTTATGGGACCCCAGAATACTGCTTTGACTCATCGGCTCATTGAGGTCTAACTGACGTTGCATCGCCAGTGCTTTGCCGGCCCAGCCGTTTTGGAAGTCGGCAATCGGATCGGACTCCGGTGACGAGCTCATGGCCGCCGTTGTTGCCGCAACGGTCATTCCCATTGCCGCGTAAAGGATAGTTTTGATGCTCATGAAGTATTCCTGAAGACAGTAAGACAATGCACGTCTGATTCATAATGATCAGATTTTTTATTAGTACGCTTGTTTTATTACAGGTTAACGTCAGAGCGTTAGGACAATACAGGCCGATCAGATTGCGACCTGCATTCATGCAAAATTATTAACTGAAAGGACTGACGTTAGGTGCGCCCTATCAGCCCTCGTCTTTTAGCCTTCTTCTTTCAATAAGCCGGAAGAATCCTGCAACCATTGTTGTAGGGCCGGCTGTTGATAAGCCCGGGTTAATGTCTGAATGCCGTCATTCGGGGTGCGGCGATAGGTGAACAACAAAAATTCATGCACTTCGGCACGCAAAAGCTGCTGCCAATCCTGAGGAGGTTGCCAATCTTTCAGAACCTGCTGCAACTGTGCATAAACAGACGCACGGGTCTGTAATATCAGATCTGAAAAATGCATCGCGCGATCTAAATCGACAATCGTTTTCAGACGACCCGACGACGGTGGCTGCGCTCTGAGCTTTTCAACATAGGCGAGAAATTCAGGAGAATTCTGATGATCAACCGCTTGGTTTTCTTTTGTTCTCGCCTGACGCATGACCTTGCTGTTCAGCGTCGAGAATAACTGCTGCAACTGTTGTTCAGTCAGGCTTTCGAGCGGTTGCTTAAGACGAGCAGTTAATGATTGTGGTGACCACAGCTGAGCAACCCGGCCAGCAACCTGATACTGAAAGCCCAAAGCCGCTTGTTGGTTATTTAATTCACGTTGCGCCAAATGGCGGGCTTGCAGACTCAGCCCTGTCAGTCCGGATAAGCGAATGATCTCATTCAGCCGTTCGGCACGAGCCAGGGTTTCAGCAGCCGGAGTTTCAGCAGTCGACGCACTGACACTGGCGGCTTCAACCAATGCCGGCTGTGCCATCAGGTTGGCTGAAGTAACGGCCATCCCAACACATATCAAGAACAGGCGAATCATGCTTTAACGTCTCCGGCAGCCGCGTCGTCAAACACCGCTTTATCCAATGCCCCCTCACTGTGTGCCACCGTCACGGATACCATGGCGTCACCGGTGACATTCACCGCGGTACGAATCATATCGAGAATACGGTCGACACCAATAATCAGGGCAATACCTTCCACCGGCAGGCCCACTTGTTGTAACACCAGAGCCAATGTCACCAGCCCCACACCCGGAACACCGGCCGTACCAATAGACGCCAGCATCGCAGTGACAATGACCAGCAAGTAGTCTGTCAGAGCCAGATCCAGCGCAAAGGCCTGAGCAATAAAGACCGTCGCAACCCCCTGCATAATCGCCGTACCGTCCATATTGATGGTGGCCCCTAATGGCACGGCAAAGGAGGCAACACGGTTGTCTGCACCCAATCGTTGTTCAACGGTTCGCAATGTGATCGGCAACGTGGCATTACTGGAGGCGGTACTGAAGGCAAATAACTGGGTATTACGCATTTTTTTCAGGAAAGTCAGCGGCGACAGACCCGTCAGGGTTTTCAGAATCAACGGATACACTACAAAGGCATGCACCGCCAGAGCACTCACCACTGTCAGCATGTAAATGGCTAAGTCGCCAATGGTGCCCAGACCTTGTTTGGCAAACAGGCTGAATAACAACGCAAACACACCATAAGGCGCCAGTGACATCAGTAAAGTCACCAGCTTCATCAATACTTCGTTCCAGTCATTAAAGGTAGCGCCAATGCGATCACCGGCGGTACCGGCACGACCAATCGCCAAACCAATCAATACTGCAAACACAATTACCTGCAGCATTTTACCTTCAGCCATGGCGGCAATCGGATTGGTCGGGAAGATATTGATAAACACCTGCTTCAGCGATGTTTCAGCCGGGGCCTTATAGCTGGCTTCGGTTTGTAATGATACGCCCGAACCCGGCTCAAACAGGGTCGCCAGAAATAGCGCCAGGGAAATGGCTAAGCCGGTTGTAATAATATACAAGCCAATGGTTTTTAGGCTGAGTAAACCGAGGCTGCTTTGGTCTTTCAGGTGGCAAACACCACACACCAGAGATACAAAAACCAGCGGCACCACCAGCACTTTTAAGCTGGCAACAAAAATTTTGCCAATGACAAAAAACAGGCCGTTGGCCAGCACATCATCCAGCAGGTAGCGCAGTGTGCTGTTCAGTGTGTCGTCGGATAGCAAAACCTGAGTGATACTGCCAAGCACCACCGCCAATGCCATGGCAATCAGAATTCGTTTAGTCAGATTCATCTCAGGTTCCTTGTTGTTTTCTTAATTCTGATACAGAGTTGATCACAGATGATATTTTTTACCGCCGCCCCGAAGGCACTTCATTAGGTACATCCATGTACCTACCCCTTCGGGCAGCTACGCTGTGCAAAATATGCATCCTGCATTTTGTCCATGTGTCTGCCGGGCGGTCGCAACATCCTGTTGCTGCTCTCAAAAACATCACCTGTAATCACCCTGTCATGCATCGATGAAGATGCTTACTTGCATGTTACTTTTTCTTTTTCGGCTTCAGGTACTTAACAATGCCCTGGAACCACATAACCAGAGAGAAGTCTCCGGAAATCACAATGTTTTTATCCTGAATGCCTTTCATAAACGCATTTTTATCTTTGGCCGTCATGATGCCCAGGCCGGTTTCAGCATCTTTAAAGCTGATGGTAAAAGCTGGTTCAACGTGTGCTTTGCCTTTGGATTTCACTTTTTGATCTTTAATCACGTAATGACGAACAATACCGCCATCCTGTGTCTGAATCTGAAACGCAAAATCTTTGCCTTCCAGTTGCTTCTGAAAATCCGGGTTGTTCTTAGCGCCTTTTTTCATCATCAGGCCAAGGGCCCATAATAATAAGCGGAATTTAATCATGGTTATGATCCTTAATTACTTGAGTCATACGTCATTGGGTGTTGTCGCTCGTTAGCCAGTCGCTGGATTGGATAAACAGACATCAGCGCTGGTCGTCAAACACTCGCGATTTTGCCAGAGCAGGCATAGCTTTTAACAGCCCTTCTCGCCCTAAACGACGCATATGTTTGCGATTTCTTTCCGGAATGCGCTCTGGTTTGGTCGCAGAAGCCAATACTGCTTCCATTTCGGCTTCACGAATAATGTGCAAAGTGGGATACGGAGCGCGGTTAGTGAAGTGGCTCATATCCGCTTCATCTTCACCCTCAAACAGGTACAGCGGATGGAAGGTTGCCAGCTGTAATATTCCTTCATAACCCAGCTGATACAGCAGGTTGTCGCAGATACCCACCCAATTCCAGTACTCATCAAAATCGTGCAGTACCTCAGGGGTTACAAACAATGCCGTAGGAAGTTGTTGCGGATCCGCCTCAGCAACCCGTTGCAGCAGGTGCATAAACTCAGCGGTAACGGTTTCAAGATCGGAGCTGTGGCTGACGTCAATCAGCAAGGTGTCGAACACGGGGTGAGCGAAGGGACAGAGCCCTTCGCCAATCACCAGCTGCTTTACCCACTCACGAGTCAGCAGCTGGGCATCAGTACTTATTGTACTGCCTCTTTCAGAGCCTTACCGGCTTTGAATGCAGGTACTTTCGCCGCAGGAATGGTGATTGGCTCACCAGTCTGTGGGTTTTTGCCCTGACGCTCTTTACGGTCGCGTACTTCAAAAGTACCAAAACCGATCAGGCTTACGGAATCGCCTTCGCTCAGTGCTTTGGCAATCTGATCAGTAATCGCGTTGATTACTTCAGATGCTTTTTCTTTGCTCAGATCAGCTTGTTCAGCAATGGCCGCAGCCAGTTCTGGTTTACGCATGGAATAAATCCTTATTGTATTGGATAACATCCCCGGCAAAACTCCGGGGTCAATATCGTGTAAATAACAAACAACGGAATTAAGAGTGCTGATAAAACCACACACTCGACTCTCTGACTGGCTTTAACAACCTGCCCTATGGCATCAGGGGAGCCAATTCTTTGTTGAGCGCTACTTTATTCATAACCTTGGCTCCGGTCAAAGCATACCCGAGCAATTTGCCCTCAGAATTGCGAAATTCTGCCTGAACATCGCTTCCTTGCGCATCAATTGACCAGTTTCCGTCACTATTGGCCGCAACTGGAGCGACCGCTACCGGAACTACCGGAGTTTTGACAGTCACCGGCATCACACCATAACTGACCGGCGTGGTGGTGCCAGTGAGTGTTTTCGCCAAGGCTCGGGCCGACGCCATCAATGGCAAGACATACAACAACACATGACCTTCAACTTCGGCACAATCACCCAAAGCATAGATGTCCGCTTCGCTGGTTTGCAGCTCACGATTCACCACAATGCCGTGGCTAACCTGCAAACCGGCTTTTACCGCCAGATCCAGACGCGGGCGCAAACCAATGGCGGAAACAACCAGATCGGTTTCAATGGTCTGGCCATTACTCAGGTACGCCACCAGCGCATCATTTTCTTTGCTGATGCGAGTGACCAGTGGACCCAGGTGAAAACGAACACCCAAACCTTCAAGCCCTTGCTGAACAGCATTGGCCGCTTCTTCAGGTAATAAGGACGGCAGAATATGATCACACGGCGCCACCACATCCACATCAAACCCACCACTGACCATATCATTGGCAAATTCAGCACCAATCAGGCCTGCGCCCATAATCAGTACCCGTTTTTTGCCCTCGGCCGCAGCGCGGAACTGCGCATAATCCTGTAAATCATTGATGGAATAGATGTGGTCTTCGGCATCCCCTTCAATACGAGGGCTCAGCGCTTCAGCGCCCCATGCCAATACCAGCTTGCTGTAGGCAATGGGTTCTTCACCGACGAAGACGGTTTTGGATGCCGCATCGATGTTCGTCACCCGGGTGTGAGTGCGAATAACAATATTCAGCTGCTCTGCCATATCTGCGGCGGTCGACATCGCTAATTCATCTGCCGTTTTATTTTTTCCAAAGCCGGTTGATAACATCGGCTTAGAATAATTACGACCATCATCGGCGGTGATCATCAGAATGCTCTGATCCGGATTCAGCTTGCGACATTCCTTAACCAGGTTATATCCCGCCAGGCCTGAACCAATAACAACAATCGGTTGTGTCATGTCAGGGGTACTGCTCATAGTAATTCCTTAAACGCTTCTCAGATTTCGACCATTTCAAAATCATCCTTACCAACACCGCAATCCGGACAGATAAAATCATCGGGGACATCATCCCAGGCCGTACCTGGTGGGATACCTTCTTCCGGTGCGCCTTCTGCTTCGTCGTAAATCCAGCCACAAACAACACATTGCCATCTTTTCATGATGAATCTCTCTTATTATTACTAATCACACTCTGCCATCAGAACCTGGCAGCTTTGGAGAAGTCGTAACGCTACTGATGCCAGTGACTAAAAGCAACGGTCATTTACCGGCATCGGATGGTTGAAAGATGTCAGCAATCGAATGATTTCATCGCTGAGCTGTCACTTGCAGCGGGGTTTTTCCTTGCGAAATGAGCAACTTTCGAGCATCCTGCGCGGCGATGAACAGTTCAGCGTTACACCACATTCTGCATCCGCTTGCACCCAACTGGTCGACCCGAAATCGTATTGTGCCATCCAGCCTTCCGAATGATTGGCGAGATTGGTTATTTGACCATGGTTCACTGACCGCCAGGCTCAGCCAGCTCGGAGACTTCCGGGTCGAAATCGTGCGCGAGTATCACGGCCGACCAACGCCACTGGAACAGCAGCGCCTTAGCCTGGCTCATCAGTGCAAGGTTTGGGTCAGAGAGGTGATTCTGCATGTGAACAACCAACCACTGGTATACGCCCGTACCGCCATCCCGCTACCCACGCTGACCGGCCAGGAACGTCGCCTGCAATATCTGGGCAAGCAGTCTCTGGGCAGTTATCTCTTCCGCCAGCCAAACCTGAAGCGTCAGCCTCTGATGGTTTCTCACTGCAATTCAAACCCGTTAGCGCTAGAATGGTGCCGGCATTCGGTATTTACCCTGGGCGATAAACCCCTGATGGTATCGGAAGCCTTTTCCCAACAACTGGCGGGGCTGACTCCGCAGTGATGTGAACGGTGTTATGTCTTCTGTCTTGCAGCCCCTACAGCGCGTTTTGCAACAACAATTAGATCGATATTTTCCACGCTGGTTTGATTGGGTTCAGCTGACCCGTATCGACAAACCCGTCGGTTCTTACCTGCTACTGTGGCCAACCTTATGGGCCTTATGGATCGCAGGCGAAGGGCATCCTTCCTTGGCCAATACCTGCATTTTTGTTCTGGGTGTTTTTTTAATGCGCTCGGCGGGCTGTGTCATCAATGACTTTGCCGACCGAGACATTGATGGGCATGTAAAGCGAACGCATACACGCCCATTAGCAACCGGTAAAATCACCGCCAAAGAAGCGCTGATTACTTTTGCCATCCTGATTATTGTGGCGTTTGTGTTGGTGTTATTCACCAATCAATTCACGGTATTACTGTCATTTGGCGGCCTGGCTCTGGCCTCGCTTTATCCTTTTATGAAACGCCATACCCATCTGCCACAGGTGGTATTAGGGGCCGCGTTTTCCTGGGCGATTCCAATGGCCTTTGCCGCACAAAGCAACGAGCTGCCTGCTGTTGTGTGGTTGCTGTATATCGCTAACCTGAGCTGGACGGTTGCTTACGATACGGTTTATGCCATGGTCGATCGTGACGATGACATCAAAATCGGGGTGAAATCCACGGCCGTTTTATTTGGCGATATGGACATCGTGATGGTAGCCACACTCAAAGGCATTGCCGTGTTTGCCTTACTGCTGGCCGGTAGCCAGTTAGAACTCAGCTGGCCGTATTACCTGGCGTTACTGGCCGGTGCGGCTTTTCTCAGCTGGCAGGTATGGAATATCCGCTCACGAGAACGCGACATTTGTTTTGCCACTTTCCGTCAGAGTCATTGGTTCGGACTCATTATCTGGTTAGGTCTGGCGCTGCATTATTTACTGACGTGAGTCTGGTAATAAGACAGTAATATGACAACTTTGTAGAAAAGCCGGGTTGGCATCACCCACCTGTCACATGCTTGTAACATTATCCCAGTGTAATACCGCGCATTATCAAATATGACACTTGCGTGACTGGAACTATGAGTAAAGCAGGTAAAACCGTACTGATCGTTGATGACGAAGCCCCAATCCGCGAGATGATTGCTGTCGCTCTGGAAATGGCTGGCTATGAATGTCTGGAAGCGGCCACCGCACAGGAAGCACACTCACAAGTGGTTGACCGCCAACCCGATATGATCCTGCTGGACTGGATGTTACCGGGAACCAGCGGTGTCGAGTTTGCACGTCGTTTGAAGCGTGAAGAGCTGACCGCCGAGCTGCCGATTATCATGCTCACCGCCAAAGGTGAAGAAGATAACAAGGTACAGGGGCTGGAAGCAGGCGCGGATGATTACATCACCAAACCGTTTTCACCGCGAGAGCTGGTTGCTCGACTGAAGGCTGTACTGCGTCGTGCCACACCACAAGGTATTGAAGAGCCGATTGCCGTAGGTGGCCTGGTACTGGATCCGGTCTGCCACCGGGTGATGTCGCATGAGTCGCCGATTGATATTGGTCCGACTGAATATCGCCTGCTGCAATTTTTTATGACCCACCAGGAGCGCGCCTACTCGCGTGCGCAGTTGTTGGATCAGGTTTGGGGGGGCAACGTGTATGTTGAAGAGCGTACCGTGGATGTTCATATTCGCCGTTTACGCAAAGCACTCGGTGATGCCCACGACCACCTGATCCAGACCGTTCGTGGCACCGGTTATCGCTTTTCAACCAAAGCATCGTAAGTGATGAATCCAGCCTGGCGCAGGGAGTTGCGCCCTCTGCTGCTATTGCTGGCAACGGCACTGGCAGCAGGCTATTTTTTCAACGAGTTCAGTTTTTCTTTCGCTTTTGCCTGTGGTCTGTATATTCTCTGGCAATGGTTACAACTCTACCGCCTACACCACTGGCTTCAGCAAGGTCAAAGCACACAACTTCCTTCGACATACGGCATCTGGGGCAGTATTTTTTACCAAACCCAGCGCTTGCAGCAACGCAGCCAAAAACACCAGCAACGGCTACAGGCCATTATTAATCGTATTCAGGATTCGACCGCTGCCTTACAGGACGCCGTTTTAATGGTCGACAGCCATGGCAATCTGGAATGGTGGAATCGTGCTGCCGGCGAGTTTTTAGGCCTCAAAGCACCAGTGGATGTCGGCCAACCCATCACCAATCTGATTCGTAACCCACTGTTTAAAGGGTATTTTGATTCGGTCAATTATGATGAGCCATTATCCATCCCATCACCGGTTAATGCTCAGTTGCAGCTGCAATTTAATATCACCCTGTTTGGCCGTAAGGACCGACTGATTCTGGTGCATGACATCACCCGCCTGAAACAATTGGAAGCCATGCGCAAAGATTTCGTCGCCAATGTCAGTCACGAGCTGCGCACACCGTTAACCGTGGTATCCGGCTATATCGAAACGATGGACATGGCCGCCGATTCTCTGCCGCCACGCTGGGGCCGGATGATCAGCCAGATGGCGCAACAAAGCCGCCGAATGGAAAGTCTGATTACCGATTTGCTGATGTTGTCACGTTTAGAAACCAGCCATCAGAACCAGCCTGATTCTGTCAGCATTAGATCAATGCTTGAAACCATTGTTGCTGATGCACGTGCGCTCAGTGGTGATCGACATCACCAGCTAACACTGAAAGTCCAGTCAGATGACCAGTTAAAAGGCTACACCGATGAATTACACAGCGCCTTCTCAAACCTGATTTTTAATGCGGTGAAATACACTCAGGATGGAGGGGAAATTCAGGTGAGCTGGTCACGTCACCCGGATGGTGTACGTTTATGCGTGAAAGATAATGGCCCTGGCATTGATGAACACCATATACCACGACTCACCGAGCGTTTTTATCGGGCAGACCCAAGTCGTAACAACCAGACCGGAGGTACCGGGCTGGGATTGGCGATTGTTAAACACGTGTTATTACGGCACCAGGCCGAGTTGGAAATTCACAGCACCCTGGGGCAAGGCAGTGAATTCTGCTGTCACTTTCCAGCGGAGCGCTGCCTCACGGATACAGAGCCGACTATTTAACGCCGTTATGGCAACGTAAGTCGTTTTTAACGCACGCTGGCAATATATTTGGACAGGGTCGCCATCTTATCCGGATCATCATCCACGTAACGAATTAGCATCTGAATCGTTTCGGCATCCACATGCGGCTCCTGCGCCTGCATCATGCGTACATAACCGTTGATTCGGGCGACATCGCCACCTTCTTTATCGGTGATATCCAGCACCACCTGCTCCAACAACGCCGGTAACGGGCCTTCACGACGGAACACACCCAACATTTCCTGCAGGTTAATATCTTTAATCACTAACTTAGCCGAGCCACCAGAACCAAAGCGCACACTGACGATGCCTTTGGCACGCGCTGCGGGTTTCTTAGCCGTTGTGGATTTCGCTGGCGCGGCTTCATCAACCACTTTGGCCGACTTGCTGTTGCCCATTAAAACCGAAGCGCCCCCCATATCCTGAGCGGCTGGCTTGGCTTCTTTTGGATTGGGTTTAGCAGAAGCCACAGCAAGCACGTTGGCAGAATCCCCTCCCAAACCCGTAGCATGCTGCTTATCAGCCACATTCGGACGGATTTTATGATGCTTAAACACCAACTTGCTGAGCTTGGCGACAAAGTTATCACGGGTGAAGGGTTTGCCAATGTAGTCGGAGACACCGGCTTCCACGGCTTTCACAACATGGTCACGATCGCCTCGGCTGGTGATCATCATAAACGGTACTTGTTTATAACGCTCATCAGCGCGCATCCACTGCAACACTTCAATACCGGAAACTTCCGGCATTTCCCAGTCACACAACACCACGGCGATGTCCTGGCTGTTCATCACACTGATGGCTTTACGCCCATCAATGGCTTCGAACAGCTCACAGCCAGGGTAGGTATCTTTTACGGCTTTTTTTACCAGGTCACGGATGAATGCCGCATCATCCACCACCAGAATTTTCAGTTTTGCCATCAGTCAGTCGGGTTGTTACATCATTCTTTAAAGCATAGTTCAGCGTGTCGCCTTTGCCCGAAAGAATGTCATGGTCAACAAATGGCATTTGTTCCAGTCGCAATAATGTGGCACCAATCACCGCCGCTGGCATCACAAACCAGTTCACCAGAGGAATGGTCATCAGTAACGCTACGATGGCGCCAAACCCCAGTACGGTCAGAGGTTGCTGGCCTAAAGTGGTGCGGGTTTCCGCAAAGGGGCGGGTATGGTTATCAAAGGAATAATCCAGGTATTGCAGCGCCACAATCCAGCTGCCGAACCAGAACCATAAAAACGGGGCTGCCAGATTCACCACCGGAATCAAGCTGATAATGATCAGCCCCAGATAACGCGGCAACATGTAGCCCAGCTTAGTGAGTTCCCGCAATAAAGTCCGTTTCACCATGCTCGGAATAGATTCATCCGGAATGGTCGAACCTTGCTGTTGTTCGACTTTTTCACTCAGTAAGCCATTAAAAGGGCTGGCAATCACCACCAGAATGGCACTGAAGAAATAGGCAAAAATCAGCAGCACTGTCATCACCGCCACCGGCATCAGAATCCAGTACAGCCAATCCAGCCAGGACGGCACATACCCCAGCACGTCTTCAATCGAACCATGCAGCCACTGAATACCAGAGTAACTCAGAAAAGATACCAGAATGGCATTGATCAGAATTGGCCAGGCCACATAAGGCCGCAGTTCCGGGCGGCCTAACTGCATAAAACCGCGCCACACATAACTGAAGCCCAGAATCGGATTACCTTTCATATCATCGCTACCTGCATCGTTTTGCATCAACTTTTCGTGCATCAATCAGGCGGCTTTTATACAATGCGCCCCCCGCAAATTCTAGCTCGGTGCGGCAATAGCCCGGGCAGTATTACAATTTTTGACTGAGTGATTTAGCCGGAGCATTCCACGCATGACCCCTGAACGTCTGCAACGCATCAAAGATACCCTGGACAAACGCCAGCCGGATTTAACGGTACTGACCGATGAAGTGTACAAACCGCATAACCTGGCCGCTATTGCCCGTACCTGTGATGCCGTGGGCATCCCGGAAGTGCATGTAGTATGGCCACACGATACCTTCCGGTTAAAAACAGCCGCCCTGGCGGGTTCAGATTCCTGGATTGAAAAACACACTCACCCGGATATTGCCTCAGCCATTACCGGCTTTCAGCAACAAGGTTATAAAGTGTGTGCCGCTCACCTGAGTGACGAAGCAATTAACTACCGTGATTACGACTTTACTCAGCCAACGGTATTAATGATGGGTACGGAAAAAGAAGGCATCAGCGATACTGCTGCCGAGCTGGCGGATCACCATCTGATTATTCCGATGCAGGGTATGGTGGAGTCGTTTAATGTGTCGGTGGCGGCAGCCATCATTCTTACCGAAGCCCAGCACCAGCGTCAGAAAGCCGGGTTATACGATGAGCGCCGTTTGGATGACGAACTGTATGAACGCCTGCTGTTTGAGTGGTGTCGTCCGATTGAGCTTAAGCTGTGCAAAAAATACAACCTGCCTTATCCGGCCTTACGTGAAGATGGCGAGCTGGCTGATCCTCAGGCATTTTCCGCACTGATCAACTCACCTCAATTTCAGAAAAAGTAGCCTCAATTTCAGAAAAATAGCCTCCGCTTCAGAATAAATAGGCTTCTTTATAGCGGCTCAAAGCTGAATTGATAATCGCCTTTGGGCCAGACCATCTGGCTCAGGGGTTTTCTTTGATAGCGCATATCGCTCTTCCAGAATTGAACAAACTTTTCTTTTTGCTCAGGCAAACAGTGCATACCCAATAAAGCGCCTTTGACAGCCTTAGGCGGCAAGGTTAAGAGGTTCATTTGTGTTCCCTGAACCTGAATCTGCTTCGTCAGGTCACTGCCAGGCACAACCAGCGCGGACTGTTGCAAGCCACCATTATTCGAAGTCGCACTACTCAGAGGCGCGCTGCTGAGTCGCTCACAATAACGGGCGGGCGCATCATTCCGGAACTGGACTGGTGTTATCTCATGTGCCAACAGATCAGGGTCCAATGCCAGCCATATTCGCTGAAAACCAGCATCCGATTGCTGCCAGGCAGCTAACGATTCAGGGTCATGATAAAAATGCTGGTAGTACCAGTCGCTCGCTACTTGCTGCTGTTTCGCACTTATTCTGTCCTTGTGCTGTGTTAACGCTTTTTCAATTTGCGGACGTTTACTTTGTGCTTGCTGCAAAAACTGATCAAATGTCAGCAACCCCCGAACAGCGGGGTTCAGGCGCTCATATTCACGCTGCATATGATCCAGGTAATCGGTTTCAGACAGGGCTGACGCTGGCTGCGGTGGTAGCTGCATCCAGGGTTTGTCCGGCCGTCTCAGCGGTAACATGCCCCACTTCAGGCAAGGAATAATTTCGCCATCCAGAGGCAAATAGCAAACGTTCTTAGCTAATGTCATCATTACTCATACTTACGTGGTAAAACCCCTAGCAGAGATCAGCCATGTCACTTGTGAGATATATCTCACAAAGTAGTAGGACATATCGATAAATCACCTTCGTCAATTTACCAAACACTGCTGCAGAATTTATTTAAGCCATTGATTTTAAATGTATTTTTCATTTATTACCCACTTAGACAACTAATGCATTGCGCGACATTTCCCTTTTCGATCCACCAGAGTTTGCTATCTTTAATTCCGCAGGACGCAGCGCTGACAGGATGTTAGCTGATCTGGATGATCACTTAAGGATGATAGAGCATGATGCTCTGAAGGACACGAAGAAGGATCTTCAAGAGGAATGGCAAGGCTGCCAACACGGAAGAACGGAACGGAAACCCATGGATGATGGATTAACTGAACGTGATGGATCACGAGCAGGGAAGATAAGCCGGGACGCCAGGACGAAAGATCGCTAAGGAAGCAGTCAAGGATGATCAATCACCAAGGTTAGGTGACATGGATGATCGCAAACCAGGATGGTTTTAGGGTGCTGTGACAGCCCGGACAGGACGTCCGGGCTGTCCGATTTTTTTGTTTTCCATCACACCTTCTTTTGTTTCTGCGCCAACAAAGCCACCAAAACAAAACTTCCCATAATCACTGTTAAAAACTGCCACCCAGGCAAACTCCGAAGCAGGTTTTCAATCAGCGGTGTTAGCCAAACGGATAACGCACCATACCCCACCGAACACAACGCAATAAACGCCGACAAACGCACCCAAAAAGCTTGCTTCTTCACTAATACCCGTAGCCCGGAATTAATATGATCACCAAAAATCACTAAGGCCGTCGCCACCAGTGCCAGGGCGATATCATCGGTATGTGGACGCAGGAAAACCACCAGCTTTTCGATCAAAACCATTATTTTTCAGTCAATTCAATTGCTTAAGAAAACAGGCTAGTAACGATTTCAAACCAGTGCGAGAGTCACTTACGAAAGACTACAAAACAGCAAAGAAATACACTGGAGATGCAGGCTGGCTGTGCCATTCTGAGCTTGTACTTATTCACGGGAAGGTTTGATCAGAATGCGGAACAATCATGAATCATCTCCTCCACCCTACCGATTAGGCGACCTGCTGATCAAGCAGCAGCTGATCACCCCAACGCAGCTGCAGCAGGCATTGCAACAGCAAGCTAACTCGGGAGATCGGCTGGGAAACATCCTGCTACAGATGGGCGCTCTCAGTTCTGCGACTCTGAAAAGAACCCTCAGCAAACAACGTTGGTTGCGACCCTGTGCCACCTGCTTTGCCTTGATGAGCCCAATCACAACCTGCTTTGCCAGCAATGATGAAAACGATAGTTACCAGCACTGGGTACAAACCCAACAATGGCAAGAGGTGTCTTATCACAGCGTTCGCAATCACTCTTCTGCCGATTTAATGAAATTTGCAGCCGAAGCTGCCTGGGGAATTTACAAAGGGGAAGCTCAAGCTGGTGAGTGGCGCTACTCACTCAGCAAACAAACCAAGGCAGACGGCTACAGCCTGCAAATGTCGATGCGCTTCTGAATCATTACTGGTTTATTTCAGGCATAAAAAAAGCCCGTACTACCGTACGGGCTTTTTAATATGGTGCCGCCACCAAGAGTCGAACTCGGGACCTACTGATTACAAGTCAGTTGCTCTACCAACTGAGCTATAGCGGCTAAGTGGGTGCGAATATTAGAGATCAGAATTCAATGCGTCAACTGTTTTTTTCGCTAAGTTTATGAAAATCTTAACTTTCTTCAATATCGTCTATTCTCAGATTAGCGCTGCATGCGCTTAATAAAAATGTCACAATCCACTTCAGAGTTTTCACGTAAGATTAGGACCCCGCATGAGTGGCTATATTCTGGTTGTAGACGACGAACCCGCAATTTCTGAGATGATCAGCACCAGCCTTGAGCTGGCCGGCTTTAAGGTAAAACTTTCTGCCAATGGCGCATTAGCGCATCAGATGATTATTAATGATCGCCCGGACCTGGTGTTGCTCGATTGGATGATGCCGATGATGTCAGGCATTGAACTCACCAAAAAGCTGAAGCGTGACGAGCGGACCTCTGATATACCCGTGATTCTGTTAACCGCTCGTGGCGATGAAGACGACCGGATATCAGGCCTGGATGCCGGTGCCGATGATTATGTGGTGAAACCTTTTTCCCCGCGCGAACTGATTGCCCGCATTCGTGCCGTACTCAGAAGAACCAACACCAGTGGTGATGGCCAGCTGAGCGCTGGGAAAATTCAGCTGGACCGCAGCAACCAGCAATGCACCATCAGCGATGCCAGTGTGACGCTTGGCCCGCTTGAGTTCCGGTTGCTGGAGTTTTTCATGCTGCACCCGAATCGCGTATACTCGCGCGCCCAATTACTGGATCGGGTATGGGGTGGCAACGTATACGTTGAAGACCGCACAGTGGACGTTCATATCCGACGCTTACGGAAGGCGATATCGATAGACGATCAGGACAAGCTGATTCAGACCGTTCGCGGTGCTGGTTATCGCTTTAGTCCTGATGAATAAACCAATATGGCGCCTGATCGCCTGACGTGAGGCTCGAACATTGCATCAATCTGCGTTGCAGGGTGAACTGACCAAAGTCGGTGTTGTTATTACCCTGGGTCTGGCCTCTGGCTGGACCATTAATCAACCTCTTTACGGTTTATTGGCAGGCCTGATCGTCGCGCTGATTATGTCCGTTCGTACGATGAATGCCCTGTTTCGCTGGAGCTACCGCCAGGGCCCTGCACCTCAGGATAGTGGCTTGATCGGCTACAGTGTGGATAAGCTGATTCGTCGGGAAAAGAACCTCAAGACCAAGCTGGCACAACAGGCCAAACAGCTAAGACGCTACAATCAGGGGATAGAATCTCTGCAGGATGGCGTAGTGATTATTGATCAGGAAGGCTACATCACCAATTTCAATGCAGCTGCGCTCTACCTTTTATCGTTACGCAAAGAAGATGAAGGCCAGCATATTAAAAACCTGATCCGGACTCCCAGCTTTATTAAATACTTTGATCGTGGTGATTATTCAGACTCTCTGCAATTTGATATCCAGAATATCAAGCAAACCTCCCTTCAGGTTCAGATCACACAATTTGGCATTGATCAGAAAGTGATGCTCATCCGTGATGTGACTGAACGCAAGCGGGTTGAGACCATGCGTCAGAACTTTATCGCGGACGTCTCTCATGAACTGCGTACACCATTGACCGTGATTAACGGCTATCTCGAAATGCTGGCGGATATGGAGCTACCGAATGCACTTGAGAAAGCGGTCGGCCAGATGAACAGTCAGGGCCAGCGTATGAAAAGCCTGGTGAATGATCTGATTCAGTTATCAAAGCTGGAAAGCGCCAACAGCGAACGCAGCGGCGAACGTTTTAATCTCAGAAGCCTCGGGCACTCTGTCGTCGATCAACTGCAGGAGTATGGCGATTCTGATATTCACTTCCTGTGCGAGCAGGAGATTGAAATTGAGGGTTTCAGCGATGAAATGAGTTCGGTACTCAGCAATCTGATTACCAATGCCATTAAATATGGCAATAACAGCGATGTAGAATTCCGTATCCAGCCAATGGATAGCGGTATCGAGGTGAGCGTAACCGATCACGGCATGGGCATTCCGCCAGAGCATATTGCACATCTGACCGAACGCTTTTACCGGGTTGATGATTCACGCGAATCCACCGTTGGCGGTTCCGGCCTTGGCCTGGCGATTGTTAAACATGCATTGGAGCATCATGACACTCTGCTGGAAGTCGAATCAGAAATCGGCAAAGGCAGCACCTTCAGCTTTGTGATTCCGGCAGAGCGGGTTATATAAACAACCCGCTTTTTCTCTTGTCTGATTACCTGCTAAACCTGCAACTCTGCGACATCAGGAAAACGCTCCTGCCAGCCATCGATCAATTCTGTCTGATCGATGTCCCATGGATGAAAACCGGTTTTAAAAAACGGCACCAGCGCTTTCATGGTATTGCGCATCATGCCATGGTCTTTGTTCCAGAAAAAATGGAACGCTTGCTTCCACTCTTTCCAGCTTGGTCGATGTTTTTTTGCAATTAACAGCTGTAACTGATGCTTTGCCAATCGGACAAACAGGCTCGTCACCGCCAGAACCATCACCCGCTTGCGCATAAATTCGTTATCTACAAATTGGCGATACACATCAAACGCAACGGCTTTGTGTTCAATTTCTTCCACCGCATGCCAAATCAGCATTTTGCGTAATGTTGGATCAATATCGGCATAATAATCCGGGTTTTCCAGAATTTGTTCTGCCAGAGTAGCGGTGAAGTGTTCCATTGCAACGGTCAACGCCAGCTGGCGAGGCGCCGATAGTTTTTTCAGAAACTTAACCCGCTTTTCCATCGTTCTTTCAACTTTATCGACGGGAAACCCCATGCCAACCAGCTTGTCATTTAATCCTTCGTGAGAGTGACCATGGTGCGCTTCCTGCCCAATAAAGCCACGGATCTGCTCTTTCAGAACCGGGTCAGTCACCTGATCACGATAGTTGCGAACGGAATGAATAAAGAAGCGCTCGCCTTCCGGAAACATCGCCGATAACGCGTAAAAGAAAGTACTGATCAGTGAGTTATCTTCAACGGCAAACGTGCGCATAGGCTCACTCATATCAAATGCCATGCGACGGGCTTTTATTTCCAGCGATTCAGGGGTAGGTGTTTTTGTTGTCATAGCCACTCCAGGCACAGTGAAGGCCGTTTTATTGTTATGACAGCCAGTGTTACACAGCCCATCAAATCACTCCCGGTGCAATGTCTTCAGGCCATGGTGATTCTGACTCAATTTCCCCCTTATGCTGAATCTGCTTGCGCAAACCCGTCAGGCACATTAACTTGCTCGCCATGACAATAAGAATATTAGGTCAGGGTGACCATCACATCTCTTCAGACTATTTGATTCTTTTATCAGAGCTGGCGTTTGAACGTGGTATGACTACCACCGATTTACTCAAAGGCACCGGACTGACAGAAGAGCTTTTTCTGTCTCCCGATACTCGCGTGGGCCATACCTCTGCCATTGCCTTTGTTGAGCGATTTTGCCAACTCACTCAGGATATTGGTATTGCGATTGAGTTTGGCAAACGCATGACACTATCCAGTCATGGGACACTGGGCTTTGCCGCACAATGCAGTGAAACCATGGAGCAAGCTGGCAATAAAGTCACACGTTTCCTGGAAACCCGTGCGCAGATTTTCACTATGAAACGCGAACCCACATCAGAGCATAGGGTATTGTCGGTTTCACCGCGGTTTGAAAGTGAGCTTGCCGCTCCGTTTCTGATACTGGCATTTCTGACCAGCATTGAAACCATTTGCCGCACATTGGTCAGCAGCGAAGGCAAGAAGTCACACAGTGACATTTATATTAATTTCGGAAATGGCTGGCAGCACAATACTTCTCTAATACAAAGCGCACTCCCCCACTGCACCATTCACTCCGCAAGCTGCAACCAGTTAATCTGGCCAGTATCAGCGCTATTAAAACCTCTGCCTTTTTTCAACCCGGATATGGAGCTCGCGACGGAACAACGGCTTGAGCAGATACTGAACCTGATCAAAGAACCGAAGACACTGCATGAAACCCTCAGGCAGACATTGATGAAACAGCTACCTATGCTACCGACCATCGATAAAATGGCAGAACAGCTTCATATGTCGGCTGCGACGTTAAATCGCAAGTTAAAAGCAGAAGGTGTGAGTTTTCAGCAGATTAAAGATGAATTGCGTTTTGAACAAGCCAAGCAACTACTAACAGAAGACATCTCATTGGATGCTGTTGCGGCACAGCTGGGTTACAGCGATGCCAGTAATTTCACCAAAGCGTTTAAAAACTGGGCTGGAGAGTCTCCGGCGCAGTTCCGCCAGAAAAACTAACCTTCCTTTCTTCACTCTTTTTTAATTTTTGTTTTAAAAATCTGCCATAAAAAAACCCGGCCTAAACCGGGTTTTTCTGAAGTTCAGTAATTAACGATTAATTACTTCGCTTCTTTAGCTGCTTTTGCCTCAGCCATCACAGTTTCTGCGATGTTCATTGGGCAAGGCATGTAGTGGCTGAACTCCATAGAGAACTGACCACGACCAGAGGTGATGGTACGCAGGTGACCAATGTAGCCGAACATTTCGGACAGAGGTACGTCAGCTTTAATACGAACACCAGTTACACCAGCTTCCTGGTCTTTGATCATGCCGCGACGACGGTTCAGGTCACCGATCACATCACCCACGTTGTCTTCTGGAGTGAATACGTCAACCTTCATGATTGGCTCCAGCAGCTGTGCGCCTGCTTTCGGCATAGACTGACGGAATGCACCTTTTGCAGCGATTTCGAATGCTACTGCAGAGGAGTCAACCGCGTGGTAGCCACCGTCGTGTACGTCGATTTCAACGTCCAGTACCGGGAAGCCAGCCAGAGGGCCTTCAGCCATCATAGCTTTGAAGCCTTTTTCGATTGCTGGGAAGAATTCCTTAGGAACGTTACCACCAACAACAGATGTGGTGAATACGAAACCAGTACCTGGCTCACCTGGCTTCATGGTGTAGTCGATCTTACCGTACTGACCAGAACCACCAGACTGCTTCTTGTGCGTGTAGCTGTCTTCGATCGGCTGAGTGATGGTCTCACGGTAAGATACCTGAGGCTCACCTACTTCCAGTTCAACGCCGTAAGTACGCTTCAGAATGTCGACTTTAATGTCTAAGTGCAGCTCACCCATACCTTTCAGGATGGTTTCGCCGGAATCTTCGTCAGTTTCAACGCGGAAAGACGGATCTTCTGCAACCAGTTTACCAATCGCAACACCCATCTTATCAACAGCGCCTTTGTCTTTTGGCTTAACTGCGATAGAGATTACTGGCTCTGGGAATACCATGGCTTCCAGAGTACATTCGTGCTTAGGATCACACAGAGTGTGACCAGTCTGTACGTTCTTCATACCAACAACAGCAACGATGTCACCGGCTTGTGCAGAAGTCAGCTCAGACTTGTCGTCTGCCTGCATTTCTACCATACGGCCGATACGCTCAGTTTTGCCAGTCGCAGAGTTCAGTACGGTATCACCCTTGTTCATGACACCAGAGTAGATACGGATAAAGGTCAGGGCGCCAAAACGGTCGTCCATGATCTTAAACGCCAGAGCACGCAGTGGCTCGTCAGCAGAAACGATAGCGTGTTCGCCAGTTTCGTTACCTTCTTCGTCAGTCAGAGGCTGAGGATCAACTTCGGTTGGCGACGGCAGGTAGTCAACAACAGCGTCCAGAACCAACTGAACACCTTTGTTTTTGAATGCAGAACCACAGTAAGTTGGGAAGAAGTCCAGCTTACGGGTACCTTCACGGATGCAACGCTTGATGTCGTCCATTGACGGCTCTTCACCTTCTTCCAGGTAAGCCATCATCAGGTCTTCGTCTTGTTCCAGAGCAGTTTCAATCAGCTGCTCGCGGTACATTTCAACGTCGTCCTTCATGTCTTCAGGAACTTCTTTGATTTCGTAGTTCTCTGGCAGACCTGTGTCATCCCATACGAACGCTTGACGGCTCAGCAGGTCAACAACACCTACGAACTCATCTTCTTCACCGATTGGCAGAACCATAACCAGTGGGTTTGCGCCCAGTACTTTCTTAACCTGATCAACAACGCGGTAGAAGTTGGCACCCAGACGGTCCAGCTTGTTAACGAAGATGATACGGGATACTTCAGATTCGTTCGCGTAACGCCAGTTAGTCTCAGACTGAGGCTCAACACCACCGGAACCACAGAATACACCAACACCACCGTCCAGTACTTTCAGGGAACGGTATACTTCAACGGTGAAGTCAACGTGTCCAGGGGTGTCAATAACGTTCAGGCGGTGACCAGCCCATTCACAGGTAACAGCTGCAGACTGAATGGTAATACCACGCTCAGCTTCCTGATCCATGAAGTCAGTGGTGGATTCACCATCGTGAACTTCACCAGTCTTGTGGATCTTACCAGTGAGCTTCAGGATACGCTCAGTTGTAGTGGTCTTACCGGCATCAACGTGAGCGAAGATACCGATATTTCTGTATTTGCTTAAGTCAGTCATATCGTTACTCAAAAAGGTAAGGTCAAAATCGCGCGCCATTCTACAAGGTTTGTTCGCCGAAAGGTACTCTCTTTGTAAGGCAATTTTCATTCACCCGAAAACATGGCCTTTATCCCCGTGATTCAGGGTGAAAGGCTGGCTCAAAAAGCCCCAGATAAAGCGGCTGCTCTGTTACCGCTGCGTGACAGTTGAACAATACCCTTAACACGGATATTGACTCCCATCTCCAGAACATTAATATTGCCCACTTTATTTCGCCCTGAAATCTGTGTGGAGAGTTGATGCTCACTGCGTTGCTCAGGGCTTCGGTTAACAATTAATTATGTTTTTTGAGGGCTGCCCTTATGGCTAAGGAAACGTTTGAGCGTTCCAAACCGCACGTAAACGTTGGCACCATCGGTCACGTTGACCATGGTAAAACTACTTTGACTGCTGCACTGACTCGCGTATGCGCGGAAGTTTGGGGCGGTGAGCTGGTTGCATTCGAAGGTATCGATAACGCACCAGAAGAGCGTGAGCGTGGTATCACCATCTCAACTTCTCACGTTGAATACGAATCCCCAAGCCGTCACTACGCACACGTAGACTGCCCGGGACACGCGGATTATGTTAAGAACATGATCACCGGTGCTGCTCAGATGGACGGCGCTATCCTGGTATGTGGTTCTACTGACGGCCCAATGCCTCAGACTCGTGAGCACATCCTGCTGTCTCGTCAGGTTGGCGTACCATACATCGTGGTATTCCTGAACAAAGCGGACCTGCTGGCTGAAGACTGCGGCGGCGCAGACTCTGAAGAATACGCAGAGATGCTGGAACTGGTTGAAATGGAACTGCGTGACCTGCTGTCTGAATACGACTTCCCAGGTGACGACACGCCAATCATCCCAGGTTCTGCTCTGATGGCTCTGAACGGCGAAGACGATAACGAAATGGGTACTACCGCTGTTAAGAAGCTGGTAGAAACTCTGGATGAATACATCCCAGAGCCAGAGCGTGCGATCGACGGCGACTTCATCATGCCAATCGAAGACGTATTCTCTATCCAGGGTCGTGGTACTGTTGTAACTGGTCGTGTTGAGCGCGGCATCATCAATACTGGTGAAGAAGTTGCAATCATCGGTATCAAAGAGACCACTACTACTACCTGTACCGGTGTAGAAATGTTCCGTAAGATCCTGGACGAAGGCCGTGCAGGTGAGAACGTTGGTGTTCTGCTGCGTGGTACTAAGCGTGACGAAGTTGAGCGTGGTCAGGTACTGGCTAAGCCAGGTTCTATCACTCCTCACACCAAGTTCACTTCAGAAGTATACGTACTGGGTAAAGATGAAGGTGGTCGTCACACGCCATTCTTCAAAGGCTACCGTCCACAGTTCTACTTCCGTACAACTGACGTAACTGGCGCTGTTGAATTGCCAGAAGGCGTTGAAATGGTAATGCCTGGCGATAACGTAACTCTGGAAGTTACTCTGATCGCTCCGATCGCGATGGACGAAGGTCTGCGTTTTGCGATCCGTGAAGGCGGCCGTACTGTAGGTGCTGGCGTTGTAGCATCTATCGTTGAGTAAGACTTAAACGTCTGACTCAAAAAACCCGCCTCGGCGGGTTTTTTTTCGCCCTGAGTTTGGCTAACTGAAAGTACAGCTTCGCCCCCCAAACTGAGGTGAATACTTTTAGCGAGCTTTTTCTTTTAGCAAACACAGGCATAAAAAAACCCGCCATCCTGATCGGATGGCGGGTTTTTCTTAACGTTTTGCTTACTTCTTGAAAGCACCAAAACGCTTCTTGAACTTGTCGATACGACCACCGGTGTCCAGAACTTTCTGCTTACCAGTGTAGAACGGGTGGCAAGAAGAACATACGTCCAGGTTCATAGTACCTGGCTTGGTCGATTTTGTTTCAACAACGTTACCGCAAGAGCAAGTTGCTTTCAGTTCTGCGTATTCTGGTTGAATATCGTTTTGCATAATTAAGCCTCTTTACCTTCACGCCGCCACTGACAGGACTTCTGTTAGCACCGCGCTACTGATATAAGTAGTTAAATTTGTCTTCGCACTTGCGAAGGCATAAAGGACGCGCATAATACCAGAGCCACCGTCAGCAGCAAGCGTTTTCATGCCCTTTTTTGTCGTCACCATCGCCCTTCCCGTGCCTCTGCGCCGCAATTTCGACTACCTGCCAGTACCGGGTGAAAGCCGCGATATCTATCAACCCGGGCAGCGCATCAAAGCAGAATTTGGCCGCCAGCTCTTAACCGGCATCGTGCTCACAACCACAGAACAAACCGACGTTCCGGTCGATAAACTCAAGCCATTATTAGAGCGACTGGACGATCAACCCTTGATCGACTCATCCACACTGGCGCTCTGCCAATGGTTGTCTGGTTACTATCATCACAGCTTAGGTGAAGTACTGGAGCTGGCTCTGCCAACCATGTTACGCCGAGGCTGCAAGCTTACGGAAGCCGATGAAAAAGTCTGGCTCCGACAAGCGGATGCCCCAACGGCGCAGCTCAAAGGTACAAAGCAGCAGTCGCTGTGGCAGTTATTTCAACAACAATCGCAATGGCCTCATAAAGAACTGACCTCTCGCGGCTATACCTTGGCGCAGCTGAAGCGCCTGACTGAACTCAATTTGATTCAGGAAGGCGAGCAACTGCCGCTTCCCGCCATCGCCGAACAAAGCTCTCAACCATTGCCTTTAAACAGCGAACAACAAAAAGCCGTGGATGCCATTCGTGCGCATTTGGGAAGTTTTAAACCCTGCCTGCTGGAAGGTGTTACCGGCTCAGGCAAAACCGAAGTGTATCTGCAACTGATCGCCGAAGCGCTGGCCAATAAGAAACAAGTACTGGTATTGGTGCCGGAAATTGGCTTAACCCCACAAACCGTTGGCCGCTTCCGCGCTCGCTTTAACGTGCCGGTGGCGCTGCTGCATTCCGGATTAAATGATCGCGAGCGACTGCAGGGCTGGCGGCAGTGTAAGGAAGGCAACGCACGAATTCTGATTGGCACCCGCTCGGCAATTTTTACCCCGCTGCCTGATTTGGGGCTGATTATTCTCGACGAAGAACACGATGCCTCGTTTAAACAACAAGACGGCTTACGCTATTCAGCACGGGATTTTGCCCTGGTACGCGGGCATAAAGCTCAGGTGCCCGTGGTACTCGGCTCCGCAACGCCAGCACTGGAAACCTTGCATAACGCACTGACAGGCAAGTATCTGCACCTGAAGTTATTGCGCCGAGCTGGTAACGCCAAACCACCCGCCATGAAGCTGCACAGCATTTTGCACCAGCCCCTCTCCGCCGGCTTTGCACAGCCGGTGTTGGCGAAAATGCAGCAACACCTGCGTAATGGTAAACAGGTGTTGGTGTTTATTAATCGCCGGGGTTTTGCACCCTTACTGGCTTGCCAGCAATGTGGTTGGATGGCCGAGTGTCGTCGTTGTGATGCACGCTTAACTCTGCATCAGCATCCAGCGCACCTGCACTGTCACCACTGTGATTTTCAACAAGGTATTCCGGCTCATTGCCCAGAGTGTCACAGCCCCAACATTGAAGCGGTGGGCCAGGGTACCGAGCGAATTGAGCAACAACTGGAGCAGCTCTTCCCAAACTTTCCGATTCGACGGGTAGACCGTGACAGTGTGCGGACTAAACAAGCCTTTGATGCTTTATTCGACGAGATTCATAACGGTGGCCCCTGCATTCTGGTCGGCACTCAAATGTTAGCCAAAGGCCATCACTTTCCGGATGTGACCATGGTGACCGTCCTCGACAGCGATGCCGGATTATTCAGTGCCGATTTTCGCGGTATGGAACACAGCGCCCAGCTGATTTTGCAAGTTGCCGGACGTGCCGGTCGCGCAGAATCCCCGGGCGAAGTGTGGATTCAGACTCTGTATGCCGATCACCCGCAACTGAATCTGCTGCTCGATAGTGGTTATCACGCCTTAGCGTTATCCATATTGCAGGAACGCAACGCCCAGCAGCTTCCTCCCTACAGCTATATGGCACTGTTACGGGCAGAGTGTGAAGACCGCCATCTGGCACAGCAATTTTTGCAGCAAGCACGTGGCTTTATTCAGGAGCTGCAACGCCAACATCATCAGTTCCATGATCATCAGGGCTTAAAGCTGCAACAGGAAGGCGTGAATCTGTTGGGGCCATTCCCGGCTATTATGGAACGTCGCGCCGGGCGCTTCCGCCACCAGCTGCAACTGTATGCTAAAGAGCGCGCCAGCCTACATCGGGTTGCCGCCACACTGGTGCAGTTTTTGGAGCAACAAAAAGGCTTTAACAAGGTTCGCTGGCATCTGGATATCGATCCGCTCGACACCCTGTAAGCCGTCTATACTGATGGCATCTTTACCCAACGACAGTGAATCGTTATGGAATTTCTCAGCTTCCAGCATGATCAACAGCACTACGCCGTTCCGATTGCCAGCGTGCGTTTTATTACCGCGGATAATTCATTAAAACTGACCCGGGTTGCGCTCGGCGACGGCCAGCAACACGATATGGTTGAGTTTGATGGCAACGCTTGTGTGGTGCTCTCACTGGCGAATTTATTGGGTCAGGATTCCGCCCAAACTGAAGTGCAGGCACTGGTTGATCTGCTACATGCACGGGAACATGATCATGTCAGCTGGCTGGATGCTCTCGAAGATAGCCTGATTCATGACAGCGAATTTACCAAAGCCCGGGACCCAAACCAATGTGCCTTTGGCCGCTGGTATAACGACTTTCACACTGAGAACGAAGCCTTGGCGCATCTACTGGAAAAATTTGATGCGCCTCATCAACGTATACACGCCTTGGCTAATGAACTGCTGACCATGCGCGATGATGGCGAAACCGATGCGGCCATGGCCATTCTGAGCGAACATAAACGCACCACCCTAATCCGCTTACAATCCTTGTTCAGCGATGCCCGCAATATGGTCAGCTCCAGTGTGCGCCCAACCGTCATTATGATTCAGGATGGCAAAAATCAGGTTATTGGTTTAAAAGTAGATGATATCGGCGAAGTCTTCAGTTGCTCAGAAGAGCAGCAAGATACGGGTTCCGATGAGTTATTGCCGTATTTTGCTCATGCCTGGCTGAAAGCGGTGGAGCTGAATGGCGAACAAGTCACCGTGATGCAACTGAACCCTGACCTGTTGTTGCTTAATCAGGATCAGCTTCAACACCAACTGCAACGACATCAACCGCAACAGCATCAACCACAGCAAGACCAACGGCCGGCCACATTCGCATCCGCCGGATAACGCACACAAGATTCGCGATCCTTGCTTAAGAGCTGCTACACTGCGGCTCTTTTTTATGCTGACGAAAATACCGTGTTGTTTCAAAGCCTCAATCTGAATACTCGCCCTGACCTGAAAGGGCTGAACCTGAAAAACCCAATCCACCTGTTTGCGTTTGGTTTAGGGTCAGGTTTGCCGAAAAAAGCGCCCGGCACCTGGGGAACTGTCGCAGCCATTCCGGTATGGCTATTGCTCCTACAAGGCGTACCAACCTTACCCTATATCGGCGTTCTGATTGCTGGCTTTGCCTTTGGCGTAATGGTGTGTGAATACACCTCCCGTGATTTAGGCGTGCACGATCACGGTGGCATCGTCTGGGATGAATGGATTGGTTTGTGGATTACCTATTTGTGGCTGCCTGACGGTATCGCTTGGTTAATCTACGGCTTTGTTCTGTTCCGCTTTTTCGACATCCTTAAGCCCTGGCCAATTCAATGGTTAGATAAAAAAGTACACGGTGGTTTTGGCATCATGATTGATGATGTCTTAGCCGGTATTTTTGCTTTAGCGGTGCTGCAGCTGACAGCCGCGTTGGTATAACACGGATTATTTGAGACTTATTTTATGAAAATTGCTGTTGCCAGCTTAAATGGCGAAACCGTATGCGGACAACCTGGCCGCTGCCGCACCTTTATTTTATTCGATACCGATGGCTTTGAAGTATTAGAGCAGGAAAACATCGAATTCAGTGAAGACTATGTTTTACAGGGATTTGATCCGGAAAAATCACACCCGGTTGATAAAATGGATGTGCTGATTGCGTCGGCCATTGGCGAGGGCCTGGTCAACCAGTTACAACAACGTGACGTCATTGCGGTTGCCACCAATGTTAAAGATGCTGCGGAAGCAGCCCAGCGTTTCCTCGATGGTGATTTAC
Source organism: Bacterioplanoides sp. SCSIO 12839 (assembly GCF_024397975.1). NCBI lineage: Bacteria > Pseudomonadati > Pseudomonadota > Gammaproteobacteria > Oceanospirillales > Oceanospirillaceae > Bacterioplanoides > Bacterioplanoides sp. SCSIO 12839. The sequence continues at coordinate 3,513,539 of NZ_CP073745.1, forward strand.
CCATCAAAGACGCTAAAAAGAAAAAGAAGAAATAACCTCTGCCGATCCAGCCCTGCATATGCTTGAAAAAATACTTCTGATTGATCGATTGACTGAGACGATGGGCAAAACCGTACGCTGGTTTGCTTTATTGATGGTTGTTCTGACCTGCGTTGTCGTCGCCTTGCGCTATGTCTTTAACCTGCCATCGATTGCTTTGCAGGAAAGTGTCACTTACCTGCACGCATCGCTGTTTATGCTGGGGGCAGCTTATACCTGGCAACAGGGCAGCCATGTTCGGGTCGATGTATTTTATCGCAGCATGTCGGCTGATAATCAAAAACGCGTAGACCGCTTCGGGATTCTGTTATTACTCATGCCGGTGTGTGTGTTTATGCTCTACAGCAGTTGGGAATACGTCAATATTGCCTGGAGCATCCGTGAGAAATCACAGGAAGCGGGCGGTTTACCTTTCGTTTATTTATTAAAAACGCTGATCCTGATCATGCCGCTCACCATGCTGCTGCAGGCCATTGCAGAATTCGCCAAAACCTTTTTGCCAGATACCCAAAACAAGCAGACAGACACGGAGATTCACCATGGCTGAGTGGATGCCTCTGATCTTATTTATTGTTGTTTGCCTGGTACTGATGGCTGGATTTCCGGTGGCCTTTTCTCTGGCAGGCACCTCACTGCTATTTGCTGGCATTGGAGTTGTCACCGGCACACTGGATAGTGCTTTTTTAGCGGCGTTACCAAATCGTTTATTTGGCATCTTATCGAACCAGATTTTAATTGCGGTACCGCTGTTTGTGTTTATGGGAGTAATGCTGGAAAAATCCCGCATTGCCGAACAACTGCTGCGTAATATGGGATTATTGTATGGCCCGTTACGGGGTGGCCTCGGTCTGTCTGTGATTCTGGTGGGTATGTTGATGGCCGCCAGCACAGGCATCATTGGTGCCACGGTAGTCACCATGGGATTAATTTCTCTGCCGACCATGTTAAAGCAGGGCTATAGCCCATCGTTAGCCACCGGGACAATTTGTGCAACCGGTACGCTTGGGCAAATTATTCCACCCTCCACCGCGCTGATTATTCTGGGTGACGTGTTATCCAGCGCCTACCAACAAGCTCAGTTAAACATGGGGATTTTTTCACCGGATACCATTTCTGTCGCCGACTTATTCTTAGGCGCATTAATCCCTGGGGTTCTGCTGGTAACTGCTTACCTGCTGTATGTGATGGTGATTGCGTTATTTAAAGGCGAAGCCGCCCCCGCCGTGCAAGATCGTCCTCCTCTGTCCTGGTCTTTTTTCCGTGACTTATTAGTGGCCCTGGTACCTCCGCTGGCATTGGTGTTTGTTGTACTTGGCTCCATTCTGGCAGGGGTTGCAACCCCTACCGAAGCGGCGGGCATTGGTGCCCTGGGCGCAACCCTGTTGGCCATAGGCTACGGTGAATTTGACCTGAAGCGTTTGAAAGACGTCATGGACAGCACCTTACAAGTCACCAGCATGGTGTTCCTGATTTTTATTGGCGCGGCGTTATTTTCATTGGTATTTCGTGGCTTCGGTGGTGAAGAGCTGGTGCACTCAGCCTTCAGTGATATGCCAGGTGGCGTTTTCGGCGCCATGTTGGTTGTGATGGCGGTGATTTTTTTATTAGGGTTTATTCTCGACTTTATCGAAATCACCTTTGTGGTCGTTCCGATTGTCGCACCCGTGTTGCTGAGTATGGGGATTGACCCGGTATGGCTGGGCATCATGATTGCGATTAACCTGCAAACCTCTTTCCTGACGCCACCCTTCGGCTTCGCCCTGTTTTATTTGCGTGGCGTCGCACCGCCTCACATTGAAACCAAAACCATCTACAAAGGGGTCGCACCTTTTATTGTGATACAGCTACTGATACTGGTGCTGTTAGCCATTTACCCTGAGCTGGCTACCTGGTTACCAGAGAAAATATATGGTTAATCGGCTCAATTGGCGCTAATCCATGGTTGAATGGCAACTGTTATTCCATTGTTGCCATAATAGCGATAAAGAGTTGTCAAAAGCCTGACCTCAGTCCCTGTGCGGCAGGCCTAAAACACAGTACACTCGCGCAAAATAATCAAAATCAGGTCATAGCCGATGGAATCGCGCCCGAACGAACCCACAATAAACGAAGATAACGTTCCAACCCCGGATGGTGAGCTGTCGATGCGCGTTATCCCAACTCGCGCCGAAGCCAATATTCATGGTGATATCAGCAGCGGCTGGGTGGTTCAACAAATGGACCATGCCGCTGAAAGTGTCGTTAGCCGACTTGCTCAGGGACGCATCGCTAATATTGCAATGGAATCACTGTCGTTTATGTCGCCTATTCGTGTGGGGGCGGCTGTGTGTATTTACACTCAGATTCTGGAAATAGGCACGTCATCCGTGCGAATGCACGTTGAAGTCTGGACGCTGAATCCAACAGAAAACCATCGTCGTAAGGTTGTTGAAGCCAACTTTGTATATGTAGCGATTGATGAGAAAGGCCGGATTCGTAAGGTGCCGCGTTAACCTGCCCACCAAATTCATACGAATAACCACGCAAACAGACATAACTCATCCAGAATCTACTCGATTTACGTTAAAATCAGCGCCTCTGATTTAATGGTTATGTTTTATGTGCGAACTGCTGGGCATGAGTGCCAATACCCCAACCGATTTATGCTTCAGCTTTACCGGCCTTACCCGTCGTGGCGGTGATACCGGACCACATTCGGATGGCTGGGGTGTGGCGTTCTATGAAGGCAAAGGTGTCAGAACTTTTCACGAATCAAGCGCCAGTGCATCCTCAGAAATTGCCACCGTAGTGCAATCTCACCCGATCAAAAGTGAAACAGCGATCTGCCATATCCGGCAAGCCAATGTAGGCAAGAATTGTCTCGCTAATACCCACCCATTCAGCCGTGAATTATGGGGGCGTTATTGGGTGTTTGCGCATAACGGCCAACTGAATAACTTTACAGCGCCAGAAGGTTTTTATGAAGCCGTCGGCGATACCGACAGCGAAGCAATCTTTTGCGACTTAATGAATCATTTAAGAACGTCATTATCGCGCACCGCCGAGCCTCAACAGATCTCCGCCCTCCTCTCTGAAAAAGCAAAAGAGTACGCTCAACAAGGGGTTTTTAATTGCCTGCTAAGTAATGGCGAGTGGTTATTTACATTTTGTTCAACCAAACTGGCCAGTATCACCCGACGTGCACCGTTTGGCCCGGCTCAACTAACAGACGCCGACGTAACCGTCGACTTTGAAGCGGAAACCACCCCTAATGATGTGGTCAGCATTATTGCCACCGAGCCACTCACCAGTGATGAATCCTGGGATATTTATCAGCGCGGAGAATGGCGTTTATGGCAAAATGGCGAAGTCCATTATTCAGGGACAGTCGAGTTACCCGCCAGCTGATCAACCATTGGCGTCCAGGTCGCACCAATATTCATCGCAGTGAAACGCTCTGGGTTTATCTGATAAAACCGCAATGCTTTTTCCAGTGCTTTGGGCGGTGCATCCACATCTTCCGCCGTCAGCACAAACGTATTCCAATGAATACCAAACGCAGATTGTGCATTAATATCTTTAAAAATTTTGACCGCATCATCCGGGTTAACATGGTGATATTTCATAAACCAACGTGGTTCGTAAGCACCAATAGGAATCATGGCTAAATCGACCTGCCCTAACGCTTCGCCAATTTCTTTAAACTGAATGTCGTTATAGCCGGTATCGCCACCAAACCAGGCGGTAAAGTCATCCCATTGAAATGACCAGGACGCCCACAAGCTTTTATTGCTATCAAACAGTGTACGTTTAGACCAATGCTGGCTGGGCAACGCCTGAATCTTCACCCCGTTCAGTGAGTAGCCTTGCCACCAGTCCAACTCAGTGACGTTGGTAATATCAAATTGTGCGAACCAGTCTTTTAACCCCAGCGGTACCAGCCAGTGTGTTTTATTTCCCAACGCTTTTACGGTGGCGACATCCAGGTGATCATAATGGTTATGCGAAATGACCACGGCATCAATATCAGGTAAGTCATCTAGATTCAGCGATGCCTGGGTGTAACGCTTGGGGCCCGCAAACGAAAAAGGCGAAGCACGGTCAGAAAACACCGGATCGGTAAGAATGTTAATACCTTGATGCTGCAGCAGCACTGTCGAGTGGCCAATTAAGGTTGCACGTGGCTCTGCGCCAGGTTGATTAATGCTATCAGGCTGCGTCTTTTGCCAGTACTTTTTATAACCATGTGGTTCGTCCGGCCATTTCTGATCACCAAAAAAGCGAGCCTGTAAAAACGCCAGGGTGCTGGGTTCATAATCACCCGGCAGATACAGATTACGAAAGCCATCTTTGGTGTGATGAGCTGGCTTATTCGCTTTCGCCGAGTCAGAAACTTCAGCGTGTTGATTAGCACTACACCCTGTTGCCATCAGTGCAAATAACAAACCTGAAACAATTTTCAGCACAGCCCCTACTTCCCATTGCAGAATAAAAAACAGCCCGTACTGTTGCACGGGCTGCCGTAGGGAACAACGATCTTTACCGAGCTTTATTCAGGCAAACCTGATCACCGTAATAATCATTGTCGTAGTTGCACTCCCCACATTGAGTCTGGGGAATCTGTTGCTCTTCAGCTTGCTGATAATGGCGAGCTGCTGCCTGAGCGTTGATATAAGTCTGAACCGATTTCATGGTGTGACCTCCTGTGTGATTTCGATTATTAATTTAGCCCCACACCAATGATTATTTAAATTAATTAATCCTAATAATTCGATAGCTAAAACCCTAACAACTACAACCCAAATCCTTACAAACCTATATCGAAAAAATTTGATATAGATAAAAAACACCTCTACACTGCGCAGCATGACGCAATCTCAGAGCACTTCATTTTCAACAACAACGATGATTCAGCAGCCTGATTTGGCGAAAGCCTGCAAGGCGGCGGGAGATCCGTTGCGAATGAGTATTCTGAAGCTACTGGGCCAAGGTGCCTTTGGTGTACTTGAGTTGTGTCGGGTGTTTGATATTAAGCAGTCAAGCATGAGCCACCACCTGAAGATTCTGGCCCAGGCTGGCTTGGCCAGCACTCAGCGTGAAGGCAACAGTATTTTTTATCGCCGCCCACTGATTCAGAGCAATGAGCCATTTGATCAGTGGCTGAACGCGACCTTCATGGCCATTGATAACAGTGAAGATGAAGCCCACGCTCAGGTTCAAACAGCGGTAACTGAAGTGTTGCAGGAGCGTGCTCAGGCCTGTGCGGAGTTTTTTGCCCGCCATGCAGAAGACTTTAAAGAACAGCAGGATTTAATTGCCTCGCACGATCAATATGGCGAAGCGCTCAATGAGTTGCTTAACTCAGTGACAAGTGGACAGAAGCCCTCAGCTCAGGCGCTGGAGATTGGCCCGGGTGAAGGCGCTTTTATTCCGACGCTGGCAGCTACGTTTGAGCAAGTGACCGCGCTGGATATTTCGCCGGACATGCTGGCGTTAACGCAACAAGTGGTTGATCAACAATCACTGGTGAACGTGAACTGCAAACTGGGTGACGCAACGGTACTGAATGACGAGCAAGGTCGTTACCATTTTGCCGTTGCCAATATGGTGTTGCACCACGTGCCGGCACCCAAAACGATATTTGAGCAAGTTGCTGGCTTATTAGCGGAAAACGGCAGCTTGTTAATCACAGATTTGTGCCCACACGAACAAACCTGGGCACGTGAATCCTGTGGTGATTTATGGCTGGGATTTGACCCGGCAGATTTAACCGCTTGGGCCAGGGAAGCGGGTTTAACCGAAGGCCCTAGTCAATTTCTCGGGTTGCGGAATGGGTTTCAGATCCAGTTCCGCTTGTTTCACAAACCGTAGTGAAGCAGTTCAACAGTAACGAACAATCCAAATACGATTTAAAAAACGGAGCCTAAAAAGCATGAGTGAATATTCTATTTTTACTTCTGAGTCCGTATCAGAAGGCCACCCGGATAAAGTCGCCGATCAGATTTCTGATGCCGTGCTGGATGCCATTATTGCCCGCGATCCATATGCCCGTGTTGCAGTAGAAACCTTAGTTAAAACTGGTATGGCCGTGGTTGCAGGTGAAGTGACAACCTCCTGCTACGTCGACCTGGAGGACATCGTTCGCGATGTGATTACCGGTATTGGCTACAACAGCTCCGATGTGGGTTTTGACGGCGCGACCTGTGCTGTATTAAACGGTATTGGTAAACAGTCTGTGGATATCAACCAGGGTGTTGACCGTGCCAAGCCTGAAGATCAGGGTGCCGGTGACCAGGGTCTGATGTTCGGTTACGCCACTAACGAAACCGAAACACTGATGCCTGCGCCGGTTTATTACGCGCACCGTCTGGTAGAGCGTCAGTCAGAATTACGTACTAATGGCACCCTGCCGTGGTTACGCCCGGATGCCAAATCTCAGGTAACCATTAACTGGGAAGGCGACAGCCCGAAAGTCGATGCCGTGGTTCTGTCGACTCAGCATGATCCAAGCATTTCTCTGGAAGACCTGCGTGAAGCGGTTCTGGAAAACATCATCAAGCCTGTTCTGCCGGCGGAGTGGTTACACGAAGGTACGCTGTACCACATCAACCCAACCGGTAACTTCGTGATTGGTGGCCCGGTGGGTGATGCCGGCCTGACTGGTCGTAAGATTATTGTGGATACCTACGGTGGTATGGCACGTCATGGTGGTGGTGCTTTCTCGGGTAAAGATCCATCCAAAGTTGACCGCTCTGCCGCTTATATTGGTCGTTATGTGGCGAAAAACATTGTGGCTGCTGAACTGGCTGACAAATGTGAAATCCAGGTTTCTTACGCCATTGGTGTTGCTGAGCCAACGTCGATCTCTGTGAACACATTCGGTACCGGTAAGATTTCTGACATCGAATTAGCGAAAGTAATTCGCGAAGTATTCGACCTGCGTCCTTATGCGATTCAGAATCAGCTGGAACTGCTGAACCCTATGTATCAGCTGACGGCTGCTTATGGTCACTTTGGTCGTGAGCCATTTGAGTACACCTACGAATACGAAGATCAGGGTGAGAAGAAGAGCAAAACCTTCACTGCTTTCACTTGGGAACGTACTGACAAAGTGGATGCACTAAAAGCAGCCGCTGGCGTTTAAGCGTTAAGAATTCTAAAACAAATTTAAAAGCACACTGTGCAAGGGAAAGAATATGTCTTTTACCGATTATAAAGTTGCTGCTCAGGACGCTGAGCAATTTGCTAAAGACGCGGCCTGGGGCCGTAAAGAAATTGAAATCGCCGAAGGCGAAATGCCAGCACTGATGGCGATGCGTCGTAAATACAAAGCCAGCCAGCCGCTGAAAGATGCAAAAATCATGGGCTGTATCCACATGACCATTCAGACTGCTGTTCTGATTGAGACTCTGGTGGATCTGGGTGCTGATGTTCGTTGGTCTTCCTGTAACATTTTCTCTACTCAGGATCACGCGGCTGCGGCGATCGCTGCTGCTGGCATCCCGGTATTCGCCTGGAAAGGTGAAACCGAGGAAGAATTCCTGTGGTGTATTAAACAAACCATTCTGTCTGAAAAAGATGGCGATCAGGTTTGGGATGCCAACATCATTCTGGACGACGGTGGTGACCTGACCGAAATGGTTCACAACGACTTCCCGCAAATGCTGGACAGCATTCACGGTATTTCTGAAGAAACCACTACCGGTGTTCACCGTCTGTTAGACATGCTGAACAAAGGCGAGCTGAAAGTACCTGCCATCAACGTAAACGATGCGGTAACTAAGTCTAAGAACGACAACAAATACGGCTGCCGTCACTCTCTGAACGATGCGATCAAGCGTGGTACTGACCACCTGCTGTCCGGTAAAAAAGCACTGGTTATCGGCTACGGCGACGTAGGTAAAGGCTCTGCTGCTTCTCTGCGTCAGGAAGGCATGATCGTTAAAGTGACCGAAGTGGATCCAATCTGTGCCATGCAAGCGTGCATGGACGGCTTCGAAGTGGTTTCCCCATACATCGATGGTGTAAACACCGGAGAACTGGACGGTGTTAACAAAACTCTGCTGGGCACTACCGATCTGATCGTAACCACCACAGGTAACGTTAACGTGTGTGATAAGAACATGCTGCAAGCTCTGAAGAGCGGCGCGGTTGTTTGTAACATCGGTCACTTCGATAACGAAATCGACACAGCTTTCATGCGTGAAAACTGGGAATGGGACGAAGTTAAGCCACAGGTTCATAAAGTAATCCGTGACAAAGACACCAATGATCACCTGATCCTGCTGTCTGAAGGTCGTCTGGTGAACCTGGGGAACGCAACCGGTCACCCAAGCCGTATTATGGATGGTTCTTTCGCCAACCAGGTGCTGGCTCAGATTTACCTGTACGAAGCGAAATTTGCTGACCTGAGCGAAGCTGAGAAAAAAGAAGGTATCTACGTTAAGGTTCTGCCGAAGAAGCTGGACGAAGAAGTGGCCAAAGATATGGTTGAAGGCTTCGGCGGTGTGATCACCAAGCTGACTCAGGAACAAGCCGACTATATCGCAGTTGATGTGGATGGCCCCTATAAGCCAGAGGCTTACAAGTACTAAGTAAGTAGCCAGAAGCTTATAAATATTAATCTTCAGCATCTGCTCTGAGCAGGTAATGAATATGTCGGACGCTGTGAATACATCCCTGTAAGCTCGGGCAGCACTCCCGGCGCTGCACGCCGACATACATTCATCACCTGCTCCGCAGGATGCTAATAGGGGGCAAAAATGACTACCCTGAGTTTTGAATTCTTCCCAACCAAAACGGAAGAAGGCACTGAAAAGCTGCTGAATGTTCGTGATGAACTGGCAGCGTATAACCCGGAGTTTTTCTCCGTGACTTACGGTGCTGGCGGCTCAACCCGTGACCGTACTTACGCCATTGTAAAAGCCATTCAGGAACGTGGTATCGCTGCGGCCCCTCACTTGGCGTGTATTGGCAGCAGTAAAGCTGAAATTCGCGAAATCCTGCAAGAATACAAAGACCTGGGCATTAACCGCATCGTCACATTACGTGGTGACTTGCCATCCGGTGCTGGTCTGAGCAGCAGCGAATTACGCTACGCCAATGACCTGGTGGAGTTTATCCGCGAAGAAACCGGCGATCATTTCACTCTGGAGGTGGCGGCGTATCCTGAAATGCATCCGCAAGCCAATAGCTTCGAAGCTGACCTGGAGAACTTTGTTCGCAAGGTAAAAGCTGGAGCAGACAGTGCGATTACCCAATATTTCTTTAATGCCGACAGCTACTTCTACTTTGTTGATCGTGTGCGTGCAATGGGGGTCGATATCCCGATTATCCCAGGCATTATGCCGATCACTAACTACAGTAAACTGGCGCGTTTCAGTGATTCCTGTGGAGCAGAGATACCACGCTGGATTCGCAAACAGCTGGAAGCTTACGGCGACGATAGCGACAGCATTAAAAAGTTTGGCGAAGAAGTGGTCACCGATATGTGCAAACGTCTGCTGGAGGGCGGCGCACCGGGCCTGCACTTCTATACCATGAATCAGGCCAAACCCAACCTGGATGTTTGGAAGAATCTGATCTGATTCGCTAAGAATAAACAGCCAAAGCATTAGCACTCGCTTAATGGCTGTTTATTCGCCTCTCCATTTTCCGATCACCTTTCCTTTCTCTGATAGCTCCGTGATAGAATCAGTTGTATTTGAAGCTGGTATTACACCTATCTATGAATCGCGTCACACTGACCGATGAGCTGATCATCGGTAAAGGCAGGGACAGAATATGTTATCGCCATCCGAATGATTCCCGTTTGTGCATCAAAATATCCGTCACAAACAACAAACAATCGGTGCGCGAAGCGTGTTACTTTCGTTTCTTGAGCAAGTCAGGGAATGATACCCGCCTACTTTCCTGCTATCGGGGTAAGGTTGAAACCAATGAAGGGACTGGCTATTTGTTTGACCTGATTTCCGATGATAACGGTGAGGTGTCAAGAACACTAACCGAGTTATTTAAAAACAGAAGTCTTTCAGATAAAGATATTGAAAAACCAATTCAACAGCTCAATGATTACCTGGTTGATAACCGAATCTGTGTACGCGACATCAGCCCATCAAATATTGTTTACCAACGGTCAGGCTCAGGTTTTAAATTGATGATTATTGATGGTGTCAGCAACCCGGGTGTATACCCTTGGACAATTCGTTTCAAGTATTTCGTGAAACGTGCAAACGATAAGTCCTGGTCTAGTTTTCATCGAAAAGTTCGACGCCTGATGACTGAACAAAAGCAGGTATTACGTGCCAATTAACAGCATTTACTTTGTATCAACTATTTTGCATCTATACGTCGCCAGCACTATCGCTCTGCAGCGTAAAGATGAAAATGCGCATCTTGTAATTATTGACCAACCAGAAAACAGTGGTTTTCCGGTGATGGAAGCTTATAACAACTGGGAGAGTTCCCCGTTCAAAACTACCTATCAATATTTTGGGCGTTATAAAAAGCTGGCTGACAAACTGAAATCGCGCCGTAAAACATTTAAAAAATTGCAGCAACTAATCCAAGAGCTAGATCCAAAACACATATTTATTGGAAACGATCGCCGTATAGAATTTCAATACGCTATGGCCCAATGTCAACAGCAGGGACTCAGCTGCACCGGGCATTATATGGATGAAGGTGTTTTTACCTACACCGGACGAAAAGCTTCATCTAGTATTGCAGATAAATATATTGATAATGCAATAAAAAAACTGACTTATGGTGCTTGGTGGAAAAACCCAGCAACCATTGGTGGTTCGGAATGGATTAATGAAATCCATGTAGCATTTCCAGAGTTAGTTCACCCTATACTGCAAACCAAAGTCATCAATCACCTGGATAGCAATCAATTTAAAAGTAATGAATTGATTGAACTTTCCAAATGTATTCTACAGCAGTGCCAAATCAGCTCAGAGTCACTAAAAGGCCTTGATGTACTGCTCACCTTACCGCACGAATCCATCTTTGAAAAAAATACTGGCTATGAACATCAAATCAAGGAGCTAGTTTCAGAATTACAAAACAAAGAGCTTCATATTGCGGCTAAATACCACCCTCGTAATAGCGGAGACGATCTACTTAACCTTAAACAGTCTGGCGTACACATCATTCCGTCCGCTGCTGTTTTAGAGGCATTACTGACTGTATTACCAGAGCGGGCAGCGGTTATTGGCGACATGTCATCGACCATGTTAATAACACGCTGGCTCAGAGAAGACATGCCTGTATATTACATTAAGGGATCAGACAAAAATTTGACGAACATCCTCAATAAAGTTGGCGCGAAAAATATAAGTCAGTTTTAAGTCAATTTACAACTATACAGTAAGGTTTCACATAGAAGAGGGAAACGCGACAACGCTTTTTTCTTGAGTTTTTTATTTATTCTTTCTTTTTTTCGATTAAGGAAAGTAGCAACTCTTTCTTCGACCTTCAATCCATTTACCTCCAGCATATACTCCAATGTGCGAGGAGTGAAAGCGGCAGTATGTTCTGGATGATTACTCTCAAACCCCAATAAAGAATTCTTAAAATTTGATATATAATATGCGTTCGGTGTTGAAATGAGTAGCCTGGTATGAGGCTTCATAATTCGTTTAATATTCTCAAATACTGATTCAAAATTCACAAAATGTTCAATTGTCTCACCCAGAATAATCACATCTGGAAAAAAATCCAGATCACCCAGCCTATTCATATCAAAGAAACAAACATCATTAATACCTTCAGCATTCAAGTATTCAATCGCTTTTTCATCAATATCAATACCTAACAAATTCTCCGTAACCCCGGAAAGCTTTACATGCAAGAGTAGGTTTTCATTTAGCTTTCTCTGAGTATAAGGTGAATCACAAGCACCTATATGCAACACTGATTTTTCTTCACACACCGACAACACATGCTCATCTCTCGAAGAGGCATATGAAAATTTCATATTATATTTCATACTTCAACAACTCTTTCCGTGTTCAGCACTCGAAAAATTAGTGCATTGACAATAATAAAATATCCTATCCCCATTTTCACTGATAGAAAAATATCAGAAAGAGAGAAAATCAAATACCCCAAGCATACAAACAGCCCTGACAATGCCAGCCATGTTTTACCTGGGTCTTTAAAGCAAATCCAATAACAACGAAAAAGATACACAAAAACCGAAAGATAAAACAGTATGCCAACAACACCTTTTGTTGACAACACCCACAAAAAGTCATTATGAGCATGCTCATAGTAGCGAACCCTGTCAGCAACAGCACCGGATTGCTTTAATATATTTCTATTATCGTGAAAACCTGAAGGCCCCACCCCTACCAAAGGAGATTCTTTAATGGAATACAAAGCAACTTTCCACATCTCAAATCTGAGACCTACCGATGTATTCTTGTTCTCTCCTGAAAGATAAAGCTCAATATCATTGACAGCTTCATTAAACCTCTTATCAAGAGAATCATAAAAACTAACGCTAATGGCGAGACAGAGCGACATAAACAGCATAAAAATCAAGAAAAATTTAATTCTAGAAGATTTTTGATAAACAATTTTTATTACGAGCAGTGCAGCAACCACAAGAGGTATCAGCAACCATCCACCTCGTGATTCAGACCAAAGAGATGCAGAGAGACCTAGAAAAAACCCCAAAAAAGCCAGAGCACGATATTTATTATCTAACTGCCTATCAAATGACAAACAGAATAAAATAATACCGCTCATTAAAGATAAGTTACCGTATACTATTGGCACCCCATGCTCAGAATCACCTCGCACTCCCCCATTCAAATATTCGCGCAGAAAAACAGAGGATGAAGCAATCAATGCAACAAAGAGAATCATCACAAGGAATTTTCGATCTATCGAAAAAGCAGATAGAACCAAGACCACACCCAGAACAAGAGGGTATATCAACTGTGACCGAACATAAGGTTCCCTAAAATCACCATGTAGCGCATATACAAATAACGACCAACTGCAGTAAGCCATTAGAAATATAACAAAACCTTTTTCCCTCTCCTGCAGTGAATTAAACCGCTGAAACACCAAAGCAGATAGAAAAATCCAGGTACCATAAGTTAATTGAGACTGTGCAGGTCTCGCATCATAATGAATAGCAACAAACATCATTAAGATAAGAAACATAAACATGCCTAAAATCCCTTTTTGCAAAGGGGAATAGTCCTGCCTAGAAAATGATAAAAACACAATTATACCTAATATCTTTAAGAAGACTTATTCAAAAGCAATAAAATACAATCAACTGAATAGTTAAGATGATCATCCCCCATAGATCGCCAACTTTCAGGTATATAATATTCACTTCGTAGATAACAAATGAACTTATCCCTTACAGAAGAGTCAAAACTCGGTATATTATTTAAATAACAGGCAACATCCCCAACTGTCCGGACGCTCTCAGCAACACCTGGGATCGCATAAAATGCATCACCTAAAACAACAACAGGCTTGCCTAACAAAATAGCCTCAAGCCCTACACTGGAGTTAATAGTCCAAATCTGTTCGGCATTTTCGATCAGTTTCTGTGTCGACTCAGTTGAAAATAAAATTTTTGAATTTTTGTTATGCAGAGCAGTATAGTCATTGATAGAGCTTGGGTGTTCTTTTACAACAAATACCAAGTCATCCTCAATATTATCGGTAATATTATCCAACAACTGCCATAGCTCCTTCATATTTTGAATATGGGGAGAGTGCAATAAAATCTGAGTATCACTATCGACCTGAAAAGGGACAAAAATATAACGTTGTCCACGACCTAACACATTGATTTCTTCTCGCTGTATTTTTTGCTCTCGCACTTCGAGTTTAGTATCAAATGAAAAAGAATTGTTACTAACCGGCTGATATGATCGATAGAATTCGGGGGTCCTTGGAACACTATTTTCAGCATTAACTCCTTTACAATCAATTGTAGTTGTATTGGGCAAACCGCCATTTTCAAAAAAAATGGTCTCCATCCCATGAGTTTTAGCCAATTGCTTAATCATTCCCTGATGCCACTTACTGCCGTTCCAGAGAACAACAACGTCTGGCTTATTTTTACAGAGCAAGGCTGAAGCTTGAGAATACCGTAAAGCAGCGATAGAGATATACCAAAGGTGCCGTAACGATAAACATAAGCGACAGCCTTTTTCATGCTCCTGATAATAGCCGCGAAGCCTGAGCCTGGCCGCTGCTCTAACAGCGTCAGAACACAGTGAACTGATATATATCCATATATAGAAATTCCAATTTCTACCTAGGTGGGTCACACTGGCGTTTGCCTCACCTCGTTTTTCTATAAGCGCCGCAATCTTATGAAAATAGTCGAATTGATGACGATTAACGGCAAAAAAGTAGATTGATTTCATTCTTTATCCGGTTTTTATAACCCACTACTCACGTAATTTAAACGCAGCAGTAAACGGAGAAATTAACCCACAGGCAACATCTCCCTGATTTTGTCAGTTGTTTTCATCACAATAAAAGTAGCTGACTGGTTATTATAATTCAGCAAGGTCTTTTCAATGAAGTTCCATTTCCGCAAAACTTGCTTTTTTACTTGGCCATTGTCGGAAATGCGCTCTAATGCATCACGGAACAATAGTGCATTGGCTTCCATTTCCGATGACATCACACCAAATCCGCCAAACACATTGACGTTGAAGAACATATACTCAGCAACCATTTTCTCAAGTGCGATTAATGCTTCGTAAACGGCGTAGTTTTCAGAGGTGATATCTTCCACTGCCAATTCAGCTTTTGCTGAGTCAATAGCGCTGTACAGCAGCCCTTGAACAGCTTCAAGTCCGTTAGCAAAATTTACATCTGAATTCTGAGCCGCCACCAGCCTATGTTCATTGGCAAAGCGTGTCGAATGATGCCACCGCTCATCAACCGCAGGCCAGCGCGACTTCAGAGATGAAGCGACTAAACCACCTTCGTCAATGGTTTGATCAAGTCGACGTTGAAAGCGGTCTCCACCTTCTTGCAAAGCTAATATACTGATATCAGCGGTTAACTGATAAGCATGAGCCTCCATCAGCAAAAGATTGCTAACTTCCTCATTTGCGTGACTGCTTGTGAAGCATGCAAAAAATACCAACAGGGTTATCAATCTTTTCAGCATATCTGCCTCGTTATAGCTGTTTTATAAGTTCTTGTTCTACTAAATCGAGATCCGGAATAATAGCAGCCTCTTGGTCAATCGACACGGAGGACTTATCAAATGTTCCGATATTAAAAGCTTCAACAGGTTTAACATCATCCTGGCTAATGTGCATCAAGCGGGGAATCCCCTGAACCAGCATGGCATAAAAGGGCATTTGAGCATAATTCCCTACACCATTAATGATCGCAAAACGTGCATTCGGGTTTGGCGCTGGCGCTCCCTGATTACACAACATCTCATAACACACAACCGGAATAGGAACGCCACGCCAGTCAATACGTCCTAACATCCAGTCAACATTTGATGCTGTTGTCAGCAAGTGAGAAAACGGCACAATTTCTGCCACCGCAACATTAGGCAAGATCAGGTTTTTATCTTTTAACGGGATCAGCAAACAGTCAATCTGATCCGGTGTATTAGTCTTAGTCAGTGATTGACTCATTAGGGTTTACCCATGTGTTTTTCAAATGATTTACCAAGTTTAATGCCAGCTGCTGTGGCGTTCCCACAAACTTAACCCGCCCCGTCTCAAGCGCACTTTCAGGCATGGATGAATTCGCACAGCTGGAAAGATCCTGAACCCATATCTTCACCCTAGTGTCAGGTAGGTTCGTTATCGCTTCTGAGCCATCATTACCCATTCCGCTGAACAGAATATACCCGGCATTGTCACCAAATCCAGCATCTACGTTTATGATCACCTGGTCAATTGATGGTCCGTACGGACCAGGCCAAGGCGATCCATGACAACTAACAACACCATGGCGAAAACTGAATTCATTTTCGATAGGAGCAACCAGCACTTCTCCACAATGCAGAGGCTCACCATCAGCAAATTGCTTAAACGAATAGCTGGCATGACGGCCAATCGTATTAGCCAGAGTCTCTTCAAATCTGGGATCAATATGTTGGGCATAAACAAAAGCGACAGGCAAACCCGCAGGCAATGCATCCAAAAACTGTTTAACCGCTTCTGGCCCACCCAAAGAGGCACCTAGAACCCATACTTGTTTTGCAGGAAGATGGCTGAAAGCTTTCTCTTTAAATACGGTAGGTAAAGCAACTTGGCTGACGCCAGAAACTGCAGGGAGATGACCCAGCACAGACGCATCTTCCGTTACCAGAGGTGTGACTTCTACCATTTCTTTCAGTTTGCCGTACAAGCGTTTTTCCCACTTGGGAAAAGTTGCACAATTTTTATTGGGTGCACGGGAGAAGCCCATTAATACCGGCACATCACCGTCCAGCAACCGATCAAGCCAATGAAGATGAACATCATCGTCATCACGCAAATCGATTACCCAGGCATCCAGCTCAATACTTTCAAGGTTCACCAGATCCATGCGCTGAGGATCGGTATTGACCACCACATCAAAACCAAAGTTTACCAGCGCGCCCTTGAGAAGGTGTTGCTGAAGCCGGTCATCAGCAAGAAATGCCGACTCTAGGCAACGCCATATCAGTGTTCCTTACGCCCTAATAACTGGTTCATCGTACTTAACAGCAAATCTTCCTGGAATGGTTTACCCATGTATTCATTCACACCAATAGATAATGCACGCTCACGGTGTTTATCACCGGTCCGTGAGGTAATCATGATGATTGGAATATCTTTCAGGCGAGAGTCATGACGAACCTGCGACGCAACCTCAAAGCCATCCATGCGCGGCATTTCAATATCCAGCAGCATCAGGTCAGGTTTATGGTCTTGTAATGTTGCCATCGCATCAACACCGTCTTTTGCGGTAAAGACTTCCATGCCATTACGCTCAAGCAGGCGCGTCGTTACCTTACGAACCGTCACCGAATCATCAACCACCAAAATACGTGGTAAACGGCTTTCGAGCTCGTGACGACGCTCTGCATCCTGAACATCCAGTGCTTTCGCGTGCTGGTACTCGATACTGGCTTGTGTACGGATCATCGCTGGCAAATCGAGAATGATAACCACGCTACCATCCCCCAGAATCGTACCACCTGATACCCCCATCACGGAGGCGAACTGTGGACCCAGTGTTTTTACAACAATTTCACGCGAACCCAGCAAAGAATCAACTTGCAGCGCAAACGGAGCCGCTCCCCGGATTAACAAAACGGGCAGTGGTAAATGTTGGGCGGCAAACTTCGGCTGAGCCTCGTTATCCAGCATATTGCCAAGATACTCAAGGCGATAATCGTTACCAGCATAACTATAACGACGCTCATCCGATGGGATATCGTATAACGTTTGCAGCTCAGAGGCCGAAGCACGCACAATACCTTCGATGTTATTCAGAGGAATGGCATATAAATCATCACCCACTCGTACCATCAGAGCGCGGTTAACCGATACGGTGAATGGCAAACGTACGGTGAATTCAGTGCCCTGACCCGCTTCAGATTGGATCGCAACGCTACCGCCCATTTGTTTGATTTCACTGGTCACAACGTCCATGCCAACGCCACGACCAGAAATCTGAGTCACCTTCTCTGCCGTAGAGAAACCAGCCTGCAAAATAAACTGAGTAATTTCCTGGTCACTCAGGTCGGCATCAGATTCCATTAAGCCACGCTCAATGGCCTTTTTACGCACAGCCTGAAGATTAACGCCTTTACCATCATCACGTAGCTTCAGAACAATATCACCCCCATCACGGGAGAGATCCAGTTCAATACTACCAACCGCTGCCTTACCTGCAGAGAGACGATCCGCTTCGCTTTCCATACCGTGGTCTACAGCGTTACGAACCATATGCTCGAGCGGCGAAATCAGACGTTCCAGAATGGTCCGGTCCATCTCACCATCGGCATTGAAAACTTTTAAATCGACCTGCTTACCCAGCTCAAGACTGATCTGACGAACAATACGACGTAAACGTGGTACCAGCCGCTGGAACGGAACCATGCGACTCTTCATCAGGCCTTCCTGCAGCTCAGTGTTCACACGACTTTGCTGCAGCAATAAAGTTTCAGCATCACGCGTCTTATCAGAAAGCGTTTCTTTCAGGTCTAACAAATCCGATGCGGACTCAACCAGCGCTCGCGAAAGCTGCTGCATCGCTGAATAGCGATCCATTTCCAGCGGGTCGAAATCATCATAATCCGGCCCCTGACGCTCTTGACGAAACTGCACCTGTTCTTGTGTTTCAGAGTCAAGTCGACGTAACTGGTCACGTAAACGATCCAGCGTTACATCCATTTCATCGAGGGTGTACGAGAAATCGGTAACCTGCTGCTCAAGACGGCCACGACCAATAGAGGTTTCACCCGCCAGGTTTACCAGGTTATCCAACAAATCTGCCGATACCTTGACCAGCTCTTGAGGCGCTTTACGTGCTGTTGCCTGAGCTTGCGCCGCACCCGGGGAAGGCTGAGCGGTAGGCGAAAGAGCTTTGCTAGTAACGGGTAGAGGTTGCTCTGCTTCTGCAACAGGAGCATCCACGGCATCATCCGCTGTGTTGGCCGCGTTATCCGCAGCTCCAGCCATCTCGAACGGTGTATCCGCCGTAGAACCTGGACGCAGAGGTACAACATTATTGCCACCCTGAGTGTCGCTCAGGTCTTCATTCGTACCACCAATAATGGGTTCAATCACTTCAGTTGAAGGATCGGATGACTCCGCAGCAGAAGATTCAATATCAGTGGACACCGATGCAGTGTCATTCAACTCGTCCGCTTCGACCAGAATCGACTTTTCACCCAGCGAAACAAAACCATCACTGGACAAGCTTTGCTCGACGGCCTCAACTTTTTGAGTCAGCAAATCATGAATTTTATAGTACTGCTTAAACAGGTCATCATTGATTGCAATCTGACCTTGCTGTGCTTTAAGAATATTGGCTTCAAAGTCATGTGCCTGATCACCAATTTCCGTTAAACCGGCTAACCGGGCACCACCCTTCAGAGTATGCAATACCCGCTGAGCCTCAGCTGCCTGAGATAAATCATCAGGCTGCTGCTCCCAATTATGTAGCGTTTTATCAAGCTGCTCCTGAAGGTCTTGCGCCTCTTCAAGGAAGATTTCCAGAATTTCGCGATCCGACTCATCCAGTGCTTCAACAACCGGAATATCCAGTGCGGATGAAGGCTCAATCAGATCAACCTCCAACACCTCGGGGGCTTCTGCAACAGTTTCAGTAAGTATGTCTGCAGCAGAATCAACCGGTGTGACATCAGCGGTTGATTCCGCTAAATGACCACCTGCGCCCGCAAATGCCAGCACTTCGTGGATCAGTTCTTGTTCGCTTTTTGCTGGCTGTCCTTGCTTCACCGCATCAAGCTGAGATGCCAGAGCATCGTGACCACGCTGTAATAAAGTAAATAAATCCTGGCTGACAGCAACACGGCCATCATTCACTTTTTCATATAAGGTTTCTAACTCATGGCACAGTTCCGCAATTTCCTGCAGCTCTGCCATACGAGCGCCACCTTTCAGGGTGTGCAACTCACGTTGTAACTGGGCAACATCCAGCAAATTATCTGGCTGTTGTTGCCAACGCTCCATCGCAGATTCTATCGACTCTGACACTTCCTCAGCTTCTTCCAGGAAGATTTCCAGAATCTCATCATCTTCTTCAACGAGATCAACGTCCGCGACCGGTGGCAAATCATCTGCTACAAGCGCGTCACTAACGTCTGTAGCAGAAAGTTCGTCAACAGAAAGCTCAGTGTCAGCCAATATCAGTTCACTGTTATCGTCTTGCTCTTCTGTATCGACAAGGGTTTCAGTCGCTTCATCGACTTCGACAACCGATGGCTCAGTAGCAATAAATTCCCAGGCATCCAGCTGGTTAATCAGCTCAGTCGCCGGAGAGGTTTCTTGTCCTGCCGCCAGGCAATCCATCATCCCCAACAAGGCTTCCTGAGCATCAGCCAACAATTGCAGAGGACTCTCTGCTGCGAGACGTTGCTGTGCCAGCATATCGCCGTAAAAAACATTTAAGGCATTGGCCAGCACTTCGATATTTGGCAACTCGGCTTTTGCCGCGCCACGTGCAACCTGTTCGAGGTCACGGCAAAGCTGCTGGAGGATGCTGGCATCACCTTGCTGCTGCCATTGCTGCAACAAGCCATCGGCATCCAGTAAAGAATCCATGCCTTGCGCCAGGAAGGTCGCAATTGTCTGAGGGCTCGGGCCAACATTGCCGGACTCCTGAGCTTGCAACAATGGCTCCAACAACAAGCCTTCCAGTGCATTCAAACGTTCAACGAAGTCCGTGGTTCCGGAGATATGTTCAAGCGATATCAACGAATCGTTCGCCAAACCTTCACGAATCAGACGATCACCTTCCTCTACCAGATTGACAATACCAGGGGCATTTTTTATCTGATAAGCCCGCAATTCTTTGATCATTTTTTCCAGCGGTGCAGCCACATCCGCAATCGCTGAAATACCAGCCATGTGGGCACTGCCTTTCAGAGTATGCAATGCGCGCTGCAACTGATCACTCAGGGAGTTACTGAACTCTTCATTCCGGCTTTGCTGGATAAACTGCTCGACTGTGACCAGGTGTGAATTAGCTTCAGCAACAAATACTTCCAGCAAGGCAACGTCTTCATCGTCCTCACTGTTCTCATCTGGCACAGCAGCATTGCCGCTTGTCGTAGCCTCTGCAGCAAAAGGTTCAACCACTTCGTTGCCCGCCAATGCAAAGGCATAGTCCATTAATGGCTGTGTATCGTGAGAAGGAGCACGACGGCTGCGGAAGTCTTCAATCAAATCTGGCAGGCAGCTGATCACATGATCAACGATGGCAATCAGGTTATCACTGATGCTGATCGTCTCATCGAGAACACGATTGAACATATTCTCAATTGACCAGGCCAGCTCACCAATCACACCAGCCTGCACCATGCGACCAGAGCCTTTCAGTGTATGGAAGGCACGACGAACCGTAGTTAAGGCTTCCTGATCATTATGATCGGTTTTAAATTGTGGCCAAAACTCATCCAGTGTTTCAGTGACTTCCTCGGCTTCTTCGAGGAAAATCTCGATGATCTCATCATCAATAAGATCATCGTCATCTTCAGCCGGCTCCTGGCTTTCCGCTGCAGTTACTGAGTCAGCGCCAACGGTATTTTTGCTCGCTTCAACAATAATTTCTGCCGCAACTTCTTCAACCAGCTGAACTTCTTCAACCTGTTGCGCATCATCAACAACTTGCTCTGCGGAAGATGACTTCACTGGCATCAATTCAGCAATGACTTCAACGGCGCTCTCGATCGCCGGGATATCCGCATCGCTCAGCTCAATCTCTTCATCGACGTCTTCATCAACCTGAGAATTTTCAACACTATCGATCGACTCCGTTATCGCTTGCTCTGAAGTACTGTCATCGACTGAAGACAAATCGAGTGCATCGTCAAAGGAGGTAATCTCAACTTCAGCTTCCGCAGAATCGTCCAGTGCCAGATCAATTTCATCAATGGCATCACTTAACGATTCAGTCGCTGGCAACTCGAGCAACGACTCTTCAGCCCGCGCAAGAAGTTCTTCACTGGCATTACCCGGCTTCTCGGTGTAACGCTCAATAAAGTATTCAACCCCCGTCAGCACATCTGCCAACGTATCAAGAACCGACCATTGTGGTTTTAACTCTTCATGAATCAATTGATTCTGAACAAACGCCGCAGCACGGGACAAAATTCCAGCAACACGCGGCAATGGGATCATGCTCAAAGAGCCTTCGATGCTGTGCAGCAATGAAGGTACATCCGCCAGCTCATCAGCCGCCCATTGCTTAGCAATGTATTCAACGATGGCATCTTTAACCTGCTCAAGCACATTGCGCGCTTCACGTAACACAGCTTTCTGCGCATCCGTCAGCGAACTTTCGCTGACTTTAACATTGAGGTCACCCTCACGCTTCATTCCGGTCAGAGTGGCTTCGACATACAACAACGCACCCGCAATATCCATCAAGTGATGGTCTTCTACGGTCAACTCGCCTTCTAGCAGGCGAGTCACTTCACTTTGCTGTTCTTGCAATACCTTGCGCGGCATTCCCAGGCCAAGAACGGCCATGGTATTGGTAATTTGTTTTAGAGATGGAGCAACATCGGACAACGCGGCAGTGCGATCTTCATGACCACGCACCAACAAGTCCAGGCGATCCTTAACGGTGGCAATTTCTTCAACCAAAGCATGTAAGACCTGATCAACCGTATCCTTATCCGGACCCGCCAGCTCATTACGCTGCTGCTCAAGATCTTCATCACTGACCAAAGCATTATTCAGTGAATATTCTGCCCGAACCTTACGAATTGCATCACCGCTAACATCCGAGTTAGCAACAAACATTAATAATGAACGTAACACCTCTTCATCAGGTGCACGGTTGACGGCTACAGCGCCTTCTTCGATAGCCGAGCGCAACAGTCGTTCTAATTGACCAAGTACCTTTTTGGCGTCATCGGTTAGGGCTTCTTGTTTATCCAGCCATTCAGTAAAAGCTAACGCTGGCAGCCAGATTTTTCCCTGGGGGGTTGTATGCAGAGCCTTATGAAGACGGGCAAAGGTTTTTCGCAAGTACTGTTTGGCAACATCAGGCTGTTTGTTCTGTAACAGCTGCAACATGGCTGCCTGTAGCATCTGGCGAACTTTTTTCGCCCACAAGCGGAAATCGTTACCGTTGTATACCTCAGCTTGCTTAGAAGAGAGAATCGAGTTGTGTTTGATCACCGGATTAAACAGGGCCGCTTCCGGTAAAACACTCTCACCACGCACCGAACGCAATTCATTCAGTATTGGCAGCAAAACAACCGGCAGATCACGACGTCCGACTTTGATGTGCTGCAAGTAGTGAGGCAACTGCAAAATAGCCTGCATCAGGACTTCAAGCGCTGGAGAGCCTTCGGCCTGAGAAGCTGAAGTTAATGCATCGCTATCATTCATGGCTCGGGCTACCGCTTCCATTTCTTCTGCCAGTAAGGCAGCGCCGTAAAACTCCACCATTTGCAGAGTGCCACGGATTTGATGCAGATAGCTCAAACAGAATCTCAGTCGACTCTTGTCATTTGGGTTTTCGACATAAGCCTCCAGCGCTTGTTGAGCTTGCTGAAGCGTCTCTTCGATTTCCCCTTTTACCCATTCAAGGGCGATGTAGTCCTGGCTCATCGCCTTGCGGTCTCCCCTGTCGAATTCGTTTTCTTACGCACGAATGCAGATATCTGGCCGTTATGAACCGGCTCCAGTAAAGGGTGATTGAAATCCACCATCTCCCCCAAACCAATAACCAAAATACCGCCGGGCGCCAGCCGTTCAGCTAAAACATTCAGAATTTCCCGACGCCGCCAGCGTCTGAAATAAATAAGAACGTTCTGACAATAAATAATGTGCTGAGAGTTCAGTGGGCAGGCTTCCAGGTTCAGAATATTGACCTGACTGAAGCAACAACGCTTACGCAAGCGATCACTGATCTCTATTTCATTGATACCACTGGTTTTAAATGAGCTCGCCAGATAATCCTGAGGAACCCATTCCAGTGCACGAGGCTGATAGCGCCCTGAGCGCGCTTTCCTCAATACAATGGTGGAAATATCGGTACCCGTTACCGCGTAACGTTTACCCAGAGGCGTTAAATAACGATCAGCCACCATTGCCAGACTGTAAGCTTCTTCTCCTGAAGAGCAACCAACACTCCAGCACTCTAACGTCTCATCGTCGGCAAGTTCTGTGACAAGCTGCTGAACGTATTGATCAACAAACTCGTAAGCATCCGGATCACGAAAAAAACGAGTTTCCTGCACCGTCAGGCGATCAACCAGTGTATTCCATTCAATTGCCCCGGAAGGGCCATCGGTAACACGCTGGTAATATTCTTCGTAACTGGCACAGCCTATTTCCTGCATGCGCAGCCCCAGGCTGGTCTGCAGAAAAGAGCGTCTCTGCAAAGGCAAGCACATTCCAGTGCGCTCCTCTAACAGATTCTGCCAGCGCCCAAACTGAACATCGTCCAGCTTAGGCACGTAGTTGATCCCTGATTGCAACTGATAAGACATGAGTACTCAGTGCTTATAGCACGTGCTGCTCATCAAGTTCGATTTCACTCTCAGGCAGCTTGAAGCCAGCTACCGATTCACGCAGCTTGTTAGCCATCTCCGCCAGGTTACCAATCGACTTCGCCGTCGCAGTGGTACCGGCAGAAGTCTGCGAGGTAATTTCCTGAATAACGTTCATCGTGTTGGAAATATGACCCGCAGAAGAAGCCTGCTGACGGGCGGCGTTGGAAATGTTCTGAATCAATTCCGCCAGGTTTTTCGATACGTTCTCAATCTCTTCCAGAGCAACACCCGCATCCTGTGCCAGGCGAGCACCACGTACCACCTCGGAGGTGGTGGTTTCCATCGAGATAACCGCTTCGTTGGTATCGTTCTGAATCGTTTTAACCAGCGCCTCAATCTGCTTCGTTGCCGCAGCAGAACGTTCCGCAAGACGCTGTACCTCATCCGCAACTACCGCGAAGCCTCGACCGGCGTCACCCGCCATCGATGCCTGAATAGCAGCGTTAAGGGACAGAATGTTGGTTTGGTCAGCAATATCGGTAATCAGGGAGATGATGTCACCAATCTCCTGCGAGGATTCACCCAGACGTTTAATACGTTTAGACGTTTCCTGAATCTGCTCACGGATGTTATCCATGCCGTTGATCGTTGCCTGTACCACTTCGGCACCTTTGTTCGCGATCGCAACCGATCGCTCCGCAACCGCGGAAGATTCCGATGCGTTCGCAGATACCTGGTCAATCGACACTGCCATTTCGTTAATCGCAGCCGAGGCTCCAGCAATTTCCTGCGCCTGGTGCTCAGAAGCTTCCGCCAGGTGCATTGCCGTTGCCTGAGTTTCCTGAGCCGCCGACGATACCTGTACCGCTGTTTCGTTAATCGCCGATACTAACGAGCGCATCTGGTCGATTGCGTAGTTAATGGAGTCAGCAATCGCACCGGTAAAGTCTTCGGTTACCGTTGCTGAGGCGGTTAGGTCACCATCTGCAAGGTCAGCAATTTCATCCAGCAGACGTAAAATCGCCATCTGGTTCTGGTCATTCTGGTTCGCAGTTTCATCAAGGTCGCGACGGGTATCACGGTAAGAAACCACACCCAACATAATCATCATCACCACAGCCAGCAGTACCGAGATGTAACCTACAAACTGCAGTACCGCACGGGCGCCCGTATCGTTCTGAATACTGGTGGTTAACTGAGACGTTTGCTCCAGCAGTGTACGTGAATCACCAAAGATGCTGTCGGATGCCTCACGCACCTGGAACAGTTCAGGAGACGTTTCAAGAATTTCATCCACCGAGCCGGATACGAATTCGAATAACTCAGCAACCTCTGCCAGGGCATAGATTGCCTCTTCATCGGTAACCTGAGAGATATTCATGGCAACGTTGCCCTGAATCATACCGCTCAATACACGACCGAATAACGAAGCATCCCGACCAAAGGCATCAGCGGCCATTACCGCATCTTCACCACCCGCCAATACTTTGTTCACCGAGCGTACAATACGCTCTGCCAACCAGGACTGACGCTGTGCAACGGCGACCTGATCAGCAGGCGCATCGTTATCGAGCAGAATTTCTACAATCTCATCGTATTCCACCTGCAGCTGAGGAATGGTTTCTGCAAGCGTGGCCGCAACTTCGTGCAGCGAGAGAATAATATCCTGAGCACGGATAATTTGGTCAGCATTACCTTTAACCGAATCCCAAATCCCTTGTACGTCAGTCATGGTGGCGACTTCAGCCGGCTCCAGGCCAGTATCTGAATTACCACGCGTCAGATAACCCCAGCGCAAGTCGAAGTTATCACGTGCTTGTTTCAGCTGGCCGAAGGCTTCTTCTTTACCGCCGGCGGCCTCTACTGCGTTCTTTGCCAATTCCTGCGACAAAACACGTAACTCACCAGAATGCTCAATATATTGGTCATCCCGGTTCGACAAGGCGTTCACATATACCGTAATGGCAATAAAAACACCCAGGAATAAGAACAGCAGGCCAGCCAGAATACCGTTGGCCCGATTCCTGAAGACCGTCGATAAGACGCTTCCTGTATTTCCGCTCATGCGTTCCTCTCCACACTCACTTGTAAATTTTGTGCCTGATGGCTACTTATCATTTAGTTGCGCAAGACCAGCAATCACCCGCCCTGCGACTTGAATTTCTTATACGGCTATTTGTAAAAACTCTGGTGCCTGAACCAGATCCAACAACTGGAAAACCGGCCAATGACGACCATCCCGCTCATAGGCGCGAGTTACAAACTTATCAAATTCCGCTGCTATATCCGGCATTTCAACCTGACGATCATCCGCAAATTGCTGCATCCCCAGCACCGCATCCACCAGCAAACCGATCATATGGTCACCATGTTCAACCACAAGAACACGGCGACTGCGCCAGTTTGCTTTTGAGGGAAGCCCCAGCAAACCAGCAAGATCCATTACCGGCACCAGACGACCACGAACATTCGCGACACCCAACACCCAGCTGCGCACACCAGGCACTTTGGTCAAACGCGGCGGCTGCAGTATTTCAGCCACTTCCGACATATCAGCAGCAAACTGCTGACCTGCCAGCATAAAACCAACACCACGCCAGTAGCGTACCAGCTCGACCTGTTGCGGCAATTCCGAAGCGTTCGAGCGGCTGCGTTCAGCAATATCCAGTAGCTGAGCAAACGGGTGCATATCAGCCTGCCATTACCGATGCAATTTCAGACAACAGAGTCGCCTCTGCAACCGGCTTAACCAGATAACCGCTGGCTCCCTGACGCTTACCCCAAACCCGATCCGTTTCCTGATCTTTGGTGGTCACAATAATCACCGGAATATGTTGCGTTTCCGGATCCTTGGTCAACTGACGGGTTGCCTGAAAGCCATTCAGGCCTGGCATTACAATATCCATCAATACAACGTCAGGCTTTTCCTGGCGGGCAACGGCAACACCGTCGGCACCATTCTCAGCACTGATCACTTCATGGCCATTGGCCTCTAGCATTTTACGGAATGCTTCAGTTTCGGTTGGAGAATCATCAACTACCAAAATGCGGGACATGCCTACTTCCTCTCAAATTCTGTTTCGCGAGCTCAGGATTTCACGTACTGGCGAATTGAACCAAGCAGCTCTTCTTTGCTGAATGGTTTGGTCAGATACTCATCTGAACCAACAATGCGGCCTTTGGCTTTATCAAATAAGCCATCTTTACTGGACAACATAATGACCGGAGTGGACTTGAATTTGGAATTATTTTTAATCAAGGCACAGGTCTGGTATCCGTCCAGGCGGGGCATCATGATATCAACAAAAATGATATCCGGATGTGTGTCAGCAATTTTTGCGAGTGCATCAAAACCATCTGTTGCAGTGATCACTTCGCAGCCAACTTTTTTAAGCAGCGTCTCAGCCGTACGACGAATGGTTTTACTGTCGTCGATGACCATGACTTTTACATTCTGAAAGTTATCGTCCATAGGGAGGCCTTTAACCATCCATTTTCTTGTAATTTATTCAGTGACTGTCTTTTGAAGATAACAGACGCCATTGCCCAATCTTGTATCATACTTAAGACCCCCAGGCTAGCGGCCTTCGCATGAATATAGAAGCATGCACGCAGAAAATCTGTTGCGCCATATGAATAGTCAATAAGTTACACTTTCAGTTCCCGAACATCACTCATGAATAACTCCGGAGACAATATGAGCATTAAACTTGCCGTAGTCATGGACCCGATTTCACAAATCGCCTTTAAAAAAGACACCTCACTGGCGCTGCTAAACGCCGCACAGGAGCGCGATTGCGAGCTGTGGTACATGGAGCAAAGCGACTTATATATCGAAAACGGAGTGGCTATGGGACGTATGGCGCCACTCTCGGTGGAGATGAATCCGGAGAAATGGTACGAATTGGGCCAATATCAACATCGCCCACTTTCTGAACTGAATATCATCCTGATGCGTAAGGATCCACCGTTTGATAGCGAGTTCATTTATTCCACTTATATTCTTGAGCGGGCAGAAGAAGCCGGCGTACTGATTGCCAACAAACCGCAAAGCCTGCGCGACTGCAATGAAAAAGTGTTTGCGACAGCGTTCCCGGATTTAATGACACCCACCCTGGTCAGCCGTAGTGCAGAGCTACTGAAAAAGTTCCACAAAGATCACGGCGATGTGATCTTTAAACCGTTAGACGGCATGGGCGGCTCGTCTATTTTTCGCCTGAAGCAAGATGATCCGAATGTGTCGGTGATCATCGAAACGCTGACCAACCACGGTCAGCAACAAATCATGGCACAGCGTTTTATTCCGGAAATTGTCGACGGTGATAAACGTATCCTGATGATTGATGGTGAACCCGTGCCGTATACTCTTGCACGCATCCCGGCCAAAGGCGAAACCCGCGGTAATATTGCGGCCGGAGGCACCGGGGTGACACAACCGCTCAGTGACGAAAACCGCGCCATTGCTGAAAAAGTCGGCCCTATTTTAAAAGAGAAAGGCCTGTATTTTGTTGGCCTGGACGTGATCGGCAACTCACTCACTGAAATTAACGTCACCAGCCCAACCTGTGTGCGTGAGATCAGTCGTGATTCCGGCATTGATGTCGCGGGCCAGCTGATCGACACCCTGCTGGCTAAGCTGTAACCCAGCCTTTTGTCCACTGCCGAACCGGTCACAAGAGGTCAATGCGGCAGTGGACAAATTTCATCGATAAGCGCAGACTTGGCGGCGTTTGATTTCCGTTTTCTGAGGATATTCTCCGCGCATGTCTGCCGCTGTTGTCTCCAGTACCGACCGCTTGTCTTTTGCCCTGTTTCTGGCACTGGTCATTCATGCCATGCTGATTCTCGGCATCAGCTTCAGCGCCAGTGACCGCACCAGTCTGTCCAAAACACTGGAGGTCACCCTTGCAACCTATAAAAGTGACACCGCCCCGGAACAAGCCGATTTTATTGCCCAAGAGAATCAACAGGGCAGTGGCACCCTCGACGAAGCAAAAATGCTGACCACGGATATGGAAGCCAACTTCCATGACAATCAGGTCAACGAAACCTCGCCACAAGAGCAACAAGCCACAGCACCGAAACAACCCGAAGGCAAGAAGCGCCTGGTCTCCACCACCGGCAGCAGCAAGCGTAAAACCGCAACCGAATCCAGTGACCTGCCACCCAATCCTTTAGATTTACCCGATGGGCCACAAAAAACTCTGTTACAACGCAGTCTGGAAATTGCCAGCCTGGAAGCCAAGCTGGATAGTCAGCGCCAGCTGTACGCCAAGCAGCCTCGCATTCAACGCTTAACCGCAGCGTCAACCATGAAAGCGAACGATGCCTATTATGTGAACTCCTGGCGTCGTCGCATCGAGGACAATGGCGCGCGTAACTACCCGCGCGAGGCAGAAAATTGCTTCAACGATTGCCGCCTGCGTTTGCTGGTTGCCATTAACCCGGATGGCACTATTTATGAGTTACGCGTACTGGAGTCATCAGGCCGTAAAGTATTGGACGATGCCGCGCTACGCATTGTTCGTCAGTCTGCTCCTTTTGCTCCGTTTACGGCCGAGATGCGCAAGAACACCGATCGTCTGGAAATTATCCGTACCTGGCAATTTAAAGGTAATCGTTACTTATCCGACGTAAACTGATGTCACCCTGGTTTATACGACAACCCACATGCAACAACTGCACAGCTTAAAAAATCATTTATTAATTGCCATGCCACAACTGGAAGATTCCTGGTTTGAAGGCACGGTAACCTACTTGTGCGAGCACAATGACGAAGGTGCAATGGGATTAGTCCTTAACAAGCCCCTAAAAGTCACTCTCGATGATATTTGTCAGCAGCTGGAAATTGAGCGTCTGCCCGGTATCGACCCTTCGATCCTGGCCGGCGGCCCGGTGAGTATGGAACATGGTTTTATTCTGCATCGCCAACAAGGAAACTGGGATTCCACCCTGAACGTCGAAGAAGAAGCCCATCTGACTTCCTCCAAAGATATTCTGCGCGCCATTGCGGCCGGCGATGGGCCACAAAACTATCGTATGGCATTGGGCTATGCCGGTTGGGATGCGCAACAACTGGATGAAGAGTTAAAACAAAACTCCTGGCTAACGGTAGAAGCCACCAGCGAATTATTATTCGACACCGATGCCAAAGACTTATACCGCAGCGCGTTAAAACAACTCGGTATTAGCCCGGAATTTCTCAGCTCAGATGCAGGACACGCCTGATGTCGGACGTTGCAATCACCAACAAAATCAAAACCCTGATGGGCTTCGACTTTGGGACTCAGCGGATTGGCATCGCCACCGGTCAGCGACTGACCAACGGCGCCAACGCCCTCAATCCGATCAAAGCCAAAGACGGCATTCCCAACTGGGATAACCTGCAGAAAATTATCGATGAGTGGCAACCCGATGCCTTTGTGGTTGGCCTGCCCCTGAATATGGATGGCAGCCCGTCAGAGATGAGTACACGCGCAGCGAAATTCGCCCGTCGTTTGGAAGGCCGTTATCATCGCCCGGCCTACACTCAGGACGAACGCCTGACCAGCTATGAAGCCAAAGGCATGGTGATTGAACAAGGCGGCAATCGTGACTTTGGAGCCAACTCGGTGGATGGCTTAGCCGCTGAACTGATTTTACAAAGCTGGATGTCAGAACATCCCCGCGAACAAGATTAACAGGAGCCACTATGAGCCTGGCGTTAACGCAACACGATTGTGAGCAAACCTGCGTACAACTCGGACAACAGCTGCAACAACTGTTGAGCGAACAGCAGATCGACAACCCACTGCTGATTGGTATTCGTACCGGCGGAGTGTGGGTAGCAGAGCGCTTACAAAAACAACTGGGCATTGACGAACCACTGGGTGAGCTGGATATCAGCTTTTATCGCGATGACTTCACCCGCCATGGTTTACATCCACAAGTCAAAGGCTCGCAGCTGCCCGATAGCATTGAAGACCGCCACATTATTCTGATTGATGACGTGGTGATGAGTGGCCGCACCATTCGTGCCGCCATGAACGAGCTGTTCGACTATGGCCGCCCGGCCAGCATCAAGCTGGTGTGCCTGCTCGACATTGGCCGCCGTGAATTACCGATCCAACCAGATTTATGTGGTCAGAAGCTGGAATTATCCGATGGTCAGCTGGTGAAATTATCCGGCCCACAACCGCTGACCCTGTCTTTAGCCTGAGGAATTTAATATGACACACTCACCACATCAGCTGCAGCTGACAGAAGACGGCCGCCTCAAGCATTTTTTAACTACCGAAGGGTTAAGCAAAGCATTATTAACCGAAATTCTCGATACCGCCGATTCATTTATCAGCACTCAGGAACGCTCGGTTAAAAAAGTGCCGTTATTAAGGGGAAAAACCGTGGTGAATCTGTTTTTTGAAAACAGCACCCGTACCCGCTCTACCTTTGAACTCGCTGCCAAACGTTTATCCGCGGATATTTTAAATCTGGATATTTCCAAATCAGCTACCTCCAAAGGGGAAACCCTGATGGATACTCTGTGGAACTTGGAAGCCATGTATTCGGATATGTTTGTTGTACGCCATGCCGACTCCGGTGCCGCTCATTTTATTGCCGAACACGTAACGCCGAACGTTGCCATTATTAACGCTGGTGACGGTCGTCATGCCCACCCGACTCAGGCGATGCTGGATATGCTGACCATTCGTCGTCATAAAGACAGCATCGAAGGCAAAGTCGTCGCCATTGTGGGTGATATTCTGCATTCCCGGGTTGCCCGTTCTCAAATCCATGCTCTGCGCACACTCGGTGCCGCTGAAGTGCGTGTGATTGGCCCCGGTACCTTATTGCCTAATGATATCGAAGCCATTGGCGCCAAGCCGTTTTATCGCATGGAAGATGGCTTAAAAGATTGTGATGTGGTGATTATGCTGCGCCTGCAAAAAGAGCGTATGCAAAATGCTCTGCTGCCCAGTGAAGGTGAATTTTTTAAACTGTACGGTTTAACCGAGCAAAAATTATTACTGGCAAAACCCGACGCCATTGTGATGCACCCGGGGCCAATTAATCGCGGTGTAGAAATTGAATCGGCGGTGGCCGATGGCAATCAATCGGTAATTTTAAATCAGGTCAGTTATGGTATTGCCGTACGTATGGCCGTGATGGCAATGGCCATGAGTGGCCAACAACAATCTGCCAATTTAATTACCAACGAGGAGGCTTAATCATGCGCTATTGTTTAATTGAAGGCGCCCGCCTGCTCGACCCGGCAAACAATTTAGATACCGTTGCCGACGTGTATATTGCCGATGGAAAAATTCAGGCTATTGGTCATAAACCCGCCGCCGGAGAAATTGAAACCAGCATCAATGGCGCGGGTAAACTGTTAATTCCCGGATTGATTGATTTAGGCGCACACTTGGCGGAACCGGGCTTTAGCCAGAAGGGTTCCATCGCCACCGAAACCAAGGCCGCCGCACGTTCCGGTTTTACCCATATTTGTGCCCTGCCCGACACCAAACCGGTAACCGACAGCAGCGCCGTGGTTCAGTTAATTCAGGAAAAAGCGGCACAAGCCGGTTATGCCGAAGTAATGCCGTTAGGTGCCGCCACTCAAGGATTACAAGGCGAACAACTGGCCAATATGTTCAGCCTGACTGAGGCCGGTTGCCCAGCATTATCCAACGCCCGCCAACCGATTAAAGACAGCTATGTGTTACAACGCGTGATGGAATACGCCGCCACTTACGGCATTCGTTTGTTCCTCAGCGCCAACGACACCACCCTCGCCGATGGTTGTATGCACGCTGGTCCTACGGCTACGCGTATGGGGCTGGATGGCATTGCCGAAACCGCCGAAACCATCGCGCTGGCCCAGATTTTATTAATGGCAGAACAAACCGGTGTACAGCTGCACATCAGCCAGATCAGCTGCGCCCGCAGCATCAATATGCTGCAACAAGCACGCGAACGAGGCATTAACGTAACCGCCGACGTGCCGTTAGCCAACTTGGTGTATACCGATGAAGCGGTGAATGGTTATAACAGTCAGTTTAATGTGTTGCCCGTTTTGCGCAGCGAGGCGGATCGTCAGGCGTTATTAACAGCGGTGAATAACGGTGAATTGGCCATTTCATCCAACCACCGGCCACACGAAATTGCCGCGAAAAAAGCGCCATTCTCCGATGCTGAGCCAGGCATGAGTCTGTTTGATTGCTTCCTGCCACTGGCACTAAAACTCATCGCTGCTGGCGAGCTGGAGTGGAATGCGTTTATTAAAGCCACCAGCCAGATTCCAGCGACGGTAATTGATTTAGCGGGTATTGGTTTGGCCGAAGGAAATTATTTTAACGCGGCTCTGGTGGATGTAGATGCCACGGTGGATTTATCACAGCTGTATTCCAAAGGGGAAAATATTCCTTGCGCGGATGAAGCACTTTCGGGCGTCGTGAACGCCTTATTTGTGAATGGAGCTCAGGTGCTCTAGTTGTTTTAAAACCCAGGTACCTCAAAGCTCCAGCACTTCAAACACAGTGTTTTTAATTTTTCGCGTTTAAATTTTCTGTTTTTAAGCCGAAGCCGAATCCTGAAACGATTCGGCTTTTTTGTACAATCAAAATAATGACATAAAAGTCAACTTGACATTAACTTACAAACAAGTATCCTCACTATTCCCGTTAATATGGAAATTATCATGAAAAAATTATTATCTCTTATAACTGTAATGCTACTGACCGCTTGCGGCAGCGATAGTGATAGCGATTCAGACAAATCCGTTGAAAATATCTCAGATCTGGAAGGAGTGTACGACCTCACTACACGCCACTCTGATAATGAAGTAGATGAGTTCTATATGCACATTGATAAAAGTGGATATATTAGTTACTACGATTATGCAGGAGACTCTTACGATAACGAAGGAAACTGTTATTGGATTGATATCAAGGATTCTCAGATTACCAAAACTAACAATGGTTTCCGTATCACAGAGCGAGATGATGACTATATAGACGTATCTATTTCTCTGACCTCATCCTCAATAACGCTCAAGACAGATAGAGAGAATGTTAGTTACCCACGAAGTTCCAGACAGTTAAATGACTTCTCACCCGACTGTGATGATATTTAATCATTACACCTTGTTGTAAAAGCCAGATATTTTAACTCCCTGGCTTTTACAATATATATTTTTTATAAACAAAACCTGGCATTTACCACTCTGTTGTTGGCGCTTTTTTGCAGTAAAACTAGTGATTAAACAATCATACTGAATGGTAGCCTCATGCCTGCATTATCCCGTATTTTTAAAGCCGCTAATGTCATTACACTGCTTGCATGGGTCGCACTAATCACCAGTTTATTTTTGGATAATTATCGTGCAGAAATTCATCAGGCATTGTTTTCTGTTGTGATCTTTGCACTCTCTGCTCTATACACCTATCTGATGTTTTTTGGTCGCCATTTAGACCAGCCTGGTGAAAGTCCACGCGGTCATTTTCGCTCGTTAAGCGGAGTGATGTCGTTATTTAAATCACCTAGGGCGGTGTTAGCAGGTTGGATTCATTACCTGGCCTTTGATTTGTTGGCTGGCATCCTGATTACCCAACATGCACTGCAACAGGGTATTTCAGCGTTTCTGTTAGTCCCTGTACTCCTGCTGACATTAATGCTGGCTCCCGCCGGATTGGCCTCGTATTTTGTTCTGTTCCTGATACTGGAGCAGCAGTGGTTAATGGCGCTGTAGAGTCAAACATTGATCCAAAACACAAACGACATTGATTATCATTTACACCGGTTTTGCACTCTCTTATAGTAACCCTTCCATTTATAAGGAGTGAGTCATGAAACTACGTTTTGTATGCGCGATGGCGTTTACCCTGATCACGGCCAATGCCCTGGCTGCCGACCATATTGTACAAATGAAAAATGCCGGAACAGACGGCACCATGGTATTCGAGCCCGGCTTCTTAAAAGTTGCCGTTGGCGACACTGTCACCTTTGAGCCTACTGATCCTGCTCATAACTCAGAGTCCGTTCCTGGTCTTATTCCTGACGGCGCTGCAGGCTGGAAAGGTGCTTTCAGCCAGAAAACAACGGTGACCATCGATAAGGAAGGCGTTTACGTTTATAAATGCATGCCACATGCCATGATGGCAATGGTTGGCGTGATTCAGGCAGGTAATGCAACAAACCTGGATGCTGTAAAAGCAGCTTCTACGTCACTCAGTGCTACCTTTGTTATGAATAAAGATAGGTTGAATAATTACCTGGCACAAGTGAAATAAGAAATGACCGAAGTACAGCGTAATTCGCGCTGTACTTCGATGTCATAATCGAAACATCAAGGGTGCCTGAGCAAGCAGTAAATCAAGCGTAAAGTACCCGGCCTTCAGAGTTACCAGCTTCTTCATTGAGTTCACACACTTCGGTAGAAAGCCCCATTTCCGCCAAACGTTCGAAGAATGGAATCGGATCCAGCTCCTCGACATTTGCCATGGTTTTTACGTCCCATTCACCACTGGCGATCAGTTTGGCCGCAGCGACTGGCGGTACACCGGCAGTAAAGGCAATGGCTTGCGAATCAATATCAGCATACGTCTCTTCGTGATCGCAAATATTGTAAACAAATACTTCCTTATCTTTGCCGTCACGCGTGCCTTTAATTAACGTACCAATGCAGGTTTTGCCGTTGTATTTTGGCGCCAGGCTGGCCGGGTCCGGCAGACAGGCTTTTAATACGTGCAGTGGCACAACTTCCTGGCCATTACTGGTGGTTACGGTTTCGTGGTTCAGCAAACCCACTTTTTCGAACACTTCCAGGCATTTCAGATAGTGCTCACCAAAGCCC
The DNA here is from genome assembly GCF_024397975.1 of Bacterioplanoides sp. SCSIO 12839. NCBI lineage: Bacteria > Pseudomonadati > Pseudomonadota > Gammaproteobacteria > Oceanospirillales > Oceanospirillaceae > Bacterioplanoides > Bacterioplanoides sp. SCSIO 12839. The sequence goes on from NZ_CP073745.1 coordinate 3,549,577, forward strand.
ATCCAGAAACGCACGGTTTTTACGCCGGGGATATTCAGCGATAAAGAATGCACTTCATCGTGTCCCATCAGATACAGTTTATGCTCACCAACTTCCGGAAAGTTGTATTCCATTGAACGACTATGGTGTGGATACGTGCGCCATTGGCCATCTTCGAGACAGCTGGCATCTTCAATAATTTCGCGCAGATTAATTTCCGGGTCGAAATTGGTTGAGAAGAAATGACCATGATCGCCGTCGTTCACATCCATGATGTCGATACTTTCGATCGAATCAAATTCATGTTTTTGGGCATAAGCACAATAGGCATTAACCACGCCCGGATCAAAACCACTACCGAGAATCGCGGTGACACCTTTATCTTTGCATAACTCGCGCTTCTTCCACTCGTAGTTTGCATACCAGGGATAAGGAGCATTCATCACACTGTAGTCTTCATGAACTGCTGTATCGATATACGCCGCTCCGGTTTCCAAACAAGCATCCAGAATATTCATATTCACAAACGCAGTGCACACATTAATAACAATATGAGTGTCGGTGCCGCGAATTAATTCCACCAGGTCATTCACCTTGTATGCGTCCACTTCGCGGCTGAATAACGAAAAATCGGCATGTGGGTGATGATTCTTTCTGTTTACCGAAGCAATAATGGCATCACATTTGGCAATATTTTTAGACGCCAGGCAAACCGACGAAAATACATCGCTGCTTTGTGCACATTTATGAGCAACGACGGCACCAACGGCTCCTGCACCAATAATAAGTACGTTCTTTTTCATAACTTATCCTCCCCAAATATTAGGAAAACGGTTAAGACAAAAAGTCTCGGAAATCTTCGTAATCAAACTCGCGAATAACACGGATTTCACCGTTAATGTTCTTATGGCAAATGGCCGGCATCTTGATGCCATTAAAGAAGTTTTTCTTCACCATGGAGTAACCGGCAACGTCTGAGAATCTGAGCTCGTCACCAATCTCAATTGCCTGATCGAAGACATAAGTTCCAAAAACATCACCAGCCAGGCAGGTGCGACCACAAACGCGATAAACAAATTTTCCCTGTTTCAGAGCTTGTGGTATTTCGTCTTCTGCGATTTCTTCGGCGCCGTCGAGTGCTGGCACAAACTGATATACCAGTACATCGAGTAAATGTGTTTCGACACCCGCATCAACAATTAAGGTAGGTAATTGATTGTCGACCTTATCTAATACCTTAACGACCAGCGATGTAGACTGGGTCACGGACGCTTCTCCCGGCTCCAGATAAACCTGCAGGTCATAACGTTCAGCCAATTGCTTTAATCGTTCACACAACTGATCCAGCAAATACCCGTCACGGGTAAAGGCCACACCACCGCCCAGGCTCAGCCATTTCAACTTCGGTAAAATGTCAGCGAAACGTTGCTCGATGTTATCCAGCTGCTGATTCAGACTATGAAAATCGGCGTTTTCACAATTCATATGAAACATAGCGCCATCAATCACATCGCTGATGTTTTCTGGCAACAAATCATGGCGTACACCTAAGCGTGAATATTTCGCCACGGTATCGCTTAAATCGTATTCAGAGTGGCCCACTTCCGGGTTCAGACGTAAACCAATCGAACGACCTTTCTGCTGGGCTTTGACTTTAAATTGCTGCAATTGATTCAGAGAGTTAAAAATAACTTTGTCGCAGTATTCGATAACCTCTTCAATTTCATCGTCGCTGTAAGCAACGCTGTAGCCGTGAGTTTCACCACCGAACTTTTCATAACCCAGGCGTGCCTCATATAAGCTGCTGCTGGTTGTTCCGGCCATATACTGCTTCATGAAATCGAACGCACACCAGCTGGAGAAACACTTCAGTGCGAGCACACTTTTGGCGCCACTTTGTTCACGTACATAAGCGATACGTTCCATCGCTTTTAACATACGGGTTTCATCAATCAGGTAATAAGGGGTACTGACTTTCATTTTGAATCCTTAATCCGCGTTACTGCACCAGGCACTACACCGGTTATTACACCAGAGCGACAGTTTCTGGTTGCGACTGTTTGATAAATTGAGACTCCAGAGTGGCCAGCTCTTTGCGATCTTTATCCAGGGTTGTAAACACATCCGGGCCAAACCACTCCAACGAAGCATCCATGTTCTGCCATGGGATGCTGGATTCCGTCATTACATAGGTCAGCAGCTTCTTGAAATCATACTCACCGGTAAACAGTGACGTCATACCCTCGCGGCTTCCGGCGGGTGCATACACATTGCCCGGGTTAAATACATTTAATAAATGACGCTGAGTAATATTTTTAAAATGCATATGCACAATCAGTGGTGCCAGTTTTTCCAGTGCAAACACCGGGTCACTGCCCATTTCCCAGACGTGAATAACGTCGAAGTTAATACGCAACGCAGGATGATTAACTTCTTCGATTAACCTGAGCGTCGATTCCAGCGTATCGGCCAGAGTATTAGGATGCGTTTCGACCACCAGATCGATGCCATAGTCCTGAGCAACCTGGCAATACTGGCGAAGTCGGGCGGTGTAAGATTCACGCTCTTCCTCGCTTACGTCTGCACTGGCTTTGCCGCCAGAGAAGGTGCGCAATTTATTCGCTCCCCAGGAGCGGGTAATCGTACACAGGGTTTCGGCACTGGCGACACCGCTCTGCAGGTCGCCATCTAATGGCAGATAATCGCTCACCATGGAAACCGACAGGCCTCGCTCTGCCAGGCATTCCAGATTAAAGTCTGGAGACTGACGCAGGTTTTTCGCGTGTACTCCCCACAATTCAATCGCATCGAACTGATGAGACTTAGCCCAATTAGCGATACGTTCCAACGAGATCAACTGGTGACGGAAGGAGATAGTGCAAACGGAATATTTCACTGGGAAACCCTTTCTAATTGCTGAGCGTCAGACGACTTGAGCACTTTCTCTGCCCAGATATCTTTCACTTCAATTAAACGTTGTTTAAGCCTGAATTCCCTCTCATCCTGCTGATCAAGTAACTGGAATAATTTTTCGCCAAAGGCTTCATTTTTTGTTACTGATAATTTCATGGCATTGAACTGGATTAATTTGTAATTTTTCGCCAACTCATCAATCACATCACACCAGTCATCAAACTCAGGTTCGGGTAACCCCAGCTCGCGCCAGAAAAATGCAAAGCCATGTTCATACGCGTATTTTCTCGGTGACATCACGGGGATTTCTTCCACCGCTTTAATCAGGTTATCCAGCGGCAGTGATTCACCGTTTTTATCTTCACCATTGATATGAGCCTGAATAATCTCGCGAATCATATCGGTAACCGGGTTTGCATCGCGCACTACCGACGCTTCAAAAAAAGCATTTACTTCTTCCACCGGAGTCGGACGAGCACCCACCTCAGAGAACAAATAACCGCCAGAAACGGTTGGCTGAGAAACAGCATTAAGAATGCGATCTTTTCTGAAAACACCTTCCCAGCGATAGTCCGGGTCGTACATAAACCACAGGTCAGGATTATTGGTTGGACCCAGCATCACGTAATGAGGAAACGGATCTTTATTAAATTCGTTCTCACGTTCCGGTAAATGGAACATATCCAGCATAACCATGATGTGTTGACCTGGCTGGCGGTTTTCTACCAGGTTTTCAAGCTTGGCCAGGTTATCTTCTTTACTGGCCTGCTTGTCATACCAGGCACTGATTGGCATGCCGTATAAACGTTCATACCAATCAAAGAAAATATCGTGATTGATATTTTCGTCGTGGTAAGTCAGCACATAACGATCGTTGATACAGGCGTTGGCATCAGACACCGCAAAGTAAAGAATACGGTGATCCAGCTCGGGAAAACGTTTTACGATTTCGGCTAAATTACTGGCGACACAGTGGATCTTGACGTCTTCATAGACTTCAAGACCCTTTTCATACTTTGGGAGGTTCTGGCCCTTATACAAGGTATTGGCAACAGCACGAACGGTTTCAAAGTCTTCATTCATCAATGCGCTTTCGTCGATGGCAATATCATGCTCAACTTCAAGCAGCATTAACATTTGCAGCACCATGGATGAATCCAGCGCCAGGTCTTCTAACAGGCGTGCGTCGCTGTGAAACTTATCCATATTCGGATGCACCATATTTTCACTTAACACTTTAAATATGGCTTCAACAATCTGTTCTTTAGTCATCATAAGCTTTTCGATTCTGGTCTTTGTTCTTCACTCAAATACATCAGCGTATTCAGGCTAATGCCAATGCCTTGCGACTGACTTTGCCGTTAGGAAGCCGGTCAATTTTTTCTACCTGGGCAATCTGGATCGGGACCTGATATTTATTTAAATATCTGGCACACCAGCTGCGAATATCTTCCGCGGGTACTTCAATGTCTGCGACGAACTGCAAGCAAACCTGATCGTTACCAAATGCATGGCTCTTTTTAAATACCACCGCATCGCTGACGCCAGGCATCTCCATCACCACCTTTTCAACTTCAGCGGGATAAACATTCAGGCCGGAAACATTAATCATTTCGTCGATACGGGAGAGGAAATGCAGACGGTTATCAGCATCGAGATAACCCTGATCGCGGGTTGCCACAATGCTGTTGGATTCTGTGGTGACAACAATTTCTTCCGGACTTTCTTCTGAGTTACCGGATTCAACACGAATATGTGGCAGGGGTACGCCCTGATCATGAATCGAACGCAAGTTTCCACCCAATGCAATACAGCCCACTTCAGAACAGCCATATTGCTGATACAGGTTCACACATTTTTTCTCGGCCTGTTCCAGCCAGCTGGCCTGCATCAGGGTGCCGGAAGTCATGATGGCGTGAATCGGTTGATCGGCCTTTACCATCATGGTGATGGTGGTAATTAACGCCGGTGATGAATATAAAATCGGAGACGTGGTTTCCTGCACCTTACGGATAATATATTTTGGATTAAAGTTGGTAATAATTACCGGCTCAGAACCACGTTTAATGCTGGCGAGAATGCCACAAATCAAACCGTAAGAATGGTTAACCGGGCAGGCAACCACAGCCGTCATATCAGCCAGATCTGAGAAATGCTGAATATAATTTTCCAGCTCGATATCAATACTGGTCCAGCTGCGGTCAATGCATTTAGGTTCCCCGGTAGTACCGGAGCTCATCTGCACCAATACCGCAACGTTATCGTTTGGGTGATCTCCAATCGTTTCGATATTGGCCAGCAGATCATCCATATTGTCAGCCATAACCTGATAATGGCTGTTGCTGAGTTTTGCCCGACGGCGTAACGCCTCTTCCGGTGTTCCTGCTGGTAATGGAAAAACCGAAATTCCCTGATCGCGACAATACAGGCACAGCGCAATCCACAGAACAGCATCGCTGATGCATACCGTAATACGTTTTCCCTGGCAGTTACCAAGAATATCGTGTTGGCTGAAATTGCTGAAGCAATGTTCAAAATAGGTTTTATCGAAATAATCGTCGTTTAAATAAATCATAATTTTTCTTCAGCAATCAGCTGACCTGGTTTTCAAGTTGCTGCGTCGTATGTTCTGTGGTGACTTCTGCCAGCGGGTTATTCACCGTGTGTTCGAAATAATCCAGCGTGCCGCCATTGAGTATTTTTTTCTTCAGCAGAGATTCAACAATAATGCTTTTGCTGCTTGCTCCAACGCGATCAATACGTGCAGAATCGGTAATACCAGACTGGCGATATTGTTCGAGGTAGTGGCGTACGCGATTCCAGAACTGTGCTTCCGGATATTGGTGGTAACGCTCCAACAGGAAAGATAAATCAGCCAGGTTCAGTACATAAACCGTATCCATATACAGTTCACGCAACTCATCGATATCCGACATACTGAAACCTTCATCCAACGGAATCGTATTAAAATACGGATCGGTTTCGGCTAGCTTGGGCGTATGCTCCGGGTACTTCAGATAATCTTCGACGTATTCCATGTCTTCATGAAAATCACGCAGAACAATACGTTGTGGCCAACCATCTTTATGGGTCAGAATCAAATTCTGGCAATGTGCTTCAAAGGCAATACCGTTATGCACCAGCATATGCCAGATCGGAACCAGCATGACTTCCATCAAGCGATTCACCCAGGCCTCAACACCATACTGATCGAGCCAGTCAGCAATAAACGGACGCTGATCGGATTCGACCAACATCAAAGCCGTAAAAGGAATGGCCTGTTCACCGGGCTGTAATTTATCCACTACGCTTTCGCGGAAAATGGCACCAATCAAACCGTCCATAGCTTTCGCCTGGTTTTCGTCTTCCGGCTTATAAAGTAATCCGGCGTATTCACTCAACAGCAATAAATTATCCTGCTGCTCGAGGTATTTATCTTTCGCGACCACTTCCTGCAACCAGGTTGAAATGGTTGGCGCCGTACACACAAAATGATCCTGCAAATTCCGGTGTGAAGATGTACTGACCAGATTTAGCGGAATTTTAACGTTGGCTTTTTGCGGATGACTGACATTCACTAGCGTGCGTAATGATTGTGTCGCCTGATAGTGATCACCAGCCTGACCTAATTCAATAATGTCACCACAGCGGATAGCCTGAGCAAGGCCACGCTCCTGAATGGCATCAACCTGCCACGGGTGAATAGGAACCAACGAAAACTCAGTCCAGCTCTTCCCTTGTTTAGCCAGTCGTTGTGTCAGAACAGAAAATGTTTCTTCGCCCAGCTCATTTATCCAGAAAGCGTTATCGTCCGCCGGGAAATTACGTTCAACGTTGCTGGATTTAATCGCCAGCCAGCTCAGCTGAAACGTATTCGCCGCCTCTGGGCCATACTGAATATGATCCATTAAGGTAAAACCAGTACGGGCTTTAAAGCTCGGGTGGTACAAATGACCTTCGGTAATCGCCGCTTCCAGTTCGGCAAAATTCAGCTGACGTCGCGGCGTCAGATGATGCTCTAAATGGCTGGTATTCCAGCGACATAAAGCAATTGTCTGCATCAGCTCACCGAGCAAACGCATTTTGGTCTCTGAACCGGTATCCAGATGTGCGATTAACTCCTGGATGCGTACTTCGCGATAATGATTTTTGTCGGCAATTTCGATTGAACCATCAGCAATACGAATACGCTCAAAAATACGACGTGCACCTAAGCAGCGGAATTCAGTACCGGATAAGGTAAAGGTATAAATACTGTCGAATACGGCATCAAAGCGGCTGAAATCATTCGCCAGCATCGCCCGACTATCAACCTGAAAGTTAACAATTTCTTCATACAGCAATGCTTCTACAAACTGACGAACCACACGCTGCTCTTCAGCATCTGCTTTTGCGGGGGCCTCAATATAGGGAGCATGGTCCTCGCAAAACTGCTCTGCAACCCGGGCCAGAATTTTATGCGTATCGAAATCAGCTATAGACTGCACTGCGTCCATCCTTATTTTCTGTGGCGAAACTTTTATGAAAATCAGATGTTGAGAACAGCGGGTTTTCGATGGTCGAATACACTGCGTGCTCCATGCCTTCCTGCAACTCGTCGATATTGTTAACACGAGCCAGCAGATTGGTCTTGAAATCCAGCCGCTCGCTGGTGAGGATGTATTCGATAAAACGTTTACCCACGCCCTGCATATTTTTCTGCAAGTCAGACAGATGCTGACGACAGCGGGCAATCAGAGTTTCTTCATCGATCAGGCCATCAGCCCCGAGACGATAGATCACTGCAAATAGTTGATTGACGAATACGTAATACGATATGGCGGTAAAAATTTTTTCATCATCATAGAAAATATTGGTCAGGCTCAGGTTGTCGCCCACGCCTGCCAATTCTTCTTTAAAATGCTCTGATAAATAAAAACCCTGATTATCGCGATAGTAGTAACAGCTGGGATACCCCTCAGAAACATCCAGCAAGCTGTTCTGCTGATGAGCTTCCAGCGCAATGCCATAACCGTCATACAATGACAAAATAGACTCGACGGCACAGTGCCAGTAGCGATCAAACCAGTCCGATGCAACCTGCTTTGCTGAGCGGCCTTCTTTCTCAGCCAACTCAGAGATGACATCCTGCAACAGACTGGCACCGTCAGAACCGTTGGCATCCGGAATCGGATCCTGTACTAATGTCAGAATTGAACAAACACCACGCCCTTTATCCTGCGCAAACAGATTCCGACGTAACACCACTTCAAAACCCGAATCGGCTTCATGATTATGGGGGTGATTAATGGTGATGTAGGCAGGGTCATCAACAACTTTAAATTGCGGATTATTGTTCAGAAATCCAATATGGCGCAGGTAACTTTCCACCACCATACCGTCTTCCAGTTCCCGGCGTTTATTCAGTCTTAATGAATTGGTTATTTTTACCGGGATTGATAATTTAATCATCCATTCCGACGACTCACTGAAGACCGTTCTTACCGATGAAGTTGCGGTATATTCAGCGCCAGCTTCACCGAGGTACTGCAGCGCTCCCTGACTCATCAGCTCTTTCACCCAGTCCTGGGTTAACAAACTGTGCGCCTGTAGCGGATGCACCGGAATCAGAACATGACCAGTTGGCAACGCCAGTTCATCGTAACGAGCGACTTCCGAGTAAATAATGTCGCTGGTTTTTTCTGTTAACGACGACCCTTGTTTCACAAGGGACTGGTCGGCAGAAAAATAATGGAGCTTGAAGTGGCCACACAGCTCCGGTGAATAAAAGTCTTGCTGCCAGAACGCGATACCCTGCTGACTTTTGGGTGTTGGATGCAACCAGTGGCCGTACAGAATGGATTGCTCCGAATCGATAAAGTCGGTGCTGTGCAATGCCCTGTCTCCGGCGCGCTCGGCGAGGAAGTGTGCCATTGCCTGATAACTTCCCAGCAAACGGCCGAGCAATTCCATTTCATTTAATTTGACGGAATCGTCAGCTTCAATGGCTGCTACAGAAATATCATTCTGGCGTTTATAAATCTGGCTGGTAAAAGCAATCAGCAGATACATCAGATCGGCATTTTTCCAGCAACTATGCCTGCTGCTACAGCCACCTTCTGAGTCTGCCCCTTCTGGCCCCTCTCTTCCTGAATCCAGCCCTTCTGAAAGTTCGGTGCGTACATAAACGCCGTGAAAATGATGTCGGCCTACTTTCGATTTGTAGGCAACGTCCATAACAACCCGCTGATGGCTATCGGATAAAAACAACTCAACGACTTCGCTTCCTTTTAATTCAAAAGGAAAGTCAGAAGAAAGTGAGAACTGCTTATTATCGCTCCAGACACCGGCGTCAATTTCACGCAAATACGCATTCACAAACGCATTGTAAGAGGCGTATTCAGCAATCGTGCTTGCTGCAAATTTCATAAGAAACCTGGTTCAGTCGAACTTGATTTTGGCGGCATTATACACACTAAATACGACTACTTCTCATTATTATTATATTTTTTCTTTGTATTTGTTTGATTTTGAGAGTTTTCTCGCAAACGAAGGACATAAACCGCCATCACCACTCGGCGTGCCATGACAAGAATAGTGTTAAAAAACCCCAAGGCACCTCTGCATAATTCAGAGCTGCCTAAATATTCGTTCTTCCGACATGAACGGCAGGTCGTTGATAAATAAAGAAAATAAACGCAAACAAAAACGCTAACGCTTCGGCAACCGGCACCGCATACAAGAAACCAACCCCCGGTAACATCAGGCTGAATAACAACACAAATCCAATTGGTAAAATTAATGAACGCAGTGTGGCAACAATGGTGGAGTACAGTGCTTGCTCCGCCGAGGTTAAATAAGCACAAATCAGTACGTTAAAGCCGTTAAACAGAAAAATCGGCCAGATGATATGCAGAAAGTCCTGCGCCAACTGCTGCGCTTGTTGTGCGTCTTCCTCCAGAAAAAAGCCAACGATGCGGCTTTCAAACACAAACAACATAATCACCAGAGCAACACTCAACACCGTGATCGCCACAGCAGCAATGGTCATAAAACCCTTCACCCGATCGATCCGTCGGGCACCAAAGTTCTGCCCCAGTAACACATGCATGGCATCAATGATGCCGTAGTACACCATCAGACTGATATAAATCAGGTAGTTCACCACACTGAATGCGGCAATGCCTTCGACACCACTCTCACGACTGATTACCCAATGAAAAACCAGAATCACCAGGCCTATCGAGAACTCGTTAATAAACTCAGAAAAACCATTAAATGCACTGAAACTGAGTTCTTTCGTATTAAATTCCGGAAAAAATAGTCTGAGGTTATTACTGCCAGAGAAAAAGTAAGTCGAGATATAAGCTAACTGTATGGTCTGCGCAATCAACGTCGCCCAGGCCGCACCTTCAATACCCCAACCAAGCTGACCAATAAATATTGCATCCAGTGCAACATTAATAAACGCACCCAGCATCAGCGCGCGCATACCTAATTCAGGTTTATTGTCTGCTCTTATAAAGTAATACATCACCAGACAGCTCAACTGCATGATGGTGGCAAAACAAAAAACTTCGAAGTAGCTTTGCATTAACGGGTATATCGAAGCATCTGCCCCTAACGCCGCAAACAAATAATCACTGAAAAGCATCGCTACCGGTGTAACCAGCAGTATTATTGCCAACACTGATAAAAATATCTGACTGAATAACGACGACGCCGCCTGATATTTTTTTTCACCAATGTAGATACTGGCTTTTACTGAACCGCCCACCGCCAGCATCAGTGCAATACCAAACAGCAAGGCGAAATATGGCATCAACAGATTCACCGCTGCCAATGCATCTGCACCCAGATAGTTACCCACAAAAAAACCATCCACCACACTGGCGGTAGAGATCGCCAGCAAACTCAGAGTCGAAGGAATCACAAAGCGGAAAAAGGTGGCAACAATCGGTCCGCTATCAGGTGAAGTAGTGGTTGAAGTAGCGTGTGACATCGGGTGTATTAATTCTCAACAGAAGTCGTTCTTAATAATTGGCAGTACTGGTGCTGAATGCCTTGTCGCAAACCACACCATTGTTCTACCTTCACGTCTGATTCACTGATCCTGCAATCAGCTTTAACGGTCAGCGCCAGACTGTAGTTCGTACCAGGGCGATACAGCGCGCAAAAATCTGTTTTTTTAAAGCCTTTGATACCATCACAATCGGACGATAATTCCAGGCTCAGCGCATGGGTTCCGGAAAAAGAAAAGACCAGTTTACGCAACGGTACTCTCAACCCCAGACCTTCTGCCTTGAGGTAAGATTCTTTTAACGTCCATAACTGCACGATGCCTGGTAGTTGCTGCTCTACCGGCAGCGATCGTAACCAGTGAATTTCACTGTCAGCAAAATAATGTTCTGCCAACGCCATGTTAAATGCTGCTCGGGTATCGGCTTCGATATCAATCCCCACCACAAACCCGTCACTGATTACCAATGCAACCATGTCTTCGCTGTGCGACAAATTGAAGTGGATATTTAAATGTGAAAACAGAGGAGCAAGCTGCGGCTTACCCTGAGCATCCACTTCAAACTGCCATTGCTGCGGCAGAATTTCCGGGTGTTTTTGCGATAACTGATAACGCAGCATTGCCCGGGCCAGCAAATACTGATCCGCTTGCTGTGTTTGTCTGAATTGTTCCAACCGCTGCCGTTCTGTAGGGCTCAGCCAAGCAATGACCTGCTTGCGGAAGTCGGGCTCCTCAAGCAGATTAATGCTGGCATAATTCAGCTGAACAAGCGGTTCAGGCAACGCAGTTTTTTACCGGATTAACAATCAGATTAAATCAAAGCCCGGCTCTTCAATAACCTGCCATGGCAGGCCATGCTTGTTCATATCTTCCATAAATGGGTCCGGATCAAGCTGTTCAATATTCCAGACACCGTCTTCCATCCACTTACCTTCAACCATCATTTTTGCGCCAATCATGGCAGGAACACCAGTGGTATAAGAAATGGCCTGGGACTGAACTTCGCCATAACAATCCTGATGGTCTTTCACGTTGTAGACGTAAACCGTACGTTCTTTACCATCTTTAATGCCACGCACTACGCAGCCGATACAGGTTTTGCCTTTGGTACGTGGACCTAGGGTGGAAGGATCGGGTAATAATTGCTTCAGGAACTGAATCGGTACAATTTCCTGACCATTAAAATTAACCGGCTCGATGCCCGTCATGCCAACATTACCTAACACCTCCAGGTGTTTAAGGTAACTTTCACCAAAACTCATCCAGAATTGAGCACGCTTCAGAGTTGGGTAGTTTTTGGTTAACGACTCCAGCTCTTCGTGATACATACGGTAAATATTGTAAGTACCAACACCATCCGGACAGGTGAATTCCTGCTTGATCGACATAGCAGGCGTTTCAACAAACTCACCCGCTTCCCAGTGACGGCATTCTGCGGTGACTTCGCGAATATTAATTTCCGGGTTGAAGTTGGTTGCAAACGGATAGCCATGGTCACCACCATTCACATCAATAATATCGAGGTAGTTAATTTCATCGAAATAATGCTTCGCCGCATAAGCGGTAAACATGTTGGTGGCACCCGGATCAAAACCAGAACCCAGCAGCGCCATCAGACCTGCTTGCTTGAACTTATCCTGATATTCCCACTGCCATTTGTATTCGAATTTTGCCGTATCCAGCGGTTCATAATTTGCGGTATCCAGATAATGAACCTTCATTTCCAGACAAGCGTCCATGATGGTTAAATCCTGATACGGTAAAGCCACATTAATCACCATAAATGGCTTATGCTTGCCAAATAAACGCACCAGATCCGCTACGCTGTCGGCATCAACCTGTTCGGTTTCGATGTCGCGGTTGTAGTTTGCTTTAACCTGGCTGGCAATGGCGTCACACTTGCTTTTGGTACGACTGGCCAGAACGATTTCACTGAATACTTCCGGCAGCTGAGCACACTTGTGCGCAACAACCTGGCCAACCCCACCGGCGCCAATAATAATTACTTTTTTCACAATAGAATCCTCTGAACGGTTAAAGCAAATGGTCTTTTTCGTAATAGGTGTAGCCTTGCATACTGGCATTGAAGGTATTCATCATTTGCTGGCGCTCACGAGCAGTAATGCGACCTTCATTAACTGCAGCTTCGAGCTTATTGCGGTAGCGCAGTTTCATTTCCCATGGCTGATATTCGACATAACCCAGAACGTCTTCGATGGTGTCGCCATGAATTTCTTTAACAAATTCATAACCACCGTCATCACGTAAACGAATGCTGGCGACGTTGGTATCGCCAAATAAATTGTGCAGATCACCCAGGGTTTCCTGATACGCCCCCACCAGAAAAACGCCCAGGTAATATTCCTGCGAGTCCTGTAAGGAGTGCAGCGGTAACGTGGGGTTATATTCGCGATCGGTAGCAATAAAACGATCAATTTTGCCATCACAATCACAGGTGATATCGGCCAATACCGCACGGCGATCCGGCGCTTCTTGCAAGCGATGCACCGGCATTACCGGAAACATCTGATCAATTGCCCAGCTGTCCGGCAATGATTGAAATAAACTGAAGTTGCCGTAATAAATATCGGCCAGCGATTCATCAAAGCCTTCGAGCTCCTTCGGGATCTGATCCATCTCAGACAACAATGATTTAACCTGATGCAATACCTGTAAAAACAAGTTCTCGGCTTCTGCCCGGGTGCGCAGACCAATCTGGCCACGTTTGAATAACTCCCGTATTTCATCACGGTAATAGTGAGCGTCGTTAAAACACTCCTGCAATCGCGCCGGTTTTAAATACTCGAAAATTCCGCGCATATTATCGAGTAGTTCATGACTGGCATCGCGTGAGGTTTTTATTTCGATTGGCTCAAAGCGTGTAACATCAAGAATGTTAAACAGCAGAATGGATGAGTAAGCGACGGTGGCGCGACCAGATTCTGTAACAATGGTAGGGTGACGAATACCGTAAGCATCCAGCGTCGACATAATGGTTTCCACCACGTCTTCACAATATTCATCGAGAGAATAATTACGGCTTTGGCTTTCCTGAGAGTGCGCGCCGGTATAATCCACCGCCAGGCCACCACCCAGATCAATGTAATTCATCGCAGCGCCTTCCTTACACAGGTCAGCGTAATAGCGACAAGCCTCATTAACACCGCCACGAATATCGCGGATGTTCGGAATTTGCGAACCCAGGTGGCAATGTAATAACTGCAGACAATGCAGCATGTTATTGTCTTTCAGGACATCCACTACCTGAATAATCTGGCTGGCGGATAAACCAAAAACACTGCGATCACCACTGGTTGAATTCCAGTGTCCACCAACTTTCGACGTCATTTTTGCACGAACGCCAATTAACGGCTCAATACCCAAAGCCTTACTGCGCTCAATAATGATCGGCAGTTCAGCTAACGCTTCAATAACAACAAAACAGCGGGTACCCAGCTTAACCGCCTGCAAAGCCAGATCGACAAATTCCTGATCTTTATAACCATTGCAAATTAACATCTGATCGCTGCTGTTATCCAAGGTGGATAACGCAGCAATCATTTCCGGCTTACTGCCAACCTCAAAACCGTGACTGTAACGCACACCAAATTGCGCAACTTCTTCAACAATTTGTGCTTGCTGATTTACTTTTATCGGGAATACACCCCGGTACTGACCCTGATAGCCAAGGCGGTCGATGATTTTATTAAATGAGTTATTAAGCTTACTTATGCTATGGTCAATAATATTTTCGATACGCAGCAAGGCTGGCATATGAAGATCGCGATCGCGCAATCCTTCGATTATTTCCAGCAGTGACAAACCTGATGAGGAATCGCACGACGGGTTTTTAATAATAACCTCACCGCCTGCATTGATATCAAAATACCCATTACCCCAGTTTTCGATACCATAAGTGCTTTTTGCACTATCGATGGTCCATCCGGCCTGCCGATCTATCTTCACGTTAACACCCGTTAAAATCGCCGCATTGTCATCCGTTAAGGCTGCTGTAATTTCCGTGGTGATATCGAATTCCGCCTATCCTGTGCAATCGGACCACCCTTAAGAAAAGCGGATCATAATGATTTACATTTAGATTATCTAGCTATTAGATTGAAATTCTTCGCTAATTTTCAGCGATGCGACAATGTTGGTATTCATGCCTTAGTTGCAATTGATAACCATTACCACCTGTGAAATAATCCCCGGCCGTCACTGGCACAGTAATTTTGCGACGCCCTGAATCTGGCGAGCAGCGCATTGGCACCAGGCAATTATTTTCTGCCTGATTGCACCTTACTAAGGCCCCAGCAATTTAATTTTTTTTTATAATTAAGGGATGGGATATTCCATGAACGCTTCCCTGCCGCAAAACGCTCAAGTGCTGAACGCCGGAAAATCCAGGATCAAAGTTCTCGATTTCTACCGCGGTATTTGTGTGATGTTTATGCTTGTGGTGCATTTTTTCTATTTTTACGGCGCACCGGATTTCACTAAAACAGCAGTTGGCTTATCGTTTGAGTTGCTGACCATCTGGATAGCTGCATGTATTTATCTGACATCGGGCCTGATCCTACTTACTCCCCAAGCCACCGGAGCACAACATACCAAACGTGCGATCCTGTTATTTTTGGGTGGTTACGCTGCAATTATTGCAGCGGTACACGGACTTGATTTCAAACCTGAATTTACCCACGAAGTTTTACTTGGAAGCGTTTGTTGTTTTGTTTTTTTGATGGGTATTTTTATCGCCATCGCTGGCGGTAAATCTCTTTCCACCGGCATTAAACGTGGACTTATTTTACTTGCTGCCGGTTATGCACTGAACTTCGTACGAAGCTCTGTACCTATGTGGTTATCGCTGCAACTGGGTTTGGTCAGTGCCGAAGATCTGGGAGGCGACACACCATTAACAGAATTCTTAGTTGTAGACATCCTGCAGTTTGCTGGTATCGCTTTTATTATCTGTAGCCTGCTGCGCCACTACCTGCCACAACCGAAGTATTGGTTGGGCTTAGCGCTGATTATTGCCTTTGCTTCCCCTTATGCATGGGACGCTAAAACGGGTAATTATGTTATTGATGAATTATTGAAGCTGCTGGCCGGCAATATTTCCGAAGGCGCTTTTTTCCCACAACTCCCCTGGTTAGCCTACGCCATATCAGGCATGGCGTTTGGCCACTGGATGAAGCAAGCTGATGATTTAAATAGTTTCCTGAAGAAATCAGCATGGTACAGCCTGGCAGCCACCGTAGCAGGAATTGCGATCATTTTAACCGACGTTGATTATCACTCTGGTGATTCTATGCGCGCTGGTCCGGGCGCTGTGGTTGCCATCAGCGGCTTTACCGCATTAACCATATTTTTACTGCAGAACATCGTCGAGAAAATACCTCACAACCCGATATTCAGCTTTTGGTACAGCTGGAGCAAACACATTACCACCATCTATGTAGTGCACTGGCTGTTGATTGGTTGGGGCCTGATGTACTTTGGTTTCCGCACGCTCAGTGGCAGCAGTTTCTTAATTACGTTGCTGGCGCTTTATGTGCTGACGCATTTTCTGGCAACCGGCTGGGCCAGATTCAAACCAGGCCAGAATAAATAAATCGAATATCATTTATGACTTTTTGTTTACCTCCCGAATGGCATCCTCAGGATGCCATTATGCTTACCTGGCCACATGAAGATACCGATTGGGCTCCTTACCTTGCCGAAGTAGAACCGGTTTATATCGAAGTGGCCCGTCAGGTATTACAACGTCAGTCGCTGCTGATTATCTGCCACAACGAAACCGTAAAACATCAGGTGCACTCTCTGCTGCAACACAGCAATATCGATATCAGCCGCCTGCATACTTTTATTATTCCTTGTGATGACACCTGGGCACGAGATCATGGGCCAATCACTCTGGTCGATGATCAGGGAAACAACAAAGCGCTGGATTTTATTTTTAACGGTTGGGGCAACAAATACGACGCCAGTGCCGATAACGCCATCAACCGTCATTTATTACAACAAACTTCGGTACAAGCTGAGTACCAGGCCGTTGAGTTTGTACTGGAAGGTGGTGGCATCGAAGTGGATGGCCAGGGTCATCTGCTGACCACCGAGCAATGTCTGTTAAATCCAAACCGTAATCCGGGTATGACTTGCGAGCAAATCGAGCAGCAGCTGAACCAGCACTTTGGCTGCGAAAAAGTCTTGTGGTTACAACATGGCAGCCTTGAGGGCGATGACACCGATTCGCACATCGATACCCTTGCCCGTTTTGCTCCGGACAACACCATTGTGTACGTCCAGTGTCATGATCAGAACGATGCGCACTTCGACGAATTACACCGGATGGAGCAAGAGCTAACCTCGTTGCGCCGTCATGATGGTAAGGCATTTAATCTGGTACCGCTGCCAATGCCAGCCGCATGCTTTAATCAACAAGGCGAGCGCTTACCGGCAACTTATGCTAATTTCCTGATCATTAATGACGCAGTACTGGTACCGACCTATCGCCAGCCAGAACTGGATAATCGCGCCTTACAACAGGTACAAACTGCGTTTCCACAATACGATATTATTGCCGTCGACTGCCTGCCATTGATTGAGCAATTCGGCAGCCTGCATTGCATTACAATGCAGCTACCCAAAGGGTTTTTAGCTTAGGTTTTCTTCATGACAAAGACACTCAAAACCGCACTGATTCAGCAAAGTAAAAGCGCTGATTTGAATAAAAACTTTGCCGACAGTATTCAGGCCATTCGCCTAGCGGCTGAAGCCGGTGCCAAACTGATTGTGCTGCAAGAATTACATCGTTCACTGTATTTCTGCCAGCAAGAAGACGTTGATGTGTTCGACCTGGCGGAAAGCATTCCCGGCCCATCCACCGATTCACTCGGCGAATTAGCAAAGTCTCTGGATGTGGTGATCGTCGCTTCGTTATTCGAAAAACGCGCTGCGGGCCTGTACCACAACACCGCTGTCGTACTCGACAGTGATGGCAGCATCGCCGGTAAATATCGCAAGATGCATATTCCGGATGACCCAGGCTTCTACGAGAAATTTTATTTTACCCCGGGCGATATGGGCTTTGAGCCGGTTCAGACCAGCGTTGGTAAATTGGGCGTATTAGTATGCTGGGACCAGTGGTTCCCGGAAGCTGCACGTTTAATGGCGCTTGCCGGTGCCGAGGTATTAATTTACCCCACTGCCATTGGCTGGGACCCGCGCGATGACGAAGCAGAACAACGTCGCCAACTGGATGCCTGGGTAATCAGCCAGCGTGCCCATGCCGTGGCGAACGGTGTACCAGTACTGAGCTGTAATCGGGTAGGTCACGAAGTCGATCCTGGCCCTGCTGGCGAGGTTGATAAAGCCGGACCAGGTATCGATTTCTGGGGACACAGCTTTATTGCCGGACCTCAGGGCGAATTTTTAGCCGTTGCCAGTGAAGATAAAGAAGAAATTCTGTACGCCGATGTGGATTTGAACCACGGTGAAAATGTGCGCCGCATCTGGCCATTTATGCGTGATCGTCGAATCGACCATTACCAGGATTTATTAAAAATTTATCGTGACTGATTCCATGAAACGTCCAATACAGTCTTCAAAAACCTGAGGCCGGAATTTATGTCCAGTGATCTTCCTTATCGGTTAACGGTAAGCCAGAGTCAGAGTATTACGAAAAATATGCGCCGCGTTACATTAACCGGTGACGACCTGGCTGAATTTCCTGAAGGCTGCGAAGGTGGCTATGTAAAACTGTTGTTTCCGCCACATGGTGAGACTGAATTACCATCGGCCGAAGCGGTTGATGCCGGTGCACCGGTTATCATGCGCACCTATACCGTACGCAAATTTAATAAAGCGGACTTAACGCTGGATATTGATCTGGTATTACATGGTGAAGTGAGTGAAGACTCTTCTCTCACATCAAGCTCCAGCACTAAATCAAAGTCAGGCCCAGCCTCAAGTTGGGCGGCACACACTCAGCCTGGCGATCACATGTTGATGTATGGACCGGGTAAAGTGAAGTTTGCCCAAGCCGATGCTGACTGGCTTTTATTTGCCGGTGATATGACCGCGCTACCCGCCATCAGTTGTCAGCTGGAGCAACTACCCGACAATGCCCGTGGTTACGCCGTGATTGAAATTAATGCGGACGAAGACCAGCAAGACCTGAAAAAACCAGAAGGTATTGAAATTATCTGGGTGGTTAATTCACATCCCGATAACGAGAACACGGTATTGAGTGATGCAGTAAAAGCCTTACCCTGGTTATCGGGCAAGGTGGCAATCTGGGCGGCGTGTGAGTTCAGCAATATGCGCTTATTACGCAGCTACTTTAAACAAGAAAAACAGGTTGGCCGTGATCAGCTGTACGTCAGCAGTTACTGGAAAATGGGTCAAACGGAAGATAAGCATAAAATTATCAAAAAGCAGGATGCTATCAGTGAAAATGCAGCTACATAAAAGTAATCCTATCTAATCCCCATCATCAACAAAACTTTCCGGCCAGAGCATCTACACTGAATGTATGATTCCGGAAATTCCCTCTGCTCAACAGCTGCATCAGTGGCACACCGACTTTATGGCGCTCAACAATGCCAGAATGGAGAGTACCCGTAGCTTGATGAGCAGCCGCCAGCGCCTGGTGCTGGA
Organism: Bacterioplanoides sp. SCSIO 12839; assembly: GCF_024397975.1. Lineage (NCBI taxonomy): Bacteria > Pseudomonadati > Pseudomonadota > Gammaproteobacteria > Oceanospirillales > Oceanospirillaceae > Bacterioplanoides > Bacterioplanoides sp. SCSIO 12839. Next base: position 3,569,126 of record NZ_CP073745.1, read on the forward strand.
TGCCCTGCCAATGTTAATTCACCTGAACCACCAGCAGTTACCCGGGTTTATTAACCACGACGTTCCTTGTGGCATTCTGCACTTTCAGCCGGAAGTTCAGCACCAGCACGCGTTGCAGAGCATTTCCCGGGGCGTGGGTGTGCCACGTGACTTCTTTTCCGACAAACACATTCTTGGCCTGTATTTGATGGGCAGTCTCGGCTCTCTGGCGCAATCGCGCAGCAGTGACCTGGATGTTTGGCTATGTCATGACGAGCGCTTAGACCCTGAACAACTCGCGCTACTGAAACAGAAGTGTGATGTGATTGAACGCTGGGCAGCTAGCCAGAGTGTCGAGCTGCACTTTTTTCCGATGAATCTGCGGGACTTCCGTGAAGGACAAAGTGAATCTGCAGACGGTGAAGATTGTGGCAGCAGCCAGCACTTGTTATTGCTGGATGAGTTTTATCGCAGTGCCTTATGGCTCGCCGGGGCTAAACCTTCGTGGTGGCTGATTCCAGAGAAACAGGAACGCAGGTCGGCTCAATATTGGGAGCAACTGCTCGATCAACACCGGGTTCAGGCCGACCAATGGCTGCACTTTGGCCAGATTCATACCATTCCGGTCACTGAGTTTGTTGGTGCGGGGTTGTGGCAGCTCAACAAAGGCCTGAGTAATCCTTATAAAGCGCTGCTGAAACTTCTGCTAACCCGACATTACGCCACTCAATATCCGAATATCCGGCCACTGTGCTGGGATTTAAAAGCTCTGGTGCATCAGGGTATTACCGACGTCGAAAACTGTGACGCCTACTTGCTGATGTTAGAGCGGGTGATTAAACAGCTGGAACAGGAAGGCAATCAGCAACGTGTGCAGCTGGCACGACGCGCTTTTTATTACAAAGCCAAGTTACCGTTGTCAGATTTATCCCGCAACCAGCGTGACAGCTGGCGTGCCAAAACACTGAATCATTTATGCAGCCAATGGGGCTGGCTGGTCGCCGATCTTATCGAGCTGGACCAACGTGACCAATGGAATCCGGTTAAGGTTTATAAAGAGCGCAATGCCCTAATCAGCGAGATGTTATCCAGCTATCGTTTTCTCGCGGGGTTTAGTCAGAAACATGCGCCTAAATTGCATATACGCCCCGATGATATGCGTCTGTTGGGGAATCGTCTTTACGCTGCTTTTGATGCCAAGCCCGGTAAGATCATCAATATTAATCCGGGTATTGCCCGCTCCCTGCAGCAAGAAAAGCTGATTCTTCGGCTTACGCCCAAGCGGGTGTGGCAATTAATTCCGGCGGATGGCAATCGGGATGCGGTTAACCCTCAGTCTCCAGATCCGGATCAGATATTAAAACAATCCCCCAGTGTGATGGAGCTGTTATTTTTTGCTCAGTTTAATGGCTTACTCAGCGCTCACACCAATATCGCGCTCTACCCCAGTCACAATCCATTAAGCCAATACGAACTAAAAGAGTTGCTGCAGCTGGTACGCGAAGAAGCACCACGTCATCCAGACAGCCACAGTTTAATGCAGCCACCACAACCGCGTTACTGGCGGGTGTATGTGAATGCCGGGGTCGACCCACAACATAAATTCAGCCGTCGTGGTATGCAGAAACTCAGCAATCGTGACGATGCGTTGGGCTATAGCGCTGCCCGCGAAAATCTGGTGCACACGCTGGATTTATTAACCGTTAATAGCTGGGGCGAATGGACGGTTGAGCGCTTTGATGGCAGTGATGCAATGTTGCGCTGCCTGCAACATATTCTGCGTTATTTGCCGTTGGCTCAGGCCGCTAACTCCAGTAACAACACCGCGAACACCAGTAACAACACCGCGAACACCAGTAACAACACCGCTAACTCCGGCACAAACAACATAACCACCACGAACCAATGGCCACCCATTAGCACACATTGCCATTGTGCCAGCCGGGCCAGCAGTATTCAGGCACGGGTTGAACATTTGCTGCAAAAAGTTATGCAGCATTTTCTGCAGCAACCTCGCTCGCCTTATTTAATTGAAGCATCAGAGCAATATTATTTATTGCGTCACGAACAGGATGGCGTACAGCTGCAAAAAGCTGCAAATTCCGTTGAATTATTGCGTCTGCTGCAGCGCCCAAATTCGTTTTATGCACCTTGTGTATTTGATGATGCGGCCTTGTCACAAAGCCCACTGCGGTTAATTTATCAACGTGCCCGTCCGGGGATCTGGCAATTATTTTTCTGGCGTCGAAAAAATAAATTCTTCTTTTATTTATTAGACGATAAAGGCGCACTGTTGCATCAACAATGGAACGATGATGAAGGCAGCCGCCGGTTATTACCCATTATTCGTTTTTTACGACAACTGGATCAGCGCTGGTTATCCCAATTACATGGGCAGAAAAAACCACCTCAGAGGAAACAACAGCGCAATATCCTGTTATTTGAAGTACGCAACAAAAAACAAAGCTTGGAGCTTGAGTTGGTACGGCGAAAGTTGCCACCGCTGAGTGAGCAGTCCAGCGCTATCGATTTACGCGCCGTGGTCGACGAACAGCAACAAACCACTCTGTATTGCAACAACCAGGAATTCAGCGTCTGGCAGTTTGGCGATCAGTTGTATCAGGCCGTTGCTGAAGAGGTTCAGGCTATTCGCCAGCCGCAGGAACATTCACAGGAAACCTATCCGTGTTATCTGTCTGACCTGTCATTGCCTAGCGACAATCAACAGGTCATTACGCATTTGCGCCATAAACAGCGGATCGAAAAACTACTGAATCAGGCCTTACTGACCTTACCGCCTCTCCTGCCGCTAACATCAGTGCATCAGCCCCCTGAATAGAGCGCCTGACAGCCAGAGCGTGACCCCGTATAATGCCCGCCATCTTTTATTCTCTGCTTGTGTGGAATCATCAATGGCACTCCCGTTTATCGCGCTCAGATCCGGCTTACGCATGCTGCTCAGCGTATTACTACTGACTGGTTTAACCCTGTCAGCGGGTTGTGGTCAGAAAGGGCCGCTGTATCTCCCGGAACCAACGCCCAAAACGTCTGAAAGTACAGACACACCTGCAAACACAACCACACCTGCAAGCATAACCACACCTGCAAGAACAACTACGGAATCGCAACCCTGATGTCAGTTTTCAGCTATCAAAATGGCGAGTTACACGCCGAACAGGTTTCCCTAAGCGCCGCTGCCGAGCAGTTTGGTACGCCGCTGTATGTCTATTCACGCGCCGCCTTTGAACAACATTTCAGTGCCTATACCGAAGCACTGGGCGAGTGGCCACACCTGGTGTGTTATGCGGTAAAAGCCAACTCCAACCTGGCGGTATTAAACGTGTTAGCCAAACTGGGCGCTGGTTTTGACATCGTTAGCCAGGGCGAGCTGGAGCGGGTTCTGGCCGCCGGTGGTGATGCCAGCAAAGTCGTCTTCTCCGGCGTCGGCAAACAACCTGCTGAAATGCAGCGTGCCTTAGAAGTGGGCGTGTATTGTTTTAACGTTGAATCTGAAGCAGAGCTGGAGCGCCTCAGTACCGTGGCGTCTGAACTGGGCAAAACCGCTCAGGTTTCTTTGCGTGTGAACCCGGATGTAGATGCTCAAACGCACCCGTATATTTCCACCGGTTTGAAAGACAACAAGTTTGGCATCGATATTAACGAAGCACCGCGGGTTTATGCCAAAGCCAATGAGTTACCGGGCTTAGAAGTCAAAGGGGTCGATTGTCATATCGGCAGCCAGCTGACCGAAATTTCTCCGTTTATGGATGCATTGGATCGTGTTCTGGCACTGGTCGATACCCTGGCCGAACAAGGCATCAAGATTGAACACTTGGATCTAGGTGGCGGCCTTGGCGTGACCTACCGTGATGAAACACCAGCGTCAGCAGGTGAATACATTGCGGCGATTAAAGAGCGCTTAGGCCAGCGCGAAGACGCTGGCAAACAATTTAAATTAATTTTTGAGCCGGGCCGTTCGGTTGCTGCCAATGCCGGTGTGTTTGTTACACAGGTAGAATTCCTGAAATTAAACGAACACAAAAACTTCGCCATTATCGACGGCGCGATGAACGATTTAATCCGTCCGTCGTTATACAGTGCCTGGCAGGATATTAAGCCATTAAAAGAAACCTCCGATGCCCCGGTGCGTACCTATGATCTGGTTGGCCCGGTGTGTGAAACCGGTGACTTCTTAGGAAAAGATCGGGAACTGGCATTAGAAGCTGGCGATCGGGTTGCCGTGATGTCGGCGGGTGCTTATGGTTTTGTGATGGCCTCTAACTACAACAGCCGTGGTCGCCCGGCGGAGGTCATGGTAGATGGTGAGCAACTGCATCTGGTGCGCCAGCGCGAGACTATTCAGGAGTTGTTTGCTCACGAACAACTGATCGCAGAATAACGTATTCGAGAATCGCAACTTCCAGAACAGCAGCAGGCAACTCCCTATGTGGCTTAAATTCAGCAAAATGCACGGCCTCGGCAACGACTTTATGGTGGTTGATCTGGTCACTCAGAGCGGTTTTATCCGCCCTGAGCGCGTGCGTGAACTGTCTGACCGTAATTTTGGCATTGGCTTTGATCAGCTGTTAATTGTTGAGCAACCAAGTCGCCCGGATGTCGATTTTAAATACCGTATTTTTAACGCCGATGGCAGCGAAGTGGAAAACTGCGGCAACGGTGCGCGTTGTTTTGCCCGCTTTGTCTATGACCAGCGTTTAACCGGCAAGCGCAGCATTAAAGTCGAAACCGCCAATGGCTTAATGGAACTGACCCTGACCGATGACAAACAGGTAATCGTCGATATGGGTGCGCCGATTCTGGAGCCGGAGCTAATTCCATTTAAAGCTACTGAGTTTGCGCCAGAATACACCATCGACGCTGGTGACATTGGCGAGATTTCTCTCGGTGCGGTCTCCATGGGTAACCCGCATGGTGTCGTGCGGGTTGATGATGTCGACAACGCTCCGGTCGAAAGCTGGGGGCCTATTCTGGAGTCACACACCAGCTTCCCGGCCAAAGCCAATATTGGTTTTATGCAGATCGTCGACGAACATCATGTTCGCCTGCGGGTATTTGAACGTGGAGCAGGTGAGACACTAGCTTGTGGTACCGGTGCCTGTGCTGCCGTCGTATCCGGGCAGTTACGTGGCTGGTTAAAGCCAGGCGTAACGGTGTCGCTGCCGGGTGGCGATTTGTTGATAGAATGGGATGGCAAGCCGGATTCTCATATCAAAATGACCGGGCCTGCTACCACCGTATTTGAAGGCCGGATTAACCTCTGAGTGCCGTTTAAGGAATCTTTATGAGCCAGCAACCTCGTTTAACCGAAGCCGATGTTGAACAGTTTTTACAGGATCACCCGGATTTTTTTATCGGTAAAGATGACCTGTTGGCAGAAATGCGTATTCCTCATAATGCGGGCCCGGCCACCAGCCTGGTCGAGCGCCAGTTATCGGTTCACCGTGAACGTAATGTTGAATTACGCCAGCGGTTATCCGACCTACTGGAAAACGCCCGCCGCAATGATCAGCTGTTTGAAAAAAGCCGCCGTCTGGTGCTGGCTTTGATTGAAGCCGAAAGCTGGCTGGCGGTTCAGGCAGCACTGGATGATTCTCTGCGTAACGACTTCGGTGTGGATACCTGGGCGTTATTACACTTTACCGAACGTAATTTAGAAGCGCCGTTAATCACCATTCGCTCTACCGAACGTCAGCGCAGTATTCACCGTTTATTTAAAGGCCATCGTGCTGTGTGTGGACAACTGGCCGAAGACGATATTGCCGCATTACTGGGCAGCCAGACAACCAACGCCCGCTCAGTCGCTGCCGCTCAGGTTCGCGGCCCGGGCAATAACGGCGTATTAACTGTTGCCAGTAAAGACCCATCTTATTACCGCAGCTCAATGGATACCTTATTCCTCGACTATGTGGCAGATATTCTGGCGTTACGGTTACCGCAAATTCCGGTCGTTTAATGAGTATCAAATTAGTCACATTGGATCTGGACAACACTCTGTGGGAAACCGACCCAGTCATTGTGAAAGCTGAAAAAGCCTGTCATGACTGGATTGTGGCTAATGTGCCACAAGCCGCTGAGTTTTATACCCTCGAAGCATTACGCCAATACAAAAATGATATTGCCGAATGTTTCCCCCAGTTGCGCGATAAAGTCTCAGCTCTGCGCCTAGAAGTATTGCGCCGGGTCTTTTTACAGGCCGGCATCAGTGGTGACGAAGGTCGGGAAAAAGCACAACAAGCCTTCGATGTGTTTTATAAAACCCGCAGTGAAGTCACCTTATTTGATGGTGCATTGGACGCACTCAAAACCCTGAAGAACGATTATTCGTTAATCGCTGCCACCAATGGCAATGCCGATTTAAAATTAATTGGCATTGATCATTTATTTGATGCTCATTTTAGTGCCGAACAAGTGGGCGCTCCCAAACCTCAGGCAGATTTGTTTGAAGCAGCGTTAGCACACGCCGGGGTAAACCCAGAAGAATGTATTCATATCGGCGATCATCAGGAGCAGGACATCGTCGCCGCTAAACGCCTGGGTATAAAAACCATCTGGGTGAATTTATGCGATGCTGCCTGGGCCGAACAGGAATGTGTTCCGGATCAGGAGATTACCCATCTGTCACAACTGGTCAGCGCCGTCGCCGCGTTGCAATAACGCTGCTGGCGCAAATAGCCACCTATTCTCAGCATAAATAACCATGTTTTCCCTGTCATTTTTTGGTCATACTGATTTCACAAAGTGGAACGATAATACTAAAAACTCACCTTGGGATACCATCATGAAAAAAACACTGCTTGCGCTCTCACTCTCAGGCATCGCACTAGCTAGCACACCACTTAATAGTTTCGCCATGTCAAAACCTGCGGATCCTACGCCGGTTGATGAAACCGTTGTTTATCCACAACCGGATACAAAAGTAAGCTTTATTGCCATTGGCGACTCCGGCACGGGTAAAGATGGCCAATATAAAGTCGCCGCAGCGATGGAAGCGGTATGCCAATTAAAACCGTGCGATTTCGCCATTGGCTTGGGTGACAACATTTATGAAAGTGGCGTTGATGGTGTTGATGACATCCAATTCGACCTGAAATTCGAAGACCCCTATAAAAACCTCGATTTCCCGTTTTATATGGCACTGGGTAATCACGACAACAGCTGGATTATTGGTGGTGACGGTGCCGATAACGACAAAGGTGAAATTCAGGTTGAGTACCATTACCGCAAGGACCGGAAAAGCGAAAAGTGGCAAATGCCCGCTCGCTATTATCAGTTCAATGCGCCCGCTAATGGCACACCGCTGGTCAGTTTTTATGCCATGGACACCAACCCGTCCGCGTCTGCCGGTGACCCAAGCGATGAATACAACAAAGACGATTACTCAGAGAAGCAGGGCAAGTGGTTATTGGATGGCTTTAAAGCATCCAGCGCCCCTTGGAAAATTGCCTTTGGGCACCACCCTTATATCTCTAATGGTTCACACGGCAATGCCGGTAATTACGACAGCCTGATCGGCCAGGGCAAGTTTTTTAAGGAAATGGTAGAAAAAAACGTCTGCGGTAACGCTGATGCCATGATTGTAGGCCACACACATGCACTGCAATGGTTAAAAGAAAAAGACTCCTGTCCCGGAACCTTCCATATCATCAGTGGTGCCGGTGCCAAAACGAAAAACTTTGTCACCAAAACTGAGCTGAATGAATATTACTGGCAGGAAGATGAAATCCTGGGCTTTTTCCATATCGAAATTCAGGGCGATCAATTCCATGGTACGGCTTACACCGTTGATCCGGTGAGTGGTGAATACCGTGCGGCTTATACCCGAACCATGCAGCGCCAGAAATAAGAGCATTGGGCAATTTATCCTGACAAAGCTATAAAAAACCGACCGGCAGTCACACTGCAGGTCGGTTTTTTATCAATCTGATTTTGTTTAATCGGTTCCGGCAATCACCAGCTGTTGGATAAAACCGCCGGTGCCGCCACTTTCTCCCGGCATGCCTAAGGCCAGTTCAAGCGATTCAATACCGGGGAAGTTTTCTTCGTAAATTTCCTGCCAATCCTGATTTAAATTACGCTGAATCGCCTGCCAGCTTTCGGCTTTGCTGGTTTTGCCACTCACCACCAGCAAGTGTTCAAAATCCGATAAAACTTCTGATTCACCAGCCGCCAGACCGCTGTGCCAGACATAATGTAGTGTACGGCTTGGCCAGCTATCAGTTTCTTTGACTTTCAGAGTCAGACGCATCAGAGGCTGACGTTCAACATAACGATCAACGGTCCAACGCCAGCTCAGTTCCGGATTGGCCCACTCTGATGGGTTCAACTCGTCACCCAATTCGGTGGATAGCACTAACTCCTGACGGCTTTGCAAACGCACCACATTGCCATGGATCACATCGTACTGCGGCTCAACCACACAGTCATAACAGTCAAGCTCCCATTGCCAGGTGTTATCACTCGACAATAACGTGGTGCTCGTTGTTGCTGGTGTATTGGTTACTGGTGTATTGACGACTTCAGCCTGGACTCGTGAATGACCGGAGAGAAACCAGAAGATTACAAGGCAGGTTAAAGCAATGGCAGCGGGAATGGCGTGCATACGGCGTCGGGATTTTTTTGAGTAGGTGTACATCGTTCAGCATCCTTGCTTGTTGAGAGGCAACCATAACAGCTCGCTGAAAAGGATGTCAGCTAATCTTTGGTATTACGTTGACTGTTGGCCTGATTGGTTGCGCCAGGTCATTATTGAACAATCATTAGTTATTTAATCATTCATAAAACCCTAAAAAACCCGGGGAAAACCATACGAACGTGCATTTTCTGAACCCGGGTTTATTGTATTAATCAGTGATTAAATCGGGCGACTGCCATAATTCGTTTGTGGCTTACGTGGCGGATCAGCCATGACGTTATCGTCGATCTGCTGAATCTGACCGCCGCGTGCTAAAAACGCTGCTACATCATCTTCCATCGATTGACGCATTTCATCACGAGCAGCACTACTAGTATTCACAATATTATCGTCGCTTGATTCGTTATTTTCTTCTGAATCATTATCCGCGTTATTAGTGCTGTTATCGCTTTCGTTGTCTGCTTGCATGTCATCATGCATTTCTAATTCTTCGTCAGCCATCTTTGTTCTCCTTATACGACATGGTCTTGAGAAATAGTGTGTCGATTCAGGCCACGCCTGAAAAAATTGATGCCAATACTTATAGACCAACCAGCCGCATTCGCCAGAAACAGACAAAAAATGTTACGAATTATTTGCACGCGTCAGAAATCTGCCTGCGTGTTAAGAATCAGCCGTCCAATTTCTGATGAACGGCCATTTTTTAATAAATACTGCGTGGGATTTGTCCCACACACAAACTCCACACACAAACGTGGACTCAGGAGAGGTAAGTGTAAGCCTGCAGAGATTCGCTCAGCTCACGGCTGAATTCCGCTTTATCACTATCGGTTAAATCCGACGCTGCCACCTGCTGCTGTAAGCGCTGCTGAATATCCGCCGGGCAGAAGTTCACATAATCCAATACGTCGGCGATATCGTCGCCCAGAATCGGATTCTGCAGCTGCACATCACCGTTTTTATCCAACACCACATCCACTGAATCGGTGTCACCAAACAGGTTGTGCATATCGCCTAGGATTTCCTGATAAGCGCCCACCAGGAAAAACGCCAGCTGTTCGCCTTTTGCGATACTCGGTAATGGCAAACAGGTTTCAATACCGTCGGCATCGACGTAGCTGTCGATGCGGCCGTCGGAGTCACAGGTGATGTCCTGCACAACCGCACGGTGACGTACCGGATCGTGATGACCTCGTACCGGTAAAATCGGGAAGATCTGGTTAATGCCCCAGATATCCGGCAGCGACTGGAACAGCGAGAAGTTCACAAACACTTTTTCCGCCTGCTTCTCGTGTAACTCATCCAATAAATCACGATGGCTGCGATTGCCCGGATTTAACCGCTGTTTTAGTTCACGACTGATACGGCTGTAGAGCGCTTCCATTTGTGCCCGTTGTGATAACGAGAACATCCCCAAGGCAAAACCGGATTGTGCATCGCCGACCCAATGTTGCACATCGTGATAAATCTCTACCAGCGAACGCGGGCTGATGCCGTGTTTGTCTTGTGCATAACACAGTTGATCGAAGATCTGGTACAGAGCTTTTAACGCTTGTGGTGCCTCACCTTCGGGAGGATTAACCACACCTTCCTGCGGACTTTCTGAATCAATAATCTCAGTTAATAACAGCGCATGATGGGCCGTCATCGCTCGGCCGGATTCAGTAATAATGTTCGGCTGCTGGGCCAGACCAAGTTCATCACAAATGTCTTTAAACGCACACACCACATTACGGGCGTACTCCGCCATGCTGTAGTTCATCGAACAATAACTGCGCGAGCGCGTACCTTCGTAATCCACCCCTAAGCCACCACCCACATCCAGCCATTGCACCGGTACTCCGAGCTTTACTAACTCGGCAAAAATGCGGCTGCATTCCCCTAAGCCGGTTTGAATATCACGGATATTGGCCAACTGTGAACCGAGGTGAAAATGCAGCAGTTGTAAGCAGTCGAGCTGACCTTCCGCACGTAACTGTTCCACCACCTGCAGAATCTGATATGCCGACAAACCAAACTTGGATTTTTCGCCGCCGGTGTTTTGCCAGTTGCCTTTGCCGATGGTGGCTAAGCGCGCACGAATCCCCAACCGTGGTTTCACCTTGAGGCGTTGTGCTTCTGCCAACACCAACGGCAGCTCGGATAACTTCTCGATCACAATAAAGACCTGATGACCCATCTTTTCTGCCATCAGTGCCAGGCGAATAAAATGCGCGTCTTTATAACCGTTGCACACCACCACACCTTTATGGGTTCCAAGCTGTGCGAGTACTGCAATGAGTTCTGGCTTACTGCCCGCTTCCAGCCCCAAACGTTCAACTCCGGCCTGCTGCTGGCCTGTTAACAGTTGCTCCACCACCGGCTGTTGCTGGTTCACCTTGATCGGGTAGACCGGCGTAAAACCGCCGTTGTAATCCAGCTCGTCACGGGCCTGCTGAAACGCGCTGACCAGTGACTGTACTCTGTGATGCAGAATGCCCGGAAAACGCACCAGCACCGGCAGACGCAGGCCAGCACTTTTTAGCTGCTCACCTAACTGGTTTAAGTTAACGCCATTGCCGTTATCAGCCTGTGGATGAATACATAACTCACCTGCCGCATTGACCTGAGCATATCCCTCACTCCAGTAGGGTAAGTTGTAATGCTCTGCAGCACTGCTGGCTTTGCTAGAATCCAATGTCATAAGGGGTATCCGAACGGCGGGCGGTTAGGGTATCTTTGCGCCAATTTTAAAACACATCGACATCTTTGAGTATCAGCTATGAGCACATCTAATCAAAGCACTGCTTTTCCACAAGGCCAGGGGTGGTTTACCGAAGTTTTTGATTCCGAAGGATCAGCCTTCTCTCTGAAAGTGAAAGAGAAGCTGGAAAGCGTACAAAGTGAATTTCAGACCATCGATATGTACGACACCGAAACCTACGGCAAGCTGATGGTGATCGACGGCTGCACCATGGTTTCTACCCGTGAGAACTTTGTGTATCACGAGATGATGTCACACGTGGCACTGTTCGCTCATAAAGACCCAAAACACGTAGCCATTATTGGTGGTGGCGACTGCGGCACCCTGCGCGAAGTACTGAAACACCCGGGTGTGGAAAAAGTGACCCAGATCGATATCGATGAAATGGTCACCCGCATGGCGGAGAAATATTTCCCAGAGCTGTGTGAATCTAACGCTGATCCACGCGCTGATATTCGTTTTGATGACGGCATTAAATGGGTGAAAGACTGCGCACCAGAATCGCTGGATATCATTATTATCGACAGCACCGACCCGGTTGGCCCAGCGGAAGGTTTATTCGCCGTCGATTTTTACCGCGATTGTTTTAAAGCCCTGCGTGAAGGCGGCATTGTGGTTCAGCAAAGTGAATCGCCGCTGTATCACAGCAACACCATTATTAAAGATATCCATGTGGATATGGCGACTGCCGGTGCGACGTCTTCTCACACCTTCCAGTTCCCGCAGGTGATTTATCCATCGGGTTGGTGGAGCTGCACACTGGCATGTAAAGGTGGTGATGCGACTGACTTCCGCATTGATGATGCGGTGAATAAAGAGTTCCGTACTGAATATTACAATGCTGATATTCATGCGGGTGGTATTGCTATACCGGAATTTATGAAGCGGTCTTTGGGAATTGAGGACTGATTCTTTTTAGTTGATTAAGCCCGGGCGAGCGCCCGGGTTTGAAGTGAAATTTTCATCATGCCTTTAAAAAAGTTCCCTGGCCACCAGAGTATAGAAAACTCACTCAGCCAGCCACATCATCGTTTTTCATATTATCGAAACGACAGATATAAAAATCAGATTTTGAAACATATTATCCAGGTATTCATAACGCTCAGCTAAAATGCGCTGCGATAGTTGCGTGATCTTTACCCAAGAAAACGGATACCGAAATCTAATTAAGATTGAGGTGTCCGTTTTATCGGGAAAGATCATAACGATTTTTGAGCAACTTGTTATAACTTACTTGGTACGAAACCAAAATATAATCCCTGACAATAAAGCAACCACCATTGTCGGGATGCTCATAATCATAAGTGCTACGCCAAATCCCTGATGGCGCTCGCCAAACACGGCTATAAAACCTAAGGCTGAAACCAATGCAATTATTACAGCTACACCAGTACAGGAGACCATAACATTTACAAAATATTTGAAGCTCAACGTGCCGAAAATGTATTTGAAAACCGGATAACCGATAAGTGCAGCGGCAAGCATCACTGGTAAGCCAAAAATTAATGCGTAAACGCCGAAAACAAGACCAGCGAACACACCCGACTGATCAGACCAGCCGGCACTCAGAGGAATGACGACTGCGAATACCAATAGGTACGCATATATCATTGCAAATACAAAATCTTTTATCTTTAGCTCAACATTCATTACGAGTTATAACGCCTGCCAGCAATGGCGGGTGATACGAGCACAGCCAGTTTGCTGGCGAATTGGCTGACTTTGTTATACGAGTTATTGAGTATGATAGACATTCTCTATCTCACACTTTTTTTTCGATACTATCACTTCAGGTGTGCCACCTAGCATGACTGCTGAAATAGTCCCAAGAACAACCCAGGAATCATCATCGAGATCTTCTATTTTATACGGCTGAGAGCTATTCCAAGAAGTTGGATAACTTTCTTTTATAGCAAGCATGCCATTCGTAAAGGCCTTCGACTTAGTACACTCATTAGTATCACTTTCAGCAAAACTATTCAGGCTAATGAATGATACGATCATTAAAATTAACTTATCCATTTCGTATAACGCCTCAATAACCGACAGCTGGAGCGGAGCGAAGCGCAGTGTAAGCTATCCGGCACCGAAGGTGTGAGTTGATTGACTTGTTAAATGTTTTACTCAAGATTAAACCTTTTAGTACCGACACGCCGCAGTGCTATAAAGTAATAAACTAGAGTTGAAGTAACAAACACAACTGAGAGAGCGACTACCAATGGCCACCAACTTTTAGCACTTGCAGAATAAGCAAGTATAGCGAATAGACCGCTGCCTAATGCTGCGCCCAAAATAAGGCCTAACCATTGCCCGCCCACAGTTAATTGAGCACCGCACCCTTTACACTGCACTTTCGAGCCAAAAGCTGCAATCTTAAGCTTTTCTAATTTTGATACTGTGTCTGCTCTACAATCTGGGCATTCTAACTTCGGCTTCATAGACATTTAACGCCCAAAGCAGCGGCGCGCGTTCGCGCGCCCAGCCCGCAGAGCGATTCTGCCTTTGTTTGTTAAGTGTTTTAATACAATTTTGACCATGAGTTCCAATCGTCCTCATTGCGCAAATATACCAACAAAGGCAAATGTTCCATTTTTTCGGGATACGGAACTGCCAACATTTCCTCTTTGTAGCTGCGATGATTCTGTGAATAATTTGCAAGTAAGTTTGTTAGGGCAACGTTTGCAACTTCCCTTGCATCTTCGCTGGGCTCACCGTCGAATATAAAGCGTACAGCGAAGTCTTGGCCATCCTTGGATAGCTTGAAAGACACCGCCCTAAAAGAAGGGGCTACTTCACCTAGAAGTGCTCCTTGAGCGTACTGCATTAGTTTTAAATCGTGCTCAGTTCTCATAGACATTTAACGCCTTGCTCACCGGAAAATTAGGAGCGAAGCGAATAATTTTTCCGAGTGCAGCAACTTGCATGGTTCAATTTGCCAACAAATTTGCACTATTAATCCCAGCAATCACAGTCTTCACCGCATCCTCCTGGCATAAAGCAGTTTGGATCTACGGGAGGGTCACTTAAATCATTTGCTTGATATGGAGGACGTGAAGTTCCTTGAAGCAACTTTGAATTTTCCCAAGAGTAGATAACTCCAATATCTCGTTCATTGCAATGATAGCAATGCATTTCCAAATTAAAGTTCTGATAGAGAAAATCGTACACGAGCTCTCTCATCTTAAGGGGACTCACGTAAAACCATTCAGATTTTCGCCCTGATGTTTCATGAGGTATACAGGAATATAGTTTACTCAGAAGATCCTTTACTGAATCCTCTATAGCAGCCACTCTTTTAGGATGAACCCCGTCTTTAATTTTGAAAGCACAAAGAAGCGTATAGAAAGGGTTTTGGCTTCCACTTGCTCTTGTTCCTAAAGAGCCTGTCGTTAATCCAATTTTGGCCATATTTGGGCGCTGAGTATCAACTCCAATATAGATCCAATTTTCCGTAGAATTCTCTTGCCTTAGCCTTTCGTTCTCAAGCCATTCCATTTTGTAGTCATGCCCAAAAGCTCTACCTGCCATTCGAACCTCTCAATATACTAATCATGTGCTTACACTTCTGAGAAACCTAACATTTTATTCGTGTGCGTGCCTGATATCTTAGCAAGGACTTTTCGAGCTTACAGTTGCAACTAACTGAATTTTCTCTAAAACCTTCATTAGCAAGACCACCCCTTCCAGAAAATCGTGCACGCACACTATTTCGGTTGCGATACACCTACTATCTTGTAAACCTTATCCGCAACTCATTGATTCTATTAGTATTTAAAATATCACTAGCAGAAAATTCGGGCAAGCACGCAAGCAAACCGCCATCGCCAGTTATAACCGGCGCGGCAGTAAAGATAGCCAACTTAGATAATTAGCTCCAAACAGGATTAAGACTTTCCAGCTCAGCCATCATAGTCGCTTTATGCCCTTCCGTTCGCGGTAAAATTCGTTGCAGATAGAAGTTCGCTAACTGAATTTTTTGCTGCAGGAACTCATCACTGAATTCTGAGCGTCCAGCCTGCAATAACTCACTGGCTTCTACTGCTGATTTCAAATGGAAATACCCCAGCGCCACATAACCGGAATACATCAGAAAATCGAAACTGGCCGCTCCGGCTTCGTCGTGATTCTGCATCGCTTTCATGCCCACTTTCATACTCAGACCCGGCCATTCTTTGGCAAAACCATGCAACCGCTGAGCAAACTTAGTTAGTTGTGGATGCTCCAGGTTATCTTTGCATAATAAGTGTATTTTTTTGGTGAATAACCGCAGACTGGCGCCCTGATTACCCAGCACTTTACGGCCCAATAAATCCAGCGCCTGAATGCCGGTAGTGCCTTCGTACAAGGTAGCAATCCGCCCATCACGATAGAGTTGTTCCACGCCATTTTCAGAGATAAAACCATGACCACCATATACCTGAATGGCATGGCTGGCACTTTCCAAACCAGCTTCAGTACAAAAGCCTTTGGCGATGGGGGTTAATAACTCCAGCAATAACCCGGCGTCTTTATCATCCGGATTGGCCGCCAGTTGATCTAACAACTGTGCACAATAATTCGCCAATGCACGACCACCATCAGCAAACGATTTTTGTGTTAATAACATACGTCGTACATCCGGGTGCTCGACGATGGCGTCGGCTTCTCCTTCAGGATTTTTCACCCCGGATAAACTGCGCATCTGTAAACGATCTTTGGCGTATTCCAGACTTTTCTGATAACTGTGTTCACTCAAACCAACACCCTGTAAGCAGGTGCCCAGGCGCATTTCGTTCATCATAGTGAACATGGCTTTAATACCGCCATTTTCTTCACCGATTAAATAACCCAAAGAATGTTCAAAACTGATGGAACAAGTTGGGCTGGCATGGATGCCCATTTTTTCTTCAATACCGGTACAAACGACGGCGTTATCTTGTTGCCACTGGCCTTCAGCATTTTCCGTTTTTTCCGGCACTAAAAATAACGACAAGCCTTTAATCCCTGCTGGCGCTTCTGGCAAACGAGCCAACACCAGGTGAATGATATTGTCGCTGGCATTATGGCTGCCGTAGGAAATAAAAATTTTGCTACCAGAAATACGAAACGCCTCGCCATCAGGCACGGCTTTGCTACGCACCAACCCGAGATCACTGCCACAATGTGCTTCGGTCATACACATGGTGGCCGTCCAGTGCCCGGTAATAATCGGCGGTAAATAAGTATCACGTAATTTATCGCTGCCGTGAGAAATAATGGCACGACAGGCCGACATGGTCAGCGCAGGTAACATGGATAACGCATGATTAGAGGAGGTTAACATTTCACCGACGAAGGAACCCAGAACTTCACTTTGGTCTTGGCCACCCCAGCGCTCCGGCATGGTTAAGCCCATCCAGCCTGCGTCGGCGTAGTGATGGAATGCGGTTTTGATCAGCTCTGCCAGCTGCACTTTGCCGCTTTTTAACGTACAACCTTGTTGATCACCAATGCGGTTACAAGGTAGCCAGGATTGCTCAGCAAGTTTTTTAGCTTCATTCAGCAGCAACTCATTATGTTGTCGATCAACACACAAGTCTTTCTGCTGGCACAACAAAAACAACATATCCTGAACAGGGGCACGATACTCAAACATAGACAACCTATATGCCGATAAAAATCTGAGTATGTGATGGAAATACAAAAACCGCCTTAACAAATGTTAAGTGGCAGCTATTCGCTAAGATTAAGCTTTTTCCGTAACCGCGACAGTGACACCGGCGTCACGCCCAGATACGACGCTACCTGATACAGGGGTAACTGATCTGCCAGCTCTGGGTTTTCTTTTAAAAACCAACGATAACGCTGTTCTGCACCACCCAATAACATCTGCGCTTCACGACGAGCAGTTTTTAAATACACCGATTTCAGAATAGCGTTTTCCAGTTGCAGCCAGGCCGCGTCATGCTCGCTGGCCTGAGACAAGCTGGGATAATCCGCACTGACAATAATTCCCGGGGTTAACGCCTGCAGGTAAAATGGGCTGGGTTCATCGTGCGTCAGTGACAATACAGGTGCAACCACCTCACCAGGCTGATAAAACTGCTGATTCACTTCATTGCCCTGGTGATCGATGTAATACACCCGGAATAACCCCTGATGAATAAAAAATACCTGGCTGGCGATATCTCCGGCAGCAATCAGATGGGCTTTTTCATCAAGAGTTTTTAATTCGAAAAAACGCAATAACCGTTCCATTACCGACGTTGGAGCATCAACGCCATAATGCGAGGATAATGCGTCAGAGAAATGCCGAAAAACAGTCGATAGGTCGCTCATAACACCTGCAGAAATAACAAAAAGATGAGATTACTGCATCAAACTCAAAACACAACCAACAAAAATAATCAGTCATCTGAATTTTCCAGGAACTTTGGTTCGCTTTAGCAATCTATGTCAGTTGGCTTAACTTATTACAAGGAAAATACGGTGAAACCATTCAATCTGATTCTCACCCTGCTGGCACTTGTCAGTATCGGTCTAACAGCCTGCGGTTTACTATCGATTTCAGAAGCAGACCAGCAACAGCTTCAGGGCAGCCATTACAGTGATCTGGATAGCGAGGCATTAGCCGTCAACAACAGTGCGCCCGATTTCACCGCCAACGATTCGGACGGCAAGCCGGTGCAGTTATCCAGCGTCAGTGCTGATCAGCCGGTTTTGTTGTTGTTTTATCGCGGTGAATGGTGCCCGTTCTGTATGGATCAGCTGGATTCTATCAAGGCCGTTTTACCGGAATTAAAACAATACGGTGTGCAACTGATTGCCGTCAGCCCGGACGATGTCGCCACCAGCCAGAATACCCGCCGCCAGTTTGGCCAGGGCTTTTTATTCTGGTCTGATGCCAGCGGTAACGCGATGAAAGCCTACGGTATTGATCGTGACGATGGCTTGCCACACCCAGCAGTTTATCTGATTGGCAAAGGTGGCGAGTTAAAGTGGTATTACGCCAGTGAAGATTATAAAAAACGCCCAACTGGTGAGCAGCTGATTCAGGTGATTAAAGAAAAGTTGTAAACATTCGGTTACAACCAGGAGTTAGGCTACAATTCGTTGAAAGAATAACTCCTTTTAAGGTCTGGTTTTGGAACGTCTGAATCTTAATTTATTGCGTGCTCTGGTGGTGTTGCTGGAAGCACGCAATGTCACCCAGGCAGCGCATCAGCTGCATCTGACTCAGTCGGCAATGAGCCGTCAGCTGAGCCAGCTGCGTGATTATTTTTCAGACCCGTTATTAGTACGGGAGCAAAATGATTATTTGCTCAGCGCCAAAGCCAAACAATTATTTCCCAAAGTTCAGGCCATCCTGGCGGACGTCGACAGCCTGAAGCAGGAAACCTTTCACCCGGCCAGTTGCCAGCGTCGTTTCCGGTTTGCCTGTACCGATTACGTGGCTCAGTTTATTTTTCCCGCAGTCATTAATCGCTTACAACGTGAAGCCCCGGGGATTGATCTGATTTATGAAGTCTGGAAACCCGAGCACATTACGCAGCTTGGGCACCTGCCACTCGATATGGCCTCAACGACGTTATCGGTACTCCCCGAAGGTCTGCATTCTATCTATCTGGGCCAGGATAACCCGGTATGCCTGATGGCGGCTGATCACCCGCTCAACACATCACAAACGGTATCGTTAACCCAGCTGGCCGATTACCCATTTGTGCGTTTAAACAGTGGTGGCGATAAAGATTCGTTTATCGATAAATTGTTAGAAAACGCCGGATTAAGTCGCCGTATTTTATTTGAAGTACCGTTCTTTTCTGCCGCGTTTGAAGTGGTAGCCAGCAATGAATGCCTGATGATTCTGCCAGAACATATTGCCCACGCAGCAATGCAACAAGGCCATTTATCTTACTGCCCTCTGGATATGACCATGCCGGAGAATCACTACCATTTATGCTGGCATGAATTGCACGATAAAGACCCGGCACATGCTTGGTTGCGCGAGTGCATCGCCGATGAAATGAGTCGTTCGATGTATTCAGTTTCGAATTCGCTGGCGGCGCAGCAGCCCAATATCTGACCGTGCCAGGACCTGTGAATAGAGCCTAAGCCAGTGCCCAACACAGTTGAGAAAAATAGCGGCTAAATGCCTGATTGATTCGTTGGCGCTGCTCACCCTGTGGATACAAACCAATTTTTGCCTCCGGCGATTCTTTACTGCCTTTCACCAGAAAGTGGTTTTTGATGGCGGCGTCCTGAACAAAAGCTTCAAACGCGCGGGCACACATTTCTTCCGGCTGGCCGTAATAAAAACTGCCTTGTTGTTTATCAACCGCAACAGAAGCCCGGCATAATGACGAAGGCTCAGTACCCGCCTCATTGAGTAAAATCGCCTGATAACAATCGGCTAATAAATGATTTAATCGATGGTCAACCATCTCGCCGTCATGCACCCACAGCGCTGAAGCAAAATCCCGATCCGGACGAAGCATATCCGGCTGAAACATTTTACCGGCCATATAGTGGTCAAACGCATGAAACCACTCATGGGCAATGCTGCCCGGCCCGGCATTTTTCGCCAGCGCAAAGTTGCGCTGCAACGGCGAATAGTGAGCCGAAACACCTGGACGACCACCGGTACCGTATTGCAGCCCGAGCGTACCGCGCAATGAAATCAGTTCACGCCGGATTTTTAAGGTTTTGGACGTAGGATACGACTGTGCCATCAGGATCTGGCACAGGTCGCATAAGGCATCATAAAACAGCCCGGCGGCCTGCTCCTGTTCCTGCGGTTTCACCCAACGGCCAATATCCACCGAACGAAAAGCAAACAGCTGACGAATTGTGAGGAAGTCGGGAATCACACCACCTAACACCGCACGGTGATCTGGCCCACGGCGATAAAACTCGCGGTTTTTCAGTGTTTTTCTCATGCAGCTTGGTTCATGCAGTTTTGCTCATTCAGGTTGGGCCTGGCCGTCGATATGGCTATTAGTCTGGCCGTTGATCTGGCGGGCATTTTAATACCTCTGTCATGTTTCAGTAAGCCGAAGCGGGCACTGAATTATTCAGAGGTGCCCTATATATGCAAAAAACTCATACCTGCCATCCAAAGCTTTGATTTCCGTAAGCCAAACGGCACTTCTACAATTCACACAAACTCAATAAGATTCAACCAACCGAGTAATCACGTGACCTATATGACCTTAACCAACTGGCTTTCTTTAGTGGCAATTTGTGTATTGGGTGCACTCTCCCCTGGCCCAAGTCTGGCGGTTGTACTGAAACAAAGCATTCATAACGATGCCAAACACGGCATGATTGCGGGCATCAGTCACGCTGTTGGTATTGCGATATGGGCCATCCTGACGGTAACCGGGCTGGGCGTATTAGTTAGTCAGTCGCCGGCGATTTTTCAGGGCATCACCTATGCCGGGGCCGCTTATCTGGCCTGGCTGGGATTCAAAGCACTGACCGCAGGCAGCAGTGCCATCAAACCGTTAACGCGTGGCAACAGCGCCTACCTGCAAGCCGCTCGTGACGGTATTATGATTTCATTATTAAACCCGAAATTAGCGATCTTTTTTCTGGCGTTATTTTCGCAATTTATTTCCACCGACCTGACTCATATCGATCAGGTTATTATGATCAGCACTGTCACTATTATTGATGCCAGCTGGTATGTGTTGGTGGCACTGGTTTTAAGCCGCATGGGCCTGGCCGATGCCTTAGCACGCCATTCAAAACGTGTGAATCAGGTCAGCGGTGTGATTTTTATCGCTCTGGCTATTCGTGTGGTCACACTGTAATACCAGCCAGTTGAATCAAGACACTTCAGCGATGCTACTCCATCCCAAGCGTCGCTAATTAACTCTGTTGGTTTGTCCTTGTGTTATGCACAATAGCGTCCTTTAAAAGGGCGGTTATACACAAGGATTCCCATGCCAATAATAAAAAAACTGCGATCAATCCTTATTTTTTCAACCTTGTTGTTATTGGTTGCCTGCAGTCAGAAACAGACATTCAGCTATACCCAGCCGGAAGACTCAATCAAAGCAGAAAGCGACCACTTTATCGCCGGCGTTGGCATACGCGATATCACACCACCGCCGGGCATTCCTCGTGCCGGTTATGCGCTATGGTCAACCACCGGAGAAGGCTTCCGTACCCGCCTCTCTGCACGCGCTTATTATATGCAGGGGAATAATGGCCAGCCGTATGCGTTAATTCAGACCGATTTAATGGCAGGCTCCCGTATTTTATTAGCCAGGGTAGCTGAGCTGGTGAATGAAAAAACCGGCTTACACGCCGGTAATATGACCATTACTGCAACCCACACCCACTCCAGCCCAGGACAATATTTAGGCTCTGAGTTTTATAATAAACACGCCTCTCATAAAAACGGATTTGATCCGGTATTTTTTGAATTTCTGGCGCAACAGTTAGCCGCGGCGGTGTTTGACGCCTACGACAATCAGGTACCCGCCAAAATTGCCAGTGGCAAAAAAGCCGTTTGGGGATTAACCCGCAACCGTTCGATTGAGCCTTTCAGTAATAATAAAAATCACCCACACGTTGAACAAACCAACGCGGCGGTATTTCACGAAATCAATCCGTATTTATATATGTTGCGTCTTGATGGTTTAACCGCTGATGGCAGTTATCAACCGATGGGAGCTTTTATGAGCTTTGCCATTCATGGCACCTCTATTCCACGCTGGGACCCAATGTTTAACGGTGATTTATGGTCGTATTTCCAGGGCGACTTACAACATCAGATCAAACAACATTACCCAAAAGCAAAACACGTCATTATTGGTGGTTTTGAAGGCACTCATGGTGATATTGCACCGGCTATGCCGTTGGATCAGTCGGGTTATATCTGGTCGAAAAATGTCGGCTCAGCGCTGGCCGAAGAAGGCTGGCAATTATTCCGAGAATTAGAAAACTCACTCTCAACGGACAGTACCATTCGTATCGCCAGCCGCCACATCGATATTCGTGACAACCCGGAAATTAACGGCACTGAAATTTGTGATGAAGCCGCCGCCGGAACCACGCTAACAGCCGGGCCATACGAACACGAGTCACCGGTATTGGCCTGGCTACCCTTCTTCAAGCAAGGCAGCAGTCGTTGGTTTAATACTGAAGGTTGCCATGGTAATCGTTTATTAGTTGGTGGCGCCTGGATTCAACCCTGGCTGGAGCCTAAAGACAGTTTTCCGCGGGATATTTTATTTCAGCTGATTGAGATCGGTGATTTAGCCATTGTGCCACTGCCGTTTGAATTAACAGCTGAAACCGGCTTCCGTATTCAGGCCACCGTCGAGCAAAGTTACCGCGAGAAAAATCAGACCATTCCGGAAGTCATGGTCACCAGTCTGGCCAATGGTTACACCGGCTACATCACCACACCGGAAGAATACGAGGTTCAGTATTATGAAGGTGGTCACACCATTTATGGCCGTTATTCGCAGCCGTATGTTACTCAACACATTGGAGCGCTGGCAGCGGATTTATTAACCCATAACAAAGTGATGGAGCTGCCTGCACAGTGGCAGTTCCAGTTACCGGTGAAAACCTTTGTAGAACAACAACCGCTGGCTGAAGATCGCGTACGACGCGTGTTATCAACACCGGAATACCAGCTGCCTGCGGTGAATCAGGAAGCGTATTGGCACTTTGACTGGCAAGACATCACAGCTGACCATATCGCGCTGCATCAGCCCCTGTTAAGTATTGAAATCAGTGATGACCAACAACACTGGCAGCCACTGATTCACAAAGGCCGCCCGGTAAACGACCAGGGGTATGACCTCTCGGTGCAGTTGATCGATGATCAGGATGGACACGCTCACTACCGTGCCTATTGGTACAACCCGGTATTTCAGGGTAAGCAAGTATGGTATCGCTTTGTGATACAACCCCGGGAACATGAAGCAATTTTGTATTCCGCCGCGTTTCATTAAGAACTAACCCGACACGACTGAGTCAAAGCCCTTCTTTTAAGAAATTCTGTGCGTACAATACGCGGGGTTTTCAACGCAGTTTTATCAGAAGTGGTGATTATGTTAGTAAAAGTTATTCGTAATGTTCTGGGCTACAGCATTGCCGCCGTCGACTTAGCCACACGAGGAAAAGGATTAAAACGTTCACCGGAAGAGCAACAAAAAGTCGATGCCGAGCTGAACAATATGGCGCTATACCAGTTTACGGTGTGTCCGTTTTGCATCAAAACCCGTCGTGCCATGCACAAGCTGGGATTAAAAGTCGAAACGCGCAATGCCTCTGGCAACAATCAGGCACGCAAAGATCTGGAGCAACAAGGCGGTAAAATACAGGTGCCTTGCCTGCGTATTTCTGAAGATGGCAAGGAAGACGTATGGATGTATGAATCTGGCCAGATCATTCAATACCTGGAACAGCGCTTTGGTGCAGGCGCCTAATTCGGGTACTGCCAGGTATCACCCCAGCCATGCCGGTTTGGGTGATACCTGAGTTTGCAACTCGATGACTTTATCCCGGAACTCATCCGTCAGATACGGGCGCTCCAACGTAAAGACCTGATAAATACCTCCCCACAACATCTCCTGAGAAATCTCATTCTGGTTGTCTGTGAGCAGATTGCAGCGTAAGAACGAGAACCAGGACGTCACCACAATCCAGGTATTCAGCGCCAGTGAATCCACTTCATCATCGCTGATGGCAATCATGCCAGCGTCACGCAAACCACGATAAATTTTTCCAACCTGCTGCAGACAGGTGCGAAAAAAATCACGATAGCGGGCGTGCAACGCCTCATCCGCCTGCAGTAAATGCTCCATATCGCGGTGAATAAAGCGACACTGCCATAAGCCGGTAAAGGTGTCTTTCAGGTAGTTCACCTTATCCAGCACGGTCAACTCACGATCTTCTGGCACCTGTAAGTTCTGCAACACCATTTCTTCATACGCAACAAACAGATCAAAGATAATCGCCTGCTTATTTTTGAAGTGGTAGTACAGGTTACCAGGCGAAATATTCAGATGCGCAGCGATGTGATTGGTGGTCACCGAGCGCTCTCCCTGTTCATTAAACAACACCAGGGCTGCATCCAGAATTCGCTGTTTCGTGCTCATAATGGTTTGTTTCTCTTTTCTCAATTAACCGACATTAACCGCACAGGCCATAAGCGGGCAAATTATGCCAATTTCATCCCCAAACTGTCTTTATTGCCGGGAACAGACTTTAGCCTATTGACGTTTTAGAGTAAGAACTCTAATAATGCAACCAGCAAGGAATCTGTCGGTTCAGTACCAACACGAGAAAATAATAATGAATACATCTGTCTCGCGCCGCGGCTTTATGAAGCTCAGCGCCACCAGCACAGCTGCATTGTCAGTTGGCTCCAGCGTTGCCCTAATGACGGGCTGCTCTCGCCAACCAGATAACGACCTGGGCTTAACCTTTTTAACTAAAGCGGATGCCGAGTTCATCCTGGCCGTCGCACCGGTGATATTAGCGAAAAGCTTCCCGGCATCATTAAGCCGTGAAGAAGCCGACACACGCCTGGTCAAGGCCGTCGATGCTTTGATTAACACCCTGGGCGGTCACGCCAAAACTCAGCTGGAGCAGCTGTTCACCATCATGAGCTCAGCGCCGCTGCGACTCGTTGTTGGCGCCCCGGCTGGCGGCTGGAAAGAGGCCTCTGCCGAAGAGATAGAGTCTTTTCTCGACGCCTGGAAAAACAGCATGATGGGCATTAAAAACATGGGCTACGCCTCTTTGTGCAAAATCGTTGGTATGTGTTGGTACTCACAGCCAGAGACCTTCCAGATTACCGGTTATCCAGGGCCGCCGAAAAAGATCCCGGTTCCCGTTAGCTAAGCAACAACCGACAATAAAAAAGTGCAGAGAGATAAAACGATGAGTGAGAGAACCCCTCCGATTCCGGTTGTTGCGGGCATTAATGACCCAATGCTGGAAGGTATTGCTGATGGTTGGAAAGTCCATGACGCAGCTGATTTAGCCGACGGCAGCCTGCTGGAAGCCGACGTGATTATTATTGGCACCGGCGCCGGTGGCGGAACCAGCGCTGAAATTCTTGCCGAAGCAGGCTTTAACGTTTTAATGCTGGAAGAAGGCCCGTTACGCTCCACCAATGACTTCAAAATGGATGAGCGCGAAGCCTACCGCGACCTGTACCAGGAAAGTGCAGGCCGGATGAGTAAAGACGGCGCGATGTCGATCTTGCAGGGCCGCTGTGTAGGCGGCACCACCGTCATTAACTGGACATCATCCTTCCGCACTCCGGATGAAACCCTGACCTTCTGGGGTGAAAAATTCGATACCAAAGGCTTCAGCCCAGAAGAAATGGCCCCCTGGTTTGAGCGTATGGAAACCCGCTTAAACGTCAACAAATGGCCGGTTCCACCTAACGCAAATAATGCGGTATTAAGTGAAGGCGCAACCAAGCTCGGCATCGACTGGCAGGTGATTCCACGCAACGTCGCCGGTTGTTGGAACCTGGGGTACTGCGGCACCGGTTGCCCAACCAATGCTAAACAATCTATGTTGGTAACCACCATTCCGGGCGCGCTAAAACACGAGTCCGAGTTGGTGTATTCCGCCAGAGCAGAAAAATTAATTCTCGACGGCACAAAAGTCGCGGGCGTTGAAATTACCGCACTGGGCGCTGATAAAAATCCAACCGGAACTAAGCTGGTTGCTCGCGCACCACACGTGATTATGGCCTGTGGTGGTATTAACGGCCCCGCATTATTAATGCGCTCAGATGTACCTGATCCGAATAAACGCGTGGGCAAACGTACCTTCCTGCACCCAACATCGTTCAGCTTCGCTAAGTTCGATAAAACCATCGATCCTTATTATGGCGCCCCACAGTCGATTTATTCCGACCACTTTCAATGGCAAAGTATTGATGGCCCTGTTGGTTATAAACTGGAGGTGCCACCACTGCAGCCAGGGTTAAGTGCAGTTCTGTTATTGGGCCATGGTGCTGGCCATTTTGAAGATATGCAGGACCTTCCTAACACCCACGCCATGATTGCTTTGTTGCGTGATGGTTTTAACGAAGAAAGCCAGGGCGGAGAAATTGAACTGGCATCCGATGGCTCCCCTGTCGTCAATTATGAGATCAACGATTATTTATGGGACGGGTTTAAGCGCACCTTCCTGACCATGGCCGAAATCGAATTCGCTGCCGGGGCCAAAGCGGTTCGTTCATCTCATCTGGACTCTCCGTGGTACACAAGCTGGGAAGAAGCGAAGGCAGGCATCAACCAGCTGGAGTTTCGCTTAAATGCGTTTACCGCTGGTTCCGCGCATGTGATGGGTGGTTTATGTATGGGTGAAGATCTGGATACCTGCGTGGTGAACTCCGAAGGCAAATACCATTATCTGGATAACCTCTGGGTGTTTGATGGTTCGGCGTTCCCCACCAGTATTGGTGCTAACCCACAACTGTCGGTCTATGGTTTGGCCTGTAAACAAGCAAATGGCTTGGTTGAAAAAATGAGAGCGGAAAAGGCTGCTAAGCAGGCTTAATCTCACTCAGACTGAACTTCGAAAGCCGCAGATAACCGGGAGTGACACCCGGATTGTCTGCGGCTTTTTTCGTGCTTGCCCGAGTTATCTACGGGTGATACTTTGGATATTAATGGGGTGCCCCCAAAATAGTGACCTGGCGCTTTTCCCCTCTGTCACCTGCGCTCTGAACTTGTTATAACGGGGTGATATTCCATGATGAGTAACAACCGTGACTGCCGCCAACCGATCTAATAAAAACAACACCAACACCTCCGGTAATAACACGCCACTAAATTCCTCAGCTGCACAGGGCAGTTACACACATAACGGCTGGCCGGTTTCTCCGTTTTCCCAAAAAACGCTGGCTTACCTGAAATATAAGGGCATTCCTCATCAGGATCAGGCACCGA
The DNA here is from genome assembly GCF_024397975.1 of Bacterioplanoides sp. SCSIO 12839. Lineage (NCBI taxonomy): Bacteria > Pseudomonadati > Pseudomonadota > Gammaproteobacteria > Oceanospirillales > Oceanospirillaceae > Bacterioplanoides > Bacterioplanoides sp. SCSIO 12839. Next base: position 3,596,400 of record NZ_CP073745.1, read on the forward strand.
ACTTTTATCAGCTGATGGTTCGCATTCCGAAAAAAGTCGGGCGTGCCATTATGCCGACGGTTGTCACGCCCGAAGGTGAATGGCTGCAGGATACCGCTGATATTATTGATCAGTTAGAAAAGCGTTTTCCGCAGCACAGCATTGAACCCACTACGGCTAAACAACAGCTGGTTGCTCGTTTACTTGAAATGCACGCCGATGAATGGCTGGTGTTATCCGCTCTGCATTATCGCTGGACCGAACCGGCAACCCGTGACTTCATCGTGAATGCCTTTGGCCAATACGCTTTACCGATGATGCCAGGTTTTATCCGTCGTATGGCTGGTAATCGTATTCGCAAAGCCATGATGAGTTACCTGCCCAGATTTGGCATTGTCGGAAAAACCGAGCCTGGTGTTCGTCGTTACACGCAGCAGTTAATCGCACGCCTGGAAGAGCACTTTCAGCAATATAAATATTTTCTTGGCAACCGCCCCTGTGTCGGTGACTTTGCCTTCTTCGGGCAGTTGTATGCACACCTTTACCGCGATCCGGGCTCAACACATTTATTCGATCAGACACCGAACCTGGTGTTGTGGATGCAACGTTTATTAAACGCCGATGGCAGCGAAGCAACCCCCGCTGATAGTGTGCAATACCGTTTTTTACCGGATGATGAGATTCCTGCGACCTTATTGCCAATCATTGAGATGCTTTTTGCAGAGCATTTTCCTTTCTGCATAGATGTTGTTAAACGCATCAATGAGTACGTCACACAACACCCGGAAGCTACCCGGGTTCCACGTGTTGTTGGTGACAGTCACTTTACTATCGGCGGAATAACCGGTGAGCGTAAACAACTGAGCTTTACTCAATGGAAAGTACAACGTTGCTGCGATGTTTATCATTCTGCAAGCGACACAGAAAAAGCGGAGTTAGGCCAGTGGTTAGCCACTGTTGGTGGTGAAGCATTACTATCGCTTAACATCGAACATCCATTAAAGCGTCAGAATTATCGGGAAGTACTGTCTAACAGGCCCTAGTAATAAAGCACTAATGAACACCTGTGAAATGTAAAAACTGTTCAAACAATTTGAATTCGTATAGGAATACCTCTCACATAGCTGGTAAAAACACCCATTGCTATGCAAAATACGCAATAACTCATTAGTGATCATGCGTTTATTGTAAAGGTACCTTCATGGAAGGCAGTTGCACCAATCTGGATAGCAGAATCCGCTCGATTGAAACATCAGATCCGCAGCAGCTATCAGCATTTCAAAGTGGAAAAGGCAGGCAATATACCCAGATCCGTGCTGGTGATTTTCGTGCCTGCTATACAGAGATCAATCTGGATGGCGTGCAGCTGTTTAGTGAAAAGTTAAATGTTGGTACACGTATTCAGGGTGCTCCCGACTCCCGGTTTGTGCCGTTTGGTGCAATTATGCCCAATAATACTCAAGGTAACTTTTGTGGCTTTTCATTGCCGGAAGCTCCTTTTATACAAGCAACCGGAGGAGTATGGGATGTCACTATTCTGAACCATCTTGATTACGTTTCTTCGGCATTCAATGCCGAATACTTCCATAGCTATTATGAAAAAATCATGGCAACAGAGGTGCCAAAAGATTGGATCATGAGCCGCTTGGTTGTGACGGATAGTGACGCATTAACGCTCTATCGCAATGGCTTAAAGCATGTCTTATATCTTGTAGCACAAAACCCGGATTATCTGATTTATCCGGCTGTTTTAAAATACCTGAGCGACCTGCCGTTTAAATTAATATTTGATGCACTCGGGCCAACACTACATAAACAAGAAAAAATTAAGCCATTATCTAAACGTTTACGCGGTGTCCGAAAAAGCCTGGAATATATTGAGGCCAATCCCAAAAAAATGCTGACGGTACCAGAAGTCTGCGCCGTATCCGGCTTGAGTGAGCGTTCCTTGCAATACGGGTTTCAGGAATTATTGGGCATGACGCCGGTAAAATATTTGCGTTTGGTACGCCTTAACGGCAGTCATCAGGACCTGTTAGCCGCACAAGCGGACTCCAACCAGAAGGTCGTCGATATTGCATTGAAGTGGGGGTTTGTTGAGCTGGGGCGCTTTGCCCGGGAATATCAGATGCTCTATAACGAGCTGCCCTCTCAGACATTACGTCAGGCCTGATCATTCAGAGATAAACAATTTTATTTGCGGGATAAAAAAACCGCTCAGCTAACGGGAAGGATAGCTGAGCGGAAAGGGATAATCCGGCGATGGTCGAAGCCGGATTATTATGGGTGCTGTTATCAATAGGATGCTGTGATAGTGATTATGGCGTTACGATATTGAACCAGAACTTGAAGTTATCCAGCATCGCCATAAAGTCTTTAAATACCTGAGCATCACCTTTCACTTTTAAACTGCCATCTTCAGCTGCTTTTTCCAGAGTCGTTTTACCCAGCTGAACATCGTCCAGTGTTTTCTTCGATAACTTCAGAGAAACATCCGCATCTTTGATCACTTCAGTGGTGTAGTTCAGTACTGAGTTTTCCATCGACAGCGTGTAAGCTTCTTTCAGGTCAGTAAACTCAATATTAATGGTGAATTTTTTGCCTTCTGCTTTTTCCGGCAGAATACGAACTGACAGGTAATCAAACAACATTTGTGGCGGCATATTTTTGATAATATCCGGTGAGGCTGTGGTTAATTCACCCGACTGTGGTACACCGTTACGCAGCTCGTAAGCGGCCTGCAGATAAACCGAACGCCATGGGCCAGACTCTGCCTGGTAACCCAGCTGCTCGTAAGAGTCTGCCAGCAATGCCTTACCCTTGTTTGAATCAGGGTTAGCAAATACCACATGCTTCAGTACTTCGGCAGTCCAGCGGTAGTTACCTTTTTCAAAATCTTTTTTCGCTTTTTTCAGAACAGCGCGTTCACCGCCCATGTAATCCACGTATTTTTTCGCAGCATCGGCTGGCGGCAAGTTGTTCAGATCTGACGGGTTACCGGTGTACCAACCCATGTAACGCTGATAAACCGCACGGCTGTTATGACGTAAGGTGCCGTAGTAACCACGGGTCGCCCAGTTGTTTTCCAACGACTCTGGCAGCGTGATCATTTCAGAGATTTCTTCACCCGTGTAACCCTGGTTCATTAAACGAACAGATTGGTCATGAGTGAACTTGTAGATATCACGTTGTTTCTTCAGGTAATCAACAATCGCTTCCTGTCCCCATACCGGCCAGTGGTGACTCTGGAATTTAACCACAGCGTCCTGACCCCAGGTCTCAATGGTTTCGTTCAGATATTCTGCCCACTTCAGCGGATCACGTACTTTAGCACCGCGTAATGTCAGAATATTGTGCATCGTGTTGGTGGTATTTTCCGCCATCCATAATGCTTTTTTCTCTGGGAACCAGGTGTTCATCTCGGTGGGTGCTTCAGTACCCGGCGTGTATTGGAAAACCATTTTTACGCCGTCGATGGTGCGCTCTTCACCGGTTTTTTCGATGTAATCGGTGGGTGCAATCAGCGTTGCTTCACCAGTCGAGGTGGTTTGACCTAAACCGCCGTTAACACCACCAAATTCGTTACGCGGTAATAATGCGCCGTACATATAAATAGCACGACGGCCCATGGCATTACCGGCAATCACGTTTTCAGATACCGCGTGCTCAGTAAATTCATGCGAAGCAATCACAGGAACTTTACCGCTCAGTACGTCTTTTTCATCAACGATGCCACGCACACCACCAAAGTGGTCCAGATGGCTGTGGCTGTAAATAACGCCGGTTACCGGGCGCTCACCCAGCTCTTTGTTAACAAAATCCAGCGCCGCTTTGGCTGCTTCTTTAGAAATCAGTGGATCAAAGACAATCCAGCCTTTATCACCCTTCACAAAAGTAATATTGGATAAGTCATAACCACGAACCTGATAAATGCCGTCGGTGACTTCAAACAAACCATTGATCATGTTCAGCTGGGCGTTGCGCCACAAGCTTGGGTTAACACTGTCTGGAGAGGCTTTATCTAAAGAGATATATTTTTTGTAGCTTTCCAGATCCCAGACTGGCGCACCCTCAGCATTGGTGATGGTGACAACATCTTGTGTTGCAATCAGACCTTTCTGAGCGTTTTCGAAGTCAGTCTTATCATTAAAAGGAAGCTGTTTCAGAACCTGCTTGTTGGCAGCAATGGTCGCTTTGGTTGCGGGTTTAGGCTCAACCACCGCCAGTGCATTGGCCGACAGCGAAAGTGCCATCAATGCCACTAACTGTTTCTTCATGATCTTAATCCTTTACAGGGGAAGTAGGCGCACAAAATTTGTAGGTTTGAGCCTACCAAGCTGCAAAGGGATTAATATGCAATTTCCGCAAAAAACAGACAGAAGTATCAGGCAGTTGTGATGACAGTCAGATTTAACAATATTTTATCCAAAACGTTACATTATTACATTTTATTTTCCAGTTCAGAAACCAATTCAGGGGCGAGCTGTAATTGCTTTGCCAGTTCCTGAAGATACGCTTTTTCCATAAAGTTCTGTTCATCAATAATAATTGCTGAAGCGAGGTACACTTCTGCTGCCTCTTCCGGGGTTGTTACCTGAGCAGCAACCTCGGCTGGGTCCAGCGGTTTACTTAATTCCTGCTCCACAAACTGATTTACTTCCGCGGAGGCTCCCATCGATTTCACGGCAGCCTGAATTCGATCTTGTTCCGCGTCATCAATATGTCCGTCGGCTTTGGCCGCTGCAATCATGGAAGACAACAGCAACAAGCTTTCGCGCTCTTGTGAGTCGACAGGCGGAGCCAATGCCGCTTGAGGAGAATGATTGATATCCGCTGCAGCGCCTACGGGGTCAGCCTTATCGCTTTGCCACTTCTGATAGGTTTTATAAGCCACCGCCGCTAATGCCGCCGTGCCACCCACCTGCAACGCGGTTTTACCCAGCTTACGGCCGCTTTTGGAGCCTAATAACAAACCCAAAGCACCGCCGCCCAGTGCACCTTTACCCAGAGTTGATAATGTATCGCTACGACTCTGACCTTCGGCGGGAATATTCAGGGCTTTTTCGGCACCCTGCTTACCTTGCTGCGCCAGTTCTGAAGCAGAACCCAGAAACATATTCACCAGACCTTTAACGTCCATCACTCTACCTGTTTGCTTATTTTCTCAGATACCAGCATACGGGGTTGGAGTTAAGTTTGGGTCAGGCTGGGTTATTAAATGACGGGAAAAGTGTAGATTTGTATTTTTCGCTAACAGCAATTTAACGAAGGTATCGTGACTCAGCTTTCACTGGCTTCTTGCTGTAATTTTTCCCGGATATTCATCAGAATTTTACCAAACTGATTCTGACCACGGCGATCTCTGCCACAGCCCCAGAAATAATCGTAACTGTTATTTTCCACCAGAGTTTGATCACCGGTATCTAATAACGCTGCGGCAACTTCAGGATAGGCTTTGCACTTGGTGTACATGGCGCGGGTCATTAACACCTGGCGGCGTTGTTTCCAATCTTTACGGCGTTGCCAGAAACGCCACTTGGTGAGTTTCATCGCATCTTGGGCTGTTTCAGCATTGCGGATTTTTTCCTGAAAAGCTGAGTTATCAAACTGCATCGCCTGAAAATAGTGTTCAACCGTGGGCCAGTTCTGATCATCCAGAAAGAAACCGTGCGGCGAGGCACTGCCCAATAACTCGTTAGCGTCGTGGCGCGAGAAAAAGTGTGAGTTCAGGTTTTCTTCTGGAAACAGTCCCATAAGGGTTCGGTTCCTTTGGTCGATATTAATTGGCTTTAGAGAAGCATTATGTGGGATTTGAGTGGGGTTTTCATCGCTTAAAATTGATACACAATGCCTTTGAAGTCAATTGTGGTTATCTGTTTCGTTTTTTTAGTTGAGATTTGAATAGGCGCTAACTAAAAACAGTACTCTGGTTACTTCGATTCCAAAAGATCAAGGTATTCTCCAGGCTTGTCTCCAACTACTGCCTTAGAAAATCCACTGTAAATTACTTCTAAAAATAAGCTACGAGCCTTCAGGAAGTTACCCTCTCCATAAGCCTCAACAGCCAAAAAAAACTTATCTTTTATATATGCCTGAATAGCTGACCTTGCTTGAAGAAAGTCATCCTTTGGCGAATATCTTGGATCATTCTTTGAGTTTAATCGATTATAGAAACCATACCACAAGGCTGGTTCTACCCACTTTTCTGTAAACTCCCTTTTCTTACTTTCATTTAGATCAAGGTAAAACTGTTCGAACCTCGCAAAATCATCCGAAAAAGCAGAGTGTCGGTGACTAGATAAGCGATTTCCTTTAGGAGAGATAATCCAAGGGGGGTATTCTTTTTTCAATTAAGTACTCCATTCATTATCTTCAATCCGATTTACATCTAACAAGGCCTAAAACATCAAGTAGCTGCAACCAAATCATCCCAAGAAAGAAGGATTCAAATGCAGAAACAAGTATTAAAGCTTGGAATGCCTCTAATGGTAGAAATGACCAGGTCAAAAGTGAAGACATCAGGGGTGCAAGTGATAGAAGAAATAATTTCAGGCTGGACTCAAAATCGACCCAACAATACGCCATCGTCAATATAACGAAAGATATCGGAAGATAAAGTAGTATGTTATCTGCTGCTATGACCCTGACAGTAAATCCAAGTAATATCACAAAAAAATAAGCTTTCAAAAACTGTTTCATATCCCTTCCTTAGGGTCCCATAAAACGAAGCTTGCAGCAGAACTAAAAACGCCCAATTAGTTCTCACTAATCGGGCGTTTTAATTTCCACCAAAGACCGGCTATTAACCCAGCTCAGAAAGTTTCTTCTTCAGAACTTCCATCACCACCTGCGGGTTAACACCTTTCGCCGCTTTACGGGTGGCACCAATAAATGGCCCCATCGCTTTGCCGCGTTTTTCTTCTGGTGTGGCCAGGTAGGTTTCAACCAACTTAGCGTTATCCGCTAAGACTTGTTCTACAATGGCTTCGATCGCGCCAGTATCAGACACCTGTTTCAGGCCCAGAGAATCCACCAACGCATCAACGTTGTCGCCCTTGCCTTCAAGCAGCGCATTAAAGACTTCTTTCGCGCCACCGTTATTCAGGGTGTTGTCTTTAATCAGCACCAGAATACGACCCAGCTGTTCTGCATTAACTGCCAGCTCAGTGATACCAATTTCTAAACGGTTCAGTGCCGCCGATACATCGGCCTGCACCCAATTGGCTGCCAGCTTATAGTCGTTAGCGATTTTCGCCGCGTCTTCGAAGTAGTGAGCCAGGTCGCGGTTAGACGCAATTACTGCCGCGTCAGTTGCGCTTAAGCCGTGGTCTTTAACAAAGCGTGCGCGCTTGGCATCCGGCAATTCCGGCAGTGTTTCGCGAACCGCTTCGATGTAGTTATCGTCGATAATAACCGGCAATAAATCCGGGCACGGGAAATAACGGTAGTCGTTCGCCACTTCTTTCGAGCGCATAGAACGGGTTTCGTTTTTATCGGCATCGTACAGACGCGTTTCCTGAACGATCACACCGCCGTCTTCCAGTACGTCCATCTGACGTTCGATTTCAACTTCAATCGCACGCTCAACGTTACGGAAAGAGTTCACGTTTTTAATTTCAGTACGGGTACCGAATTCTTCCTGACCTTTCGGACGCAGAGACACGTTACAGTCACAACGCATAGAGCCCTGGGACAGATCACCGTCACACACGCCTAAGTAGGTCACGATGCTGTGCATTTTACGGAAATACGCAGCAGCTTCTTTGGCGGAACGTAATTCCGGCTCAGAAACAATTTCAATTAATGGCGTACCGGCACGGTTTAAATCGATACCCGAAAATCCGTCGAAACCTTCGTGTACAGATTTACCGGCATCTTCTTCCAAGTGGGCACGGGTTACATTAATGCGACGCGTCTCGCCGTCATCCAGTTCAATATCGATATGGCCCATGCCTACGATTGGATGATGCAGCTGAGTGGTCTGGTAACCTTTTGGTGAATCCGGGTAGAAATAATTTTTACGGTCGAACACGGATTTTTTACCAATCTCCGCATCAATCGCTAAACCGAATTTCACCGCCATACGCAGTGCTTCTTCGTTAAATACCGGTAAAACACCCGGTAAACCCAGATCAACAGCGTTAGCCTGAGTATTGGCTTCGGCACCATAAGCGGTGCTGGAGCCCGAGAAAATTTTGGATTTGGTCGACAGCTGAGCGTGAATCTCAAGGCCGATCACTACTTCCCATTCCATAATGATTGCTCCTTAAATGCCAGCCGGTGTTTTTAAATGCCAGTCGGTTGCTTGCTGGAATTTATGACCAGCATTTAACAGACGGGCTTCGTCGAAATAGTTACCAATTAACTGCAAGCCAACAGGTAGATCCTTTCCACCTTCAACACCCACCTGACCACATGGAATCGACATACCAGGCAAGCCTGCCAGGTTTAATGCGATGGTGAAAATATCTTCCAGGTACATAGCCACCGGATCATCACCTTTTTCACCGGCTTTAAATGCAGGTGTTGGTGTTACCGGGCTCATGATCATGTCGACGTCTTTAAAGGCTTCAACGAAGTCGTTTTTAATTAAACGACGAACCTGTTGTGCTTTTTTGTAGTAAGCGTCGTAGAAACCCGCCGACAGCGCATAAGTACCGACCATGATGCGGCGCTTAACTTCGTCACCAAAACCTTCGCCACGGGAGCGAACGTACAGATCGTTAATGTCTTTTGGATCTTCACAACGGTAACCAAAACGAACGCCGTCCATACGCGACAGGTTGGCCGAACATTCTGCCGGAGCAACGATGTAATACGCCGGAACCGCCAGATGGGTATTTGGCAAAGAAATCTCTTTAACCTTCACGCCCTGGTTTTCGTATTCTTTAATGGCGTTCATTACCTGCTGCTGCATTTCCGGCGATAAATCATCGCGGAAATATTCAGTCGGCAGACCAACCGTCATACCTTCTAACGAATCATTCAGCGTGGCGGTGTAATCCGGAATTTCATGATCAACACAGGTCGAATCTTTTGTATCGTAGCTCGCCATTACGTTCATCATCATGGCGGAATCTTCGGCAGTACGGGTCATGGTTCCGGCCTGATCCAGACTGGAAGCAAACGCAATCATGCCGTAACGGGAAACACGGCCATAAGTTGGCTTCAGACCAGTAATGCCGCACAGCGCTGCTGGCTGACGAATAGAACCACCGGTATCGGTTGCCGTAGCACCCGGAACTAAACGTGCAGCAACCGCTGCCGCCGAACCACCGGAAGAACCACCTGGAACACGATCAGTATCCCACGGGTTTTTCACCGCCCCGTAATACGAGCTTTCGTTGGATGAACCCATGGCGAATTCATCCATGTTGGTTTTACCCAAACACACCGCACCGGCTTTATTAAAGTTGTCGGCCACGGTGGAATCGTATGGCGCTTCAAAGTTGCTCAGCATTTTCGAGGCACAGGTGGTTAACACACCTTCGGTACAGAAAATATCTTTATGAGCCATGGGTACACCGGTCCAGGCTTCGGCGTTACCCGCTGCGCGACGTTCGTCGGCGGCTTTGGCTTGTGCCAGTGCCTGCTCTTCGGTGATGGTAATAAAGCTGTTGTAGTCGCCGTCTTTATCTTTAATACGGCCTAATAAATCCTGAGTGATTTCAACACTGGAATATTCACCAGCCGCTAACTCGCGGGAAATCTCAGCAATTGTTTTGTTATGCATGTCTCAATATTCCTTCGCTGATCATTCAACCACTTTAGGGACGATGTAGTGGCCTTCAGCCACTTGTGGTGCGACTTTCTGGAAGCGCTCGCGTTCATTGGTTTCGGTCACGACGTCTGCACGCAGGCGTTGAACGGCATCCAGTGGGTGAGCCATCGGCTCAACATCTGAGGTGTCGACGGCAGCTAACTGGTCTACCAAATCGAGAATATTGCTCAGGTTTTTTTGATAATCACTGATTTGTGCTTCATCAATCTGCAAGCGCGACAACGCAGCGATATCGCGAATCTGATCCTGATCCAGAGCCATACGGGTACTCCCATAAAATAAGGCGATAGCAATAGGTTTGAAATTTTGTTGTCCTGCGCAAAATCAACTGAATACACAAGCTGCTCAAATCAATCACAGGACGACATAAAGAAAGCCGTGAAGCCTAGCACAAATCCCTCTTGCTCTAAATAACTCTGCGCCCTTGCTCTAAATCCCCACCATTGCTAGAGTTACTGCAATTTTTTTACCCGCCCCGAGTTGGGGATTAGTGCAGGGAAATTCTGGATGTTTAAGAAGTTAAGAAGCATGTTTTCCAGCGATCTGTCGATCGATCTGGGAACCGCCAACACGCTGATTTATATGCGTGATCAGGGAATCGTATTAAATGAGCCATCGGTGGTTGCGATTCGCATGCAGGGTCACGCCAAAAGTGTGGCTGCTGTTGGTGCCGAAGCCAAGCGTATGCTGGGCCGTACTCCGGGTAACATTCAGGCCATTCGCCCGATGAAAGACGGCGTGATTGCTGACTTTGAAGTAACCGAAAAAATGCTGCAGTACTTCATCAAAAAAGTACACGAAAGCAGCTTTATGCCACCTAGCCCTCGTGTTGTGGTGTGTGTGCCGTATCAGGCAACTAAGGTAGAGCGTCGCGCCATTATCGATTCGGTAATGGGTGCCGGTGCTTCCCGTGCCTATTTAATTTATGAGCCAATGGCAGCGGCCATTGGTGCTGGCCTGCCAGTCGATGAAGCCCGTGGCTCTATGGTGGTCGACATCGGTGGTGGTACCACAGAAATCGCCATTATCTCGCTGAGCGGCGTGGTTTACGCAGAATCCGTAAAAGTGGGTGGTGATCGATTCGATGAAGCGATTGTTGCTTATATTCGTCGCAACTACGGCAGCCTGATTGGTGAAGCCACCGCAGAGCGTATCAAACAAGAAATTGGTACCGCTTACCCAGGCGGCGAAGTGCGCGAAATTGACGTACGTGGCCGTAACCTGGCCGAAGGTATTCCACGCAGCTTTACCCTGAATTCCAACGAAATCCTCGAAGCACTGCAAGAATCCCTGGCAGCCATCGTGCAAGCAGTTAAAGGGGCACTGGAACAATCTCCGCCAGAGCTGGCTTCCGACGTTGCCGAGCGTGGCATGGTGTTAACCGGTGGTGGTGCCCTGTTACGTGACCTCGACAAACTGCTGAGCGAAGAAACCGGCCTGCCGGTTCTGGTCGCCGACGATCCACTGACTTGTGTTGCCCGTGGTGGCGGTAAGTTCCTAGAAACCGCCAGCGAAAGCCAGTTAGAGATGGCCGCGATCGATTAATCGACACCGGTTCAGCCCCAAAAAAGCGGAGTTTTATGCTCCGCTTTTTTGTATCTGATTCCCCCGTTCCAACCAATAAGCGAGGCACAACAAATGACCATTCGGGTATTAATTATTGGCTGTGGTGATGTCGGCAGCGAATGTGGCAAACAGCTTTTGAGTAAGCAAAACCCGAACTTCGAAATCATAGGTGTGCGTCGTAACAGCGACAAATTGCCCCAAACCTTTACCCGAATCAGTGCCGACTTTACCGATGCCGAAAACTTTATCGGTACCATCAAACAACAACCGGCGGACTATGTGATTTACAGCGCTGCCGCCAGCCAACACAATGAAGCTGGTTACCGCAGCGCTTATGTCGAGGGTTTAAACAACACCTTAAGTGCGATTGCTCACTGGCCTCAGCCACCCAAGCACATCTTTTTCACCTCCAGCACCGGGGTGTATCACCAGGCTGACCACAGCTGGGTTGATGAAACATCCGCCACCGAACCTAAACGCTTCAGTGGTGCCATTATGCTGGAAGCAGAACAACGACTGGAAAACAGCGGCATTGCATCATCAGTGGTGCGCTTTTCGGGTATTTATGGGCCGGGACGCAATCGCTTAATCAATACCGTAAAAACCGGCAAAGGCGCTCCCGCTGCCCCCATCAGCTACAGCAATCGTATTCACCGCGATGATTGTGCCGGAGTTTTGGCTCATTTAATTCAGTCAAAACTGGAAGGGAAGTCTCTCGATAACAGGTATCTGGCCAGCGATTGTGAACCCGCGCCATTAGCACAAGTCACAGAATGGTTGGCACAACAGCTCAAGACCGAATTAACGGATTTTAGTCTGGGTCGGATGGCGGGCAGCAAACGTTGTAATAACCGCCGCTTATTGGATTCAGGGTACTCGTTTAAATACCCTGATTTTCGCAGCGGCTACGCTTCCTTACTCAAAGAGATGCATCGCCGTGAGAATGAGAGTTAACAGTGTCTAAGCGAGTCGGTATAGTAGGCCGCTAGCTCTGTTATTTTTATCGTTATTGGCGCATTGCCTGTTTCACCGCGGCACGCCATAAGGAAACTCTTATTAAATCTCAGTTTCAGGTTCCTCCTGCACAAAGACAGAAAGTGGTCGGCATTGCACTGCTGGCAATGATTCTGATCTGGCTTGATAGCCATGCACCCTGGTTGCAGCCGGTGCGTCAGGTCAGTGGTTATCTGATTCTGCCTGCACAAAAAGTCGCGGCTGTGCCAGCATCCGTCGCCAACTGGTTTGGTGAATCCGCCGCAACCCACCAGCAGTTGTTAAGTGACAATAAAAAATTGTCGGCGCGTAATCTGATTCTCGAAACCAAGGCACAACGTCTGGCGTCGCTGGAAGCAGAGAATATTGAGTTACGGGAATTATTATCAGCGTCCGAACAAATCGACGACCGCGTATTGGTGTCGGCGTTAATTGCCGTCGACCCGGACCCTTACTCACAACAAGTCATGATCGACAAAGGCACCGAAGACGGTGTGTTTATTGGCCAGCCGGTACTGGATGCTTATGGCCTGCTGGGTCAGGTGATTGATGTATTACCGCGCTCCAGCCGGGTATTGATGATTGCCGATTCCAACCACGCCATTCCGGTTCAGGTTAATCGCAACGGTGTGCGTGCCATCGCAACAGGCACCGGCAACCTAGATACTCTACAGCTGATTTATGTTCCGAACACGGCCGACATTCAGGAAGGCGATTTATTAGTCAGCTCCGGCTTGGGCGGGCGTTATCCTCGCGGTTATCCGGTCGCGACGGTTTCCCGGGTAGAGAATGTGCCGGGTCAGTCATTCGCTACCGTCAGCGCCACACCCAGTGCTCACCTGGATCGCAGCCGTCATTTGTTATTGGTGTTCCAACAAGGTTCTGGGCAGGTCCCTCCGGAAAGCCTCTGGAGAGAGAAATAAGTTATGCCTGATTTTCGTACATTACTGGTGTTTGCCAGCACCCTGTTTCTGGCTTTTGTGCTTGAACGCTTACCGATGCCAGAGATTCTTTCCTGGCTGCAACCGGCCTGGGTGATTCTGGCGGTGACCATTCTGGTATTACGCGCGCCGACCTTATTTGGCCTGTGGCTGGCGATTCCGCTGGGGCTGATGTTGGATGCCGAGCGCGGCAGTTACCTCGGCCTGCATATTCTGATTATTGCCCTGCATATTTATTTATTACAGGTGCTGTATAAACGTATTGTGATGTTCAATTTTATACAACAAATGGCGGTGGTGTTTTTGTTGGTGGTGTTGCAACAAATGCTGACGTATTGGGTGTTATCGGTTTTAACCAACAGCACCCGCCCGGTTGATCTCTGGTTGCCCGCACTGACATCCGCCATGATGTGGCCCTGGGTTTATGCGCTGGTATCAACAGCGATGCGCAAAGTCAGTCATCAGTAGGAATCATTATGTTTTATCTGGCGTCTGCCTCACCCCGTCGTAGAGAATTATTAACCCAGATTGGTGTCCAATTTAAGCTGGCCCCGGTTGATATTGATGAAACGCCCCGGCCAGATGAAGCGGCCAAACGGTATGTTGAGCGTCTGGCGTTGGAAAAAGCCCAAACGGCACTGGCAAGCCTGAATGACTCTGAAGAAGCCGTCGTACTGGGTTCCGACACCAGCGTGATAATCAACGACGAGATTTTGACCAAGCCCAAAGATGCGGCCGATGCCAAACGCATGCTGCAACGCTTATCCGGCAATCAGCATCAGGTGTTCACGGCTGTTGCTGTCATCAGCCAACAGCAACAACAGGTCATTAGCGTGGCGACCGATGTGATTTTCAGAACGCTGTCGGATGCCGAGATCGACGCGTATATCGCGACAGAAGAGCCGATGGATAAAGCCGGTTCATACGGTATTCAGGGCAAAGGCGCGATACTGGTGGATCATATCCATGGCAGTTACAGCAATGTGGTGGGGTTACCACTGACGGAAACCGCGGCTCTGTTAAACGATTTTAATATTGAGGTCTGGTCTGAGGACCAGCAAGGTTAATCCATGAACGCAGAAATTCTGATGAACGTCACCCCGACGGAAACCCGGGTGGCGGTGGTGGAAAACGGTGTGCTTCAGGAAATTGTGATTGAGCGCGCTAATCACCGTGGCATCGTTGGCAATATCTACAAAGGCAAGGTAGTGCGGGTATTACCCGGCATGCAGGCTGCATTTGTTGATATTGGCCTGGAACGCGCGGCTTTTATTCATGCCGCCGAAATTGCCAATGGCGACCATAGCCACAGCAGCCATAATTCGGCGAATACCCCGCCGATTAATCAGCTGGTGCATCAGGGGCAGTCTCTTGTGGTACAGGTCACTAAAGATCCGATTGGCACCAAAGGCGCGCGTTTAACCACCCAGCTGGCGATTCCATCGCGTTATCTGGTGTACATGCCCGGGGCTGATCACGTGGGTGTATCACAGCGCATCGAAGACGATGAAGAGCGCGAACGTCTGAAGGTTCTGGTCAACAAATGCATGGAAGAAGAAGGCCTCACCGGAGAAGCCGGCTTTATTCTGCGCACCGCGGCTGACGGCGTGGGTGAAGAAGAAATTCTTGCCGATACCCGTTACCTGCGACGCTTATGGCGCAAACTGGAAGAGCGTATCAAAGAGTTCACCCCTCCGGCTCAGATCTATGATGAGCTGCCGTTATCACAGCGTTCGCTGCGCGATTTTGTTCGCCCGGAAATTGAAAAGATTCTGATCGACTCCCGTGAAACCTCACAAAGCATGGCAAGCTTCACCGAACAGTACATGCCCGAGATTGAGGAAAAACTGGAATATTACCCCGGCCCTCGTCCCATCTTTGAGCTGAACAGTGTAGAAGACGAAATCCAGCGCGCACTGGAACGTAAAGTGCCGCTGAAGTCTGGCGGTTATCTGGTCATCGACCAGACCGAAGCCATGACCACCATCGACGTGAATACCGGTGGTTTTGTGGGTCGTCGCAACCTCGAAGAAACCATTTTCAAAACCAATCTGGAAGCGGCCAATGCCATTGGTCGTCAGGTTCGGTTGCGCAACCTGGGCGGTATCATCATTCTCGACTTTATCGATATGGCCGACTCGGAGCACCAGCGCCAGGTACTGCGTATGCTGGAGAAGGTGTTGGAAAAAGATCACGCCAAAACCAAAATCAGCGGCGTATCCGGTTTAGGGTTAGTGGAAATGACGCGAAAGCGTACCCGCGAAAGCCTCGAACAAATGTTGATGGAACCGTGCAAAGCCTGTGATGGCCGCGGCTCGGTGAAAACCGCCGAAACCATTTGTTATGAAATCTTCCGCGAAATTCTGCGTGAAGAACGGGCCTATCAGGCTGGCACCTATCTGGTACTGGCCAACCAGCAGGTGGTGGATCGTTTATTGGATGAAGACTCCGATGGCCTCGCCGATCTGGAAGCCTTTATTGGTAAAGCCATCAAACTACAGGTCGAGGCGTTATACAGCCAGGACCAGTACGACATCATTCTGCAGTAAGGTTACGTCGTTTTATGATGCGCTGGTTTTCTCAAATCTGGACGCAGCTGTGGATTACATTAGTGGTCGCGGTTGTCAGCCTGGCGCTGTACACCAGTCTCGGGCGCCAGCTGATTCCGCTGATTGAAAGTCTGCAGCCGGATATCGAGCAACAAATCAGTCAGGCGTTACAGCAGCCAGTGTCGATTGGTCGCTTCAAAGGTGACTGGCGAATTCTGTCGCCCATTGTATTGATTCACGATGTCACCCTGGGAGACCCCGATACCGGCCTGAAGATTGGTAAAGTCGAAGCCGAGCTGGATATCAGTGCAAGCTTATTCCACCAGCAACCAGTGTTTAAACGCATTCTGATTGCCGATGTCAGCGGCCATATCACCCAGCAACAGAAACGTCAGTGGCAAATTGCCGAGGGCTGGCAAATTGAACTGCCTGACAAAGCGAGCACCAATGACACGGCCGCATCTCCTGATTCGGCCGGTCAGCCTGAAGCGGATAACACGTCTCAACGCCCGGCCTGGCTGGCCTTTCTCGAACTGCAGCAAGCCATTGTTCTGCAGGATTGGCGACTCACCCATGATGGTCTGGAGTTTGATGACCAACTGGAAATTCGTGAGCTGGTCTGGCGTAACCGCGCCAACAGCCGGGCTCTGGAAGGTCAGGTTGCCTGGGGCCTGGAAGAAATGGCGAACATTTCCGTGCGCGCCACCTTACAAGGCCAGATCTGGCCCATCCGCCAACAACAGGGCGAGTTTTATCTGGCGGTTGACCCACAAAGCTGGAGTCGCTGGATTCCGGGTAACCCGGAGGATTCCTTCCACATCAATCAGCTGATTGCTGGCTTTAAAGGTTGGGGAACCATTGGTGCCGGCCGCCTCAACAGCCTGTATGGCAACCTTGATGTCATGTCATTGGATCTGGCAACGCCCAACAAGCCAATGACTCTTACCAATGGCCAAATCACGATGCGGGCGGAGCGCCAGCGCGACGACTGGCATATGCGTGTTTCACCTCAGTTTGAACAAGCATTGCCCCTGACAGAATTCAGCCTCAGCGGTATTCCACTGGGGACGGGGAAAGCCCAACAACACGCCTGGCAACTGGGTATTCCTGAATTAAATGTGGCGGCTTTATCCGGCTTTATTCAGGATTACGGCCTGCTGGCTGAGCGTCATATGAAGTACGTGCGCAATCTTGAGCCCAGCGGTATCGCTCGCCATACCCGTCTGTCTTTGATTGCGCCTGAGCTGGATCAGCACGGCAAAAAACTCAACCCACAAGCCGATTGGAGGTTCGCACTGGCAACCGACCTGGATGAGGTCAGTAGCCTTGCTTACAAAGGCATTCCGGCCATGTCCGATATTACTGCCAGCCTGTTGATGACCCCCAGTGCCGGTAAAGTCAGCATCAACGACGGTGAACACGGCCTGTTTCTCGAAGGTATTTACGCAGAGCCATGGCGCCTGACGGACTCAAAGGGGGCGTTTTACTGGCAGATTGCTCCTGAGCATTTCCGTCTGCAGCTGAAAGATATGCAGGCGCGGTTAAACGATGTTGGGCTGACCATTGATGTTGGTTTACGCCTGCCGCGGACGGATAGTGATGTAGAGCCGAACACCTCGGTATTAATGGCCTTTGAGCGGGCCCCTGCCGCCATGACCCAGATGTTGGTGCCGGATTTACTGGATGAATCCATTACCAGCTGGATTGATAACAGCATCCTCGACGGCGACTTCCGTAACGGCGTGTTTGCACTGAATGGCCGCCTGGGAAAACAGCCACCGTCCAACAGCAACAGTATTCAACTGTACATGGATGTTGCTGATGCCCGGCTGCGCTATTTACAGGACTGGCCAGAAGTCACAGACCTGAATGGCCGTATGTTACTGGATTCACCATCGATGGACGTCTGGGTCGACAGCGGTAAAACGTTGGGCGGAAGCTTTGTTGATCACAGTGCCCGGGTAAAATTACGTTCGAACAGCGCCAAAGACGGTACAACCAACACTGTTTTACAGGTGTCGGGCAAACTGGCAGGCAGCAGCGATCAGGCGTTACGCTATTTCACCGAAACCCCGCTGCAACAACTGGTACAAAACGGCTTCGATCAATGGCAGGCCACCGGCCCCATCACCGCCAGTATGCTGATGCAAATTCCCTTAGGCCAAGAAAAAGGTCAAAAAGAAAGTGAGGAAGGCGCAGCGCCGGATATCAAGCTCGATGTTGCTCTGCGTGATAACACGCTGCGCATCGGCGAAGTGAATCTCGACCTGAAACAGCTGAATGGCGCACTGCGTTTTGATAGTGATATCGGTATTTTATCCGACAGCATCAGCGGCTCTGTGATGGGCGGCTCATTCGCCGGCAACATACAGTCAGTGCAAAATGGTAATGGCTTTGATATTCACCTGAACGCGAAAGGTGACGCACAGTGGGCAGCCTTCAAACAATGGATGCCGTTGTTTCTGCTGGATCCGATTGATGGCGACATGCGCTACAAAGCATCGCTGGATATTCTGCCCAAGCCCCGCGGCGGCACCACCTTTAAGCTGAATACCGACTTAGCCGGCACTGAAATTCAGCTACCCACCCCACTGGGGAAAACCGCCGAGCAAAAACGTTCGCTGGCATTGTCAGTCAAACCCGGCAGTGATTTACGGATCAACCTGAATTATGACGGCTTATTGAAGTCTGCCTTAGCCTTGCACGATGGCGAACTTGAGCGCGGCCAGGTTTATATTGGCGGTGGCGATCCGTTTTTACCCAGCGATAAAGGTGTCAGCCTGCGTGGTCATATTCCTCAACAGGTGAACGCTGAAAAATGGTGGGGCATCTGGCAGCAACTGAATCAATTGCTGGAGCAACACGAGCAAGAGGTTGCAGCGCAACATGCTACCAACAAGCCTGGTAGCACATCTGGGAAAACCAAAGACACTGAGAACCCTCTCACCCATATTGATCTTCAATTAGGTGGTGTTGATGCCTGGGGGGTGACAACCGGGCCGATGCACATTCAGGCTTCCCATGAGTGGAACGAATGGGACATTAATCTCGACAGCGATCTGGTCAAAGGCCTGGTGGTGATGAAACCCGATAACCAGCCGATTGATATGCAGCTTGAGTATATTCGTCTGCCCTATCAGGAGAGTGATCCGGCGGCGATTGAGGAAACGGTGATTGGTGATACGGCTCAGGCATCCGATCACCCGCAACCGCCAATTGACCCGGACCCACTCCAGGATGTAAACCCGGCTGACTTCCCGGCCATGACATTAAAAGTAAATGAGTTATATCTGGGCAGCCGTAACTTTGGGTATTGGCATGTCAGCAGCCAACCTCAGGCGGATGGCATGAACATTCAGCTGCACGACAGCAATATGAAAGGCATGGCCGTCACCGGTGATATTGCCTGGCTGAAACAGGATGGCCATCATCTGACGTTGCTGGATACGCTGCAAATGCGCGGTGAAGACGCCGGTAAAATCCTGCAGGAGTTCCGTGTCGAGCCATTTGTCACCTCCAACGATATGAAAGCTTCCGCCAAACTGTCGTGGCAGGGCTCTCCGATGAACTTTAATGTGGCAACGCTGAATGGTCTTGCCAGTATGCGTTTACGCGATGGTCAGCTGGCTGCCGATGGTGCCGGTGCGTTAAAAGCATTTGGGATATTAAATTTTAATTCCATCAGTCGCCGTTTACGCCTGGACTTTTCAGACCTTTATCAATCGGGCATCGCCTTTGATGTGTATAAAGGCAAGGGCGAAATTGTGAATGGCCAACTCACCCTCACTGAGCCGTTACTGGTGGATGGCCCGGGTGGGAAATTCCGTATGTCCGGCACCACCAGCCTGATTGATCGTGATATGGATATGCAACTGGCGGTGACGTTTCCGATTACCGGCACCTTACCCGTGGTTGCGGTATTAGCGGGTTTTGCGCCACCAGTGGCCGCTGCCATTTATGTTTCTGAGAAACTGGTGGGGGATGAGCTCGAGCAATTCACCAGCGCCAGCTATACGGTAAAAGGCACCTGGGAAGAACCCGACTTGCAGATTAACCAACGCTTTAACAACGACGTGGAAGGCAAAGAAAGTCGCAGCTTTAAACAACGCTTCCTGAGTATTTTTGGTCTGGATGATGACGATGAATAACCGCAAAAAAATCGCTGCTCTGCAGATCAACAGCAGCCATGACGTTGAACAGAATCTCGCCGCCATTGAAACCCTGCTGGCGGATGCCCAGCAACAACAGGTTGATCTGGTGTTAATTCCTGAGATGTTTGCCACTCTTGATGGCAAGCAATACCCGGCACTGTCGCACAATGCGGGTGTGTATCAGCGCATCGCCAACTGGGGCAAACAGTTCAACCTGTGGCTGATTGCCGGTGCATTTCCAATGCCTTGCCCGGTTGAGCCCGGACAAACTCCGGATAACCGGGTGCGTTCAGCTTGCCTGGTGTTTGATAATCAGGGGGAATTGCAGGCCCGCTATGACAAAATTCATTTGTTTGATGTCGACGTGGGCGATGCACAGGGTAGCTATCGCGAATCGGATCACTTTGCTCCGGGCGATGAGGTGGTGGTGATTGATACACCGGTTGGCAAAGTGGGCTTAGCCATTTGTTATGACCTGCGCTTCCCACAACTGTTTATGAAAATGCGTGAACTCGGCGCAGACATTTTTACCCTGCCAGCCGCTTTTACCCACAAAACCGGACAAGCTCATTGGCAAAGCCTGTTACGGGCCCGCGCAATTGAACAACAATGTTATGTGATTGCCGCCAATCAGTGTGGCTGGCACGACGCCCCCGGTGAACCACAACTGCGTCAGACCTGGGGTCATTCACAAATCATTGACCCCTGGGGCACGGTTCTGACGGAACTCGATGAACAACCTGGGTTAGCCATTGCGGAGCGGGATGTTGAGCAACAACAATCGGTTCGTAAAAATATGCCGGTGTTTCAGCATCAACGCCTATGATCACATCATCCTGGTGGGCTGTTTTACAAGATTTTCCAGACGGCCCTTCTATCCCCGGTTAGGATGTTCAGCGACACTCTTCTACTAACTTTGCTTTATTAAACCCTGAGCTTTGCCAGGCAGAGTTTATGTAACACCACAAATGGACTGACTTTTCCGGAGGATAGCCGTGCAAGACTATATTCAAAACCTGAACCCAGATTCCCTGATGGAAATGACGCTGCCGTTTGCCACGAACCTATTGCTGGCGATCGTAATCTATATTGCCGGGCGCTGGTTAGCCAAACGCCTGGTGTCATTAATCTCAAGTGTGATGCACAAACAGAAACTGGATGAGGCTTTAATTGAATTTATTGCCAGCATCTCATCAGTACTGCTGACTTTTGTGGTTGCCTTAATCTCATTAGAACAGCTCGGTATTGATACCACCTCGTTATTGGCATTATTAGGTGCTGCAGGCCTGGCCGTTGGCCTGGCACTGAAAGATTCCTTGTCTAACTTTGCTGCGGGTGTGATGTTGATTTTATTCAAGCCGTTCAAAATTGGTGACTTTGTAGAAGCGGGCGGTATCGCGGGTGTGGTTGAAAAAATCAGTGTGTTCAGCACCCAGTTCCGTACTGGTGATAACCGCGAAATCATTGTGCCAAACTCCGGTATTTATGGTGGTGTCATCACCAATTTTTCTGCTAAGCCAACCCGACGCATCGATCTGGTTATTGGCATCGGTTATGACGACGACATTAAACAAGCACGTGATGTTTTACGTGATATCGTCAACAACGACGAACGCATTCTTAAAGACCCGGAAACAGTTATTGCCGTGAGTGAGCTGGGCGACAGCAGCGTTAATTTTGTTGTCAGACCCTGGGTGAAAAGTGAAGACTACTGGGCGGTGCATTGGGATCTGCTAGAAACCATCAAGCTGACGTTTGATCAGCAAGGCATCAGCATTCCTTACCCTCAACAGGATGTGCATTTACATAAAGCCGACTGAGGCTCTCATGCTAATGCCATAAAAAAGCCCCGATCAGATCGGGGCTTTTTTATGCTTCAGTTCAAAGAGTTCAATGACTCTGAGTGAATACCGACTCACAGTTCTTTCGATTTTTCCCGCAGGATAAATTTCTGAATTTTACCGGTGGAAGTCTTTGGTAAATCACCAAACTCAACATAACGCGGTGCTTTAAAGTGCGCCATATTATCGCGACAGAAGGCAATGACGTCTTCCGGCGTTGCTTTAGAGCCTTCCTTCAGTTTGATAAAGGCACATGGTGTTTCACCCCATTTATCATCCGGCTTAGCCACCACGGCGGCTTCTTCAACATCCGGATGGCGGTACAGTACATCTTCAACTTCAATCGAAGAAATATTTTCGCCACCGGAGATAATAATATCTTTCGAGCGGTCTTTAATTTCAACGTACCCATCTTCGTGCCATACAGCCAGGTCACCGGTGTGGAACCAGTCACCGCTGAATGCTTCTTCCGTGGCCGATGGGTTTTTCAGGTAACCTTTCATCACGATATTACCGCGGATAAAGATCTCACCAATGGTTTCACCATCTTTCGCCACAGGTTCCAACGTATCCGGATCGGCAATCATCAGGTCTTCCTGCATTGGGCTCTTAACGCCCTGACGCGCTTTCAACGCCGCCTTGGCTGCCAGATCTTTATCATTCCATTCGTCTTTCCAGGCACAAACCACACAAGGACCATAAGTTTCCGTCAGGCCATACACGTGGGTCACGTTAATGCCCATGCTTTCCATGCCCTCAATCACCGCCGCTGGCGGCGCAGCACCGGCAACCATGGCGTTCACCTGATGCTCAATGCCGCCCTTCATTTCTTCCGGGGCATTATTCAGCATGTTCAGAACAATCGGGGCACCACAGAAATGCGTCACCTTGTTTTCTTTGATCTCGTGATAGATGGCATCCGCACGCACATGACGCAACGACACACTGACGCCTGCGGCGGCGGCGATAGACCATGGGAAACACCAGCCATTGCAGTGGAATAACGGCAAAATCCACAGATACACCGGATGCTGTCCCATGTCCCAGGAAACAATATTATTCGCCGCATTCAGGTAAGCACCGCGATGGTGATAAACCACACCCTTAGGATTACCCGTGGTGCCCGATGTGTAGTTAAGCGTAATGGCCTGCCACTCATCCGCCGGCATTTGCCAGGCATAATCCGCATCTGCGCTTTGCAGCAACTGCTCATAGGTTGAATCGCCTAACAATTCACCCTGATCGAAATAAGGGTCATCAACAGCAATCACCGTTGGCTTCACGGCCAGCATTTTTAATGCTTTGCTGGCAACATCTGAGAATTCTTTATCAACAAACAACACTTTGGTTTCGGCATGTTGCAGGATAAAGGCGACGGCTTCTGCATCCAGACGAGTATTGATTGCATTTAATACCGCACCACACATCGGCACACCAAAATGCGCTTCAAACAGCGCAGGAACATTGGCACACAAAAAGGAAACCGTATCGCCCTGGCGAATGCCCATTGTGTTCAGGCCAGACGCCAGACGTACACAACGCTCATAGGTTTGTGCCCAGGTATATCGGGTGTCCTGATGAATCTGAGCAACACGATGCGGGTGGACAAAGGCAGCGCGCTGTAAATAACTGATCGGACTCAGAGAGGTATAGTTAGCCGGGTTGGATTCCAGACCCAGCTCGAAAATATTGTAGTGTTGCATATGAGCTCCGAAGCTTTTTATAACTATTCAGTAATGAGTAGCGTATTAAAAAGATCGGAAGCGCTTGGGGAAATCAGACCTAGGTCGAAATACCTAGGTAAAACTACCAATAGATTGTGATAGTCATTATTTCGGTAGTTTATGACCAATCTGGCCCGTCAGAAAGTCCTTCAGCATTACCCAGTCTCCCATAAAGCTCCAAAGAGGGTATTTGAAGGTAGCGGGCTTATTGTGCTCGAAGAAAAAATGTCCGATCCAGGCCATGCCATATCCCAACACAGGTAAAGCCCATAACCACACGTATTGACCGCTTAGCAGGCTATAGGCCAGACAAAATAAAACGGCCGAAGAGCCAATATAGTGCAGGCTTCGGCACACCCGGTCGGAGTGCTCTGACAGATAATAAGGATAAAACTCAGCAAAACTGCGAAAAGGTTGCTCGAGGCTTTGTTGTTCCGGGCTATGTGGTTCCGGGCTTTGTGACATGAGGCACCTGAATTTTTGTTGTTATTGTGGGTTTAGCATATCGCAATCTTTCCAGAAATTCGTCTGATTTACAGTCTGTTTGACGTTAACGCCCTCGTGTCCCTAAGAGACTCATGCTAAGGTCTTGCCTGTTGGTTAAATCATCAACAAGCATTTCCCACGGACCGGGGCCAATTGCGGCATTTGTCGTAATTTGGCGTCAACCGCCAGCAAGCATCTGACACTGCGCTAAGCTCAATAACAACAACATCAGCCCGCACACCGGGAGATTAGCCATGCTTTATAATATCAACGCTCAAATCATGCATGCGATGCAGCCAGTTCATGTGATGGCACGTCAGGCGCGTCAGTATTTTTACCAACCCTGGAACCCGCTCAGCTATTCCTGGTATTACCGCACCATTCGCGCTTCACTGGAGCTGATCGAACGTTTAACCGATTATTACGAAGAGCCGGAATGGGAGCTGGATACCACCCGGATTGATGGCCGCGAAGTAGGCATCGAATATAAGGTCGCGCTGGAAAAGCCCTACTGTAATCTGCTGCATTTTCGCCGCCGTACCCGCAAGCTTGGGCCTCAACCCAAGGTGCTCATCGTTGCCCCCTTGTCCGGCCACTTTGCCACCTTATTGCGCGGCACCGTGCGCGAGTTTCTTCCTGACCACGAGGTTTATATCACCGATTGGCGTAATGCCCGGGATGTGCCGGTTAGCGAAGGCGAGTTCCACTTTGATGACTACGTCGACTACCTGATCGATTTTCTCAATCACCTCGGCCCAGACACACACGTTCTGGCGGTCTGCCAGCCTTGTGTACCGGCACTGGTCGCCGCTGGGGTAATGGCTGCCGATAATAACCCGAACCTGCCTTCCAGCATGACCCTGATGGGTGGCCCGGTGGATACCCGCATCAGCCCGACCGAGGTTAATGATTATGCCTCAGGTAAAGATCTGGAGTGGTTTGAAAACAATGTGATCTGCAAAGTACCACCTGGCTTTAAAGGCAAAGACCAGCTGGTGTATCCGGGCTTTATCCAGTTATCCGGCTTTATGTCGATGAACATGGACAACCATATTTCCAAACACTTTAAGTTTTTCACCGACCTGATTAAGGGTGACGGTGACAGTGCCGAAGCACACCGTAAGTTCTATAACGAGTATCTGGCCGTGATGGATATGCCAGCGCATTATTATCTGGATACGATTCGTAAGGTGTTTTTAGAACATCAGTTACCCAAAGGTGAAATCACACACGACGGTAACCCGGTGGATCTGACAGCGATTAAAAAGATGGCGCTGCTGACCATTGAAGGTGAACTGGATGATATTACCGGTCGCGGTCAAACCAGTACGGCATTGGATCTCTGCAGCGGCATCGCCAAAAGCCGGAAGCAACATTATGAGGCGAAAGGGGTCGGTCATTACGGTATTTTTAATGGCCGCAAATTCCGCGAAACCATTGCCCCGAAAGTCAAAGCTTTTATGGCAAAACACGCTCAGTCATAAACCAACCTGTGACTCGCAAAACGAAAAAACGCCATACATCCGGTATGGCGTTTTTTCATTTCAGGGTGCTGAAATACGTAATCAGAACTTACCAGTCCTGGTAGCCCTTACGAAAGCCACCTTGTGAATCATTGTTGTAATGATTGTTCTTTTGGTGGCCTTTCTGAGTTCGGTAGCCATCATCGTTGTGGTCATCACTATTAAAATTTCGTTTTAAATCACCTTCATGGTGCCAGCGCTTTTTAAAGCCAGACTTCATCGCCTGCCACTCCTGCTGCTGCTCTCCGGTCAGGATATCCTGCATGGCCTCATCAAAATGGGCACGAGCCTGCTGACGCTGAGCATGATCCATTGGCCAGTGATATTGCTGGCTTTGCTCATTAAGCGTTTGCTTCAGCTGCGACTTTTGCTCATCCGTCATATCCAGCTTCTTCGCCATCTTACGTAAGCGTTTTTCCATCGCTTCACGACGGCGTTCGGATACCAGCTTGCGGGCTTCGGCACGTTGTTCTTTAGTCAACACCTGCTGAATTTCTTCGCGCATTTGTTTCATCAAATGCTGGGCTTGCTGTGGCTTACCATGATTGCGGGAGTTAATCGTATCCGTCTTGTGACTTTTACGTAATTCACGAAATTGCTTGTGATATTTGTCTTCGATGGCATCAATCTGATCTTCCTGTTGTTCAGTCAGATCCAGCTCATCTTCCCAGTCGATCGCACGCTGGGAGCCATCAAACGCCAGTGCCTGAGCGCTTAACAAAGTACCGGCCGCGAGGCTAGCTAAAGGCTGCAAGAAAAATCGTTTCATCGTTGTGTTACCTCGTTCGTCAGAACACACAAAGTTTTGTTGCGGCGACATTCATCAATGTCTGCATGAAGACAAGACCTATAGTACGGATATCGCTACATAGTTGTGTTTTCCTTCGCAAAGATTTGTCACCCTGATCGTCGGCAACGGTATAATGGCGGCAGTTCCACCCAATGCGAGTAATACCAGCCATGTCCAATCGTGATCTGAACAACGATGATCCGTACCAGGGCGATCTGAATGACAGCCCGGATAACAGCGATGATGATCTGTTTTTTCAGGAAATGCAGGGCGTCAAACCCATCCAGACCAAAGCCAGGGTACAGCTGGCTAAAGCAGATCTGAGCAAAGCCAATGCCGCGGCACGCAAGCTTGCAGCCGAGAAACAGGTCGAAGTGGCGGATAAAAATCACCTGCAAACCAGCGAAGTCAAACGCATAGGGCCACACGATATTCTTGGTTATAAGCGCCCCGGTATTCAGGATGGCGTGTTCCGCAAGCTGCGACTGGGCAAATACGAGATTGAAGCGCGACTGGATTTACACCGGCGCACCGTCGAACAGGCTCGCTCTGAACTGTTTCGTTTTATTCACGATTGTATGGATCACGATATTCGCTGCATTCTGATTCTTCCCGGCAAAGGTGATCGCAATATCGAAGACCCCGGTATTCTGAAAAGTTACCTGGTGCACTGGCTGGAAGATCTGGACGATGTTCAGGCGTTTCATACCGCGCAGAAACATCACGGCGGCTCCGGTGCGTTTTATGTGCTGTTACGCAAAAGTGAACGCAAAAAGCAGGAAGCACGGGAGCGTTACAGCAAAGGCCGGTTATGATCGGTTATACTGAGTCTTTGAAACTGAATAACGACGGCCATCTCATGTCAGATACCAACAAAACACCTTTCACCGGTACCTTATTTATTTTTTCAGCGCCTTCCGGTGCCGGTAAAACCAGCCTGGTCAAAGCCCTGCTGGAGTGCACCTCTCATATCGGTGTTTCTGTGTCTCATACCACCCGCGCGCCACGTCCGGGTGAAGAGAATGGCAAAGACTATAACTTCGTCAGTGTTGACACCTTTCAGCAACTGATCACCGACAATGCTTTTCTGGAACACGCTCAGGTATTCGATAACTTCTACGGCACCTCGCAACAGTGGGTTGAGAGTGAACTGGCCGCTGGCCGAGATGTGATTCTGGAAATTGACTGGCAAGGTGCCGAACAGGTACGTCGCCTGATGCCGGATGCTGTCAGCGTTTTCATCCTGCCGCCTTCTATCGAAGAGCTGGCTAACCGCCTCAGTGGTCGCGGCCAGGACAGCCAGGAAATCATCGACCGCCGTATGCGTGATGCACAAAGTGAGATGAGCCACTACGGTGAATTTGATTACCTGATCGTGAACAATGATTTTGATAACGCTCTGCAGGAACTGCGCGCGGTTGTGGTCGCCCGTCGCCACCGTCTGGAAGCGCAACAGATACGTCATCAGGACACACTAAAGGCTCTGTTGGCCGAACGCAGTTAACACGGCACGGATTCAGTGGCGCTCAGTCAGCGGCATTACATTAAAGAAACGCTAAAACCGGAAAAAGTTCATTGATATCGCGCCGCGAGGCTTCCCTTACGGCGCTATTTAACTACAATACTCGGTTCTATCAAATTTGATCGTCATTCACCTAATTTGCAGGAAATACCATGGCACGCGTAACCGTAGAAGATTGCTTAAACAACGTTGATAACCGTTTTGAGCTGGTAATGCTGGCAACCAAACGCGCTCGTCAGATCGCCGTACAGGGTGCTGAGCCACTGGTGGCTGAAGAAAACGACAAGCCAACGGTACTGGCTCTGCGTGAAATTGCTGAAGATCTGGTTACTCCAGAAAGCATGGCGGCTCAGGAAGCGGCTGCTGCTCGCGCTGAAGAATACTGATAACAGCACCCGCTGTTAACGCCATTCACAAGAGGTAACGTGCCCCCGTGCCCACTCTTGATGCCTTAGAAGAGCGACTCGCCAAATACCTGAGCAACAGCCAGATCAAACAGGTGAGTCGCGCTTATTATTACGCCGAACAAGCCCACGAAGGCCAACGCCGCCGCAGTGGCGAGCCCTACATCATTCATCCCCTGGCTGTCGCCAACGTCCTTGCCGATATGCACCTCGATCATCAAAGCCTGATGGCGGCAATGCTGCATGACGTAATTGAAGACACCGGCATTCCCAAAGATGCGCTGCAACAACAGTTTGGCAGCGTGGTGACCGAATTGGTGGATGGCGTCTCAAAGCTGACGCACATTCATTTCGAGAGCAAAGAAGAACAGCAGGCTGAAAACTTCCAGAAAATGGCCATGGCCATGGCGAAAGACATCCGCGTCATTCTGGTGAAGCTGGCTGACCGCTTACACAATTTGCGTACGTTGGGCTCATTACGCCCGGAAAAACGCCGTCGTGTTGCCCGCGAAAGCCTCGACATTTATGTCCCGATCGCCAATCGTCTGGGCTTGAATGATATTCGCATCGAAATGGAAGAGCTGTGCTTTGAAGCCATCTATCCGATGCGTTCCGGCATGATTGCCAAAGCCGTTAAGGCGGCACGCGGCCATCGTTCGGAAGTGGTCGATAATATTTCTGCTTCAATCCGTAATCGCTTAAACGAAGCCAACATTCAGGCGCGGGTGGTTGGTCGCGAGAAACACCTGTCCAGCATCTATAACAAGATGAAGGAAAAGCGGAAGTCGCTGGCGGACATCATGGACGTGTATGGCTTCCGGATTATCACCAGCTCCATCGACGACTGTTACCGCATTCTCGGCACCATGCACTCGCTGTATAAACCGATTCCAGGGCGCTTCAAAGACTACATTGCTATTCCCAAAACCAACGGTTATCAGTCACTGCACACCACACTGATCGGCATGGCTGGTGTACCGATCGAAATTCAGATCCGCACCGAAGAAATGGAAGCCATGGCTAACCATGGTATTGCCGCCCACTGGCTGTATAAATCCGAAAGTGATCAAACCAGCGGCACTCAACGCGCTCGTCAGTGGGTTCAGAATCTGCTGGAGCTGCAAAAAAGTGCTGGCAGCCCAATTGAGTTTGTTGAACACGTTAAAGTGGATTTATTCCCGGAAGAGATTTACGTCTTCACGCCAAAAGGGAAAATCCTCGAATTACCGGCCGGTGCAACCGCCGTTGACTTTGCTTACGCGGTGCATACCGATGTCGGTAACCGTTGTATTGCCTGCCGTATTAATCGTCAGCTGGCACCACTCAGTGCACAACTGCAGAATGGCCAGACCGTACAGATTGTTACCGGCCCGAATACCAGCCCGAATCCGGCTTGGCTCAACTTTGTGGTTACCGGCAAAGCCCGCTCCAATATCCGCAGCTACCTGAAAAATCAGCGCCGCAGCGAATCGGTTTCGTTTGGCGAACGATTGCTGAACAAAGCACTGAATGATCTGGGTAAAACGCTGGACGATATCGACCAGACTCATATTGATCTGGTGCTTAAAGAAACCAGCCTGGAAACCTTCGACGACATTCTCGAAGACATTGGCTCCGGCAACCGCATGGCACCAATTCTTGCCCGACGCTTATTGGTTGCCAATAAAGATACTGATATTGATCTGGATGCGTTTGAGCAATCACCACTGGCTATTAAAGGTACCGAAGGCCTGGTGGTCAGCTTTGCCAAATGTTGCAGCCCGATTCCCGGTGACGCGATTGTGGGTCACGCCAGTTCCGGACGTGGTCTGGTGGTGCATACCGAAACCTGTAAAAACGTTCAGGACTTCCGCGACAATCAGGAAAAATGCGTCATCCTGTCATGGGATAAAGACATCGACAGTGAGTTCACCGTTGACCTGAAAGTCTTCCTGGAAAATCGTCGTGGCATTGTTGTCGAACTGGCCTCCGCGATAAACCAGGCCGATGCCAATGTCGAAAAAATTGATGTTGAAGAACGCGATGCACGCCTGAGTGTGGTTCATATAAAAATCAGTGTTCAGGGTCGCCGTCATCTGGCCCGTGCAATTCGTCGCCTGCGAAATATTCGCGGTGTAAATAAAATTGTTCGTAGAAAAAATAAGGATTAATCATGGCTCGCGAAATCATCGCCACCGAAAATGCACCGGCTGCCATTGGCACTTACTCTCAGGCCGTCAAAGTGAATAATACGGTTTACCTGTCAGGCCAGATTCCTTTGGTTCCTGCCACCATGGAAATGGTTGATGGTGATATCGAAGCGCAGATCCACCAGGTATTTAAAAACCTGACGGCTGTTTGTGAAGCAGCGGGCGGTACACTGCAGGATATCGCCAAGCTGAATATCTTCCTGACCGACCTGAGCAACTTCGCGACCGTTAACCAGGTAATGGCGCAATACTTCGAACAGCCTTATCCGGCTCGCGCCGCCATTGGTGTCGCGCAGCTGCCTAAAGATGCTGGCGTTGAGATGGATGGTATTTTAGAGCTGGGTTAACTGGCTTTGCATCACCCATGTATTTTTCAGCCGCTGCGCCGAAGGGCCATCCATGGCCCTGCCCCGCAGTCGCAACATCCATGTTGCTGCTTTTGAAAAACACATGACCGCTGCTTGCCAATCTGAACCCCAGGGTTTTTAACTGCTGGGGTTTTTTATTATTTAAATACCCAAATAATTATGAGCAAACCCAAAATCACCATCGGTTTAACCAACCCCAAAAGCCCTTCAAACGTTGGCTCAGTAATGCGTGCCGCAGGCTGTTTTGGTGCTGACGAGGTGTATTACACCGGCAAACGCTACGATATTGCCGCTAAGTTCAGCACCGACACCCGAAATATGAGCAATAAAATTCTGCTTGAGGGGGTTGAATCGTTAATTGACTGCGCCGACCCGAATGCAAAAATTATTTGTGTTGAACTGGTGGAAGGGGCGACCTGTTTACCAGAGTTTAACCATCCGGAAAATGCTCATTATATTTTTGGCCCGGAAGATGGAAACATCAGCCAGGCCATTATCGATCAGGCCGATGAAGTGGTTTATTTACCAACCGTTGGTTGTTTAAATCTGGCAGCGACGGTTAACGTTGTGCTGTACGATCGGGTGGCGAAATCGGATTTAAGCTTTGCCGGTGATGAATTAATTCGCTCCAGCCGCGATGTAAATAACCGAGCGAAAGTTAAGCGTTAAACACCACTAGATGATGGAATGATATCGTGTGTTCTTTCAATAGCAGCAACAGGATGTTGCGGTAGCGCGGCAGGGCCAGGGATGGCCCTTCGGCGCGGCGGCTGAAAGAATTCCGATAGCATTCGGAATATTCAGAGAAAAATTATGCCCGCCGAAAAAGTTGTTCTTCTGGTTGATGTACAAAATATCTATTACACCTGTCGCCAGGGTTTTGGCCGTAATTTCGATTACAACCAGTTCTGGAAAATGGCAACACACAACGCAGATGGCACGCCACGCGAAGTGGTAAAAGCCATCGCTTATGCTGTCGACCGGGGTGATGAAAAACAAAAGCAGTTTCAGAATATTTTGCGCGCCATTGGTTTTCAGGTAAAACTCAAACCCTATATTCAGCGTGCCGATGGCACATCTAAAGGCGACTGGGATGTCGGTATCACTCTCGATGCAATGGAATATGCACCAGAAGCTGATACGGTTGTACTGGCTTCAGGGGATGGAGACTTTGGTATTCTGGTGCAACGTATGCAGCACAAATTTAATACCCACGTGGAAGTTTATGGGGTTGAACAACTCACCGCAGACTCATTAATTTCAGCAGCCGATCATTACGTTCCGGTTCAGGCAGAACTGTTATTATGAACATCCATAATGTCGAGAATAAACATGAATCCGAAAAGGTTTGGGATCTTTTTATTCGCCTGTTTCATGTCCTGTTGATTGGCAGTATTGGCTTTGCCTGGTGGAGTGCCGAGCAAGGTGGTGATTGGATGGAATGGCACTTGCGCTGTGGATATCTGATCATTGTATTAATCACAGCAAGAATCACCTGGGGTTTTATCGGTAGCTTTCACGCACGATTTAAAAACTTTGTTGCCTCCCCCAGCCGTACGGCCTCGTACACACAGCAGCTAACTAACGGCTCCGCTCCAACATTTAAAGGCCATAATCCACTCGGTGGCTGGATGGTTCTGTTACTGCTTGGCTTATGCCTGCTGCAAGGCATCAGTGGATTATTTTCCAACGATGATATTTTTACCGAAGGCCCGCTGGTCGCATGGATCAGTTATGACCTGAGCCTTGAGATCACACAATGGCACAAAAGCCTGTTTAATATTCTGCTCGGTGCGATTGGATTACATATCAGTGGTGTCTTGTTTCATCAACTGGTTAAGAAAGAGAAGCTGATCCAGGCAATGTTTCACGGTAGAAAATAAAAAGCACCGGTATGATTCCGGTGCTTTCATCGTATCAGTCTTTGAATTTTTTATGGCAGGCTTTACAGGTCTTGGCCACATCTATAAAGGCCGGTTTTATTTGTCCTTTATCACCGGTCTTCGCTACTTCAGCCAACGCCTGGGTGTTTTTCTGGAAGTCGCCCATTAAACCAGTGAAGGTTTCCCAGTCTTCTTCAATCGTCGGTAAAGCACGCGTACCACGGCTATAACTGCCCGCTACAAAACCTTCCAGAGGCATACGGCTGAGTGCCGCTAAATTCTCAGCACGCTGACTGAACTCCGCACCATCAAACTCTTTTTTGCCCTTCATCATGTCGGCGATCGGGCCAAATTGCCATTTCACCGCTTTAAAAACACCACGGCGATATTCGGTTGCCTGAAACGGTTTAATTTCCGCAACGGAAGTGAATGTCACCGCAGCCAACAGACTGGCAATCATCATTTTTTTCATCGCTGTTCTCTCTGTCATCGAGGCTTATCAACAAGCTTTTTAGGTATTATTTAATGGCTAACTGTAATGCGTCTTCCGCCAGCTGCTCAAGCGTCATTTCACCATCCGGCTTATACCAATTGGTCGTCCAGCTTAATGCACCGGTTAAAAATCGACGCAAAATAAAAGGTTCAATCTGAACCATATCTGCTTCACGCGCTTCCTCCAGCGTATCTAACCACAGCTGTTCATAAGCATCACGCAACGCCAGAATATGCTTCTGACTGTCCGGTTTTAACGAACGCCATTCATACACCAGCACACTCATCGCCTCCCCGGTATCACCCAGAATGGACCGAAGCTCGCAACGAATTAACGCTAACACTTTATCGCGCGGGTTATTCACATCTGCGATGGCATCCCGCATCAGCGCCATATTGAGCGCGATGGTTTCTTCCATCACTGCCTGCAAAATGGCTTCTTTCGACTTGTAATGGTGAAAAAGGCTGCCGGACTGAATACCAATTTCCGACGCCAGATCGCGCACCGTTGTACGTTCATAACCTTTGTTTTTGAAAAGACGTGCCGCAGCAACCAGCAACCGACCCTTTGCCGTTTTAGGGTCGGTAATCTGACCTGCTTCGATAAGTTTCTGCACAACGGTCATGAGGGGTTCCACATAAAAGGATGAATTGTAGGGGTCTTTTTACGACAGTCCATAGTGTACCTCGTCAAAAGTGTTTTACAAACCAAGCGCTTGCTTGGTAATCTGTTTCACCAGTTATTAAAACAAATCCCAATCGTGACCCCCCGGGATTGAAAACAGACATGAGCGTTGATATGAGTAAAAGCATTCGAATTGGCTGTGCATCAGCCTTCTGGGGCGATACCGGCGCCGCCGCTCACCAGCTGGTGAATCAGGGCAAGCTGGATTACCTGGTGTTCGACTATCTGGCTGAGGTCACCATGTCGATCATGGCCGGTGCTCGCCTGAAGAACCCGGAAGCCGGTTTTGCCCCGGACTTCGTACAGGTGTTGAAGCCGCTGTTGCCAGCCATTGCCGATCAAGGCATGAAGGTTGTCAGTAATGCGGGCGGTATCAACGTTTCCGGTTGCGCCCAGGCGCTACAAGCGGTCATCGATGAAGCGGGTTTAAACCTGACCGTCGCTGCCGTTGAAGGCGATAACCTGACCATGAATCAGGCGCAGTTCGCAGAGGCAGGAGTCACCGAGATGTTTTCCGGTGCTGAGCTGCCTGCCAAGTGCTTGAGCGTTAACGCTTATTTAGGTGCGCCTTCCATCGCCCAAGCGCTGGCCGCTGGCGCCGATATCGTGATTACCGGTCGTTGTGTCGATTCTGCCGTCACACTCGGCCCCTTAATGCACGAGTTTAACTGGCAAAACACTGATTACGATAAATTGGCTCAGGGTTCACTGGCGGGTCATATCATTGAGTGTGGCGCCCAATGTACCGGCGGTAATTTCACCGATTGGCAATTAATTTCGGCCGATAAACAAAGCGCCCAAGCTGGCGGTTTTGCCAATATGGGCTTCCCGATTGTGGAATGTTCCGAAGACGGCAGCTTTATTGTTTCGAAACCAGAAAATACCGGCGGTATTGTCACGGTGAATACCGTCGGCGAACAACTGTTGTATGAAATTGGTGACCCAGCCGGTTACTTATTACCAGACGTTAATTGCGATTTCAGCCAGGTAACACTGGAACAGGTTGGCAACAATCAGGTGAAAGTCAGCAACGCTAAGGGCCGTACTCCAAGCGACCAATATAAAGTATCAGCCACTTACATGGATGGCTTCCGCTGCACCGCTACTTTTATGATTGGCGGGCGTGAAGCGGCACAAAAAGGTCAGGCGGTTGCCGATGCGATTATTCAACGCGTTAATTTTTTGCTGAAGATGCAGAAGTTTGACGGATTGAAAGATACAAACATTGAAATTCTTGGCAGCGAAAGCACTTATGGCGCTCACTCTGCAGGCTCCAATAGTCGTGAAGTGATCGTAAAAATTTCGGTACAACACAATGATAAACGTGCTTTAGGTGTTTTCGCCCGCGAAATTGCACAGGCGGCGACAGGTATGGCACCGGGCATTACTGGTTTGGTTGGCGGTCGTCCTAAGCCAAGCCCAAGCATCCGTTTATTCTCCTTCCTTTGGCCAAAGGATCAGGTGCCGGTCAGCATCAAGCTGATGAAGTCAGAACAAAGTCAGGCTGTTGCTATTAATACCGATAGCCAACTGGAAAGTGC
This sequence comes from Bacterioplanoides sp. SCSIO 12839, assembly GCF_024397975.1. Lineage (NCBI taxonomy): Bacteria > Pseudomonadati > Pseudomonadota > Gammaproteobacteria > Oceanospirillales > Oceanospirillaceae > Bacterioplanoides > Bacterioplanoides sp. SCSIO 12839. The sequence goes on from NZ_CP073745.1 coordinate 3,631,808, forward strand.
GACGACTCGACCTCTCACTACTAAAATTCAGCCAGAAAATAATGCAGACATTGCTGCATTAGCCGATGAAATTCCACTGATTTATCTGGCAGTCGCCCGCAGTGGTGATAAAGGTAATCACTGTAATATTGGTGTTATGGCACGTGAGGCTGAATACCTCCCTTATATTCAACAAGCATTACGCCCAGAAGCTGTTGCGGAATATTTAAGCCATTTATTAGATGACCAGAACAGTGCTGTAAACCTGTTCGAGCTACCGGGTTTAAATGCGTATAACCTGCTGCTGGAAAATGCGTTAGGTGGCGGTGGTATCGCAAGCTTACGTATTGATCCACAAGGTAAAGCGGCTGCACAACAGTTGCTGGATATGCCGGTGAAAGTGACAGCAGACATCGTAGAAAAAGCGAGCTCGGCTTACAACGAATTAATCAATAAGTGAAATTTTTATGATTTATTTATCTTCAGATATTGATAGCAACAGCGCTGAATTTCAGGCCAATCGTGATGCCATGTTAGCAGCACTGGAAGAGTTTCGCAGCATCGAGCAGAAAGTGCTGGAAAAAGCTCAGGAAGCCAAAGAGAAATTCCGTAAACGTGGCAAGTTATTACCCCGCGAACGTCTGAATTTATTGTTAGATCCGGGTTCAGAATTTATCGAACTGTGTTCACTTGCTGGCTTCCGTATGCACGATGATAAAGATGGTAGTGCTGCTGGCGGCGGCATTATTGCTGGCTTGGGTCATATCGCCGGTATTCGTTGTGTGATTCAGGTAAATAACAGCGCGATTAAAGGCGGTACTATTTCTCCGGCCGGTCTGGATAAAACCCTGCGTATTCAGGAAATTGCCCGCGCCAATAAATTACCCGTAGTGACGCTGGCAGAAAGTGGTGGTGCTAACCTGAACTACGCTACAGACGTGTTTGTTCCGGGCGCTCAGGCATTTGCTAATCAGGCGCGTTTAAGTGCCGCTGGCATTCCTCAGGTGACGGTTGTTCATGGCAATGCTACGGCAGGCGGCGCTTATCAACCGGGTTTATCCGACTACGTGATTGCGGTTCGTGGTAAAGCCAAAATGTTCCTGGCTGGCCCTCCCCTGCTTAAAGCCGCCACTGGTGAGATTGCTACCGACGAAGAATTAGGTGGTGCGGAATTACACGCTTTGGATGCGGGTACTGCAGACTATCTGGCGGAAGATGATGCCGATGGTATTCGTATTGCTCGCGAAGTGATGCAATCAATTCCATGGAACGAACAACTACCGGCGCAAAACGAAGCACAATTTGAAGAGCCACTGTACTCACCAGAAGAGCTCATTGGTGTGGTGCCATCAGATTCAAAAACACCGTACGACGTACGTGAAATTGTTGCCCGTATTGCAGACGGTTCGAAATTCCAGGACTTTAAACCCGAGTTTGATAATCAGACCGCGTGTGGTTTCACCCATATTGGTGGCAAAGCCTGCGGCATTATTGGTAACAACGGCCCAATCACCGCAAAAGGTGCGAACAAAGCAGCACAATTTATTCAGCTGTGTAACCAGAGCAATATTGCTTTATTGTTTTTGCATAACACCACTGGTTTTATGGTCGGTACCGAATCTGAGCGTAACGGTATTATTAAGCATGGTTCCAAAATGTTGCAGGCGGTTGCCAATGCCACTGTGCCAAAAATTTCCATCGTTGTGGGTGGCTCTTACGGTGCCGGTAACTATGCCATGTGTGGCCGGGGTTTAGATCCTCGTTTTATTTTCGCCTGGCCAAACAGCAAGACTGCGGTAATGGGTGGCGCACAAGCCGGTAAAGTTCTGCGTATCGTGACCGAAGAAAAACAATTAAAAATGGGCATGAAACCGAATCAGGAACAACTGGATCAGTTAGAGCAAATGACCGCGGCCAAACTGGATGCTGGTTCGACTTCCTTGTTTGGTACTGCTCGTCTGTGGGACGACGGTTTAATTGATCCTCGTGATACTCGTCGACTGATGATTCACCTGTTAGATATTTGTGACAAAGAGAAGCAGCGCGCTCTTAGCAACAGCATCCAGACCAATAGCTTTGGTGTGGCGCGTTTTTAAAAATTTAGTATCCGATACGGGTGAATGATGCTCACGACCGTCTATCGCAGGGATGCGATAGTCGAGTCTCCAGGGAAGGATTAACGACGAGTCGTGACGTTATTTACCCGTATTGGATGTAGTTTAAATCTGATTTATGGAACTACTATGCTCGACACGCTGTGAATCCATCCATGGACGCTCTGCTACGGCGTCCATGCCGTAGAAGGTCGATCACAGCAGTACCATAACTCAGATATATAAACACCGAGTCAGATTTAAAAATTGTAAATAATAAAAGAAGTACCCAGCTAAAACGGAGCAAACCATGATCCTGACACAAGAACATAAAGAGCTGAAACGTACCGTCCGCAACTTTGTGGAAAACGAAATTAATCCTCATGTAGAACAGTGGGAAAAAGAAGGTATTTTCCCGGCGAAAGAACTGTTCAAAAAAATGGGTGACCTGGGCCTGCTGGGTATCAGCAAGCCAGAATCGGCTGGAGGCATGGGCTTAGATTTCTCTTACGAAATGGCGGCAGCGGAAGAATTTGGCGGTATCTTATGTGGCGGTGTACCCATGGCGATTGGTGTACAAACCTGCATGGCCACTCCGGCACTGGCACGCTTTGGTTCTGACTACGTAAAAGAGACCTTCCTGGCACCAGCGGTAGCCGGTGATATGGTTGCTTGTATTGGTGTAAGTGAGCCGGGTGCTGGTTCTGATGTAGCGGCAATCAAAACCACCGCGGTAAAAGACGGTGACGACTACATTATTAACGGCACTAAAATGTGGATTACTAACTCCACCCAGGCCGATTTCGTTTGCCTGTTAGCCAACACCTCTGAAGATAAACCTCATAAAAATAAATCTCTGATTGTTGTACCTCTGGATCTGGAAGGTATTAGCTTTTCCGAGAAACTGGACAAGCTGGGCATGCGTTCTTCCGATACTGCACAAATCTTTTTCGATAATGTACGTGTGCCACAAAAGAACCTGATTGGCTCTGAAGGCGCAGGTTTTATGATGCAGATGATGCAGTTCCAGGAAGAACGTTTATACGTTGCAGCGATGTCGCTTAAATCTATGGAAGTTTGTGTCGACAGCACCATTGAATACGCGAAAGAGCGTCATACGTTCGGCCAGCCATTAATTAATAATCAGTCGGTTCACTTCCGTTTAGCCGAGCTGCAAACCGAAATTGAAGCACTTCGCTGCATGGTGTATCAGGCGTGTGAAGGTTATCTGAATAAAGAGGATATGACTCGTCTGGCTTCGATGGCGAAATTAAAATCCGGTCGTTTATCGCGCGAAGTATCCGATGCTTGTCTGCAATACTGGGGCGGTATGGGCTTTATGTGGGATAACGTGGTGGCTCGCTTCTATCGTGATAACCGTCTGGGTTCTATTGGTGGTGGTGCTGATGAAATTATGCTCGGCATTATTTGTAAATATATGGATATTTTGCCGAAGCGCGCGAAGTAAATAACCTATAAATGCACTTTTCCACTTCAGGGTTGTTTAGGCAGCACGCCGTAAATACATCCCTGTAGGCTCGTCCGGCGCATCCATGCGCCCGAGGGCTGCTACAACAACCCATGAAATGGAAAATACCAATATCAGGAATCATCAATGAGTGCTTTTGAAGCTGGATATCAAACGCTGGAAATTATCGACCAGCAACCACTGCTGACGGTACGCCTGAATCGGCCGAAACTGGCAAACGCCATGAGCCTGGAAATGGTCACGGAGTTAGTTGCCGTAATGGAAGCGGTAAAAGAAAGCGGCCACCGCGTGTTATTAATTGAAGGTGCTGGCGATCATTTCTGCGCAGGCGGCGATATTAAAGATATGCAAAACGCCGGTGGTGATTCACAAAAGCTACGCGACTTTAACCGCGCTTTTGGCCACATGATTGAAACGGCTGATCAGTTACCGGCTGTCGTTATTTGTTCATTAAAAGGCGCTGTGATGGGTGGTGGTTTTGGTCTGGCGTGTGTTAGCGACTATGCCGTTGCTGATAATAGCGCTCGCTTTGCATTACCGGAAACCTCTCTCGGTATTATTCCGGCACAGATTGCTCCGTTTGTGGTGAAACGTATTGGTATGACTCAAGCACGTCGCTTGGCTCTGCTGGGCCAGAAAATTGCTGCAAACGAAGCATTAAGCCTGGGTTTAATTCACCAACTGGCAGACTCAGCTGAACAACAGCAGGAGCTGATTCAACAAGGTATTCAATCGGCACTGAAGTGTGCGCCACAAGCAACCGCCAATACCAAAGCCTTGCTCCATGCGGTGAATAACAGTGTTGATACCAACAACGGGAAAACCGTCACCGAATTATTAGATCAGGCTGCTGATGATTTTGCCGCAGCCGTGGTTAGCGAAGGGCGTGAAGGCGCCAAAGCCTTTATGGAAAAACGTAAACCAAATTGGGCTTCTGAAGATGTTTAATAAAGTTGGGTTTAATAAGGTATTAGTAGCCAACCGTGGCGAAATTGCCGCGCGTGTTATCCGCACCGCTAAAGCACAAGGCTACCGCACCGTTGCGGTATTCTCCGAAGCAGACCGGGAAGCGCCACATGTACAGGCAGCTGACGAAGCCGTTTGTATTGGCCCGGCAGCCGTTGGTGAAAGTTATTTATGCGCTGATAAAATTTTAGCTGCAGCGGCCAAAACCGGTGCCGATGCGATTCACCCGGGTTACGGTTTTTTATCAGAAAACTCTGAGTTTTCTCAGGCAGCAGAAAAAGCCGGTATTGTATTTATTGGCCCAACCGCTGCTGCTATCGAATTAATGGGCAGCAAGCGCCAATCTAAAATCGCCATGATTGAAGCTGGTGTACCTTGCATCCCTGGCTACGAAGGTGCTGATCAATCTGATGACGTACTGAAAAAAGCGGCGTTAGAAATTGGCATGCCTGTTATGTTAAAAGCCAGCGCCGGTGGTGGTGGCCGTGGTATGCGTTTAGTGACGGATGCTGACACGCTGGACGAACATATTCGCTCCGCCCGTTCGGAAGCACAAAATGCTTTTGGCAGCGGCGAATTAATTATCGAAAAAGCCGTGATGCAACCGCGTCACATCGAGATTCAGGTATTTGCCGATACCTTCGGCAATACCATTTATCTGGGTGAGCGTGATTGTTCGGTACAACGTCGTCACCAGAAAGTGGTCGAAGAAGCACCGTCTCCGTTTGTTGATGAAAGCCTGCGTAAAACCATGGGTGAAGCCGCCGTTGCCGCAGCCAAAAGCTGTAATTACCGTGGTGCGGGCACCGTAGAGTTTCTGGTCGACAGCGAGAAGAACTTCTACTTCCTGGAAATGAATACCCGCCTTCAGGTAGAACACCCGGTAACGGAATTAATTACCGGCCTGGATTTAGTTGCACTGCAATTGCAGGTTGCCGCTGGTGAACCATTGGGTTTAACCCAGGACGATATCCAGTTAAATGGCCATGCGATGGAAGTGCGTTTATACGCCGAAGATCCGGCCAATAATTTCGTGCCACAAACCGGTGAGTTATTACTGTGGAATCCGGCAGATACTGAAGATGGTTTACGCATAGACAGTGGAATCAAACAAGGCCAAACCGTAACGCCGCATTACGATCCAATGCTGGCGAAATTAATCAGCTTTGGTGATAACCGTGAACAATCTCGCCGTCGTTTGGTGCGCCTCGTAGAAGATTCCAGTTTATTGGGTATTCAGGATAACCGTGCTTTCCTGGCCGACTGTTTGAAACACCCTAAGTTTATTGCGGGCGAAGCCACTACAGCGTTTATTGCCGAGCATATGGAAACGTCGGATTGCATGCAGCCGTTAAAAGCACAGCCAGAAGATATTGCGCTGGCTGCGTTAATTCTGAATGCACCAGACGGTTTCCATAACAATGCGCTGGGCATTCGCTTCGGCAAAATTGCTCATAACGACGATGTGGTGGAAGTTGAGATTCAGCAAGACCGAGCAGATCGCGGTTTAATTAATGTGAAGTTAGCTGCGACAGAAGAAAGCTTTTCGCTACGTACCATTTCCCGCGATAGTAACAAGCTGCGTTATGAGTTAGACGGCATTCAGAAGACGATCAGTTTTGTTCAGTCTGCTGAAAACGAATGTTGGATCGATACCACTCGCGGTAACTTATTCCTGCGAGATGTCACCTTGATTTCTGCCAGCGCCCAGGCCGGTGGTTCGGATCAGGTTCGTGCATCAATGGACGGCGCCATGATTGCGGTACTGGTCGAAGCTGGTCAGCAAGTTGAGCAGGGACAAACCCTGGCGGTATTGGAAGCGATGAAGATGGAGCATCCATTAAAAGCGGGCGTTAGTGGCACAGTGAAAGAAGTACTGATTAATGAAGGTGATCAGGTTAAAGGTCGTCAGCTGTTAATTCAGTTAGAAGAAGCTGACGCTTAATCAAATATTTAAATAAAAACCGGATTACTTTTTGCCGCCGCCCCGAAGGGCCATCCATGGCCCTGCCGGGCGGACGCGACGTCCTGTCGCTGCTTTCAAAAGTAACCCGGTTTTCATTCTCACAGAATTTACGCATATATACGGGTATGAAAAGAAATGGCTAATTTAAATAACAAAACCATTATTATTACTGGCGCCAGCCGTGGTATTGGTCGTGAAATTGCACTGACCTGCGCCCGTGACGGCGCTAATATCGTCATTGCCGCTAAGTCTGACGAGCCACATCCCAAATTAAAAGGCACCATCCACAGTGTTGCTAAAGAAGTGGAAGAAGCCGGTGGTCAGGCGTTAGCGGTTAAAGTGGATGTTCGTTCCGAAGAAGATGTCGATAACCTGATTGCCAAAACCGTTGAACGTTTTGGTGGCATCGATGTGATCATTAATAACGCCGGCGCCATTGCTTTAGCTGGTGTTGAAATGACACCACTGAAAAAGCTCGATCTGATGATGCAGGTAAACTTCCGTGCGGTGTTCCTGTTAAGTCAGAAAGCATTACCACACCTGAAGAAATCCGAACACGGCCATATTTTAAGCCTGTGTCCACCGCTGGATCTGGATCGTCGCTGGTTGCGTAACCACTCGCCATACACCTTAACCAAATATGGCATGTCGATGCTGACTCTGGGTATGTCGGACGAATTTAAGCGTTATGGTATCGCCGTGAATGCGCTGTGGCCACGCACCGTTATTCATACTGATGCAACCTCGTTTGGTGGCAAACAATCTTTCGACCGTGCTCGTGGTCCAAAAATTATGGCCGATGCCGCTTATGCTCTGCTGCAAAAAGCGGATCGCGAAGTCACAGGTCAGCTGCTGATTGATGAAGAATTCCTGCGCAATGAAGGTGTTACCGATTTTGAACAATTCCGTGCTAATCCAGAAAGCGATAAAACCGATTTAATGCCGGATTTATTTGTTCAGGAACCGGAAGCTTACGTGCGTGGCACTGTGCCTCCACTGGCTGGTTTAGAAGACGAATAACACGTCTTAAAAAGGAGTTTTTATGAGCCTGATGAACTTAAGCAACGACGGTAACGTTGCCGTTATTACCTTTACCAATGGTGCCAACAGTCACAACCTGGCTTTTGCACAACAGCTTGAGTCCTTGTTAAAAGAGGTAGAAGCCGAAAAAAGCTACAAAGCCTTAGTGCTGGCTTCTTCCGATGAAAAAAGCTGGAGCCAGGGTATTGATGTGCCCTGGATGATGATGTCGATTCAGAGTGGCAAGCACGACGAGGTGAAAACCTTTCTACACACCATGGATAACTGCTACAAACTTATGCTGCAGTTTCCTATGCCGGTGATTGCGGCGATGAACGGCCATACGTTTGGTAACGGCTCTGTGCTGGCGTGTGCAGCGGACTTCCGTTTTATGCGCTCGGACAAAGGTTATTTCTGCTTCCCGGAAGTGGATATGAGTATTCCGTTTATTCCGGCGCTGATCGATATTGTGCTGAAGTCACTGCCTGCCTACCGCTATAATGAGATGCTGTTAAGTGGTCGTAAAGTGGGGGCACAGGAACTGCTCGATGATCACTTCCTGCAGGGGATCGCTGAAGGCAACGATGGCGTGTTACAGGCTGCGATTGAATATGGTGCCAGCTTTAATAAAAGCCGGGCGATTTTTGCTGAGCATAAACGTCGCTTCCACCAGCCAGTGCTGGATGCCTTGGAGGAAAAGAATCCGCCGATGATTAATGAAATGAATATTTTGCTGTAATTTCTTTTTCATAATTATATCGAGTAGCAGATACTGAATGACAAAAGGTAATTCAGTATCTTGCCTGATATATCAGACTCCTCTCTTTCAATCCTCCTTACATGATGAACAATCTTGGTATTTCTGGCTTGTCTGCCTTATCAGTTGGTGATAACTTCAGTATTAATAAACGTGCTCGAAATGATGTGTGCGAATTATTTTCTGGAAGGGAATGATCTTGCTAAGGAAGGTTTCAAAGTGAAATCAGTTAGTTACAGCCAAAAGTTCGAAAATTCCTCGCTAAGATATCAGGCGCGCACACGAATAAACTGTTAAGAGTCATCGGTAAATCTATGTCGAGTGCTATTTATGAAGAAAGCTGCAGTACCTGTATGAGTGATTTAGAGTGCAAGCTATGTCGAGAGTATTTATGTGAGCCCTGCGTAGTTAAAGTTGAGCGAGCAATGCTGTCGGCCATATTCAGCTTCGATAAGAAACGATGAAAGATTGGTCTCTTACTTTGTCGAGTGGCATCAAACAAAGAATCTTGGTGATATTGTTCTAACAAAATCTCCAGAGCTTCTGAAACACCAATACAAACAAGGTAGTACATTCTCCATGGCTGAATTCAAGAGTGACCAAGTTATCGGTTCTGTCACATTTCGCTCAGATGCACAGTGCGATGCTGAAACAATTTTTATCAACTCAAAACAGCCACTATTTACTGAATATTGTGTATTGGTAAACGAGAAAGAAATCGACAATTTCCTAACATTGGTATATGCCAATATTCGGGAATTAAATACTTAATAAGCGCAGTTTATCGGAACGCCTTTCCGCTGCGATCCAAGCCGTCTGCAGTTGCGGATGTTATAGTCAAAAGGAGAGTTCGAAGTGAAGCAACTTATTTTAGTATTGATTCTTGCCTTTTTGGGCAGCGTTTGTTTTGCAGAAGAATCTAAGTATTACAATATTGAATATGAAAACGGTGAACTAAAGCTTCCTAAAAAGGACCATTGGTTTATGAAGCTATTCAGGGATCAGGATAGGCAGGTAATTTTCATAACAACCCTTATTAAAAGGAATGCCGTACTAAACAAAGACATCATCCTTGTTCCACCTAAGGTATTGGAAAATTTCAAGCTTACAAATAACAGAGTTGATAGAGATAAAATTGGTGATTTTTCAATTTCTAAATCAGCATTAGTAAACCCATCAGAAGAATTATTAATAAAAGCTGAGTTCTTTAGTATTGATAAAAGCAAAGCTTCGTCTTTTGTATCAAGCATAAAGTCGTTATCTTCTGCATATATAAGCAGCTCAACATCACAAGGAGTATCAGAAGTAGCTAATTCAGCTCTAGAAGCACTCAGCAGCCTAGTTTTTTCATCTGACTCAGTATATGTCAGTTACACAATTCGTGTAGAAGAAGAGAAAAATGGAGGAAAGGTAAACTTGTTTTTTGATGACACCGGCAATATTTTGAGTAAGCCTTCTTCAGATGGGGATGTTAATGCAAATGTAAGTTTCAAAATCACCTCTTCAAATAATGTTGCAGTTGACTTCTCAAGAACATTCCAGAACCAATCTGTTGGGCAAACGTCACTAGACATATTTGATGAACTTACGAATGCAAAAAACAATCAAGAAAAATACGCTGCGTGTAAAAAACTTGAAGGGGATTTGAATAGAAACTTTGACAAAGAAACCTCCAAGAATTTTTTGGCAATTGCACTAAATGACATAGAATGGGCACAAGATGAAACAAATAGCAACTGCATGGATCGAGATGACGCTCTTAACTACAAAGTAAAACACGGATTGTCTAATTTAGTTAATTGTGTAGAAGGCTTATGTGTCAATACAAAAAGCATCTTATTGCTCCTCAAAGTTAATGCGAATGATCAAGATATTTCTCCTTTTGCTGGCGGTTCAAATGTAAGGGAAATGGATTGTAAATTTGATAAACTAAAAGCCTTTAAAACAATAAAAGATCAAAAGCTACCTGGTGGTTTGATTGTATACACAAGTAACACTTGTTTGGTTATGTCATCTAACGAGCATACATACGAAAGTACATTTACTTGGTTGAATGACAAACTTTTAGGCCATGGATGCACAAAAATTTCATCTGGGTGCTAAGCGTTAAATGCAAATGATCATAGAGTCTTTACGCACAATCCATAAAAAGCACCGTCTGCAAGACGGTGATGTCTCTTCACATACAAAGTCAGCCCAACTTATAACGTCGCAATGGCAGCAAGCTGTATGTAAGAATAAGATAGAGCCAGAAGTTAGAGTTTCACCAGAAAACAATGAACGTATTGATATCGTTGATTATGGTGAAAATATCGCTTACGAGTTAAAGGTTTCAGGTAAGAATACTCACCATGAGTTTTATAAAGACCTGATTAAAGTTCTCACATATAACGAGTATCAAGAAACTCAAAACAAAATTACCAAATTAGTATTTATCAGTGAGCAAGACGGCATCAAGTCATTATCGGCACGCTTAGACTCAAAGTTTATTCAAATGCTATCAGCCAATCATAAATTATCTATCGAGCTGGTCAGCATCTAGTAAACGACTGAAGTCGCTCCCTACTCTTCTGACCCATTGAAGCTTTCCCCCACCCCAGACACTTGACGACAACTCATTCAAAGAACAGAATGATATCAATTATCATTTGCAAATGAGTATCTAAGAGCATCCATCATGCACAACCCCAGCCCTTTTGCGAAACAGCTGCGCCAGAAGATCCGCCACGCTCAGGAGCCAGACAACCCAACCCTGTTGATGACCTGGTTCAATCTGGAAGAAAGCGAGTGTGCAAGCTCCAGCCTGGAGCAACAGTGGCAGCGCTATCGCTCATCGGTTGAGTTATTGCTGGATACCTTTGCCGATGATCTGAATCCGGCCCACTGGCGGGCATTGTGCCTGGATAACCTGGTGCGGCCACTTGGCTGCCTGCAGCGGCTGGCAAAAAACGACTGGCAAACCCGGGAGCTGCATCGTCTGCTCCAGGAGGTCAGCACCATCTCTCATTATTTTTGCCCTGATTTTCCCCAGGCTCATTAAGCCACTGAACTAACAACCCCGAACCAAGTTAAGGAATCACAATGACCACACGTATTGAACGCGATAGCATGGGTGAACTGGAAGTCGCCGAAAATGCACTGTACGCAGCCCAAACCCAACGCGCGATCAACAACTTCCCGGTAAGTGGCCAGAGCATGCCTCAGCCGTTTATCCGTGCCCTGCTGCTGGCTAAAAAAGCCGCGGCGCAAGCCAATACCAAGCTGGAGCTACTGAACGCCGATACCGGTGCTGCCATCTGCAAAGCGGTGGATGAAGTACTGGGCGAAGAAGGTTACATGAAACACTTCCCGGTTGATGTGTTCCAGACCGGTTCCGGCACCAGCTCGAACATGAACGCGAACGAAGTGCTGGCAACTCTGGCCACCCGCACAGCGGCCGAACTGGTTTCTCCGAATGATCACGTGAACTATGGTCAGAGCAGTAACGATATTATTCCGTCCAGTATTCACATCAGTGCAGCGCTGGAAATTAATGAGAAGCTGATCCCGGCGCTGACTTACCTGGCGGACGCCATTAAAGCCAAAGCCGCGACGCTGAAAGATCAGATTAAAACCGGCCGTACTCACCTGATGGACGCCATGCCGGTACGTATGGAACAGAGCCTGCTGAGCTGGGCAACTCAGATCGATCAGAATATCGAAGCCATCAAAAACACGCTGCCGATGCTGCAAAGCCTGGCGCAAGGCGGTACGGCGGTTGGGACGGGCATTAACGCACACGAAGATTTCGCTGAGAAATTTAATCAGGAACTGACCGAGCTGACCGGCGTGAAATTCACTAAAGCCGCCAACCTATTCACCCATATCGGCACTCAGGACATCGCGGTCTCTGTATCGGGTCAGCTGAAGATGACAGCGGTTTCGCTGATGAAAATTGCCAATGACCTGCGCTGGATGAACTCTGGCCCACTGGCTGGCCTGAGCGAAATCGAACTGGAAGCACTGCAGCCGGGTTCTTCCATCATGCCGGGCAAAGTCAACCCGGTGATCCCGGAAGCCACTGCGATGGTTGCGGCTCAGGTGATGGGTAACGACACCACCATCACAGTGGCTGGCCAGTCGGGTAACTTTGAATTAAACGTGATGCTGCCATTGATTGCCCGCAATCTGCTGGAAAGCATTGAGCTGATTGCTAACGTTTCCCGTCTGCTGGCAGACAAAGCCATCACCAGCTTTAAAGTAAACGAAGACAGCCTGAAGCAGGCGCTGTCACGCAATCCGATTCTGGTCACCGCACTTAACCCAATTATTGGTTACTTAAAAGCGGCTGAAATTGCCAAGCAGGCGTACAAGGAGGGTCGGCCGGTGATTGATGTGGCGCTGGAGAATACTGACCTGTCTCGTGAAGAGTTAGAACGTTTGCTGGACCCGGCCAAACTAACGCAGGGCGGTATCTGATCACCACAAGCCTATGACGAGTTCATAGCAAACCGGCGCCACTCACTCGATGAGTGGTGCCCTCTGTCTCTTCTGCATCCGATCTTATAAACATTAAAACAGTGCGTCCCGATATTGAAACAAACAGGCCACGAAATATTGATCTGCATCTCCACCATGAGCGTGATCTGAACCCATAATCGGATGCTCGCTGACACGATTGTTCAAGGAACCGGCATGAAAAAATTACTCTCTTTCGGGGCTCTGGCTGCCCTGCTGTTATGCGCTGCCATCGCCTGGGCGTTATGGCTGAAGACAGACAATGTCCCGCAAGGGTTCAGCTTCAGTAACGGACGTATCGAAGCAGAACACGTCACCATCGCTTCAAAACAAGCCGGCAGAATTGCCGAAGTATTAGTGAAAGAAGGCGATATGGTGAAAGCCGGTGAGGTACTGGTTTTGCTCGATAATCAGCAACTTCTGGCGAAACGTGCCGAAGCCGCGGCGATGATCACTCAGGCCGAGTTATCGGCGGAGGAAGCCGCAGCCGCGATCGCACAACGTAAAATCGTGCTGAAGCAGGCCAAAGCCGATCTGAAACGCGCCCGCTCCATGTATGAACAAAAGGTCGCCCCGGAAGAAACGCTGGAACAAGCCCAGACTCAACACGACTCCGCTGCAGCAACGTTACGCCTGGCGATGGCCACGGAGAAAAGAACCCGTGCCAGTATTGATGCCGCCCGTGCCAGCCTGGCGCAATTAGAAACGCTGCTGGATGACACCATGATTCGTGCGCCGAGGGATGGCCGGGTGCAATACAAACTGGTGCACGCCGGTGAGGTGATTCCTGCTGGCGGCCACGTGATTACCCTGCTCGATACCCGTGATGTGTATATGGAGCTGTTTTTGCCCGCACACACCATTGGCCAGCTGCGTATGCAGGATGAGGCACGCATTATTCTCGATGTCGCACAGGATTACGTGATTCCGGCACACATTACCTTTATTGCTGCCGATGCCCAATTTACTCCCAAACAAGTTGAAACCCGTGAGGCGCGTGCCGATCTGATTTTCCGCATCAAAATCAGCATCGATGAGGCATTGCTGCAACAGTATCAGGACGTGGTAAAAACAGGCGTCCGCGGTATTGGCTGGGTGCGCACCGATCATCAGGCCAACTGGCCTGACAACTTACAAGTGAGATTACCGGCCAGCGAATAAAGGACCGCGCATGAAGTCTATTGTCGAAGCCTGTGATATTCGTCACCAATACGATGGGCAAACGGTGTTATCGCTTGAAACACTGAACATTCCGGCGGGTGTGATGGCCGGAATCATTGGCCCGGATGGGGTTGGTAAATCCACCTTGCTGGCACTGATCACCGGTGTTAAACAACTGCAGCAAGGGAGCCTTAAGGTATTGGATGGCGACATTCATGACCGGTCGTTCCGCAAGCAGCTGTTGTCGCGGGTGGCCTATATGCCCCAGGGCCTGGGCCGTAACCTGTACCCGACGTTAAGTGTGAGCGAGAACCTGGATTTTTTTGGCAATTTATTCGGCCAGTCGCAACAAGAACGTCAACAACGTATTGAACATCTGACCCGGGCAACCGGACTCTTCCCGTTTCTCGATCGCCCGGCAGGCAAACTCTCCGGCGGCATGAAACAAAAGCTGAGCCTGTGTTGTGCATTAATTCACGACCCGGATTTACTGATACTCGATGAGCCAACCACCGGTGTTGATCCACTGTCACGCCAACAGTTCTGGCAACTGATCGATAACATCCGTCAGCAACGGCCAAACATGAGCGTGATTGTGGCCACCGCTTATATGGAAGAAGCCGAGCAGTTTGAGTGGCTCGCCGCACTCGACGACGGCAATCTGATTGCCACCGGCAGCCCGCAACAACTGCTGCAACAAACCGGCAGCGAAAATCTGGAACAGGCTTTTATTCGACTCTTACCCAAGGCAAAACGCCAACAACACCAACCGGTTGTGGTTGAACCACTCACGGTATTCAGCGACGAAGCCGCGATTGAAGCGCACAACCTGACGCGCCGCTTTGGCGATTTTATCGCCGTGAACAATGTCTCGTTTAACATTCAGAAAGGCGAGATTTTTGGCTTTCTTGGCTCGAATGGTTGTGGCAAAACCACCACCATGAAAATGCTCACCGGCTTGCTGCCAATTTCTTCCGGTGACGCCCGGCTGTTTGGCCAACAACCCGATCCGAAGGATTTAGCCACCCGCCGCAAAGTTGGTTATATGTCGCAGAGTTTTTCTCTGTATTCCGAAATCAGCGTGCGCAAAAATCTGGAGTTGCATGCCAGCCTCTACGACCTCCAGGGCGAACAGGCAGACAACCGCATCGCTGAATTATTAACACAGTACAATCTTGAACAGGTGGCCGACACCTTACCCGCCAGCTTGCCACTGGGCATTCGCCAGCGCCTGCAACTGGCCGTAGCGGTATTACACAAGCCGGAGATTTTGATTCTCGACGAGCCGACTTCCGGCGTTGACCCGGTCGCTCGGGATGTGTTCTGGCGACAGCTGATTGATTTATCCCGCAACGACGGGGTGACGATTTTTATCTCGACACATTTTATGAATGAAGCCGAACGTTGTGATCGCGTGTCTCTGATGCACGCCGGTGAAGTGTTGGCAGTCGGTGAGCCACAACAGCTGGCGCAACAGCGTGGATTTGATTCGCTGGAAGGGGCATTTGTTGATTATTTATCCGAAGCCTCTCGGTCGTCAGAAGAAGCCTCTCTGCCGACCGCAGAAGCCTCGGAAGACGCTCCAGCCGCAGTAGCGGATACAACGTCAGATAACACGGCAGGTACAGTAAAAGAGGCAATCACAGGCGTGAGCCTGCGGCGTTGGTGGGCATACGCCCAGCGCGAAACACTGGAAATCCTACGCGATCCAATCCGTCTGGCATTTTCCCTGTTTGGGCCTTTATTTCTGATGCTGGCTTTTGGTTATGGTATTTCCTTTGATGTCGAGGAATTAACCTACGCCGTTCTGGATCATGATCACTCACTTGAAAGCCGCACATTAACCGCCAGCTTATCGGGTTCACGTTATTTTCAACAACAAGCGGAACTGGCCACTTATCAACAAGGACTGGATTTAATTCAGCAAGGAAAACTGACGCTGTTTGTTGAAATTCCTCCCGGATTTGGTCGTGACTTTTTACAGGGTGATCACCCTACCGTTAATGTCACCATTGATGGTGCCATGCCCTTTAAAGCCGAAACCACTGAAGGTTATGTCACCGGGCTGACACTGACGGAACTGGAAAAAATAATGGCCGCCTCGCCGTATGGCAACCGGGATTTATTACCCCTGAATATTCAGAGCCGCTTTTATTTCAACCAAAGTTTTGAAAGTGTCTTTGCCATTGTTCCCGGGGTTGTCATGCTGATGCTGGTGATGATTCCGGCAATGATGACGGCATTAGGCATTGTGCGCGAAAAAGAAAGTGGCTCGATCGCCAATTTTTATTCCACCCCGGTGACCCGACTTGAGTTTTTGTGTGGTAAGCAAGCGCCCTATATCGCCATTGCGTTTATCAGTTTTATTTCATTATTAGCGCTGGCGGTATTGCTGTTTGATGTACCCGTGAAAGGTTCTTTATCGGCATTAGCGCTGGGGGCTATTTTGTATGTTTGGGCAACCACCAGCTTTGGCCTGGTTATATCGACCTTTACCAAAACTCAGATTGCCGCCATGTTTGCCTCGATGGTGCTGAGCATTATTCCGGCGGTGAATTTTTCCGGGTTATTAATACCGGTTTCCTCCCTGAGCGACAGCGGGCAAATGATTGGTATCAGCTTCCCTTCTTCCTGGTTCCAGCAAATCAGCATTGGTAGCTTTACCAAATCACTCAGCTGGACGGACCTGTGGTTTAACCATCTGATGCTGGCCGGGTTTATTGTTGTTTTTACCGGCCTGGCCTGGTTTGGCCTGAATAAACAGGAGCGATAAATGAATCTGAATAATATTGCTCGCCTGGGGATTAAAGAACTGTTCAGCCTGAAAGCCGATTTCATTCTGATGTTGCTGATTGTGTATATCTTTTCGCTTGCGATCCATTCGATTGCAACCAGCGTCAATTTTGAAGTGAAAGATGCCAGTATCGCGATTGTCGATGAAGATCGCTCTTTCCTCAGCCGTCGTATCAGCTCGGCATTCTTGCCACCACAATTTAAGCCAGCCGGGTTTATTGCAGCCGATCGCATCGACACGGTGCTGAAAGATGGCGAATACGTGTTTGTGGTTGTTTTCCCGCCGAACTTTGAAAAAGATCTGCGCCTGGGTAACCACCCGGAAATACAAGTTAACATTGATGCATCCGCCATTGCTTTAGCCGGCAACGGTGCAGTTT
Organism: Bacterioplanoides sp. SCSIO 12839; assembly: GCF_024397975.1. Taxonomy (NCBI): domain Bacteria; kingdom Pseudomonadati; phylum Pseudomonadota; class Gammaproteobacteria; order Oceanospirillales; family Oceanospirillaceae; genus Bacterioplanoides; species Bacterioplanoides sp. SCSIO 12839. The sequence goes on from NZ_CP073745.1 coordinate 3,648,909, forward strand.
ATATTCAGCAAATCATTAACCGCGAAGTCATCAAATATCTGGCACCGAACCGCCCATTATCGGGCAATCTGCCGCTGACCGTGAATGTGCGTAAGCTGTTTAATCCCAACTCCAGCTCACGCTGGTTTAATGCCCTGATGCAGCTGGTAAACAGCATCACCATGCTGGGTATTATTCTGACCGGCGCAGCGCTGATCCGCGAACGGGAGCACGGCACCATCGAGCATCTGTTAGTCATGCCCGTGACCCCAGCTGAAATCATGCTGGCGAAAATCTGGGCCAATGGCCTGGTGATTCTGGTCGTGGCGTTATTGTCGTTGTGGTTGGTGGTGCACGGCTGGCTGGGAGTACCGATTCAGGGGTCTGTGTTGTTATTCACCGCCGGGGCGGTGCTGTATTTATTTTCCCTGACCTCGCTCAGCATCATGCTGGGTACGCTGACGTATTCCATGTCTCAGTTTGGCTTGCTGATTATTCCCGTGGTGGTGGTGATGTATTTGTTATCCGGTGGTACAACGCCACAGGAGAGCATGCCGGACCTGGTGCGCTGGTTTATGCAGCTGTCGCCGTCCAGCCATTTTGTCAGCTTCTCACAAGCGGTGTTGTACCGTGGTGCGGGGGTCAACAGCGTCTGGCCACAATTACTGACGCTTTCCATCAGTGGGGGCGTGTTTTTTATCATCGCACTGCGGCGTTTCAGAAAAGCAATAGAAGGCGCCGCCTGAGACATCAGGCGGCTAACATCGGATAAACGCGGTGTCAGATTAACTGACCGCGATGCCTGATTTAACTGACCGCGATGCGAACCTGCTTCCAATCCCAATACGCGGTCAGGAAATAACAGCCGATAAACAGTGTTGCCCACCATTCAATAATGCGTTTGCCGTGGCTCATTTCAATACCCACAGTAACACCGGCAAACGCCACAAACATAAACCACAGCACCGCCATTAACGCCACTTTGACACGATAGGATGGCACCGTCAGGCCCTGTTTCCGGGCTTTAAAAATCAACACAAAGTTAATCGTCAGGGCAATCAACATACCCTGAAAAAACAGGTTGGCACCACGAACATGAACGCCCCAACGAGTCGCGTCTTTTTCGGGTAACAACACAGCAGTACCCACTAACAAACCAACCGCCGCCAGGGTGCCAAAAAACTGCATAAAATTGAGTGCGACCTTACCACTGTAGGGCTGCAGCCAGCTGCGCATCAGCTGCCACCAAATCACAAAAAAGACCGTGGCGGCAATCATGCCCCCACGAAAAATAAAGCCACCGTCGCCTTTCATGCCGGTGTGAGTGATATCGGTACAACCATCAAAAAACGGATTGCACAATTCCGCCGTGCCCTGGGTGGTGCCCACCCAGTAGGTAACTGCGATGGTTCCCATCGACAGAATAAAACTCAGCAGTGCCGTGACCTGACCAAATGACATAACGCGCTCTCAATCGTCTATAAACCGTGTGCCCGGCAGTATAAATAAAAAAAACGTCAATCGTTACCAGTGTTGTGTCAAACCCGACAGCTGCCGTGTTTAGCGCTTCCGGACTCTGGTAAGTGCTTGTTAATTCAGGCAACATCGGTGCACTTGTACGGAATGCAGAAGAATGGGAAACCTTGTGTATGCTGGATCGCTATCTCATTTATCCAGGAGTTTCTGCAGCGGGGAACCATCTGCTCCGCCGATCAAGGCTTGCTCTTCGCCTGGTGATGATAATTCTGTTATTTTTAAGCGGCGTGACAACCGCACATCAGACGTCCTCGTTTCACCCTTCATTTGATACCGACCCACAAACACTGACGCTGACCCAGGCCGAAAAAGACTGGCTCAGTCGCAACACCGTAATTACGCTGGGGGTCGATGGCCGCTGGCCACCGGTTGATTTTTTTAATGATTCCGGCAAACACAGCGGTATGCTGGCGGAGTATCTGGATCATATTGAACGCTTTCTGGGAATACAGTTTGCGCTGAAGCAGTACCCCAGTTTTGACGATATGATGGATGCCCTTCAGGACGGCGATCTTGCTATTGCTGCATCTGTTGTCCGCACTCCGGAAAGAATGCAGTCGTTATGGTTCTCCGACACCATATTCAGCGCCGGCAAGGTGATTGTCAGCCGGATGCAGGACCCGGTTCAGGACTCCGCTGCATTTGCTAACCGCGTTCTTGCGTTAGAAAAAGGGTATTACTTTGAGCAGGAAATACGCGGCATATTCCCCGACATCCGGATTAAATATTTTGATAATTCCAAGCAAGCGATGTTGGGGCTGGCCGCCGGTGAAGCCGACTTTTATATTGCCGAAAAAGTGCTGGTCGACTGGCTACGACACGAATTACATATCGGCAATCTCTATATTTCCGATCACACACCGTTTGACGTCGCACACCAGGCATTTGCTATCCATCCGGATCAACACTGGCAGCCTTTTGTCACCATTCTGAATAAAGCCCTGCGTTCCATCCCGGGTGCCGTTAAGTCCGGCATCCAGTCACGCTGGAGCGGTATTACAGAAGAGGAGCAACCGCGACAAGGCTGGACAGAAGCGGAAACACGCTTATTACAATCCCTGCCACCGCTGAAAATCGGGGTCGACCCGGCCTGGCCACCGTTTGAATTTGTCGACGATCAGGGCCAGTTAACCGGCCTCGCCACCGAATACAACCAGTTGATTGAGGAACAGCTGGGCGTTCGCTTTGAAGCCGTTTCACACGCCAGCTGGCAGGAAACCTGGGAAGCATTTGAGAATGGCGAAATCGACCTGATCTCCGGTGTTAACCCAACAGCCAAACGCTCCGAGTACACCCTCTACAGTATTCCTTACATGGTGCACCCTTATATGATTCTGGTTCATGAAGATACGCGCTTTGTGAATTCATTATCCGATTTATCCGGCAAAAAAGTGGCCGTCGGTGCGAGTTTTGCCATTGAGGATATTCTGCAAAAACAAAACGATTACCAACTGGTGAGTTATGCCACCACTCAGGATGCACTAATCGCGCTAAGCTCCAGAGAAGTCGATGCCTATGTTGGTTTGTTGGGTACATCGTCCTGGGTATTAGAGAAATATGGCATTCGTAATATTAAAGTGTCTGCGCCGATCGACCATAAATATTATCAAAGCATCGGGGTCAACAAAGACAAACAGGCGCTACTGCCTTTATTAAACAAAGCCATTGAAAACATCCCGGAGTATCAGAAAAAAAGGATCAAAAATCACTGGTTCCAGGTTGCATTTGATTACCACATTTCAAAAGAAGAAATTTTCCGTACCATTCTGTTAACCCTTGCCGTTTTATTACCGGTGATTGTTGTAATTTTATTGTGGAACCGAAAATTAAAACGAACCCAGGAAGCATTAAAGAAAAGCCAGAAAAATTTAGCCCGGGCCAAAGAAGCAGCCGAACATGCCAGCCAGTTTAAAAGTCAGTTTCTGGCGAATATGTCGCATGAAATCCGCACCCCGATGAATGCTATTATTGGCATGAACCATTTATTATTACGTTCAGAACTCAGCCCTCATCAGGTGGGTTACGCCCATAAGATCAAGAAGTCAGCGACGGCGCTATTAGGCATCATCAACGATATTCTGGACTTTTCTAAGGTGGAAGCAGGCCGGCTTGATATTGATAACCTGCCATTTAATATCCACAGTGTGTTTTCAGAACTGGCGGATATGTTATCTCTGAAAGCCAGTGAGAAAGGCATCGAAATTTTATTGGATGTCGATGCTCATATTCCACAACATTTAATGGGTGACCCGTTAAGAATCGGCCAGGTCTTAATTAACCTGACGCAGAATGCTATTAAGTTCACTGATCAGGGAGAAGTGCGGGTCAGAGTCACGTCAATGACCGAAACACCAAATCCAGATCACAAAGTTCAATTGCAGTTCAGTGTTGAGGATACCGGCTCTGGTATCGACCCGGATTTTCTGCCGTATTTATTCGAACCCTTTGTCCAGGCCGATGGCAGCGTGACACGAAAACAAGGGGGTACCGGCCTGGGTCTGCACATCGCCCGCCAGTTAATTCAGCTGATGGGCGGTGAGCTGTATGTTGAAAGTGAACTGGGGGTTGGTAGCCGTTTTTATTTCACGATTGAGCTTGAAGCAGAAGACAATGAATCCGACGCATCAAAGTTTGTCCCCTGTGAAGCCATACAGGGATTAAGGGTTTTAGCCATTGATGACAACCCGTCTGCGCGACAGTTGTTGCAGGATATGCTCGAGTCCTTTTCTTTTCAGGTAACCACCTTAGCCAGCGGTGAAGATGCCGCATTTCTGGTTAAAAGCATGGACGATCAGGGCGAACCTTTTGGCCTGGTGATTGCCGATTGGCAAATGCCGGGACTGAATGGCATTGAAACCTTAAAGTCGATTGAACAGTTGTCGTTAAGCCGCGCACCTGCCCGGGTTCTGATCACTGCGTATGGTCGCGAGGATGTTTTCCGAAGTGCCGAAAATCATGAACTGGATGCACTGCTGATGAAGCCGGTGAATGCATCCGTTTTATTCGACAGCATCATGAAAATATTTTCAGTAAACCCTGAACAGCGTGGCAAAGTACGCACCGACAAACCGGTCTGGTTATTAGGTGACGTACTGGTTGTTGAAGACCACGAAATTAACCAGGCGGTGGCGCTGGAGTTATTGCACTCAGTTGGCATTATGGCCGACACCGCCACCAATGGTGTGGAAGCGATTGAAGCGATCCGCCAGAAACATTACGACCTGGTATTAATGGACCTACAAATGCCGGTGATGGATGGCTTACAGGCAACTGCGATTATTCGCCAGGATGAAAAGTTAAACAGTCTGCCGATTATTGCCATGACCGCTCATACGATGCTGGGAGACAAACAACGCTGTCTGGCAACCGGTATGAATGACCACATTGCCAAACCCATCGACCCGGATCACTTCATTGAGGTTCTCAGTCAGTGGTTGCCTCAGGGCGAAGCGCCAGAGCACGACCCTCAACATCATACTGCCACCGGCGACACTGATAATCAGATTCAGGACATTCAGATTCCAGGCATTGATATTCAATGGGGCATTAGCCGGGTTGGTGGTAACCAAACACTGTATTTCACTCTGCTCAATAGTTTTTATCAAAAGCACCGCAACGATCTGAATGACCTCAGTCAGGCCTTAAAAACGGGCGACCTGAAAAAATCGAAACGCCTGGTTCATACCCTGCTGGGAGTATCCGCGAATATAGGGGCCAGTGATTTTGAAAAAGATGCCGAGGCTTTTAATCAATTGCTGAAACAGCCTGGCAGATCCGTGGATTCAGTGATTACCAGCCTGCCCTGGAAACGTTTTTGCGAAAGCTTTAACGAGTTATTTGAAAATCTGGTACGCAGTGGCATTTTAATTCAGCCAGATAACCCAACATTGGCTTCAGCTGACACCATACAAACCATTAATAATGATGCCCGCCAATCATTGGCGGAATTGACGACGTTATTGCAACAAGGCGATGCCTCAGCCCAAACGACTTTTGACCTGATTGCCCCTTCTTTGCCAGACTCTATCAGCATACCCTTAGCAAAAATGCTGGATGATTTTGACTTCGAACAGGCACACCAGTTTGTGGCCGCCGCTTTATCGGATGAAAAGGATGACTGACCTATGACAAAACAGCGCATACTGATTGTTGATGATGAGGCGTTTTACATTAAAGTGCTGGTTGAATTACTCAGCCCCGAGTATCAGGTAACGCTGGCTAAAAGTGGTGACCAGGCACTGCGCCTACTTGAGTCAGACGTGTTACCAGATTTAATCCTGCTGGACATTGTGATGCCGGATGAAGACGGCTACCAGGTTTGTGAAAAAATCAAAGCCACACCAAGAACTCAGGATATTCCGGTTATTTTTCTCACCGTAAAAAGTGAGGTGGAAGATGAAATAAAAGGCTTTGCCAGTGGCGCCTGTGATTACATCATCAAACCATTCTCTCCACCCGTAGTGTGTGCGCGGGTGGCAACACACCTGTCACTGCAACAAACCCGCAAACAGTTAAAAGAATACAACGACCACCTGGAACAGCGTGTTTACGAACGCACGCAGGAACTATCGCGCACTCAGGACATGGCGATTTATTGCATGACCTCGCTGGCAGAAACCCGCGACAATGAAACCGGCATGCACATTCGCCGCACGCAGCATTATGTTAAAGCGCTGGCGGAACATTTACGCAGCAGCGGCCAATTTACCGAGCAATTAGATGATGCCTATATTGAGCTGTTATTTAAATCGGCCCCCTTACATGACATTGGCAAAGTCGGTGTGCCAGACAGAATCTTGCTAAAGCCCGGCAAACTGGATGCCGATGAATGGGAGGAAATGAAAAAGCACGTCGAATATGGCAAGGCCGCTCTGGATACCGCAGAAAAAGAATACGGTGATTCCAGTTTTCTGGCGATGGCTAAAGATATTGTTTATTACCATCATGAACGCTGGGACGGCACGGGTTACCCGAGTGGGCTCTATGGCGAACATATTCCTTTATCGGCTCGCCTGATGGCCGTTGCCGATTGTTACGATGCTTTGATCAGTCGCCGGGTTTATAAAGAGGCGTTTCCGTTTGAAACGGCAGGCGAGATTATTCGTGAAGGCAAAGGTAACCATTTTGATCCGGTGATGGTGGATGCCTTTGAATCACTGGAATCCACCTTTATCGCCATTGCCAAACGCTTTGCGGATGATAATTAAACGCCGTCTTCCGCCAGCGCTTCTGTCGTTGCTTCGACTGCAGCTTCAGTATCAGCTTCAACTGCTGTTTCAGTAACGCTTTCTACAGCAGCAGGTAAGCCAGCGGTCGAGCATTCCCAACCCCAGCTTTGTTGCTTCTCAACAAACGCAGCGGCTTTTTCTTCGCAGTAACCTTCGAGGTTCTGGGCGCTCCATAAAGTTTCGGTGCCAGTTTCTTTGGTGTATTGCACTTCGCAAGGCAGCTGGCTGTCATCACGGTACACCACTTCGATCACACGTGTTTGAGTACCGTGGTTACAAGTCGTGGTGATATTTTCCAGAGCCAGAGCATTGGCCGACAGAAGCGTTAAAGCAGAGGAGATCAACAGGGTTTTCATGGGTCCTTCCTTCAGGTTGATGATAAGTCATGTTTATTAAATAGGAATTGTGGCTGGGGTCAATATGTAGGGTGACTTTATTGCCACATGTTCAATGAATATACCTTTAATTTTTTTGAGGTGTTCAGATTATCGGATCTTAAATATGGATTTTTATGTAAATCTAAAGCATGCAATATAATAAAACACAAAGAAAAGTCACAATTAAAACACCTAATTTAATTAAAATTTTATTAAAAAATCTCGTTGATAATTCTTGTGTTTTAAATTCAAGCTGAGTTATTTCTTCCTCATTCAAGCCTGAAGTGACCTCATGCTTTGAGTTCCGAAGAACTGCACATGCATCGTCATACTGAAAATCCAGAACAGTCCAAAGCCCAACATTTAGTGCTCCTGTAGTCATTCTAGACAAGTTAAATGATCTTTTAGATGAAATGTGCGTAAGAATACCTCTTCTTCTTAGTTTTTCCGCAACATACTCTGCACGTGATATATCTCCATATTGCTCAATTAATCGCACATAATTTCCTTATTAACTAACATTTTTTGAATTCATCATTGAAAAATCATAGAACCTATAAACTACTCCAGCCACATAAAAGTAATATTCCAACTGCCATCAATTAAGGAAAAAGTACCAAAAACAAAAAAGCCCCGATATGTCTCCATATCAGGGCTTTGATGATACTGCCAGAAATGCAAAAACTTAGTTTTTGCCACCACGCATGGAGTCAAAGAACTCATCGTTGGTTTTAGTCTGACGCAGTTTATCCAGCATAAACTCAATCGCCTGTACGTCTTCCATCTCGCTCATCAGCTTACGCAGAATCCACAGACGTTGCAGGTCAGCTTCTTTAAACATCATGTCTTCACGACGGGTGCCAGAGCGACGGATGTTAATCGCCGGGTAGATGCGTTTTTCAGCAATCTTACGATCCAGGTGTAATTCCTGGTTACCGGTACCTTTAAATTCTTCGAAGATCACTTCGTCCATCTTAGAACCGGTATCCACCAGCGCTGTGGCGATAATGGTTAATGAACCACCTTCTTCGACGTTACGGGCAGCACCAAAGAAGCGCTTTGGTTTTTCCAGTGCGTTGGCGTCAACACCACCAGTTAATACTTTACCGGAGGAAGGCACTACGGTGTTGTAAGCACGCGCCAGACGAGTGATGGAGTCCAGCAGGATCACAACGTCACGTTTGTGTTCAACCAGACGCTTGGCCTTTTCGATCACCATTTCAGCGACCTGAACGTGACGGGATGGTGGCTCATCGAAGGTCGACGCCACCACTTCACCGCGTACAGAGCGCTTCATTTCGGTTACTTCTTCCGGACGCTCGTCAATCAACAGTACGATCAGCTCAGCTTCCGGATTATTGCGGGTAATGGCCTGTGCTGTGGTTTGCAGCAGCATGGTTTTACCGGCTTTTGGTGGTGCTACGATCAGGCCACGCTGACCTTTACCTATCGGAGCAATCAGATCCAGTACCCGGGAAGACAGGTCTTCGGTTGAGCCAGTGCCCACTTCCAGTACCAGGCGCTCATCCGGGAACAAGGGTGTTAAGTTCTCGAATAAGATTTTAGATTTGGCATTTTCAGGTTTGTCGTCGTTAATTTTGGCGACTTTAAGCATCGCAAAATAACGTTCGCCGTCTTTTGGTGGGCGAATTTTACCTTCAATTTTGTCACCCTTACGCAGGTTGAAGCGACGAATCTGGCTTGGAGATACATAGATATCATCCGGACCGGCCAAATACGAGCTGCTGGCGCTACGCAAGAAACCAAAACCATCCTGAAGGATCTCAAGCACACCTTCGCCGTAGATATCTTCACCACTTTTGGCGTGGTTTTTAAGAATCGCGAAGATGATGTCCTGTTTACGCGTTCGGCTCACGTGTTCCAGGTTCATTTCTTTTGCGATGTTTAACAGCTCAGGGACGGATTTGAGTTTCAGATCAGAAAGATTCATACAGGTAGGTTTGTGTTGTTAGAAAATTAAAGATTTTAAATCTAGAAGAGGCGCCAGGACGGCGTTGAATGAAGAAAGACTATAGACAGGAAAGTGGGGGGTGTCTACAGCCAAACCGCATAAAAAGCCAATAAAGCGCTTTTTTATGCGGTTATTGCTTCAGGAAACAGTCTTATAAAGATTGTTCAATAAAAGCAGTCAGCTCAGATTTGCTCATTGCGCCAATTTTGGTCGCTTCGGCGTTGCCGTTTTTGAACAGAATCAGGGTTGGGATAGAACGGATACCAAACTTAGGCGCCGTCGCTTCGTTCTGGTCGATGTTCAGCTTCGCGATTTTCAGCTTGCCTTCGTATTCTTCAGCGATTTCTTCCAGTACCGGAGCAATCATCTTACAAGGACCACACCACTCAGCCCAGAAATCCACCAGTACTGGCAGGTCAGAACCCAGTACGTCAGCGTCAAATGAATCGTCGGATACGGTCAGGATTTGGTCACTCATGTGTTTCCCCTATGGAATATGTGAAATTTTGCAAATGCTGCGGCTATTGTACGCCCGGTTTGTCCGGAATCAATTCGAGATTTATCGTCAGGCGTGTATTCTGTGTTCCATCTATATAGTGTCAGAAAAAACAAATTCAAGAGTCTTTTATGTCCGAAGCCCCATTTGAGCCCTCTGATTCCTTCACTCATGGTCACACATCACAGCAGTCAGATGATCTGATTGCCGCAATCGATTTAGGTTCCAACAGTTTTCACATGGTGGTGGCCCAGGAGTTTCAAGGCGAAATCCGCACACTGGAGAAACGTGGACAAAAAGTACAATTAGCGGCTGGCCTGGATGCTCAGAATCACTTATCCGAAGAGGCACAACAACGCGGGCTGGACTGCCTACGCGAATTTGCTCAACGGGTTCAGGGCATGAACCCAGAGCGGGTCAGCGTACTGGCCACCAATGCGCTGCGGGCAGCGCGCAACCGCCAGGAGTTTATTGTGCGTGCCGAAGAGATTCTCGGCTACCCGATTGAGGTCATTGCTGGCCGGGAAGAAGCGCGCCTGATTTACCTCGGCGTGTCTCACACCCTGGCCGATGATCAGGGTAAGCGCCTGGTGGTGGATATTGGTGGCGGCTCGACCGAGTTTATTATCGGCTCCAAGTTTGAGCCCAAGGCACTGGAAAGCTTACACATGGGCTGTGTGTCGTTTACCCAGCGCTTCTTTATTGATGGCCTGATCACCGAGAGCCACTTCCGCGAGGCCGTAAACGCGGCCAAGCAAGAACTGCAGAATATTGAATCCGCCTATAAAAAGCTGGGCTGGAAAAATGTGGTTGGCTCATCCGGCACCATTCGCGCGGCCGAACAAGCCGTTGTCGAAAACGGCTGGAGTAACGAAGGGCTGACCCGGGATGGACTGAGCAAGCTGCGCCAGCGGTTATTGCAATTCCATCATGTGGATGACGTTGACCTGCCCGGCGTAAAACCCGAACGTGCTCAGGTATTTGTTGGTGGCCTGGCAATTTTAACAGCCATCTTTGAAACCTTTGATGTCGAAGTTATGACCTACTCCGACGGTGCGCTGCGTGAAGGCGCGTTATGGGATCTAGTCGGCCGCTCCACCCATGAAGATGTGCGTAATCGTGTGGTGCAGTCTCTGATGGAGCGTTTTTATGTGGATGATGCTCAGGCAGAACGGGTAAAAGACACGGCATTGTTGTTGTTTAAGCAGGTCAAAAAAGACTGGCAGCTGTCGGGCAGCTGGAAACACTGGCTGGCCTGGGCGGCGCAACTGCATGAAATAGGCCTGAGCATTGCGCATGCGGGTTTCCACAAACACGGCGCGTATTTGCTGCGCTATTCCGACTTATTGGGTTTTACTCGCCAGGGTCAGGCCACATTGGGATTCCTGGTGCGCAGCCATCGTCGCCGCTATCCGTTAGAAGAGATGGCGGTGTTATCTGCCACTCAGCGCGACACGGTGCTGAAGCTATCGTTATTACTGCGGCTTGCAGTACTACTGAATCACAGCCGTGGTGCACATCCGGTTCCGACACCACAAATACAGCTGGGCGAACACAGTATTCATCTGGAATTACCGGAAGGCTGGCTCGAACAACACCCACTCACCGCCAGAGACTTAACCAGCGAAGTCGACTATTTCAATGACATTGACTGGCAGCTGAGCTTTTCCTGAGATTAACCGGGCCTCTTAACAGGCCCTAAGCTCTCCATCCTTCCCTCACCACAAAGCTATCCGCTCGGTCAGCTTTTAATGGCACTGCATTTGCTAACCCTTATTAAGAGTTTTAACAAACTGAACGGTTTGGGTGCATTTTGCGTATTCTTCGCCAGAAAAAGGCTCACAAACCGTTTATTAATCAGATTGCAGCGATCATTTTGGGGCACATCCTGAGAAATCGCTCAATTTTGGTGCGTGATATTTTCAAAAGCATCACGCATCGAATGTGAGGACGGTGTGAACATAGCGCTTAACCCTATTGAAAAACATCCCGGGCTGGATACACAACGCTGGCTGGCACGCTTCAGTGCGGAGTTTTCAGCACAGTATGGCGACACCCGCTTAGGGAAAACCGAACATTTCGGCCCGCTGCGGGTACAGCGTCCATTTTTTCCGGAAGGTCCGGAATGTTTGCATTTCTATTTATTGCATCCACCGGGTGGCTTGGTTGGCGGTGACCAGCTTTCAATCGACTTAAGGCTACAGGACGGTGCACACGTATTAATGACCACACCCTCCGCCGGCAAGATTTACAACAACATCAGTGGTATTCCTCAAGGCCAACATGTCTCTATTGCCATTGGTGACGGCAGTGTTCTCGAATATTTGCCTCAGGAAAATATCGTCTTCGATGGCGCCGATGGCCAGCTCACAACCACCATCGACATCTCAGGAAATGGTTTGTTTGTTGGTTGGGAAATTACCTGCCTCGGCCGCTTTGAAAGTGAGCAGTTTTTTGAGCAAGGGCAGCTAATGCAAAGCCTGATGTTACGTCGTGATGGTCTGCCGCTTTTTTCCGATCGATTGCAGTTTGTAGCACCCTCACCGCTTCAAACCAGTCATGTTGGCTTTCAGAACTTTCATGTGTTTGGCACATTTTTGATTAATCGCACCGTGATGACAGACACCAATGAGCTGGGTGAAAAAATTATCGCCTGGCAGGAAGCGACCAATGATAGTGAACAACCATTAACGGTCGCGGTGACACAAAAGCCTGATGTATTTATTGCCCGGATTCTGGGCAATAAAGCTGAACAGGTACGTCATTGTTTTGAACAGTTATGGGCGCAACTGCGTAACGATGTCGTGGGTAAAGAACCCTGTGCTCCAAGAATCTGGCGTACTTAAAGTGCTATGAAATTTAACGTGAGTTATTGAGATATTTTCTTACGGGGCGCTACCAGTTCGTCCCTGAAGGCTAATCCATCACATCCCTGTGATGGACCCCTTCAGAAAACACCATCAATCACTCACAAATAGTGTTCAGCAAAAAGTTAAATTAATTTAGAAATAAGACTGGAGAATAAACGTGGAACTGTCTCCCAGAGAAAAAGATAAATTACTGTTGTTTGTTGCGGCTGAACTGGCGCAAAAACGCAAAGACCGTGGTGTAAAACTTAACTACCCGGAAAGCATTGCCTTAATCAGCGCTTTTATTATGGAAGGTGCGCGCGATGGCCGAACCGTTGCCGATTTAATGAATGCGGGTCGTCAGGTATTAAGCCGGGATGATGTGATGGATGGTATTGCTGAGATGTTGCCGGAAGTGCAGGTGGAAGCAACATTCCCCGACGGAACTAAGCTCGTCACCGTCCACAACCCCATCGCTTGAAAACTATTTGCGTTGTCATAGCGGTGTTAAAAATGAACTCGAAAATGCTCACTTATAACCACATAAGCTCCACTTTCTCGTTCATTTTTTCCTTGCTCTGACTGCCTCAATGACGTTTTCAATAGATAAAAGGAGAAGAAATATGATTCCAGGTGAAATTATCTGCGCCGATGGCGATATCGAAATCAATGTGGGCCGTAAAACGGTTGAAGTGGAAGTGGCTAACACCGGTGACCGTCCAATTCAGGTAGGCAGTCATTACCATTTCTACGAAACCAATTTAGCGTTGCGGTTTGAACGCGAAGTCACAAAAGGTTTTCGTTTAAATATTGCTGCAGGCACGGCAGTGCGCTTTGAGCCCGGCCAGGTGCGTACGGTAGAACTGGTTGAATACGCCGGTAAAAAAGAAGTTTATGGATTCCGTGGCGATGTGATGGGCAAAGTTTAACAGGGTGAAAACTACCTGCGTTGCCATAGCCGCGTTAAAAATCAGATATAAATGCTCATTTATGACTATAAACTGCGCTTTCTCTCTGATTTTTGCCTTGCTCTGGCTGCCTCGCAAACGTTTTCACTAGCCTGTTAAATAAAAAATAGGGGAGATTTAAGATGGCTAAAATTGATCGTCGCGCTTATGCCGATATGTACGGCCCAACCGTGGGTGACAAAGTTCGTTTAGGTGACACCGAATTATTTATTTCGCCAGAAAAAGATTACACCGTTTACGGCGACGAAGTGAAATTTGGTGGCGGTAAAGTCATTCGTGACGGTATGGGGCAAAGTCAGGCGCTCAGTGCCGACGTACCGGATACTGTTATTACCAACGCGTTAATCCTCGATTATTGGGGTGTGGTTAAAGCCGATATTGCGATTAAAGCCGGACGTATTACTGCCATTGGTAAGGCGGGCAACCCGGATACTCAGGAAGGCATCACTATTGAAGTAGGTGCCGGTACTGAGGTGATTGCAGGTGAAGGACAGATTGTGACTCCGGGCGGCATCGACGCGCATATTCATTTTATTTGCCCACAACAAGTTGAAGAAGCCTTAATGAGTGGTGTCACCACTATGTTGGGAGGCGGTACTGGCCCGGCGACGGGTACTAATGCAACCACCTGTACTCCGGGGCCGTGGCACATTGGCAAGATGTTGCAAGCGGTTGAAGATTTACCGATGAATATTGGTTTCTTAGGTAAAGGTAACGCCAGTTTACCGGGGCCGCTCAACGAGCAAATTGAAGCCGGTGCGATTGGCTTAAAATTGCACGAAGACTGGGGCACCACTCCGGCGTCGATTGATAACTGTTTATCGGTGGCGGAAGAATACGATGTGCAGGTGGCGATCCATACCGATACTTTAAATGAATCCGGCTTTGTTGAAGATACGCTGGCGGCATTTAAAGATCGTGTGATTCATACTTATCACACTGAAGGTGCCGGTGGTGGCCATGCGCCGGATATTATTAAGGCCTGTGGCTCGGATAATGTTTTACCGTCTTCCACCAACCCAACTCGCCCCTACACAGTCAATACCGTCGACGAACATTTGGACATGTTGATGGTGTGTCACCATTTAGATCCGAATATTCCAGAAGACGTTGCCTTTGCTGACTCCCGTATTCGTCGGGAAACCATTGCGGCGGAAGATATTCTGCATGACCTTGGTGCGTTCAGCATGATCTCGTCTGACTCTCAGGCGATGGGCCGTGTTGGTGAAGTGATTACCCGTACCTGGCAAACCGCTCATAAAATGAAAGTGCAGCGTGGTGCCTTACCAGAGGATTCTGCTGATAACGATAACTTCCGCTGTAAGCGTTACATTGCTAAATACGCCATTAACCCAGCGATTACCATGGGTGTTGCACACGAAGTGGGGTCGATTGAAGTGGGTAAATTAGCGGATCTGGTTTTATGGAAACCTGCGTTTTTTGGTACTAAGCCTTCGTTAATTTTAAAAGGCGGCATGATTGCGGGCGCACCGATGGGTGATCCAAATGCTTCCATCCCAACGCCGCAGCCAGTGCATTATCGTCCGATGTTTGGTGCGATGGGCAAAGCAGTGCATGAAACCAGCATCAGCTTTGTGTCTAAAGCGTCGTTAGAAAAAGGTACGCTAGATTATTTAGGTTTGAAAAAACAATTAAGTGCGGTGCGTGATACGCGTTCGATTCGTAAAGCGGATATGAAGCTGAATGACTACCAGCCTGTGTTGGAAGTTGATCCACAAACCTATGTGGTTACAGCAGATGGTGTTGAATTGAAGTGTGAGCCAGCGACAGAGCTGCCGATGGCACAGCGTTATTATTTGTTTTAAAGACTATGAAGCATTATTTGATTGTTTATTAAGCAACCTTCGGCAGCATGGATGCTGCGGACGAGCCTCCAAGGATGGATTCACGGCGTGTTGCGTATAAATGATCGAATAATGCTGAAAGATAAGTGCAATATTGAGATGTTGGTTTTCGGGGCGCTACCAGTTCGTCCCTGAAGGCTAATCCATCACATCCATGTGATGGACCCCTGCAACCAACACCATCAATATTCCACAGAATGATTTGATAAATTAGAAAACATATGAAAATTTTTACTCAATTAGCCGAAGGCACATTGGCTGCGGACATACCGTCAGCAGAAATCGTGTGCCTGACGTTTGATGATCGCAAGCGTGGTCGCTTAAAGATTAAAACTGAATCCGGTTTGGATGCGGGCATTCAGATTGAACGTGGCCAGGTGCTACGCCACGGTACAGTATTAACCAATGCCGATGGTGATTTTTTAATTGTGAATGCACAAAGCGAAAAAGTATCCACTGCACACGTTGAAGATCCAACGTTATTTGCCCGTGGTTGTTACCATCTGGGTAATCGCCATGTGCCATTACAAATTGGCGAAGGTTTTTTACGCTTTCAGGAAGACTACGTATTAGACGACATGCTGCACGGTTTAGGCATTCATGTGACTCATGAGCTGGCAACCTTTGAGCCAGAGAATGGTGCTTATGCTCCGGGTACGGGTGGTCATCATCACCATCATGGCGATGACGGTCATTCGCACGGGCATTCACATAGTCACGGGCACAGCCACTAATGACGACTCAAAACGCGGCATCGTTATTGGCGTTATTGCATATCTCCAGTCCGGCATTGCCGGTGGGCGCGTTTGCGTATTCACAAGGGTTGGAATACGCCTTGGATAAAGGCTGGTGCAAAAACCGTGATGACGTACAGCAGTGGATTGACCACAGTTTTGAGTTTGGTTTAGGGCAATTAGATTTGCCGCTGTATTTGCGCCTTTATCGTGCTTGGAAAAACAGTGACTTTGAAGCCGTGAATTATTGGAATGAAACATTAATATCGTTCCGTGAAACTAAAGAACTCTATCTGGAAGATATTCAGGTGGGAGGTGCCTTTGCTCAGTGGCATCTGGGTCAAGATGCTGAACGCCAACGTTATTTAGATCAGTGCCCACAACCTACGGTTGTTGCGATGAACGCATTGGCGGCGGTGTTATCGGATATTGATGAGCCAACGGCGTTATTAGGTTTTGCCTGGAGCTGGGTAGAAAACCAGATCGCCTGCGCCAGTAAGGCGATGCCGATGGGGCAAACCGATGGTCAGAAAATTCTGCAGCAAATCATTCCGTTATTAACGCGGGTATGTGATGCCGCACAAAACATTGAAGATGAACAAATAGGAACGGGCTTAATGGGATTGGCGATAGCGTCGTCGCTGCACGAGCAGCAATATTCTCGTTTGTTTAGGTCTTAAAGAATTTGAGGATTAAGAAGATGGATGCTTTTCCAAAGCAGCAACAGGATGTTGCGAGAGCACAAAGATCACAGGGACGTGGCTTTTTGTGCTCCGACTGGAAAAGTATCCATCTTATTAATCCGGTTTGTATTAAATGAAACATTGAGATTTTGGCTACCGGGGCGCTACAAGTTCGTCCCTGAAGGCTAATAAATCACATCCATGTGATTTACCCCTCTCGCCAAAAACATCAATATTTCATCTGATAATAGCGAAGGAATCAGGTAGAAAAATGAAACAAGTATTGCGCGTTGGTGTAGGTGGCCCGGTTGGTTCCGGCAAAACTGCACTGCTAGAAAAAATCTGTCAAACCATGCGC
This sequence comes from Bacterioplanoides sp. SCSIO 12839, assembly GCF_024397975.1. Lineage (NCBI taxonomy): Bacteria > Pseudomonadati > Pseudomonadota > Gammaproteobacteria > Oceanospirillales > Oceanospirillaceae > Bacterioplanoides > Bacterioplanoides sp. SCSIO 12839. The sequence goes on from NZ_CP073745.1 coordinate 3,665,954, forward strand.
GAGCATTACAACATCGCCGTGGTAACCAATGATATTTACACCAAAGAAGATGCCAAATTCCTGATGCGCAAAGAGGCATTAGAAGAAGACCGCATTCTGGGTGTTGAAACCGGTGGCTGTCCACACACTGCCATTCGTGAAGATGCGTCGATGAACCTGGCTGCGGTTAAGCAACTGCAAGATGCCCACGACGGCTTAGAAATGGTGCTGGTAGAAAGTGGCGGTGATAACTTATCGGCGACGTTCAGCCCGGAATTATCCGACTTAACCATCTATGTCATTGATGTGTGCGCTGGCGATAAAATTCCGCGCAAAGGTGGCCCGGGTATTACCAAGTCGGATCTATTAATCATCAACAAAGTCGATATTGCCGAACACGTTGGCGCATCATTGGAAATTATGGATCGTGATACCCGAAAAATGCGTGGAGACCGCCCGTTTGTATTAGCGAATGTTGAAACCACCAAAGGTATCGGTGAAATTATCCGCTTTATTATCGACCACGGCATGTTAGAAAAGCGTGAATCCATTGAGCCTGCATTAGCCAACATGATTCCAGGCCATGACCCAGCGAAAGATGGCAGCGTTGCCTCCACTCGATCTGAATAAATTGTAAGAGGAAGACACGATGAATATTGTTAAAAAATTACTGCTGACGGCTGCCGGTATAGCTGCTTCGGCGCAGGCATTGGCTCATGCTGATCATAGCCACTCCATTGGTGGTGTTTTCGCTAACCTGATGCACCAGCTGACCGAGCCAGATCACTTGGCCATGATTATCACTGGTGTGGTTGTTGCCGTTGTGGGCTATAAAACACTGAAAAACAAAAAGTCAGAGAATTCAAAAGACTTCTGATACAGCTCTATCTCATTGAAACCGGCGCAAGCCGGTTTTTTTGTTTATTAGGACCTGTTAACTCTAAGTACAGAAGCGGAGTCATTCCTTTTCAGATCATAAATGCACCACAACGAAATCAAATTGAAATTTAATGTTCACATTTAGTGCATCGAACCATAGACCTCAGAGTTATAAACACTAAATTGCCCAGTAATAGTCAGACAATGCTTTAAAAACAGGCATTTAAAAAATTGGTACACCCCTTGCTCTAGGTTATTCAGCTTTAAAAACAACTGGTCTGATATTGCAATACGTTAATCGACGTAGCTCTGTAGCAGATCAGAACTTCATTTAAAACAGTCCGTATAAAGGATGAATAATCATGAAAAAAACTGGATTTAATGTTCTGAAGAAAGCAAGCAAAGTCATGGCAATCAGTGCGTTGGCAGCGGGGGTAAGTTTAGCCAATGCAGCCGATACGATTAAAGTTGGTGTACTGCACTCTCTGTCAGGCACCATGGCTATTTCCGAAACCACATTAAAAGATACTGTATTAATGATGGTTGAAGAACAGAACAAAAAAGGCGGACTGTTAGGTAAGAAGCTGGAAGCAGTCGTGGTAGACCCGGCTTCTAACTGGCCTTTATTTGCGGAAAAAACCCGTGAATTATTAGAAAAAGAAGAAGTAGACGTTATTTTTGGTTGCTGGACGTCTGTTTCCCGTAAATCTGTTTTGCCCGTTGTTGAAGAATTAAATGGCCTGCTGTTCTACCCGGTTCAGTACGAAGGTGAAGAGTCTTCTTACAATGTGTTCTACACCGGTGCTGCGCCTAACCAACAGGCTATTCCCGCCGTTGATTATTTGATGGAAGACGGTGAAGTTGAACGTTGGGTATTGGCTGGAACCGACTACGTTTATCCACGCACCACCAATAAGATTTTAGAAAGCTACCTGAAATCAAAAGGTGTTGCTGAAAAAGACATCATGATCAACTACACACCATTTGGCCACAGCGATTGGCAAACCATCGTTTCTGACATTAAAAAGTTCGGTAGCGCAGGTAAGAAGACCGCAGTTGTTTCAACCGTAAACGGTGATGCTAACGTTCCTTTCTATAAAGAGTTGGCGAACCAGGGCATCAGCGCTGAAGATATTCCAGTGGTCGCTTTCTCTGTGGGCGAAGAAGAACTGTCCGGTTTTGACACCTCTCCATTAGTGGGCCACTTAGCGGCTTGGAACTACTTCCAGAGTGCTGAATCCGATACTAATGATAAGTTCATTGAACAGTGGCAGGCTTACACTAAAGATGAAGATCGCGTAACCAATGACCCAATGGAAGCGACCTATATTGGTTTCCAGATGTGGGCAAAAGCGGTTGAAAAGGCGAAAAGCGAAGACGTCGATAAAGTGCGTGCAGCCATGTACGGTATTGAAGTGCCTAACCTGACTGGTGGTATGGCGAAAATGAATGAAAACCACCATCTGTCTAAGCCAGTATTAATTGGTGAAATTCAGGATGATGGTCAATTTGATATCGTTTGGAAAACCGACGAAGTAGTTAAGGGTGATGCCTGGACCGATTACCTGCCAGAGTCTGCCAACCTGATCTCCGATTGGACAGCACCGGTTAGCTGCGGTAACTACAACACCGTAACTAAGAGCTGTGGTGGCGCTGCGGTAGCCGCGGAATAATTGCAACACCATTAGTGTGCAATAAGGAGCCTGATGTCAGGCTCCTTATTTTTTGCCCGCTTATTGATCTTTATTGGGCGACTCGTCCAACCTTATATTCGAAAAGGGATATTCCCATGCGCGTAACTCAATCTCTCTCGATTTGGTTATTGGCTCTTCTTCTCTCTATTGCAGGTCCGTTACAAGCTCAAACAGAAAGCATTGAACCGACCGATGTATCAGGCAATAACGAGCTTGAGCTACTGGCACAACAGTTACCCAGTGCCAACTATAAGAAAAAAGCAAATATTATTGAGCAGATGTCTGCGATATCTGACGAAAAAACACTGACGCTACTCCAGGCAATGCTGGATTCAGAGCTTTATTATCGAAAATCCGACAAGTTATTGGTGTTGGTCGAATCCTTTAAATCCGAACAGGGCATTAAACAGGCCTTTGGTGACCAGCCTGTTGAAAATATCGGCAAACGTAAATTCAAAAAAATTGGCGTAAATAATAAAATTCGCCGTCAGTTACGTTCGGCGATTGCGTTAATTCAGATTTCATCCGGCAATGATGAGCAACGCTTTAATGCTGCACAAAATCTGTTAAAAGCACCGGATTCAATCGCGTCTGAAGAACTGAGAAAACTGATTAAGGCTGAAGAAAGGCAAAAAGTTTCTGAGGTTTTATTGCTGTCTCAGGCATTACAGAACCTGAACAGTGCTGACGCCGATATCCGATTGCAAGCAATTAACGCGTTAGATCGTTCGTTATATTCCGAAGTGCGTGTGGCGCTGAGTAAATTTGCTGATGGCTTCTCTGAAGAGCAACAGAAAAGCCGCGCTGATGAATATCAGCTGGCCACTAAAACCATCGAAAATATTGATCAGTTATTAAAACTGAACAGCTATGCTGAAAATCTGTATTTTGGCCTGTCTCTGGGCGCAGTACTGCTGTTGGCCGCCATTGGTCTGGCCATTACCTTTGGGGTGATGGGCGTGATTAATATGGCCCATGGTGAAATGATTATGCTGGGTGCGTATACCACCTATGTGGTGCAACAGTTAATGCCGAATTCCATTGGTATGTCATTGGTCGTTGCGATTCCGGCTGCATTTTTAGTGAGTGGCTTAGTGGGCGTGTTAATTGAGCGCTCGGTAATTCGCCATTTATACGGCCGTCCATTAGAAACCTTGCTGGCAACCTTTGGTATCAGCCTGATTTTACAGCAAGCGGTACGTTCTATTTTTGGCCCATTAAACCGCGATGTCACAACGCCGGACTGGATGGCTGGCACCTTTATGATCAATCCAGCATTGGAACTTACCTTTAACCGTTTATACATCATTATTTTCAGCTTATTGGTGCTGGCGGCTTTGGCGCTGGTGTTAAAACGAACCTTATTTGGTTTACAGATGCGTGCTGTGACCATGAATCGTCCGATGGCAAATTCTATGGGGATTCGTACCGGTTGGGTCGATGCGCTGACCTTTGGTTTAGGCTCCGGTATTGCGGGCATTGCTGGTGTGGCATTAAGCCAGTTAACCAATGTTGGTCCGAACCTGGGACAGGCTTATATCATCGACTCCTTTATGGTGGTGGTATTTGGTGGCGTCGGTAATTTATGGGGCACTCTGGTTGCTGCCATGTCTTTGGGTGTAGCGAATAAATTCTTCGAACCACTGGCCGGTGCAGTATTAGCAAAAATTCTGGTACTGGTATTTATTATTTTATTTATTCAGAAACGACCACGAGGGCTGTTTGCTCTGAAAGGTCGTGCGGTTGAAGGTTGATATATTCACTTTAAGTTAACACCGTTGAATATTTCAGTCTGACTGTATTGGAGTTTTATAAGCAGGCCTTTTTTGCAGGGATGCAAAAAGGGAGTCTACAGGGATGTATTTACGACGTCCTGCGTTAAAACTGCAATGCAGTCAGGCGATAAAGGAAATCTTTATGAAAGATATAAAACTTGGGCCAATCACTTCATTATTGGCTAACGACAAAGCCGGGCAGCGATTGGTTATTGCTATTCTGGCACTGGCGATCATTGTTCCCTTCTGCAATCTGGTATTTCCGGAAGGGTCCATTTTTCACATCTCCACCTACACCATGACATTACTGGGCAAATACCTGTGTTATGCCCTGTTAGCGCTGGCGGTGGATTTAATCTGGGGCTACTGCGGTATTCTCAGCCTGGGGCATGGCGCTTTTTTTGCCCTGGGTGGTTATGCCATGGGCATGTACCTGATGCGCCAGATTGGTGATCGTGGTGTTTACGGTAATCCGGAACTTCCCGACTTTATGGTGTTTTTGAACTGGACCGAATTGCCTTGGTACTGGTTTGGTTTTGATCAGTTCTGGTTTGCCGCCATTATGATTCTGGCTGCGCCGGGCATTCTGGCGTTTGTTTTTGGTGCGCTGGCTTTCCGCTCCCGCGTAACCGGGGTGTATTTATCCATTATTACTCAGGCTCTAACCTATGCCTTAATGCTGGCCTTCTTCCGAAATGATATGGGTTTTGGCGGCAATAATGGCTTAACCGACTTTAAAGATATTCTGGGCTTTGACCTGCAATCAGACTCGACTCGTGCGGCATTATTTATTGCTTCGGCGCTGGCGTTAATTCTGGGTTATTTAATCAGTCGCTTTATTGTTGACTCTAAACTGGGCCGTGTTCTGGTTGCTATTCGCGATGCTGAAAGCCGTACCCGCTTTATTGGCTATCGGGTTGAGCACTACAAACTCTTTGTTTTTGTGGTGTCTGCCATGCTGGCCGGTGTGGCCGGTGCTTTGTATGTTCCTCAGGTGGGCATTATTAATCCAGGTGAATTTGCTCCGATTTTATCCATTGAGATGATTATTTGGGTAGCGGTGGGTGGCCGTGGCACCTTATACGGTGCTGTGATTGGTGCCTTTATTGTGAACTACGCCAAAACCTATTTTACCGGTGCATTTGCTGAGTTGTGGTTATTCCTGTTGGGTGGCTTGTTTGTGTTATCCACCTTATATCTGCCAAAAGGTGTGGTGGGTTTAGTACAACAAATCAAAGAAAAACGGGCAGCAAAACAATTAAGCGATGACGCTGCCGATGATATTCCGGTAATTCCTCAAGGAGGTAACTCATGAGTCAGGCACCTCTGCATATTGAAAATCCATCAGTCTTGTATCTGGATGGTGTTACCGTCAGTTTTGATGGTTTTAAAGCTTTAAACTCATTGTCTTTATTAATTGAGCCGGGAGAAATGCGCGCCATTATTGGCCCGAATGGTGCCGGTAAAACCACCATGATGGATGTGATTACCGGCAAAACCAAACCCGATGAAGGCACCTTGTTATTTAACAATCATCACGATCTGACCCAATACGATGAAGCCGCGGTAGCGAACTTAGGTATTGGTCGGAAATTCCAGAAACCGAGTGTCATCGAAAGCTTAACAATTTTTGAAAATCTGGAAATGTCGTTAAAAGGTGGTCGTTCTGTCTGGCAGGCATTACGCCATAAATTATCGTCAGCACAAAAGAACAAACTGGATGAAATTCTGGGCATGATTGATCTGGGCGATCAATTGCACAATCTGGCGGGCAATTTATCCCATGGTCAAAAACAATGGTTAGAAATTGGCATGTTGTTGGGCCAGGAGCCGGAGCTGTTATTAATTGACGAACCCGCTGCGGGTATGACCGATGAAGAAACCATGAAAACCGCTGAACTGTTTAAAGAGCTGGCGAAAAGCCATTCACTGATGGTGGTGGAACACGATATGGACTTTATTGATGCGCTGGATTGTCGGGTGACGGTACTCAATGAAGGTAGCGTGCTCGCAGAAGGATCATTAGCCTCAGTTAAGGCCAATGACGAGGTTATTGAAAAGTACCTGGGTCGGTAATAAAGCTATTTGCATTGCTGCTACGTTGTTAAAAATTGATTCAAAATACTCATTTATGATTTATAAACTCCGTCTTTTCATCAATTTTTGCCTCGTATCAGCTGCTTCAATAACGCTTTATCAGAATTGAGATTAAGAATTATGTTACGAGTCAACCAATTAAACGTCGCCTACGGAGCCAGTCAGGCGTTATACGATGTCAGCCTGCAGGCTGAAATTGGCAAAGTCACTTGTGTGTTAGGGCGTAATGGGGTCGGTAAAACCACCTTAATGAAAGCTTTATCCGGGCAACTGGATACCATGAACGGTCAGATTCGCTGGATCGATGGCCAGCTTGATGGACTATCCCCGGCAGATCGGGCGCGTCAGGGCATTGCCTACGTGCCTCAGGGGCGCGATATCTTTGCTCAGCTGACGGTGGAAGAAAACTTACAAACCGCGTTTTCAGCGTTGCCGCGCAATCAGCGTCATATCGACCCGGAAATATTTTCACTATTTCCGGTGTTACAACAAATGTTGAAGCGCCGTGGTGGTGACTTATCCGGTGGTCAGCAACAGCAGCTGGCCATTGCCCGGGCGTTATTACTGCGCCCTAAGTTGCTGATTCTGGATGAACCGACTGAAGGCATTCAACCGTCGATCATTAAAGATATTCAGCGGGTAATTGAACTGCTGCGGGATCGTGGCGAAATGGCCATTGTGTTGGTCGAACAATATCTCGACTTTGCTGCTGAGCTGGCGGATGAGTTTATTATTCTGGAGCGTGGCCGCGTGGTGGCCTCCGGCGCAGGCCATGAATTAAAAACGTCTGAACAGGCCCGCGAACTGCTGGCGATTTGATTTAATACAAACCGCCAGAAAACAGGCTTTAATCGGCTTTCTTCTCTAACTCAGCTAAGCGCTGCTCCAGCTCAACCAATTGAGCCTGGGTGCGGCGCAGCACTTCTAACTGCACATCAAACTCTTCGCGAGTCACCAGATTAGCATTCGTCAGCATGGACTGAAGCTGCCCTCGCATCAGTAATTTCATATCTTCCGGAATGCCCGGTGTTGGTAACTTCTCCAGAAACTCATCAGCCATTTGTTTGATTTGGGCAGGGTTAATCATGTCAGATTCTCAATCATTCTTTAATTTTGACCCATATTGTACCAGTGAATCACATTTATCAGCATACACAACGCTTACCGCCCCATTAAAAGGCCACCCGGCGACCCGTGTATTTTTTTAGTGCACACACCAGCAAGCAGACGCTCCAATTTAGTGCTCAATTATGGTGCATGCACCAAGATGAAATCACTTTTCTTTGCAAATTCGCTAAACCTGATCGTAAGAGTCTGTTTTTCTGCGGTTTTTAAAAGTTGGCACACCCGCTGCTAATAGCTAATCACAGAATTAAAACGGTGCATCTGCATCGATCAATAAAGTTTGAAAATAACTGCGAAGGAAAAGAACGATGAAAAAATTAACTCAAGCAATTGCTCTGGCTGGTGTAATGACTGCAGCAGCTGTACCAGCGGTACAAGCAGAAGTTGAAGTATCTGCATCCGCAGCAGTAGCGAATATGTACCTGTGGCGTGGTCAGGATCTGGGTAACGGCGCTGCTGCTGTTTCTGGTGATCTGACTGTTAGCTCTGGTGGTGCTTATGCCGGTGTTTGGACTTCATCTGGTGATACAGAACTGGGCCAGGAATACGACCTGTACTTGGGTTACGGTGGCGAAGCTGGTGACTTCAGCTATGACGTAAGCGCATGGACTTATGTTTATTCTGGTGATGATGCCGTTAATGGCCGTGGCAACACCTTTGAGACTTCAGACCTGATCATCTCTGGTGCATACGGCCCAGTATCTGCTTCTTACTACTATGTATTGGCTGGTAACGATGACTACAGCTACTTCACTTTAGGTGCAGAAGCAGGTGCCTTCTCTGCAACTCTGGGTCAGGCTGACGACGGTGATGAAGATTACACTCACCTGGACTTGAGCTATGCCTATAACGACAACATCTCTTTCACTTTGAGTAAAGTGGTCGATCAATCTCTGGACATTGATGAAGATGCCGGTGCTGTTGATGAAGATACTAAAGTAGTTGTGTCTTATAGCCTGCCTATTGAGCTGTAAAAAGCATACAATGGCCCGTGCCCCCGCATGGGCCATTGATCACACTGAATTTTCTCGAGCATTCAACTTAAGGGGTTTTCTATGAAACTCATTACTGCTGTTGTTAAGCCGTTCAAGCTGGACGACGTGCGTGAAGCACTGTCTGAGATCGGCGTTCAGGGCATCACCGTCACTGAAGTAAAAGGTTTTGGCCGCCAGAAAGGTCACACTGAACTGTATCGTGGCGCGGAATACGTTGTTGATTTCCTGCCTAAAGTAAAAATTGAAGTCGCTATCTCTGACGACTTGGCTGACAAAGTGATTGAAGCCATCACTAAAGCAGCGAACACCGGCAAAATCGGTGACGGCAAAATTTTTGTAACTTCTCTGGAACAAATCATTCGTATCCGTACCGGTGAGACCGGCGCTGACGCAGTTTGATTCTCTCACTGAGAGCACTGTTTTAAGAACATCGAATAGCATCTAAAGCCTAATGCGGGGGGCTTAGCATGGAACAAAATCTGAATCATATTTATGAACTGCAATACGCCATGGACACCTTTTATTTTCTGGTGTGTGGCGCATTGGTAATGTGGATGGCGGCTGGTTTCGCTATGTTAGAAGCGGGCCTGGTTCGCTCTAAAAACACCACAGAAATTCTGACTAAAAACGTCGCTCTGTTTGCGATTTCGTGCACCATGTACCTGGTATGTGGTTATGAGTTTATGTACGGCGGCGGTTTCTTCTTAAGCGGCACTGACAGTGTTGCAAGCATGACTGACGAAGCTGTAGCAGGCGTACTGGCCGCTTCTCATGAAGCTGGTTTCGGTGGTGACTCTGTTTACTCTGGCGCTTCTGACTTCTTCTTCCAGGTAGTATTCGTAGCAACGGCCATGTCGATTGTTTCTGGTGCAGTTGCTGAGCGTATGAAGCTGTGGGCTTTCCTGGCATTCGCAGTAGTAATGACCGGTGTTATCTACCCAATGGAAGGTAGCTGGACCTGGAATGGCGATGCAGTATTTGGTTTGTACGAGCTGAGCTACTCTGACTACGCGGGTTCCGGTATTGTTCACATGGCAGGTGCTGCAGCCGCTCTGGCCGGTGTATTACTGTTAGGTCCACGTAAAGGTAAATACGGCCCGAATGGTGAAGCACGTGCAATTCCTGGTGCAAACCTGCCTCTGGCAACCCTGGGTATGTTCATCCTGTGGATGGGTTGGTTCGGTTTCAACGGTGGTTCTACTCTGAAACTGGGTGGCATTGCGGTAGCTAACGAAGTGGCCAGCGTATTCCTGAACACTAACGCAGCTGCTGCTGGTGGCCTGATCGCCGCTCTGATTACTGCTTACGTTCTGTTCCGTAAGGCGGATCTGACCATGGCTCTGAACGGTGCACTGGCTGGTCTGGTTGCGATCACGGCTGAGCCTGCTGATCCAAGCCCATTCCTGGCAACCATCATTGGTGCTATCGGTGGTATTGTGGTTGTGTTCTCTATCCTGACTCTGGACAAGCTGAAAATTGATGATCCGGTAGGTGCTATCTCTGTACACGGTGTTGTAGGCATCTGGGGTATCTTCGCGGTACTGCTGTCAGACGCTGATGCAACCTTCATGGGTCAGCTGGTCGGTATGTTAACTATCTTCGTATGGGTATTCGTAACTTCTCTGATCGTATGGAGCATCATCAAAGTTGTGATGGGTCTGCGTGTTACTGAAGAAGAAGAGTACGAAGGTGTGGATCTGTCTGAGTGTGGTATGGAAGCATACCCAGAGTTCACTGCTTCTAAGTAATCTGAAGCAGCCTCAACTCAACAGCATCTTAGCTGATTAAAAACCGCCCTGATTTATCAGGGCGGTTTTTGCCGTTTTAAACCAGGCTGAAATTCCCCGCACAAAAAAGCCAGTTGAGAGATCAACTGGCTTTTTTGTATTTATCGTATTGAACGATCAATCGCGTTGTTAACGCTGCAACACTTTAAACTCAACCCGGCGATTTTTTGCCCGGCCTTCTGCTGTGTCATTACTCTCACGAGGCTGGCTTTCACCATAACCCACAGCCGTTAATTGTTCGTTGCTAATGCCCTGCTCAACCATATAAGCAACAACAGCTTCAGCCCGACGTTGTGATAACGCCTGGTTGTATTTTTCCGACCCTTGGTTATCGGTATGTGCCTGCACTTCAAGCTGCGCTTGTGAGTGTTGTTGAATATCACTGATCAACGCATCCAATGTCTGTTTATCCTGAGATGTCAGCTCAGCTGAATTCAACGCAAAACCGATTTCAACAATAACAACATCTAACTCTGCGATGGATTCCGATACCGCCTCAGCAGGCACAACTGCTACAGCTTCTTCTACGATAACAGGTTCTGTAACCTCCGGAGCAATGGTGTCTTCAACCGGGAGAGGTTCAGCAACAGCGTTCACCACCATTGGCTCAGCTTCAGCAGGAACCGGTGTTTCTACAGCTTTGTATGCCGTATGATGACCAAAACGTTTGATCAGATTTAACGATAATAACGAGGCATCTTTATCGTAAGATTCCCATTCCAAACGCACACTAAAGGCTTTTGGCAAATAATATTCAGCACCTAAGCCAAACATCAATTGAGCTGTTTTTTGTTTTTTATAGCTTAATCCTCTGCCATCGTTGGTCATGTGATTAAAGCCACCTTTACCATAAAGCGCCAGGCTCCCCTCTTCCCTCGCCACACCGTACAACCAGTAATGGCCAATAACATCTGCTCCCAGCATACGGTAATCAATTTTACCTTGTGGGCTAAGACGAGACTCTCCCAACCGGGCGTAATAACCCTCAAACGACAGGAACTCAGTCCAGTCCCAACCTGCCGTCAGCTTATACGCGGTATCTGTTTTATCTTTTACCCGAAAATCACCGGAGGTTTTTGGTTCCAGCCAACTATTGCCGATACCCGCGCCGACATAAAAGCCTGACTTGTCGGCATCAGCCGCATTGGCTGCCAGTGGTAACGCCAGCAGAAGTAAACGATAACGGCGGCCCAGCACCAGCGCCGCTAATACAAGAATAAACAGCAGATTCAGACTACCGGCTCCGCGGATACCAGTTTCAACACCGCCTTGAGGCTCTGGTATAGATGTATCGTTACAGGGGGCACCCGGTAAACAAACACCCGCATCGGAGATGCCATCATTATCAGAATCCTGATTTAACGGATCAGTACCTCGGCTTATTTCAATCGCTGTTGAGATTCCATCGCCATCATCATCAGTATCTAGGGCATTAATAATGCCATCACCATCGGTATCCGGTTGGGTGCCCTGACCGTTATTGTTGAGCTCTGAAGCATCTTTAATCCCATCACCGTCAGAGTCATCACTGAGTGGGTTAAGGCCTAAGGTATTTTCGCGCAAGGTCAAAATACCATCGCCGTCATCATCACTGTCGAGCGCATTGATAGTCCCATCACCATCAGTATCCGGCTGTGTACCCTGGCCATTATTTTCAAGCTCCGAAGCATCTTTGACCCCATCGCCATCGGAGTCATCACTGAGCGGATTAAGGCCTAAGGCATTTTCAGTTAGCGTGGGAATACCATCGTTATCATGATCAACAGCGGATGTCGTTGGTTCTGAGTCAAGGTTATTTGGCAGACCATCATTATCAGAATCATTATTCGGATTTTCTGGTTCAGCATCCTGATTGTTAGCAACACCGTCGTTATCACTATCATTCAGAGGGTTTGAAGGTTCATCATCATCAGCATTCAAAACACCATCATTATCGATATCAGCATCGCTATTATCGGCAATGCCGTCGCTGTCAGTATCTTTGAGAATGGTTAATATCAGACTTTTTGAGTCCGTAATATTGTCATCAGTTGCCGATACGGTAATGCGTAATGGGTTATTCGGTAAGGAATCAAATACTAACGCAGATTTCTGAGTAATATTGCCGCTGTTATCTATCTCAAATAAGTTGGCATCCGGGCCACTCAGGCTCCATGTCAAACTTCCTGTCGGGGTTCCTACAACTACTGCAGATGACGAAAATGGCTGACGCTCGGTTAGTTGCCTGCTAGTAGGATTAATATTAATAGTAAAGGCGCCCAGGTTATCCACAATATCCTGCAACTCCAACAAAGTATCTACATCTAGCTTCCCTTTGCTGGCAATTTCATTATTTAAAATATCAATATTAGATTGATTGACCCCGGTAACTCCCAGGCTGTTATACATTTCAACGGTCGGTTTTTCTGAGGCTCCATTGGTATCTGCATAGGCCTGGATAATAGCTTCATGAACCACTTTCTGAACTTTCTCAACGGTATCCAAATCCATACCGTCTTTATCTAAAATAGCAGGATTTACTACATCAATATTCTCATCGTCAACATCCCGAATACTGGCATCACGATAATCATCAGGTGTTAATGGCCCGGGGTTAACACCATCGCCGTCGGCATAATCCTGAATTTCTTTTAATAAATCGGCAATACACGGGTCATTAATTAAAAGCGGCCCCCAAAAGTCATCGCGATATTTATCAGACAAAAACAAATTTAATTTATGAACCTCACAAACATTTAATGCACGGTCATAAACAACCACTTCAGCAATATCGGCTTGGGCATAGTTGTTATCACCGTCCCAGCCAATTGCAAAAGTTGCCTGTTGATCAGTTAAATGAGTTGTATCTGTAAAAGGTGTAAACGAAGCACCATTATCGGAGCCGTTAAAACTTACAAATGACCCATTATTTGCTTGGTATTGATAACTCACTGTCACCAAGCGATTGGTATCGGCAATACCGGCATCAATAATGGGAACGTTCTGTCCAACAGGTCCGATACCAACAATACCGTCTTTGGGGGTTGAGCTACCAAATGAGTTAAAAAACATACGGTCCCAGTTGAGGTTATCAATCCCCCATAATGCACTGCCCTGGTCTTGGCTAGGGCCCGTTGTGCGATAAACCGTTAAGATCGTGATATCAGGAAGAGCTGTGGGGCGTAAATCCAATTCAGCATCATCGGCATTGCCTGCAATGCCATCCACACCGCGAGTTTTAATTTGGTACGCCACCTGATTGCCCGCAGAAAAACGAAAGGCAGGTTGTTGCCCAATATCGGATGACAGAACCCAAGGTGTTACGTTAGAGGATTGGCTCCCCACAGGAATCGTTACATAACCATTCCCACTTTTATCCTGCCAAGGAGTAGACGTGCTGATTTCATAGGTTGTCGGAGGTGTGCCATCGTTTTCCGGATCCGACGCATCCAGCCATAATAATAAACCGTTACTGATATCCGCCGGGGCACTGCTTGCCATAACAGAAGCCGTGCCCGTCATCGATAAAATACCAGCCAAACTGCACGCGATTGACGCACGGCAGACCATTCTTCTCATAACCACACCCTTGAATAACTATTCAGTTAGTAAGTGATTATCAGACTAGTCCATCAGCGCTAGGTCGCCAGCGCCATTCGTTTTAAAGTCATAACTTTTTACATCATCAAAAAAGCCTCCAACCGTTTCCGGTGGAGGCTTTAAAGGTTTTGCAGATGATTGGATGATTAGCGCTGTAACACTTTAAACTCAACCCGACGGTTTTGCGCCCGGCCTTCTGCGGTTTCATTGCTCGCCCGAGGCTGACTTTCACCATAACCGATCGCGGTTAATTGCTCAGCATTAACACCCTGCTCAATCAAGAAAGCGGCTACCGATTCAGCACGGCGCTGTGATAACCATTCGTTGTATTTAGCCGAACCAGAAGCATCGGTATGCGCCTGAACTTCAACCTGAAGGTTTTCACTTTGTTGAATGTCAGCTGCTACCTGTTTCAGCAAGTCTTGCTCTTTTTCAGCCAGCTTTGATGAGTTAACCGCAAAGCCGATATCCGCAACAATCACATCCACGTCTTTAATGGATGGCTCTGCGGCTACTGCTTCTTCAACAACCAAAGCTTCTACGACCGGCTCTTCTGCGATTGCTGGCTCCACAACCTCAGCAACAACCGGTTGAGGTTCAGTGGCTTTTGCAGCAGGCTGATACTGGCTGCTTGCTCCAAAACGTTTAATCAGGTTAAGCGATAATAACGAGGCATCTTTATCGTAAGACTCAAATTCCAAACGCAGACTAAAGGCTTTTGGCAGGTAATATTCAGCCCCCGCACCCAACATTAATTGAGCCACTTCCTGTTTTTCATAAGCCAGGTTTTTGCCATCGTTGGTCATATGGTTCAAACCACCTTTGGCGTAAAGAGCGATGCTGCCCTGACGGCGCGGCTCCCCCATTAACCAATAATGGCCAATCACATCACCGCCCACCATGCGGTAATTGATCGAACCTTGCGGGCGGAACTTCGCATCGCCCAGCTCAGCGTAATAACCTTCAATTGAAATATGATCATTCCAATCCCAGCCAGCGGTTAATTTCCAGCCCGTATCATGATCATCTTTCTGATCCAAATTAGTATCGGATGTATCAGGATCCAGTGTGCTTTGACCTACACCAGCCCCCACATACACATTCATTTCATCCCACCATTCGGCATGAGAGGTTAATGGCAGAGCTGCCATCAACATAAAACCAAAAGAGCGTACTCGGCGAGTCCGACCCAAGATCACCAGCAATGCCAGAACCAGCAGCAGGTTAACGCTCATATTACCAGCACCGCTAACACCGGTTTTCACTTTGCCAGGCTCCTGAGCACCCGAGTTATCACCTGCACCAGGCGCTGGGCTTGGTTCAGGTGTTGGAGTTGGCCCAGGTGTTGGCGCGACTGGAGAAGTATCCGGATCAGCAGAGCCGTCTATGTCGTTATCCAGATAGTCCGGTGTGGTATCGTCATTATTGTCGTTACACGCCGACGCATCCGGGCACTCTTCAGCATCCGTCTTGCCATCATTATCGGAGTCTTCATCGCGGTAATCCGGTGTACCGTCTTCATCGGTATCACGAGGTGTTTCAGAATCACCTTTTTCATCTGAATCTTTGATGCCATCGTTATCCGAGTCGTCATCCATGTAATCCGGAATATTATCGCCATCACTGTCACGCGGCTCTTCGCCATCACCACGCTCGACCTCGTCACTGATACCGTCTTTATCCGAATCACCTGAGTTATCCGAAGTACCGGCTTCATTAGCCTTATCGTCGGCATCTTTGTAATCATCGATACCATCCGCATCCGAGTCCACAGCATTGCCAGGATCAGTCACGCCATTCAGTTCGTCCGTATCCGAAGTACCGTCGTTGTCATCGTCGGTATCGGCGAAATCAGCCGTGCCATCACCATCAGTATCGATCAGCGGAGCATTTTCATCTTCATCTTTGATGCCGTTGTTATCGGAATCATCATCCATAAAGTCTGGAATACCGTCTTGGTCGCTATCGGCACAGTTTGGCGCAGATGCACATTCTTGCTTATCGGTCAGACCATCGTTGTCCGAATCACCACCGGTACCATCCGTCGTGTCATCACTGTTATCCAGATAATCTGGGATATTATCGCCATCGGTATCCATGACCGGTGTTAATGGATTGTTATCCGCGTCATCATTGTTATCACTCAATTCATCAGCAGTCGGAGTACCGTCACCATCATCGTCATTGTCCAATGCATCGATGGTACCGTCACCGTCTGTATCACGCTGAGTACCTTCACCATTGTTGGTGATTTCATCAGAGTCTTTGATGCCATCGCTGTCAGAGTCTTCATCCAGAGGGTTCAGACCCAGCTCAGTTTCTTTTTCATCCGAAATACCGTCGTTATCGGAGTCACTGTTTTTATCATTCGGGTCGACATCGTCCTTATCGTTCACGCCATCGCCATCAGTGTCTTCTTTTAACGGATCAGTCCCTGCAGCAACTTCAGCATTATCATCAACACCGTCACCATCACTGTCCTTCTTCTCAGGATCAGTGCCCGCTGCAACTTCGTCTTCGTTTGAAATACCGTCGCCATCGGTGTCGTTCGTACCGTCTTCTGGTGCTGTATCACCTGAATTCGGGACACCATCATTATCAGAATCATTTTCTGGATTTAATGGCTCAGAATCATCTTTGTCATTAACACCATCGTTATCGGAGTCGTTATCCAGCGCATCGATTTCATCTTCACCGTCGGTGTTACGCGGATTATTCAGATCATCGCCGATTTCATCTTTATCGTTGATGCCGTCGTTGTCTGAGTCCTCTTTTAACGGATCCGTACCAATGCGTTTTTCATCGGCATCGCTAACACCGTCGTTATCGGAGTCGCTGTCCAATGCATCGATTTCATCTTCACCATCGGTGTTACGAGGGTTATTCAGATCATCGCCGATTTCATCTTTATCGTTGATGCCGTCGTTGTCTGAGTCCTCTTTTAACGGATCCGTGCCAATGCGTTTTTCATCGGCATCGCTAACACCGTCGTTATCAGAGTCGCTGTCCAATGCATCGATTTCATCTTCACCGTCGGTGTTACGCGGATTATTCAGATCATCGCCGATTTCATCTTTATCGTTGATGCCATCGTTGTCTGAGTCCTCTTTTAACGGATCCGTACCAATGCGTTTTTCATCGGCATCGCTAACACCGTCGTTATCGGAGTCGCTGTCCAATGCATCGATTTCATCTTCACCGTCGGTGTTACGAGGATTATTCAGATCATCGCCGATTTCATCTTTATCGTTGATGCCGTCGTTATCTGAGTCAGACTTCGTCGGATCGGTACCAATGCGTTTTTCATCGGCATCGCTAACACCGTCGTTATCGGAGTCGCTGTCCAATGCATCGATTTCATCTTCACCGTCGGTGTTACGAGGATTATTCAGATCATCGCCGATTTCATCTTTATCGTTGATGCCGTCGTTATCTGAGTCAGACTTCGTCGGATCGGTACCAATGCGTTTTTCATCCGCATTTGAAACACCATCACCATCATCATCGTTGTCAGAGTTAGTAGGCTCAGCATCATCTTCATCTTTAACGCCGTCGTTATCATCGTCATCGTCAGCGTTGTTACCAATACCATCACCATCGGTATCAACCGATTCATCTTTATCGGTTGGGAAGGCATCTTCATTATCGTTTACGCCATCGTCATCCGTATCTTTCTTCAGCGGATCAGTGCCGTTAGTGGCCTCGTCTGTATCCGATACACCGTCGTTATCATCGTCGGTATCGGCATTGTTACCCGTACCGTCGCCGTCGGTATCGACCTGCTCGTTGCGGTCATTCGGGAACGCATCAACGCCGTCGTCAGAACCATCGCCGTCAGTATCTTTTTTCAGTGGGTCGGTGCCGTTAGTGGCTTCATCCGCATCCGATACACCATCGTTATCATCGTCGGTATCAGCATTGTTGCCTGTGCCATCACCATCAGTATCAACTGATTCGTCTTTATTCGTTGGGAAAGCATCTTCGTTATCGTTTACGCCATCATCGTCGGTATCTTTCTTCAGCGGATCAGTGCCGTTAGTGGCCTCGTCCGCATCCGATACACCGTCGTTATCATCGTCGTCGTCAGCGTTGTTACCAATACCATCACCATCGGTATCAACCGATTCATCTTTATCGGTTGGGAAGGCATCTTCATTATCGTTTACGCCATCACCATCAGTGTCTTTCTTCAGCGGATCAGTGCCATTGGTGGCTTCATCCGTATCCGATACACCATCGTTATCATCGTCGGTATCGGCATTGTTGCCCGTACCGTCGCCGTCAGTATCTACCTGCTCGTTGCGGTCATTCGGGAACGCATCAACGCCGTCGTCAGAACCATCGCCGTCAGTGTCTTTCTTAAGTGGGTCCGTGCCGTTAGTGGCCTCGTCCGCATCCGATACACCATCGTTATCATCGTCGGTATCGGCATTGTTGCCAGTACCGTCGCCGTCGGTATCAACTGACTCGTCTTTATTCGTTGGGAAAGCGTCTTCGTTATCGTTTACGCCATCGTCATCGGTATCTTTCTTCAGCGGATCAGTACCGTTAGTGGCCTCGTCTGTATCCGATACACCATCGTTATCATCGTCGGTATCGGCATTATTGCCCGTACCGTCGCCGTCGGTATCGACCTGCTCGTTGCGGTCATTCGGGAACGCATCAACGCCGTCGTCGGAACCATCGCCGTCAGTGTCTTCCTTCAGCGGGTCAGTGCCGTTAGTGGCTTCATCCGCATCCGATACACCGTCGTTATCATCGTCGGTATCGGCATTGTTGCCCGTACCGTCGCCGTCGGTATCGACCTGCTCGTTGCGGTCATTCGGGAATACATCAACGCCGTCGTCAGAACCATCACCATCGGTATCTTTCTTAAGTGGATCGGTGCCGTTGGTTTTTTCCTGACCGTCTTCGATACCGTCACCATCGGTATCTTTTTTCAGAGGGTCAGTGCCATCTGTTTTTTCCTGGCCATCTTCAACACCATCTTCATCGGAGTCTTTTTTCAGTGGGTCGGTGCCATCCGTTTTTTCCTGGCCATCTTCAACACCATCTTCATCGGAGTCTTTTTTCAGCGGATCAGTGCCATCAGTATTAATTTCCTGCGCATCATTAACACCATCACCATCAGTATCGGCTTTATTCGGGTCGGTACCATGAACTGTATTTTCATCAACGTTGCTCAGGCCGTCGCCATCAATATCGTTATCATTGATATCTGCAGTACCATCGCCATCAGTATCTTTTAAAATAGTGAGAACAAGGTTTTTAGAGTCGGTATTACCACCATCATCCGTCGCAGTAATCGTAACCTGGATAGGGTTATTGGTTAACGTATCGAAATCAGCCGGAGTTTTCAGTGTTAAACGGCCGGTATTCTCATCGATTGAAAATAAGGCTGCATCGATTCCTGATATGCTCCAACGGACATTACCGTTAGGAGTACCTGAACGCGCTGGAGTGACGGCAAAAGCTTCACCTTCGACCAGGTTTCGATTCAGCGGATTAATATCAATAACAAAAGCACCAATCGCATCAACAATCGCCTGTACCTCTGCCGTTGTATCAACCTCTTCTTTTGTTTTCCCTGCAATTTCAATATTAACTTGATTAATATTGCTATCAGTTACACCTGTCACACCAATGGAGTCATACATTTCAGGCGTTGGCACAGGCTTAGAGGTACCATTTGTATCCGCATAATTCTGAATAATGGATTCATCAATAATGCGCTGAACATCAGCAACAGTATTAATATCTGAAGAAGATTTAGCCAGGATGGCAGCATTAACGGCAGCCAGATTTTCAGCAGAAACGTTGTCACCACTAACATTAATATAATCTTGTACGGTTAGTGCTGCTGGACTGGTGCCATCGCCATCGGCGTAATCTTTAATTTTTTGAAATAAGTCGACCAGACAAGGTTCGCTGTCCGGAATTGGGCCCCAAAAATCATTTTTATACTTTTCAGACAGGAAGAAATTAACTTTGTGCGCTTCACAAGCCGTTAACGCTTTGTCAAAAACAATAATTTCAGCAATATCAGCTTGAGCATAGTTATTATTACCATCCCAACCAATAGCAAATACAGGCTGCTGACCGAGAGGGTTAGAAGGGTCAGTATCTAAATCATCCGAAGTAGTATCGGTAAAACGGGTAAAAGCCGTACCACCCGTTACCCCATTAAAGCTCACAAATGACCCATTGCTTTCACCAAACTGATAACTGACGGTTACCAGACGGTTTTCATCAGCAATACCCGCATTGGTGATCGAGATGTTTTGCGAGACAGGACCAATACCTACAATGCCGTTTTCTCTATTGCTGCTGAAATTAAAGGAATTGAAGAACATTCGATCCCAGTTATTGTCATCCAGCCCCCATAAAGCACTGCCCTGTGAAGTACTGACACCGGACGTGCGGTAAACGGTAAAAATAGTAACGTCAGGCTCCACACCTGAGCGCAGATCTAAGGCTTCGTCGCGGCTGTTTTTGATCTGATAAGCAACAGCATTAGCTTCTCTGAAAGAAAATGCTGGCTGATCACCAATATCTGACTGATTATTCCATGGGGTCGTGTTGCCAGGGCTGGAACCAACCGGTACCGTCAAATACCCGTTCGATGTTTTATCTTTCCAGGGATTAGCACTGGAAATCCCGCTAAACGCTCCACCGGATGTAGAGCCATCCGCATTAGGATCAGAGGCATCCAACCACAAAACTGCGCCATCAACGCCACCCGGAGCGTTATCAGCGGCTTGTACAGGCGCAACAAGGGACAACCCCAAAGCGACCTGTAAAACAATATTTCGACCCATAAACCCATCCCTAAAGTTATATTTTTGACGGCTAAGCCGTTCTTATTAACTATTCAGATACAAAGTTTCGGGATATTACCACTCGAGTATGATTTTCGTACGAATCTTTTACATTTCGAAGTCACTTTTTACATTCTGGCGGACTTTGGCCAGAGCCTGTTAACACAAAAAAGCCCCCAACCGCTGCCGGTTGAGGGCTTGTATTTTCAGTGAAGTCGAGAACGGTTATAAAACTAAGGGGTTATTTAGCTGCAGCTAGCGCCTGTTCTACGTCAGCAATGATGTCGTCAGCGTGTTCGATGCCAATCGACAAGCGAACCAGATCGGTACTCACACCAGCAGACTTCATTTCTTCTTCATTCAGCTGACGGTGGGTAGTGGTCGCCGGGTGACAAGCCAGAGACTTGGCATCACCAATATTCACCAAACGCTTGATCATCTGCAGCGCATCGATGAACTTAGCACCCGCTTCTGCGCCACCTTTAATGCCGAAGCTCAGAATCGCTGATGGCTTACCACCCACCATGCGCTGTGCAACTTCGTAGTTTTTGTCGCTTTCAAGGCCAGCGTAATTTACCCAGGAAACCTGTTCGTTCGCGCTCAGGTATTCGGCAACTTTCTGTGCGTTTTCAACATGGCGATCCATACGCAGCGCCAGCGTCTCCAGGCCCTGAATAATCATGAAAGCATTCATTGGTGACAATGCTGCCCCCATGTTACGCAGTGGTACCACACGAGCACGACCAATAAAGGCCGCCTCACCCAGGGCTTCTGCGTAAACCACACCATGGTAAGACGGATCGGGTTCGTTAAAACGCGGGAAACGTGGGTTGTCTTTCCAAGGGAATTTACCGGAATCAACGATGATGCCACCAACGGTAGTGCCGTGGCCACCGATGTATTTGGTCAGCGAGTGCACCACGATATCAGCACCATGTTCAAATGGGCGACACAGATATGGCGTCGCCACTGTGTTATCCACAATCACAGGCACACCATGTTTGTGCGCCATGTCAGACAGTGCTTTCAGGTCAACCACGTTACCGGCTGGGTTGCCAATCGACTCACAAAACAGTGCTTTGGTGTTGTCGTCGATCAGAGCTTCCAACGCAGCAATATCATCACCCGACGCCATACGGACTTCGATGCCCTGCTGCGGGAAGGTGTGTGCGAACAGGTTGTAAGTACCACCATACAGCTGGCTAACAGAAACGATGTTGTCGCCAGCTGCAGCCAGAGTCTGAATGGATGCTGTAATTGCCGCCATACCCGACGCCATACACAGTGCAGCAATGCCACCTTCCATTGCGGCAATGCGCTGTTCCAGCACATCATTGGTTGGGTTCATGATACGGGTGTAAATATTGCCCGGCTCTTTCAGGTCAAACAGGTCTGCACCGTGTTGTGTGTCACGAAAACTGTAAGAGGTAGTTTGGTAAATCGGCACAGCCACAGCGCGCGTGGTTGGATCTTCACTAAAACCGGCATGAAGCGCCTGAGTTTCAATTTTCATTCGATGGTCCCTTATTATGTGTGTACATATTATTGTTTGAATACCCTGAGTGTATCAGAGCCAGCCTTATATAAAAGACCAATCGAAGGCTATTGCTTATAAAAAACACACTGATATAGTCGCACAAAAATAACAACGATATTTATATGTTAAGGTCTTTTAAGCAACACCCTTTATCACTACAAATTGATAGAGAACGCCATCGTAATTTTATGGTCGAGGCGTTACCTCATTTGATTGGTGGAATCATTACCGGGGCCCTGGTGCATTATGTCTTCAGGAGTTTTCTCGAAGATGAAACCACAACTTATTGGTTCGCACTACAATCACTGCTATTAATATCCACTATTATTTTTTATTCTATCGATTATAAACTCCCCAATTTATTATCTTTCCGTCAATGGGAAGGCGTTATTATTCTGGTGTCAGCACTCTGGGGGATTACCTGGTGCATGGCTCCGTTTATTTTTCTGCCTGAGGCCAGCTTTTACGATCAGGAAAATCTGGTGTATGTTGCGGCATTATTAATTATTGTCATTGCCCTTGTTATTACACCGGCTCCAGCAATGGTGTATTACCCAACCGGTTATTTTTTATTTGCCAGTTTGCCATTGGCTGGGATGTTTATCCGGCTATACCAGCTTAATTACGATATATTATTAATTTCTTTTCTGGGGTTTTTCTGGTTGTCGGCCATAACCTATGGTTGGAGACTCCACATCACGTTGATTGACCTGATTAAGTTACGCCTTGAGGTGGACCAGGCACGTCAGCAAGCAGAGTCAGCGGTGCTCGCAAAGTCCAAATTCATCGCTGCTTCCAGCCATGATCTACGCCAGCCATTACAAGCCATCAGTTTATTTTTCAGTAATATAAAGCGATCGTTATTTAAAGATGGAATGGCGCAAACAGCCGAAAAAATGGAAGCCAGTATTCACAACATGTCTGAATTACTGGACAGTTTATTGGATGTTTCACGCCTTGATGCCAACAGCGTCTCACCCAAACCTCAGCATATTAAGCTTGCACCACAACTGGAGAAACTGCTCGCCGCACAAAAGAACGCTTGCAAAGAAAAAGCTCTGAAACTAACAAGTCATCTGGAGAACCTGACGGTTTATGCTGATCCGATACTGCTAAACCGGGTACTCAGCAACCTGTTGAACAATGCGGTTAAATATACACCCAAAGGTGAGATTCAACTGACGGTTGAACGACAAGACAATCTGGCTATTGTGTCTGTTATCGATACAGGGATTGGTATTCCAGAGGAAGAGCAGCAAGCAATTTTCAGTGAGTTCCACCAGCTGCATAACCCTGAGCGGGATCAACAAAAAGGTCTGGGGCTCGGTTTGTCGATCGTCCAGCGTCTATGCACACTGCAAGATTGGAATATCCGGCTGAGTTCTGAAGTGAATATTGGCAGCACCTTCACGATTGAAGTTCCACTGGGCGACGACAGCCAAATCATCCAGGAACAAGCCCAGCAGCCACACTATAACAATTTTAATAACCGATTTATTATTGTGATTGATGATGACAATTATGTGCGCTCATCGATATCGGAGTTGCTTCGTAGCTGGGGAGCAAAGGTCACTGCCTGTGAAAGCCTGCAGCAGGCAATATCTTACTGTTCCGCGCATTCAGATATTCCTGATTTGATCATCTCAGACCTTCGCCTTCGCCATGAAGAAAATGGCATCCAAACCATCAATCAACTCCGGCATCACTTCCAACACCCGATCACGGCTTTATTGCTCACGGGCGACACCGACCCGGAAAGGATTCGCCAAGCGAAACAAAGCTCACTGGTGGTATTACATAAACCGGTTCAGGCCGCCCGCTTACGACTGGCCATACAACGCCTGTTAAACGATCACCCTCTGGGGTGATCTCAGATCCCGCTACTTACATACACTGCGATTGAACTCTTATTCAATGATTCCTGAAGAAATCAGGTTAACGCAGGTAGATGTTATGACTGGCAAGATAAAGTTAGCTTCTGTGATATTCGCATCCATGATCACCATTGCATGTGGTGGAGGCGGTGGTGGTTCAACACCGCCTGCTGATGGGGGCTCCACTCCTCCAACGGACGGTGGTTCTACTCCTCCAACGGACGGTGGTTCTACTCCTCCAACGGACGGTGGTTCTACTCCTCCAACAGACGGCGGCTCGACTCCTCCAACAGACGGCGGCTCGACTCCTCCAACAGACGGTGGTTCTACTCCTCCAACAGACGGCGGTTCTACTCCTCCAACAGACGGCGGCTCTAACCCTCCAGCTCCTGTCACTGAAAAGCTGTTCTTCAGTGCAACCGGTGATGTCAACCAGGGCGCCGAACTCTGGGCAACCGATGGCACCGAAAACGGCACAGCATTGGTGAAAGATATTAACCCGGCCGGTGACAGCTCGCCGCATCACGTTACCCGTGTTGGCAACGAGTGGTTCTTTGTCGCAACCACCGCCGATAACGGTAAAGAGCTGTGGAAAACCAACGGTACTGAAGACGGCACCGTTTTGGTGAAAGATATTCACCCAAGTGGCGACGCCAACCCAACCTTATTAACAGCTCTGGACGATAAACTGGTGTTTGTTGCCAGCGATGATACCGATCGTGCAATCTGGGTATCGGATGGTACCGCCGACGGTACTGTACGTGTAACCAATGGTTCAACGGGTGTTAATCCAGGTACCCCAACTGAAATGGTGGTGTTTAATAACAAAGTGTATTTTGCTGCGAGCGCGGAGAACACAGCGACACTTGAGCTGTGGTCAACCGATGGCACAACCGCAGGCACGGCGTTACACCGTGTTAACCAAAACCGTTTACCAAGTGCTGGCCTCCCTGCTGGCACAATCACGCCATATGTAGGTGCCAGCATTCAACAAATGGTCGCCAACGATACCAGCCTGTTCTTCATAGGAAATAATGATGTCATTGGTAGCAATTTCGCTGCGCTGCGTATCGATACGTCGAATACTGTTCAACGTTTAGGCACAGACCCTGGTATTGGTGAACTCACCTTAGTTTCTTTTGCCGGCAACAACACAGGGGTTGCATACAGCTACATCTTCGGTGGCGGTGATATCGCGGGCTTCTATGATAAAAATGACTTTGCCAGACGCGCTATCACGGTATTTGGCCAAAATACAGCCAAGCCAGCTGAGCTGACTGCATTTGGCGATAAACTGTTATTTACTCTGGCCAATAATGATGTATGGATCACCACCAGCTTCTTTAACGGCACCACCCGAGTGAAAGATAATCTTTCCGATATTCGTGATATGAATACACTCGGTAATAAAGCCGTATTGATTGCCAAAGAGAATGTGACGATTCCTGGTCTTGGTATCGTCCAGAGCGATGAACAGCTGTGGGTGACTGACGGCACCACTAACAACACCATAAAAATCAATGACCAGGTGACCAATGGCAGTATGGGCCAGTTCACCGAGTTTGATGGCAAGTTGTACTTTACTGCAGCCACGGCCGCCAATGGACAGGAGCTTTGGGTAACTGATGGCACGTTTGCGGGCACCAGGATGTTAAAAGACATCAACGATGGTGCTACCGCCAGTAACCCCCTGTTAGTTGGCGTACCAGCAGCACCACAGTAAGCATTCGCTTACGGCCCCTTTCTGCTTTCGGGCAGAAAGGAGGTTGTCTTTACTTTGTCCGTACTACGCCAAACTTGCCAACATTCCATTTGGCATGACACCCAGCTATCAGAGTTTTTCAAGACAGAGCTTCTCAAGATAGTTGTCCGTCATTATTCCCGCTAACTGATTTCATTTGCCGTGTTTATTCAACGAGTTGTTAAATCTGAGCTGCTGACAGCAGTTGAGTCTGAACGCCTGAAAACCTTTATGCTGGAAATTATTCCGCATTTTATTGGCGGATTTATTACCTGCTTTGTGTTGTGTTATACCTTTGATGCCAATGGCCAAGGTTCATCAATTTGGTTTACCGCAATGGCACTGAATGCCGTACTCATTACTCTGCTTTACGCTGCTTATTTTTTGTTAAGAGATAAAACCTCTGCCACTTTCTGGAAATGGCCTCTGCTATTCTCCATCAGCTGCTTTGCGGCATTTCTTGCCTTGTCTCCCCATGTGTTATTACCGCAAACCGATGGCGCTTATTTAAATGCGCTGATTATCATCATGATTGCAATGTGTTTGGCCCCGGTTTCGGTGATGGCGCTCTACATTGAGTCTTTTTATGCTTATATCAGCATCCCGATTTTTTCTGTCATTGTTCGTATGGCATCAGACCAAGTAAGTCCTTACCTGATTTTTTTAGTTTTTTTCTTCTGGAGCACCTGCATTATTGCTGGCTGGCGTATTTTTAAGCTGAATATTCTTGGTATTCAGTACAAGTTGCAGGTTGAAAAAGCTCAACAAAGTGCTGAAAAAGCCAATCAGGCAAAATCACATTTTCTTGCGGTTGCCAGCCACGATATACGCCAGCCGCTGCAAGCCATTGAATTATTTTCTAACGCGTTATCTGAACGCCACCAGCTTCAGGCAGACCCTACCATGGGGAAATTACAATCCAGCATTAATAATATTTCTGATTTTTTAGATAGCCTGTTGGATATCTCTCGTCTGGAAGCCAAAAATATTCAACCGAAACCGGAACATCTTTTTTCTGATCAGCAGCTACAACAGTTAGCCGATCAATATAAAGCCCTGTGCCATCATAAAGGCATCGACCTGTACACCCGCTGTGCACACGATGCGATGTACGTTGATCCGGTTTTATTTAATCGGGTCATCAGTAACTTATTAAACAACGCCGTGAACTACACTGATCATGGCGCTATTACGCTATCAACCCGCCAACATGGAGATTGGTTAACGGTGTCTATACAGGATACGGGTATTGGTATTCCCCAAGATCAACTACAAGATATTTTTACCGAGTTTCATCAACTTCAGGAACACGACACCACGCATAAACATGGCTTAGGTTTGGGCTTATCCATTGTTCAACGCTTATGTTTACTTCAGGACTGGAAAGTAGAAGTATCATCCGTACCGGGAGAAGGCAGTTGCTTCAGCATTACCGTGCCACTGGGTAATCAACAGCTGATCTCGACAGCAGAGAAAAAAGCTCTGGGCTATAACGCCTTTCAGGGAAAACAGATTGTCATTCTTGATAACGAGCAATCCATTCGTCAGGCATTAACCGAATTGCTCACACAATGGGGGGCGAATGCCCATAGCTTTGAAACTCCCGAAGCGGCTATCGCATTTACACGCGAGCAGTCGGTGGATTTGATTATTTCAGATTTACATTTGAATGATGGGAAAAAAGGAACAGATGCCATCTCGGCCATTCATCAACAGTCGCGCTCTCCGATACCTTCATTATTAGTAACCGGTGATACCAACCCGGTGACGCTTCAAACGGCGCAACAGCAAGGGCCATTAATATTGCATAAGCCCGTGCGCGCCGCTCAGCTACGTATTGCCTGCCACCGGCTACTTCAAAACACCATTTAATAAACCGGTACGCTCGGCATAACGCACACACTCAAGCCGGTTATTCACATTAAATGAGGTAAATAATGTTTTTGTATGGGTTTTAATGGTATTACGGCTCAGGTTAAGTACCTGAGCAATATCATCTGTGGAATAACCTTGCTGCATCAGCTTCAGCACATCCATTTGACGTTTACCCAAACGATAACTCGCCATCAGTTTGTGCACGTCACAACCCGGTTCATTTTCCGGCAGCGAAGCCAGCCCTTCTTCAATCGTTTTGGGCAAATACATATTACCCGCCATCACATCCTGAAGAATGCTAACAATTTCCTGGCTGCTGTGCGCTTTCGGAATAAAAGCCGCAGCTCCTTTCTCCATCGCTTTACGGATAGCCCATAAATCTTCAGAGGCGGATAACACCACAAAAGGAATAAACACATTGCGTTCCAGCAGGCTTTCGATAAAGGCCATACCATCCAGACCTGGCATGGTCAGGTCCACCAGAATCAATTCGAAATCTGTTTCATCCGTAAGAGCGCCCAACGCTTGTTCCATATTGTTGGCGCAATGCACATCGTAACCGTACTGATGACTGAGTACGGCTTTCAGCCCTTCGGTGAATAATACATGATCATCCAGATGAAGGACTTTCATAAGGCGATGCCATTAAATAACTGCATAAGCATTTACTGTTTTGCTTGTCACTAATTAATTCATGCTGATTCTAACCTGATATCAGCCCACATTTGTTTTCAATTCTGTAAAATCTGTTAGTTATCGAGGGCCACCCGCCGTAAAAGTTTCAGGAAATTCCCATGGCAAAGAAAAAAACAGCGTATGTGTGTAATGACTGTGGTGCAGATCACACCAAATGGCAAGGTCAGTGCACCGGTTGTGGCGCCTGGAATACGTTGCAGGAATTTGTGGTTTCAGCCGCCAAAACCACCAGCCGCGAGGCCAACTTTAGTGGTTACGCCGGAGCCGCTGCCGAGCAGGGGGTACAACGCCTTAATGAAGTAAACCTCAATGAAGTGCCGCGTTTTTCCAGCGGTATGCAGGAATTCGACCGGGTATTAGGCGGAGGGTTAGTGCCCGGCTCGGCCATTCTGATTGGCGGTCATCCGGGGGCGGGTAAGTCCACACTACTGCTGCAAACATTGTGTCATCTGGCATCTCAAATGCCAGCCTTATACGTCACCGGCGAAGAGAGCCTGCAGCAGGTGGCACGACGCGCTCAACGTTTAGGCCTGCCGATGGATCAGCTGAATATGCTGAGCGAAACCAATGTCGAGCGCTTAACCAAAACCTTACAGCAGCATCAGCCCAAAATTGTGGTGATCGATTCTATTCAGGTGATGCATGTGGATGGCATTGAATCGGCTCCGGGCAGTGTGTCTCAGGTACGCGAAAGTGCCGCCTATTTAACCCGTTTTGCCAAACAAACCAACACGGTATTATTTCTGGTGGGCCATGTAACCAAAGACGGCACCATTGCTGGCCCGAAGGTGCTGGAACATATGATCGACTGCTCCATCATGCTGGAAGGCTCCGGCGACAGCCGTTTCCGTACGTTGCGTGGCATTAAAAACCGCTTTGGTGCTATTAACGAGCTGGGTGTATTTGCCATGCTCGAACAAGGCTTAAAAGAAGTCAAAAACCCCAGCTCCATCTTTTTATCACGTTCCGAAGAACCGGCGGCTGGCAGTGTTGTCATGGTGATCTGGGAAGGCACCCGACCGTTATTGGTAGAAATTCAGG
This sequence comes from Bacterioplanoides sp. SCSIO 12839, assembly GCF_024397975.1. NCBI lineage: Bacteria > Pseudomonadati > Pseudomonadota > Gammaproteobacteria > Oceanospirillales > Oceanospirillaceae > Bacterioplanoides > Bacterioplanoides sp. SCSIO 12839. Next base: position 3,695,446 of record NZ_CP073745.1, read on the forward strand.
CGCTGGTCGACGACAGTCATTTTGGTCATCCAAAACGTGTGGCAGTTGGCCTGGATCAGAATCGGTTAAATTTATTACTTGCCGCCATGCACCGCCACGGCGGTATTCACCTCGGTGATCAGGATGTCTATATTAACGTCGTTGGTGGTGTCAAAGTCACCGAAACCGCTGCGGACCTGGCGTTGCTGTTAGCGGCCTTGTCATCCTTCCGTAACCAACCTTTGCCACAAGACTTAATTGTGTTTGGTGAGGTGGGCTTATCAGGAGAAATTCGGCCGGTGCCTTCCGGACAAGAACGCATTAAAGAAGCAGCCAAACACGGCTTTAAACGCGCCATTGTTCCGAAAGGCAATATGCCGCGTCAGCCTATTGCAGGCATGGAAGTCATCGGCGTGGAAAAACTGCAACAAGCCATCGAACGAATCTGATACTCTACGTGTGGATTTAACAAGGAATGCACCCATATGAAACCCCGTATGAAATACCTACTCCCCGGTCTGGCAATCACTGCTCTTCTCGGCGCTACTTCTCTGCCAGCTCTGGCCGAAGATAAACAAACCAATACGGAACAACATACTGCAGTCATTGTTGAAACCATTCAAAGCCAACCTCTGTCACGTCAATACGACACACCCGGGCGCGTTGTTGCTGCCAGCCGTATTGATATTGTGCCGCGGGTAACGGGCATCCTTGAGCAGCAGGCCTTTATCGAAGGTTCTACCGTGAACGAAGGCGAGCTGTTATTTCAGATTGAAAAAGACTCCTACGAAGTTCAGTTACAGCAACGCCAGGCCGATCTTGCCAGCGCCAGAGCCAACCTGAAACAAGCCGAAACCGATTTAAAACGTTATAAAACACTGATCGTCACCAATGCCATTTCAGAATCCGAATTAGGTACAGCTGAAGCCACGCGAGATCAGGCGGCGGCGGCTGTGATGGCAGCCAAAGCCGGAGTAAGACAGGCCGAACTGGACTTAGGTTATACCGATATTTACAGCCCGATTACCGGCCGTATTGGTAAAGCCACCATTAACGAAGGCAACGTGGTGAATCCGAATTCAGGCACGTTGGTCACTGTCGCTCAGCAAGATCCGATTTATGTCGAAATTGCCCTGAGCGACAAACTGCTGGTTGATATCCGTCGTCGCGCCATGCAGCTGGAAGAAAATGAAAAAGTGATTGCCCGCCTGACGTTATCCGATGGCAAAACCTACCCCTACGACGGTGAGTTCGATTTTATTGACCCAATGGTATCGACGGAAACCGATACCGTTACCGTTCGATCGGTGTTCAAAAACCCAGAGGGTTTATTGCTGCCGGGCCAATATGTGCGCGTACAAATTGAGCCAAAAAATATTCCGAAAGTATTGGCGATTCCACAATCGGCCGTGCAACGCGATAAAGACGGCTTTTTTGTCATGATCGTTAATGATCAGCAGCAAGTAGAACAACGCCGTGTCGACCTGAGCCAACAGATTCGTGGATTGTGGGTGGTTAAAAGTGGTGTAAACGAAGGTGAGCAAGTGATCACGGAAGGCCTGCAGAAAGTGCAGGTCGGCGAAACGGTCAACGCCACGATCGTGATTCCTGACGCGGAGTAATAATTTATGTTCTCCCTGTTTTTTATTCGTCGCCCCAAATTTGCGCTGGTTATTTCCATCGTCATTATGATTGCCGGTTTATTGGCCTTAACCGCGTTACCGGTAACCCAATACCCGGAGATTACGCCACCGCAGGTTAAAGTCACCGCTACCTATACCGGTGCCAACGCATTAGCCGTTGAGCAGTCGGTCGCCGCCCCGATTGAAGCTATGGTCAACGGTGTGGATGACATGCTGTATATGAACTCCGTCAGTGGTAATGACGGCAGCTACAGCCTGACCATTACGTTTGAAGTGGGTACTGACCCGGATATGGCCGCAGTTAACGTGCAAAACCGCGTGGCTCTGGCACAACCCAGCCTGCCACAGGAAGTGGTGCGTATGGGGGTCACCACCGAGAAACAAGCCAGTAATATGTTAATGGTGGTTGCCCTGACGTCACCTGGCGGTACTCACGATAACCTGTACATGAGTAACTACTCATCGGTGTATATCGAAGATGCCATTTCCCGGATTAACGGCGTGGGTGGTGCTAACCAGTTTGGCAGCATGGAATACGGCATGCGTGTCTGGCTCGACCCGGATCAACTGCGCGGCCTGGGGCTGACTCCGCAAGATGTGAACAACGCCATTCAAAGCCAAAGTGTGCAGGCGGCATTAGGTCAGATTGGTGCACCACCATTAAAAGACGAACAGCAATTTCAATACACCATTACCGCACAGGGCCGGTTAACGACCCCAGAGGAATTCGGCAATATTATTGTTCGCTCCGGCGATGACGGTGGATTGTTGTACCTGAAAGACGTGGCCCGTATCGAACTGGGCTCACAAAGCTACGCGGTGAATATGCACATTAACGGCGGCAGTGGTGTGCCCTTTGCGGTGTACCAAAGCCCGGGCGCTAACGCACTGGATGTCGCCGATCAGGTGTATGCCGAACTGGAGCGTCTGAATCAGTTCTTCCCGGAAGATATGGAATATCAGGTGTTTTATGACTCCACCGATTTTGTTCGTGCTTCCATTTCTGAAGTGATCAGCACCCTGGCCATGACCTTTGTGTTGGTTGTAGCTGTCACCTACTTATTCCTTGGCGATTTACGCGCGACGTTAATTCCTTCTGCCACCATTCCGGTGTCGTTAATTGGTACCTTTATCGCGCTATCAGTAGCGGGCTTTTCGATTAACACCATTTCGTTATTCGCCCTGATTCTTGCCATTGGTATCGTGGTTGACGATGCCATTGTGGTGGTGGAAAACGTCAAACGTCATATGGCCGAAGATAATCTCGATTCGGTGACCGCCACCGAAAAAGCCATGGTCGAAGTGTTTGGCCCGGTGGTCGCCACCACCCTGGTTTTGCTGGCGGTATTTGTGCCAGTCGCCTTTATGCCGGGTTTAACCGGTGAACTGTACACTCAGTTTGCGGTGACCATTTCTGTCGCCGTGGTGTTCTCCTCGATTAACGCTCTGACGTTATCTCCTGCTTTATGTGCACTGTTATTAAAACCAGAAGGTGAGAGCAAAGGCTTCTTTGCCTGGTTTGATCGTCAGATTGATAAAATTCGCGGCAAATATATGAAAGGCGCGGTATTCCTGAATACCCGTAAAAGTGTGGCGCTGGGCAGCCTGGGCGTAATCGCATTAATGACCGCATTTTTATTCAGCAACACACCAACCGGCTTTATTCCCTACGAAGATCAGGGCGCGTTTTTTGTCGATGTATCTCTGCCTCAGGGTGCCTCATTAAACCGTACTGATGAACTGGCATTGGGATTAGATGAAAGCGTGCGTCAGCTGGAAGGGGTCGACCGTACCATGCTGATTTCTGGCTTCAGCCTGTTGGCCGGTGCCGCTTCTTCTTCCAGTGCCTTTATGTTGCCGGTACTGGATGACTGGTCGGAACGTGAAGATCTGCCCTGGTACAAAGTCTTCGGTGAAATGAACACAGTGCTGAAACAAGAACCCGGTGCTAACGCCTTTGGTTTCCCACCGCCACCCATTCCTGGTTTGGGTAATGCCGGTGGCCTGGAAGCCAACCTGCTGGATTTAGGCAGTGGTACTCCACAGGAACTGGCTCAGGTTTCCAGCGCGTTTATTCTTGCACTGAATAATTCCGAAATAGTAAAACAGGCTTATACCCGTTATAACGCCAGCAACCCGCAACTACACATGACCATTGATCGCCAGAAAGTACAGGCGCTAAAAGTGTCACTGTCGGATTTATTTGCCACCTTACAAAGCCAGTTAGGCTCGGTTTACGTTAACGACTTTAATATGTTGGGTCGTAATTTCCGGGTGATGATTCAGGCCGAGAGTGAGTTCCGAAATACTATTTCGGACATCAACGCTATTTATGTGCGCTCCACTACCGGACACATGGTACCGGTCGGTTCACTGGTGAATATCGAACAGATTCTTGGCCCGCAACAGCTGGACCGCTTTAACCTGTACCGTACTGCTAAGCTGGTGATCACCCCGGAAATCGGTTTCAGCTCGGGTGATGCCATTGCCGAAGTGGAACGTCTGGCGGCAGAAACGCTACCGGACGGTTATGGCCTGGAATGGATGGGCACCGCACAACAAGAACAAGAAGCCTCGGGTTTAGTGGTGGTGATTTTCTCGCTGTCGTTATTATTTGCTTACCTGTTCTTAGTGGCGCAATACGAAAGCTGGACCATTCCGATGGCGGTAATGTTATCGGTGGTGGTTGCTATTATGGGTGCGATGTTACCGCTGTATTTAATTCCCGGCATTGATAACAATCTGTATGCTCAGGTGGGCTTAGTGATGTTAATTGGCTTGGCGAGTAAATCGGCTATTCTGATTGTCGAGTTTGCCAAGCAACGGCATGAAGAAGGCCTGTCGATTCTCGACGCTGCGGCAGAAGCGGCTAACCTGCGCTTCCGTGCGGTATTAATGACGGCTTTCTCCTTTATTCTGGGTGTTGCGCCATTAGTGGTCGCCAGCGGCGCCGGTGCCATGAGCCGAATTTCGATTGGTGTCGTGGTGTTGTCCGGTATGTTATTCGCCACCGTGATTGGCATTATGCTGATTCCCGCATTGTATGTGATTATGCAAAGTCTGCGGGAAAAACTGAAAGGTGGCGCGAAAGTCAGCGACGTTCAGACCAGCGAATAATCTCTCGCTTTAATCGAAAAATAAGAACGCCATCAAACAACGGTTTGATGGCGTTTTTTTATGGCTTTTATTAACAAACATTCAAGAACACAAAAATAAAACTTTGTTAATTCTGGCATTCGCCGTCTTGTTTTGCGGATTCTGCATACTCCCCGAAATGCGCCTCTCTATACTCTTCATCAGCTTAAAACCCCTTTCCCATCTACGGGAAACCCTCAAAGGAAAATGGAGAGTTTACCTATGCTTAAACGCTACCTATCGATATTAACGATCTTCAGCATGATATTGATGCTGACCGCTTGCTCGGATAGTGATGATGATTCACCGAAACCGACAGTCTTACAAATCACTTCTGAGGTGAACACCTTACCCGTTGGTTTAACAACGCCATTAAATGCCGATTTATTCTATGATGATGGTTCAACGATTAACCATGTTACTGCGGTTTGGGAAAGTATGAACCCTGAAATTGCAACAGTTGATCCAATCACTGGAGTAGTAACAGGTATTAGTAAAGGACAAGCGATCATTCAAGCAACCTATATCGGCCTTGTTGAAGAAGTGACGGCAACGATTACAGATGCGACATTAACGTCTCTTACGCTAAGACCCGGAAGCTTTAATATTCCTTTAGGACAGAGCGGTCAGTTTGAGGTTGAAGGTGGCTATTCAGATGGATCAATTCACGACCTGACGGGTAATTCCGATATTAACTGGAATAGTTCTGTAGAGGGTATCATCTCGTTTGATGACAAAGGAGTCATAACAGCATTGAGCGAAGGTGTTACAGCGGTTACTGCGAGCTTGGGCAACGTAAAATCATCGGGTAGTAATACTATTAATGCTACCAGAGCCGTTCTTATTAATTTCTCTATTAGTCCGGATATCATCAGCAAACCTAAAGGCCTCACTCAACAATTTACCGCTACCGGCTATTATTCTGACAACACAGAGAAAGATATTACCAACCAGATCAGCTGGAAAAGTGAAACCCCCAATATTGTTACCTCACTAGGTAATGGCGTGTTTAAAGGTATTGTGATTGATGAAGGACAAATCAGCGCAACATTCAACGATATGATCAGTAGTGATAACAAACCTGTATTTACGGTAACACGTGCATTATTAACGTCATTTGAAATTGAAGCCCCTAATAGTCAACCATTAGGAAAATCGATTCAGTTTAAAGCCATTGCCGGTTTTAGCTCTGATGAAAAATACGATGTTTCGGCCAATGATCAGGTATTTTGGCAAAGCAGTGACCCAGCGATTGCAACTGTTACATCGTCTGGTGTTGTACGAGGTATATCGGAAGGTCAGGTTACTATTTCGGCATTAACAACGTTTGCTGGAGCACGTAATAGCAAAACCATCACCATAAAACCAAAAGAAATTGAAAGCATCGTCATTAAGGCTGGAAGCAAAAGCCAGATCATTACTCCAGGCTATTCAAAAGATATGAAAGTAGTCGGGGTTTATACCGATGGTTCGATTGAACAAGATATAGAAAAAAATGAAGAACTGACATGGGACATACAATTCAGGTTAGGAGGAAGCTTTTTTGATTCAATTCTGATAACGGATTCAGAAGACATGCCCAATCTAACTATTAATGCAGACGATCAACTAAATTTTTATAATTTTGGTGATAAGTCCCGAAGCGTATCAGCAATCATTGAAGCTTCTTATAACGGATTGACAGACCCATTCGTTATGCAACTTTCCAATAGAGAAATCTTAAATATACCCTTCAATAGTCAAGAACTTGAGTTCTCTGGCCCTATCAGTATCTACCAAGCAGAATGGTTAGGTTTTGACCAGCTAACCGATTCAAGTTCAGATACACGACATGTGTCACAAATGAATTATTATCAAGCCAGTGACTACTGTAATCTCGTTAATTATAACGGTCATCAGGACTGGAGATTACCGAGCCTTGAACAGCTGAAACAGCTATACAAAATTGATCCGGACAATTGGAATATATCCGGAGAACCTTACTGGACATCAACCTTAGAGGGTGAGCAGCCCTATGTACTATCATTGTCTTCGGACAGTAACGGCAATCTTCGTGACCCAGATAGTAACAATACACTAACCGCTTGTGTTCGTGAAAGATAAACCACTCTAATTAAAGCTGCCCAAGCTGGGCTGCTTTAACATTTTCGAACGACAATAAAAATGGCAGGCGATATAAAATCGCCTGCCATTTTTTTGTTGGAAACCCTGTCTATCAGCAACTATTCACAACGTTACATCAATCGTCACTTCACCCGTTCTGGAATCATAAAAAATCGAATACGCAGGTTCTTCAACCAGAGCATAGGTGCAGGTATTCGAACTATAAGACGCCTGAAAATCCTCTGAGGTGTTACTGGCCACCGTTGGTGAACCATCTTGCAGAATCGCCCGCCAAACCGACTGGCAATCAGCGACATTGTTGAGCTGAGGATTGGACTCGAACGGAAAGTAACTTTGTGCAGGCCAGCCAGCACTGTTCATATCCATCAGGTTGGTGCCAGTACCGTACAGGTCCAGGTTATCCACAGGTCCACTATGACCACCCGCGACCCATTTACTATGAGCCAGAGCAATGGCACTTCTGAACGAGCCGCCTGTTGCCGATACCAAAGCCGCATTGGCATCATCCTCAACACTGGCAAATCGCGGCAATACAAACACTGCCAGCGTCCCGATAAGAACGATAACAACCACCAGCTCGATTAATGTAAAACCCTTAGGTTTACTCATGACTTTATTCCATGCGACACATTCACTATCGATAAATATAGCAGCACCGCCAGAAGTGGAGCACTAAATCGAATCTTTCACTAAAGAAGTGCGAGCCATACGATCGAAAATAAGGGATAATCCTGCACCAAATTCAGACAACCAGCGTTTTCTCTGTAACAGAGCGCCGGTGGCTTTGTTGCTATCACTCAGGCGAGCCGTTCACAAGATGGCAAACCTCACCAGAATACCCTCTGGCCCCTCGTGTCGAACTCAGCGGCACATAGCAAAGCAGAAGTTGTAATCACCAGGAAGGCAGCTTCTCGTGCACCCTTGATAGCCTTGCCATCGTCAGAGCATCATCAGCAACGCTGAGCAATAAGATTGAGTCAGGAAGCCTCCACCGGGCTTTCACACCTGAGGTTAAGAAGAGATATGGCCGCATTTGGAACAGTTTTCATGCCGAAAATGGCACTGGCAACTTTCGAAAACAACTCCTGGACTGCTTCAAGCATTGTTCCATCTGACAAATTAGAATTTCATCCAGGTGCTCATGTCTTACATTATTCAAGCACCTGCTTTGAAGGCCTGAAGGCGTTTAAACACGCAGACGGCAGCGTTAATGTGTTTCGTATGGATGCCAACATCAAACGTATGGCACAAAGCAGTGAGCTGTTGTTCTTGCCTGAAATTGATCAGGCACAGCTGGGGCAGATGATTAAAGATATCGTTGCCTTGTACGCCGACGAAGTACCGGCACCGCCGGGTTCGATGTACATTCGTCCAACCCATATCGGTACTGAAGCAGCCATTGGTAAAGCGGCTGCTCCGTCGGAGTCTTCCGTGATGTACGTGCTGATCTCACCGGTGGGCGATTACTTCAAAAGTGGTGCCAAGCCATTACGCTTGCTGTTAGAAGAAGACGGTATGCGTTGCGCGCCACACATGGGCATGATCAAAAGCGGCGGTAACTACGCCAGCGCCTTAGGCCCGATTCTGCAAGCACGTAAGGAACACAATGCCGACCAGATTCTGTTCTGCCCGAACGGTGACGTACAGGAAACCGGTGCAGCTAACTTTATCCTGATCGACGGTAACGAGATCATCACCAAAGCGTTAGACAGCAGCTTCTTACACGGCATTACCCGTGATTCGATTCTGACGCTGGCGCGCGATATGGGCATGACTGTCACCGAGCGCAACTTCACTGTTGATGAACTGATTGAGCGTGCCAAGAAGCCGGGCACTGAAGCTGCCCTGTCCGGCACAGCGGCGGTATTAACGTCCGTCGGCACTCTGATTCATAACGGTGAAGAAATCACCGTTGGGTCGGGTGAGCCGGGGGAAACCACTCAGAAGCTGCGTCAGGCACTGAATGATATTCAGTGGGGCAAAGCTGAAGATAAGTTTGGTTGGCTGCAGAAGGTTTAAGGCCTTTTAAAAAACACCGAATAAAAAAGCCGCTTTGATATTCCTCTGGCCGGGGAATATGAAGCGGCTTTTTTGTGGCTGTTAATCAGACCAAATGCCCGGCAATACAATTACGTCCGGCAGATTTAGCGCTGTATAACATCTGGTCGGCGTAGGCCAGCAAACGGTCAGTTTCAACGGCATCTTGTGGTAACACCGTGGCCAGGCCAACCGAAACGGTGACATATTCGGATACTCCAGAGGCCGGGTGAGGAATCTGCAGTGCTGTGATGGCCTCCAAAGCCCGCTCTGCCATTTCATGGGCCTGTTCGTAATTGGTATTGCCGAGCACCAACGCAAATTCTTCACCGCCAAAACGCGCACATAAGTCGCTGGGGCGACGGCTGAGGGTATTTAATGTACGCGCTACTTGCTTCAGGCATTGGTCACCGGCGAGATGTCCTTCGTGATCGTTGTATTGCTTAAAAAAGTCGATGTCGAAAAGCAACACCGACAGTGGCGACTTCAACCGTGAACAGCGCCGCCACTCCATCAATAAAAACTGATCCAGATGGCGACGATTAGCAATGTTGGTTAAACCGTCCACCCGAGCCTGGGCAATCAGCATTTCTTCGACTGAGCGACGCTCGGTAATATTGGTATGAGAAATCAAATAATAGGTTTGATCACTTGCCTGAAAGCCACAGACGAACATGCGAAACCAGCGCTTTTCTTCATCGCTATGACATGGATATTCAAAAGCAAATTCTGATTTATTCGCAGAAATCACATCAGTGATGCCGGTGTAAGCGACATGGGCAAAATCATCTCCCTGGGCAGCCGCTTTTTTACAATACCCAAGATAATCGGTTCCTAACCACGGGTTTGATTTGGTCACACCATTTTTCAGCGCAAACTCTGACCAACGACGGTTGGTGTAAATAATCACACCCGCCTGGTCGATCACACATACCGTATCCGGTACGCAATCCAGCAACGCTGCTAAACACTCCACCTGCGAGTGGAACTCTGAACCCATATCACCATCCGTGCATGATTTGATTAAATTATAAGCAACTAACATCCGTTCAGACAGCGTTAATTACTGCCGCATTTAAAATGTATGGCGACATCAAGCCAATCATGCACCGAGTCCATTAGTACAATGGCCAACAACACACTGATCCACCAGCACATTAATAGATAAGGATATAATGATGTTTTTCAAACGCAGGGCGTGATCATGCTTAATCTCGATTTCAGCCAACGGGTTGTTATCAACAGCAACCAGATGGAATGGACCCAAAGCCCCATGCCCGGAGTGCTGCGTAAACGATTCGCGCGAGAAGAAGCCGAGCGCGGTCATGCCACCAGCATTGTGAAATATCTTCCCGGGGCCAGTTTCAGTGAGCACCCACATCCACAGGGCGAAGAAATTTTTGTCTTAGAAGGTGTATTTTCAGATGAAACCGGTGACTACCCGGCGGGCAGTTATCTCCGCAACCCGGAAGGTTTCAGCCATGCGCCGTTCAGCAAAGACGGCTGCACTATTTTTGTAAAACTGCATCAGTTTCAGACAGACGATCATCAGCAGGTTCGGGTTGATACCCAACAAGCCGAATTCCTGCCGGGTATGGGTGGTTTAAAAGTATTGCCGCTACACGAACATAAGGGTGAATCCACCGCGCTGGTTTTCTGGCCAGCCGGGGAACGCTTTCAGCCACACACCCATTTTGGCGGTGAAGAAATCCTGGTGATCTCAGGCGAGTTTATTGATGAACATGGCCGCTACCCGGCTGGAAGCTGGATTCGCAGCCCACATCTCAGCAAACATTTTCCGTATGTGGAACAAGATACATTGATTCTGGTAAAGGTTGGGCATTTGCCGGATTAATCACCCGGTGACACTCACCTGTTATCCACATAAACAGGTGCCTAACCACAGAGATAGGTACCAGTACCCACAGCAATCAGCTCGCCCTCTTCGTTATGGAATTCCATACGGGTTACCGCCACTTTGTTGCCAATCCTCAGCAGAGTGGCGCTGGAAGTAAACTCCTTACCTTTGCCCGGTTGCAGATAATCCACACGCATATCAATGGTGCCCAGCTTCGACAGCTGTTTTGGCCGGTCTTCTTTAGGAGCGCCCTGGCGATGTAAACGCTGCCAGGCGGCAATCATGGCCATGGCACCACCCGTAACATCCAGTGCGGTGGCAATCGCACCACCGTGTAAAATCCCTTGTAACCAGTTACCCACCAGATCGTCGCGCATTTTCAGAGTAAATTCACACCGATCCGCTTCCAGTCGCTTAGGTTGCAGACCGAGCATCTGATTAAACGGTATCTGATCGAGAAAATTCTTCGCCAGATTCAACTCCGTTTTAGTAAAGCCTTCGGCGGCCTGACTAAAACCTTCGGCGATTGCGTCATCAGTCATCTTGTTATACCTGCGCTCTTTTATTTTTTTGTTATGGCCTGCTTACAGGCCACTGTCATTGTTAAGCACAGCGGTTGGTGCCGTAAATTGCCAAACCGATAAAGACGAGTGACGTTTATGCTCACAGTTAAAAGGTTAGTTGTGCATAAAAGCGTAACATTGACGCCATAAAGTGCGCTCAACTGACGAAAGTTTGCGATATGTCAGACTCAGCTTTTTTAACCCGCCACTGATTCGAGCTACAATCGGTGTACTTATCTGTACATTTCCCGGAGAGACTCCATGGCTTTTAACGATGCCCAGCGCATGTTCCCAGAAACCCGGCTGCGCCGTATGCGCCGCGACGACTTTTCCCGTCGTTTGATGCGCGAAACACAACTGACGGTGGATAGCCTGATTTACCCGATGTTTGTGTTAGAGGGCCATCAGGAACGTGAAGCCATTCCATCCATGCCGGGGATTGAGCGTTTATCTATCGATCTATTGGTTGATGAAGTACGCCATCTTTATAAGCTGGGTGTTCCGGCCGTGGCACTGTTTCCGGTAACACCAATGGATGTGAAATCCGAGCTGGCAGAAGAAGCCTTTAACCCGAATGGTTTGGCTCAACGTGCAGTACGAGCGATTAAAGACGCGGTGCCGGAAATGGGCGTAATGACCGATGTGGCGCTGGATCCGTTCACCACCCACGGTCAGGACGGCATCATCGACGCTGAAGGTTATGTATTAAATGACCGCACGGTGGATACCTTAGTACAGCAAGCCTTGTCCCATGCCGATGCTGGTGCTGATATTGTTGCGCCATCGGACATGATGGACGGCCGCATTGGTGATATTCGTGATGCACTGGAAGAAGAAGCCTTTGTAAACACCCGCATTATGGCGTACTCGGCGAAGTACGCGTCGGCTTATTACGGCCCATTCCGTGACGCGGTGGGTTCGGCTGCGAATCTGGGTAAAGCGGATAAAAAGACTTATCAGATGGACCCGGCCAACAGTGACGAAGCACTGCACGAAGTGGCACTCGATTTAGCTGAGGGTGCCGATATGGTGATGGTAAAACCGGGGATGCCGTATCTGGATATTGTGCGCCGTATTAAAGATGAATTAAAAGCACCAACCTTTGTTTATCAGGTCAGTGGTGAATATGCGATGCACAAAGCGGCTGCTCAGAATGGCTGGCTGGATGATGACGCCGTGATGCATGAGTCTTTATTAAGTATTAAGCGTGCTGGCGCGGATGGCATCTTAACCTATTACGCGAAGCAATATGCGGAGTGGTTAGATAAGTAATTGCGAAAATCTTTCCAATAATAGTATTGGTTAAAAATTATGTGAGAAATATTGATGGTATTGGATGAAGGGGCCCATCACAGGGATGTGATGGATTAGCCTTCAGGGATGAACTTGTAGCGCCCCGCAAGCCAATATCTCAATGTTTCTACAGTGCAGTAATAAAAAACCAGACAGGCTTTAAGCCGCCGCCCCGAACCGGCCATCCATGGCCTATCCGGGCTACCGCAACATCCTGTTGCTGCTTTTTAAAGCCTGTCTGATTTCTTATTAATAAGGAAGAAAAATGAGCGAAGAACAAGTAACGGAAACACCCATCGATTTAACCAGCAGCGAATATTATATTAATCGCGAGCTGAGTCATCTGCAGTTTAATTTACGGGTGTTAGAACAGGCACTGGATGAAAGCCACCCGTTATTGGATCGTTTATTTTTTCTCTGTATTTTCAGCAAAAACCTGGATGAATTTTACGAAGTTCGGGTTGCGAACCTGACTCAGCAGCTGGCTTACCGCCGCGAGCAAGCCGGTGCCGATGGCATGCATCCGCAACAGGTTCTGGATGAAATCCATGAGCTGTGCAGCCAAACCGTTGCCCGCCAATACGCCATTCTGAACGACACACTCCTGCCTGAGTTAGAACAAGAAAATATCCGTTTTTTACGCCGTGCGGACTGGAACGAAAAACAGCGTGAATGGATTCGTGCGTATTTTGAAAAATCGGTGCAGCCACTGGTCAGCCCAATTGGGCTTGACCCATCACATCCATTCCCGCGCCTGGTAAATAAGAGCTTAAACTTTATTGTTGCCTTAGATGGAAAAGACGCGTTTGGCCGTGAAACTGGTCTGGCAATTATTCCGGCACCACGTTCGCTGCCGCGTATTATTCGCTTACCGGATGAACTCTGCCCGAATGGTTCAGGTAAAGGTGATAACTTTATTTTCTTATCATCGGTGATTCACGAATACGCCGATGAATTATTCCCGGGTATGACCATCAAAGGCTGTTATCAGTTCCGCGTAACGCGTAATGCCGACTTAGAAATTGATCACGACGATACCGCCGACTTAGCCTCCGCCTTAGAAGACGAGCTGCATTCCCGGAATTTCGGTGAAGAGATGCGCCTGGAAGTGGCAGACAACTGCCCGGATGAACTGGTCGATTTCTTATTAAGCCAGTTTAATCTGGACGAAAACGATTTATTTAAAGTGAATGGCCCGGTGAATTTATCCCGAATGATGGAGGCCATTTTTCAGATTAACCGCCCTGATTTGCAATACGCACCATTCACTCCGGGTTTGCCTAAAAATATTAACTTTAAGAAAAGTATTTTTGAAAGCATCCGCGAAAAAGATGCGTTAATGCTGCATCCGTTTGAATCTTTTACTCCGGTTGTGGATATGTTGCGCGAAGCAGCAAAAGATCCGGCAGTACGTGCAATCAAACAAACTCTGTACCGTACCGGTGCTAAGTCCGAAATTGTCAATGCTCTGGTAGATGCCGCCCGTAACGGCAAAGAGGTCACAGTTGTGATTGAGCTGCGTGCTCGCTTTGATGAAGAAGATAACCTATATCTGGCTAACCGCTTACAGGAAGCCGGAGCCGTGGTGGTATATGGCGTGGTGGGCTATAAAACCCACGCTAAAGTTATGCTGATTGTGCGCAAAGAAGGCGATAAATTTAAACGTTATGTGCACATGGGCACGGGTAACTATCACGCTGGAAATGCTCGGGTGTATACCGACTACAGCTTTATGACCTGCGATGACTCCATTGGTGAAGATGTGCATAAAGTGTTTATGCAACTGACCGGGATGGGCGAAGCATTACGCATTAAAAAGCTGTTCCATGCACCCTTCACTCTGCACAAAAAAATGCTGGAACTGATTGACCGTGAACGCGCTCATGCGGAAGCAGGCAAACCCGCATTAATTCGTATGAAAGCCAATGGCTTAACCGAGCCGAAATTAATTCGTGCCTTGTATAAGGCCTCTCAGGCCGGGGTGAAAATTGAGCTGATTATTCGTGGTATGTGCTGTCTGCGTCCAGGTATTCCCGGAGTCTCTGAGAATATTTCCGTGCGCTCGATTATCGGTCGCTTTTTGGAGCACACCCGGGTGTATTACTTCCAGAATAATGGCAAAGATGAAATCTACGCTGGCAGTGCCGACCTGATGGAACGTAACTTATTAAACCGCGTAGAAACCTGCTTCCCGGTAGAGGCCAACAAACTGAAGGAACGAATGAAACGCGAGCTGGAAGCCTATACATTGGATAACTGCCAAGCCTGGGATCTGCAGCCCGATGGCAGTTATGTCCGCCAGCAACCGGCAGAAGGTGAAGAACAGATTAAAGCACAAGCCATGATGCTGGAAAGCCTGGCCACCAGCGCCTGACACTTTCTCCATCAAACCACCACGGGAACTTCGGTTGCCGTGGCGGCTCCAATAAGGCATTCCATCGTTTTTACGAGCCTTATCATGAAAAAATTCTCCTGGTTTTCTGCCTCACTGGTGTTCACCCTGGCTATTACTTACTGGCTGGTTGGTGGACGTATGAATCATGCCCAGGCAGAGCCGCTACATGGGCCACTTCCTGAATTTACCCAGTCGGATTCTCAGGCTTGGCTTAACTCTAGCCCTCTGAAAACCGCTGACTTAAAAGGCAAGGTCCTGTTGATTGATATCTGGACTTTAGCTTGTTGGAATTGCTACCGCAGTTTTCCATGGTTACATTCGGTCGAGGAAAAGTTTGCTGACGATAATTTCCAGGTCATTGGCATCCATTCTCCAGAGTTTGACTATGAACACAATCGCGGTGCAGTTGAGAAAGCGATTAAAAAATACAAGCTCCAGCACCCGGTGATGATGGATAACGATTTTGCTTACTGGCAAGCACTGAATAACCGTTACTGGCCCGCGTTTTACCTTGTGGATAAGCAGGGCAACCTCCGTTACCGCTTTATCGGCGAAACGCATCAGGGTGATGCCCAGGCTGATAAGATAGAACGCGCCATCGAATATTTATTACAGGAATCTCTCTAAAACTTGCGGCCTTTAAACACCCCTCTCATAAACACACCAACTCAGGCCAACCGCTGCCAATGGCCTGAGTCGTCATAAGTAAACAGCCGTTTCCATTCTATATTTTTGTACTTTCGTACAAAAATAATAATAACGGTGATCTTATGATCCTATTCACACAGACGTTATCCACAAAAACGTTACTGGCACTCTCGCTGCCGCTGTTAGTCACGCCAACACTTTGGGCAATGAGCAACACACCACCACCGGATGTAGAGCCTTCTGTACCTACCTCCACATCCGCACCACAAAATACCCAAGCGGCAAACCACCAACTGCCTACGACATCTGCGGATGTTAAACAGCTTTCCGTTCGGAAAAAGAATTTCCAGGATCAGAATGACAAAGTATTTGTCGACGGTTTGGGCCGTGAAGTCAGCCTGCGTGGATTTAATGTTTCCGGTAAAGTGAAACTGGCGCAATACGGTTTCCAGCCGTTTCAGAATGTTGAAGACGCTAAAACCAGCTTCAATCTGCTCGGCAAACAGGTCGGCAGCAATATGGTGCGTTACACCGTTGCCTGGGAAGGTATTCATACCGGCCCAACCACCATTGATTACGCCTATTTAGACAACGCCATTGCCTATATGAAACAGGCGATTAACAACGGCATGTACGTTCTGGTCGATTACCACTCGGATTTATACAGCCGCCATACCTTTACACAAAACTCCGCTAATACCGGTAATGGTGCGCCTCAGTGGGCCGTACATCCGGTGAACGGCACCGACGATTGTGGTTTACCATGCCAGCTGAGCTGGGCCGCACACAAACAAAGCAACAGCTCTGTGCGTAATGGCATGAAGTCTTTCTGGTACGACCACTGGATCATGGACAAAGACTTGCCAACGGCCGAGCTGTATTTGCCTGACAGTAACCAGTGTGCCGACATCCGTGGCGGCGATGCTTCTAATTCAACCACCGTATTAGCATGGCAATGCAGCCAGCAAAGTCACCAACAATGGAACTACCGCAGCGACGGTACTCTGCATTCCGTTAAAAACCCGAATATCTGTCTCGATGTTGCCGGTGCCCGTACAGATAATGGCACCGATATTCAGATCTACCGCTGTAATAACAGTAAAGCGCAGCAATTTATTATCGACCAACAAGGGCGCCTGCACAGCGCACTGGATTTTAATAAATGTGTGTCTAACGACAGCGGTAATCTAAAACTGCGCGAATGTGAATACGATGATTCTACTGTCGAAAAACGTCAGCACTTCGTGCTGCGCAGCGTCGAAAATGGCAGCAACATCGGCGCGGGACTGAGTTATTCACAATCGGCGTTTGTTTGGCAAATTGGGCAGGTCGCGAAATATATAAAGCAGAATATGACAGTTGATGAGTTTGCTCATGTATTAGGGTTTGAGCCAATTAACGAACCGTTTGACGGTGGCATCGGAGAGATGAGTTATGACGAGTTTGATAACTTAATTTTATGGCCATTCTATCAACGTGTTCGTGCTGAGTTAGATGCTCAAGGCGTTACCCAAAAACCGGTTTACACCGAGCCGATGGTGTTCTGGAGTTCTATTACGGGTGCCGTAGCGCCTGCAACTGGCGGTGGTTATCTGGATTACAAACCGGGAGATGGCTTTGTGTTTACCCCTCACTTTTATGATCAGGCGCGTATGGGTGTGAATAACTTAACCGTTGCTCGTAATGGCGCACATTTTGAGAATCTGGATTTAATTCGTGACGAAGCCCGCTTTCTGGATTTAGCGGTTTTTAAATCGGAGTTTGGCATGTGGCTTAACGGTTATGGCCATACCGATACTGAGCGTGTGGTTAACGCGTCTTATCAAGCGATGGAATCCTCAGACCGAACTCACACTTCACAATCAGGTGGCAAAGATCGTTTTGTCGATTTTTACACGCCGTTAGTCAGTGGCGCTCAATGGCAGTGGGACATTTATTATGACAATCATTATGAATTCCAGAACGGCAATCCAAATGAATTAAAAACCGAAGACGATGCCTGGAACGGTGAAGACTTTTCGGTGATTAATAACTTTGGTAAAGGCTACAACGTCAACGCCAATTTAATTGAACGCGCTTATCCGCGTGCCGTTCAGGGCGAACTGATGCACTTTGCTTACGAAGGCTTAGTACCTGATCGCGCCGATGATGTGATGGCTTATCATTCCATTCGCACCAGCCTGGAAGGCCAGTTCAGTCAACGTGAATTCTTCCGTGATAATAAATTTGCCTTCCTGGCATGGCGTGGCCGAACCAGTACGGCTCCGACAGAGATTTATGTGCCACGTCATATCAACTCGGCAAACATGATTGTGATCACAGAAAATGGCGTATACAAAAATTTGACTGTAAACGCACCCTTCACTCAGGAAAATAACGAAGTTGCTGTTATTTCTGATCCGAAAAAACAACCGGGCAGTGGTAATCTGGTTATGGTTTGGGATGATGTGGATACCAGTGAGACGGCGCAGAGTTATCACTTCGCGTTAGTGATTGATGGCAGCGCTGGGCTCTCGGATGCAGAGTTAAATACTCTACAACAATCTTTAGTGGAAACCGTTAATAAAGGGAAAAGTCCGGTGTATCTTACTAACTCGATGACTGCGCGTGGTTATCCTGATGACATGGGTAATTAATACGTAACAGCCTCCAATAAAAAAGCCGGATCAAAACTGATCCGGCTTTCTCTTTTGTTCAGCAGTAAAAACTTAATCACGCGCGTTAATATACGCTTGCTCACTCACAGCATGATACGCCTTCACCTGATCACGGTAGTTCTTAAACGACTCATATACTTTGTTGGTCAGCTCGTCACTGGTAGCAACTTCGGCCACCACTTCATCTGACAACACTTTCAGTTTATTCAATACATCCTGTGGGAATGGGCGAACATCAACACCGTGCTTTTCTTTTAATTCCACCAGCGCCGCATGGTTACGAGTGGTGTATTCGTTCAGCATATCCTGGTTAATGGCTTGTGCCGCAACACGCACGATGGCCTGCAGATCTTTTGGCAGTTCTTCGAACGCCGGCTTATTAATGGTGAATTCCATCATAGAACCTGGCTCATGCCAGCCCGGGTAGTAGTAGTGTTTCGCCACTTTATACAAGCCAAATGCCAGATCATTGTAAGGGCCAACCCATTCGGTGGCATCGATGGCACCGGTTTGCAGTGATGTGA
Organism: Bacterioplanoides sp. SCSIO 12839; assembly: GCF_024397975.1. NCBI lineage: Bacteria > Pseudomonadati > Pseudomonadota > Gammaproteobacteria > Oceanospirillales > Oceanospirillaceae > Bacterioplanoides > Bacterioplanoides sp. SCSIO 12839. The sequence goes on from NZ_CP073745.1 coordinate 3,714,302, forward strand.
AAATCTCACCGCCCGGCAGCGTCACTGGAGTACCACCGGCACGTTTCAGCACCTCACCACCAATACCAGGAATACGCATTTTCAGACCTTTAAGGTCGTCAACGCTGTTAATTTCTTTGTTAAACCAGCCACCCATTTGTACGCCAGTGTTACCACCCGCCATCGGTAAGATATTAAAAGGCGCGTACACTTCTTCCCACAATTGTTGTCCGCCACCGTATTGAATCCAGCCATGCATTTCCTGTGCAGTTAAACCAAACGGAACCGAGGTGAAAAATTGTGAGGCTGGAGTTTTACCTTTCCAGTAATACGCACCACTATGACCCATCTCTGCAGTGCCTTGGGATACTGCATCAAATACCTGTAACGCAGGAACCAGTTCGCCCGCACCATAAACCTTAATGGTTAAACGGCCACCGGACATGTCGTTTACCATACTGGCAAAACGCTCTGGAGCTGTGCCTAACCCCGGGAAGTTTTTTGGCCAGGAAGTGACTAACTTCCATTTAAACGTTTGTTGCTGTTGGGCAGCTGCTGATGATTGCGCACCTTCGGTTTGAGCTTCTTTATTACAACCGGCGATTAATAATGCTGCCGCTGCAATTGCCCCAAGGCCAAATGATTTAACAAGGGTTTTAATTTTCACACTTAATTCCTCTGTGTTGTTTTTATAAATATTATTAATTATTAGTAAGGTAAGAGAGTCGTATATTTTTAATAGCAGCAATAGGATGTTGCGACAGCGCAGCGATCACAAGGACGTGGCTTCTGCGCTGCGGCTAAAAATATACTGCTCTCTTACCTAAAATTCTTAGTAGTATGCCGGATCATTTTTCTGCCACCGTCCCGAAGGCACATCCATGTGCCTGCCGGACGGATGCAACATCCATGTTGCTGTTCTCGAAAAACGAATCCAGCATACTCTCTAGTGAGTTTGATCAAACCTTTTCAAGCTTGGCAAAATTAGCCACTAGCCACTTCTGACCGGCGTCATCAAAAAACACCTGCACCCGCAGTCCCGGGCCCTGACCTTCAAACTGCAGCACCGTGCCTTCACCAAACATCTCATGGTAAACACGGTTACCCAGATCGTACGGTACCGAGGCACTCTGCTCTTGTTTAATAAAATCTGGTTGCGCCGGTGTATTAAACCCACCTTGGCGTTTTGCCGTCAGCGGTCGACTGACACTGTTTTTCAGACGAACTTCCTGAATCAGTTCCTGCGGAATTTCCCGAATAAAACGCGACGGCGTACTGAAATTTTCCTGACCATGCAAACGACGGCTTTCGGCATGAGTCAGAATTAACTGCTCCATTGCCCGGGTGATACCAACGTAAGCCAGACGACGCTCTTCTTCCAGGCCTTCCGCTTCATCCATCGACATTTTATGCGGGAATAAACCTTCTTCCATGCCCGCCAATACTACTTGCGGGAACTCCAGACCTTTGGCCGAGTGCAGCGTCATTAATTGCACCGCGTCTTCGTATTCATCCGCCTGACCTTCACCCGCATCCAACGCAGCGTTATCGAGGAAGACCGCCAGATCTAACTGGCTGGTCGGTTCTTCACCATCAGCATCTGTTTCATCGGATGGCAGATAATCGCCGGTTTCAAACTGACGCGCGGCGTTAATTAACTCTTCCAGGTTATCGAGGCGCGCCTGACCTTTTTCACCTTTCTCTTTTTTATGGTGTTCGATCAAACCGCTTTGGGTAATAACCTGATCAACAATTTCGTGTAATTTTAATTCTTCGATGCCAACACTCATTTCATCGAGTAAATCGACAAAGTTCTGCACGGCAGTTCCGGCACGTTTCGGTAATAAACCTAACGACACCGCTTCATTAGCGGCCTGCCATAACGAACAACCCTGATCTCGGGCATGGCTGCGCAAAATTTCCACGGTTTTTTCGCCAATCGCCCGCGCCGGAACATTAATGACTCGCTCCATCGCCGCATCGTCCTGTCGATTTAATAACAGGCGCAAATACGACAAGGCATTTTTAATTTCCAGGCGCTCATAAAAACGCTGGCCACCATAAATGCGGTAAGGAATGCCTGAGCGCAAAAACGCTTCTTCGAGGGTGCGCGACTGAGCATTGGAACGATACAACACCGCCATCTCGGTACGCTGGCGGCCATCACGTGACCACTCATCCACCAAATCGGCAATATAACGGGCTTCGTCCTGCTCATTAAAGGCGCTGTATAAACGAATCGGTTCGCCTTCAGCACCTTCCGTCATCAGGTTTTTACCTAAACGCCCCTGGTTATTGGTAATCACGGCGTTGGCGGCGGCCAGGATATTAGCCGTAGAACGATAATTCTGCTCCAGCTTAATCAGCTCAGCGCCCGGGAAGTCTTGCTGGAAGTTACGGATATTATCGATATTGGCGCCGCGCCAGCCGTAAATAGACTGATCGTCATCACCTACCGCCATCACCGAAACCCGATCACCGGCTAACAGCCGAATCCAAGCGTATTGGATATTGTTGGTGTCCTGAAATTCGTCGACCAAAATGTTGCGGAAGCGTTGCTGATAATGTTCCAGCAGTTCCGGGTTGTGCAACCATAATTCATGAGCACGCAGCAGAATTTCACCAAAATCCACCAGACCATTTTGCTGGCAGTTTTCTTCGTAGATGGAATACACCGTGCGCAAGGTTTCCTGAAACGGATCAGCCGATGGAATCACATGCGCCGCACGACGGCCTTCATCTTTCTGGCCGTTAATAAACCACTGAATTTGTTTTGGCGGATAACGGCTGTCGTCGATGTTGTGCGCTTTCATCAGGCGTTTGATTAACCGCAGCTGATCGTCACTGTCGAGAATCTGAAAATGTTGCGGCAGTTTGGCTTCACGCCAGTGTTGCTTCAACAAGCGATGTGCCAGGCCGTGGAAAGTACCCACCCATAAACCATTGGAAGGCACATTTAACAGCTCTTCCAGACGGCCGCGCATTTCTTTCGCCGCCTTGTTGGTAAATGTCACCGCCATCACCGCAAACGGCGATACGTTCTCCACATTTAACAGCCAGGCAATACGCTGCACCAGCACCCGGGTTTTCCCCGAACCCGCGCCGGCCAATACCAGCTGATGTTTGGAAGAGGCAGCCACCGCATTGCGCTGACCATCGTTTAAGTTATCGAGCAAAAGTGAAATATCCATGGACGCGAGTCTATCAGATTCATGCCACAGATTTGATAGCTTTACTGTATATATTTACACCCATTTATTCACAATAGTGCTGCTCTGCTCGCTGATCATCATCGCTGGCACTCATAGCAGATTCACTTATAATCCGCGCAGTTAATAGTGATTTACTACACTCAGTAATATCACCCATCCCCATTCTGGCTGTGCGAGGCTGATTTGAGACAGAGTCCGGTTCTGACAGAAATTGCAGCAGCAATCCCTAACCTGCGTAAATCTGAGGTTAAGGTTGCCGAGTATGTGCTCAAGGCACCGGAACAGGTGATGCACATGCGGATTGTCGATCTGGCACAGGAAGCTCAGGTCAGCGAACCCACCATCGTGCGTTTTTGTCGCGGTATTGGCTGCAACGGCTTTCAGGAATTTAAAGTCCGCATCGCTCAGGAAATGGCGGTCGCCAATAACATCGGTCAGTTTGCGATCGCCGAAGATGACAGCATTGAAGACATCTGCGACAAAATTGCCGATACCACCATCCAGCGCTTACATCAGGTTAAGTCGCAGCTGAAAACCAAACAGGTAGCTCAGGCCGCCAACGCCATCAGCGCTGCTCGTCGGGTCGAGTTTTATGGCTTTGGTGCATCCGGTGCCGTGGCAACCGATGCACAACACAAGTTTTTCCGCTTACAGGTCGCTACGGCTGCTTACAGTGATCCACATATGCAGTCGATGTCGGCGGTGACGCTGGGCGAAGACGATGTGGTTGTTGCCATTTCCCAAAGCGGGCGCACCAAGGATTTATTACATACCGTTCAACTGGCACAACAACACGGTGCTCAGGTGGTGAGTTTGGCACCCGCAAACACTCCATTAAGCCTGGCCGCTGATTTACCGATTCATATCAATATCGAAGAAGACACCGAGCAGTTCACGCCGATGACCTCCCGTATTGCTCATCTGATGATCATCGATATGCTCGCCGTCGCCGTTACCCAGCGTCGCGGCCCCGAGTTTGCTGAACATTTAAATGCCATCAAACGCAGTATTAAGTCACTTCGCCTTGAAAATTAAGGCTCAAAAATAAGACAAAATACGCCATAAGTTCGTTTTGCCGCTGACTTTTTTGTCAAACTGACGGCAATAATCAGGCGTCAATTTCCCTATTTTTTCCTTACACCAGAAGAATCAAGGCCTCGGTTTGGTTACTGATTGTTCATTCAATTTTCGGGTTATTTGGCCACTTCAATTTTTACTGTCATTCTATTGCAACCAATAAAAAGAAAAATCATGGCTCCGGGTTAGCAAAACCACACTGACTGTGATCTACAGAAGGAATAGAACAATGGAAGCAGCTATTAAGTTCGAAGGCCACGAAGAAGTTGTATCGTTCGATCAGAACGGCAATGTGGTGGTAAAAAAAGAATCGCAAATGTCTAAAAAGCTGATGGCCCGTCGCGCCATTGAAGCACATCGTGAACGCAAATGCCTGGAATCTGAATTAGAGGATTATTATTTCGAAGAGATGTAAAAACTGGTTCTCTATCACCTCCAGCATGTATATGTTGGAGGTAGAATCTAGCCAAACCCGCCGTATTTCTGATGGTTACAACATTGTTGTATTAGTGCTGTTACGTGGCTGTTCAGCACATTACCTTCGCTGAAGCTGTTCTTTCGTTCCAAAAAATCTGTATGCAAGCGATACTCCCACCATGTTAGTCTGGTTTTATGCCAGAGCTTTGTTCCTGCGCCTGCTTGTATCAGAGCTCCTATTCCAATAATAAGAACAGGAAGCAAGGTATGAAATTCCCTATAAAACCGTTAATAAATAGCAGTGTTATATCGGCCGCGTTACTGATTTCGGCTTGTGGAGGTGATAGCAGCAGCTCTTCAGGTCCATCAATGCAAGTAACTGCCACCAAGGTGGCAAGTGTTACCCAGCAAGCCATCGACAGCGCAATGACAGAACAAGGGTTGATTGCACTGTCAGGTCAGGCAGATTGTGACGTAGAGCTGTATCGGCTTGAATATTCGAGCCTCGGGGTCGAAGGTGAGAGTGTGACCGTATCAGGAGCATTATCATTCCCTTCAGGCCCTGGCTGTGAGGGGCCATACCCGCTACTGGCCAAGGCTCATGGCACAACGACTCAGGAAGACTACATTGAAGCAACGGTCGAAAGTGCAGCTTTTGACCACGGTTTTTTTGCTTCTCAGGGATATGTCGTCGTCAGCCCGGATTACCTCGGATTTGGCGCTTCAGAATATGACTATCATCCGTTTTTGCATCGGGACAGTCAGGCACAAGCCATGATTGATGCGCTACGTGCGGCACGTATTGCTGTCGATTCACTCGAAGAAAATATCGAACTGTCCGGCAAAGTCATGCTTGCCGGCTACTCTCAAGGCGGCCATGTGGTTATGTCGGCTCAGAGAGCGATTGAGGCAAATTATTCAGACGAATTCAATCTGGTCGCCAGTGCCCCGATGGCAGGTCCATATCAACTGGAACAAACTTTTCTAAGCGGTATAAACCCGGCAATACCGAATGTTGCAGCTGGGGTTTTCCTATCCTATGTGGTTGAGTCTTTTCAGAATATTTATGGGAATATATATACTGATCTGGAAGACGTTTTCTTGCCACAATTTACCGACGATATCACCGACAGCTTTCCGGGTGAAAGAAGCTTAACCGAGTTTCTTATTGGCGGTGTTTTCCCGACTGATCCGGATCAGTTTTTGCAAAACGATTATCTGAATGATTTTGAAACTAACCGTGACAATGCATTCCGGGTTGCTTTGCGAGACAACGAGGTGCTCGACTTTACTCCTAAGACACCAACGATTTTATGCGGTACCAGTGAAGACGGCGCAGTCCCTTATTTTAATACCGAAGCCGCGGCCGCATACTTTAATAACAACGGAGTAACAGTTCCGGTTATTGATGTCGCAGATCAGATCACCGTGATTCCAGGTCTTAACCCCGGGTTAATCCATCACTCTCTTGGTAATCGCTATTGCTATGCAGCGGTCAAAGAGCGCTTATTAGAACCGGCCAAATAATAAAAGCCTACCCGGAAAGCATTTCCGGGTAGGCTTTCACTCAGTAATACATTACCAGGTTACTTAACGTTTAATATCATCAAACGAAAAGCGCCACCCTCCAATCGTCAATTTCCTGCTGATCGCAACCAGACAGGTCATCCTCCAAACCAACAATCCAATAATCAGATTGCCCAGTGCGGCTCCAATCAATAAACCGCTGTAGTCCCACAGGTAAGAACCAACAAAAGCGCCTGGGACATAAAAGACAAACAAGCGTACTGCGTTTAATACCATCGAGCTGCTGGTTTTCTGAAGTGAGTTCAGCGCCGAGTTCACACACAACACCACTCCCATGCCGAAGTATCCAATCGGCAACCAGCGCACAAATTCAATGATGGTTTCCTGCACCGCCAGGTCATCAGAAAATAACGTTGCTAGCCATTCAGCCGTCAGCCAGAACGTGATCACGATAGCGCCTTGCAGCAACAGTAAAAATTTAAAACTACTGAGTAAGGCTTCAAAGATGCGTTCATCCTGATGAGCACCATGATTTTGTGCAACAAAGGTTGGCAAGGTAGATGTCAGCGCCAGAATGACAATCAAAGCGAAAGGCTCCAGGCGCATGCCAACACCAAAGCCAGCAACAGCTTCTTCACCTAGTGGTGCCACCATCACCAATAGTACAGCGCCGGCTACCGGCACCATCATATTCGTAACCATGGCGGGTATGCCTAAGGCCATCATACGCCGCCATAACTGCTGGATCTGACTCCAGCTCATGCCATGGCGACTGAGAAAGCCTGACTGACGCTGACGCGTCAGAATAACCGCCAGTACAATTACCCAACACAGGGTACTGGCTAATGCCGCACCGCCAACGCCCAGAGCCGGCACAGGCCCCCAACCAAAGATTAATAATGGGTCCAGCAACGCATTCAGGACTGCAGCTACCAGCATCATTTGTGACGGCAGCCGGGTATTACCGGTCGCCCTCATCGAGCTGTTCTGCACCATCATCACCAGCATAACAACGGAACCTGGCCACCAAAACACCATGAAATTCCAGATTTCAGGCAATAAATCCGGACTGGCGCCCAATACCGCAAAGATATAGTCATTAACCAGCAAACCAAGAATGCTGATTAAAACACCCAGCACCACGCTCAGCATCAGAGCTGCCATCGCAGCCCGCTTCGCTTGCAGGTCATCGCCGGCACCAAATGATTTTGCAATCAATGCGGATGCCGCGATTCCCAGCCCAATGGATAAGTTCATCACCAGCATAGTCACCGGCATCGCAAAGCCTACCGCCGCCAGTGATGTCGTGCCTAATAATGAAATAAAATAGGTATCTACCAGCTGAAAAAAGAACACCGCCATGATGCCTATCACCATGGGTTTCGTCAGCTGGTATAACACCTGATTTACAGGTGCAGTCAGAATGGCTTCACGCACGTAACAATCTCAACTCAATCAAAAAACCGGCTCAACTCAAACAAAAAAACTGGCTCACATAAAACAGCCAGATCAGGTTGTTACTCTAACGTACTTTGTAGTGCTAAACAGGGCCGTTTTATGCCAGATAACGAACAATTTGTTGCCGATATTTATCATTGTAAAACGTTGTTCAAGTATTTGTTTCAGACTTGCAGATCGTGAGTGCGACCGTTAGGCTGGCTGCGCTTAAAAAACTCTTCTTGAAAACAACTTATCAACGGACTGCTTATGCGTACTCTCCCTATCCGAGAAATCTGTCTGATTTCTGGTTTAATCTCTGCTTCATTTGTCTCTGCTCAAGAAGAAGCACCGTCATCTCCGTGGTCAGGTTCCGCCGAACTGGGTTTTATCGATACCTCAGGTAATACAGATACTCAGAGCACTAACGGCGCTTTCGACCTAAAACACGATGGCCAGGACTGGGACCAATACCTCAAGCTGGAAGCACTGACCAGTAAAGAAGACGACGTTACTTCGAAAGAAAAATATTATGGTGAAGTCGGATTTGACCGTAACTTTGGCGAACGCTCTTACCTGGCGATTACCGGTACCCACGAGCGTGATCGCTTCAGTGGCTTTGAATACGAATCAGTTATTGCTGTGGGTTATGGCTACCGTGTTATCCAGCAAGATAATATGAACCTGTCGCTTGAAGCCGCACCCGGTTACCGTCGCGATAAGTTAAAAGAAACTCAGAAAATCAATGAAGACTCTATCGCTCGACTGGACGCCAAGTTTGACTGGTTAATCAGTGAAGGGGTGTCGTTTATCGAAGAGTTTACGGCTGAAATTGGTGATGAGAACTCGACTTACCGTTCAGAGACCGGCTTAAAAAGCACTATTATTGGTGCCCTGGCAACCAAAATCACTTACAAAATTAAGTATGTTGAAGAAGTGCCGGACGAAAATGAAAACATTGATCGTGAGCTTGGCATCACACTGGTCTATAGCTTCTGATCAACAAGGTAATACCCTCGGCTTTCTCGCCCCTGAGTCACTCACGATTCAGGGGCGGTAAAATCATAAGATCACACTTTGGTCGTAAGCCTTTCACCCCTTCCCCCGTATTACTTACGTATAAATACCAGTATCATGCCTGACTTTTCAGGACAGCAATTATTGTTGTAACACACTCTGTGTTATCCCCACCTATGACATGGGATCCGATGTCCTTAATCAACATGCTTTGGAGTGATGTATGACTGACACAATGTCTAACGATGTGGTTATTGTTGCCGCGACCCGCACCGCCATTGGCTCATTTGGTGGATCACTGGCAAGCGTGTCCGGCAGTGATCTGGGCGCAACTGTGATTCAATCTCTGCTGGAGAAAACAGCCATTGCTCCGGAGCTGGTTGATGAAGTACTGATGGGCCAGGTATTAACCGCGGCTTGTGGCCAGAATCCGGCACGTCAGGCTTCGATCAAAGGCGGCCTGCCAGACACTACACCAGCCATGACGATCAACAAAGTCTGCGGTTCTGGTTTAAAAGCCCTGCATCTGGGTGCTCAGGCAATCAAATGTGGCGATGCAGACATCATTATTGCCGGTGGCCAGGAGTCTATGTCGAACGCAGCTCATGCTTTACCTGGTTCACGTAACGGCCAACGTATGGGCAACTGGAACATGGTCGACACCATGATCAGTGATGGCCTCTGGGACGCGTTTAATGATTACCACATGGGGATTACGGCTGAAAACATCGCCGATTCATACAGCATTGAACGCGCCGAGCAAGATGCTTTCGCCGCTGCGTCTCAACAAAAAGCGTTGGCAGCGATAGAAGCTGGCAAGTTTAAAGACGAGATTACCCCGGTTGTGATTCCACAACGCCGTGGTGACGATATCGTATTCGATACGGATGAAAATCCACGTGCCGGTATCTCAGAAGAAAAACTGGCCGGTATGCGCGCAGCCTTCAAAAAAGACGGCACCGTGACCGCAGGCAATGCCTCATCATTGAATGATGGCGCTGCAGCTGTGATGTTGGCCAGCAGAGCCAAAGCCGAAGCGCTGGGACTGCCGATTCTGGCAACCATCAAAGCATACGCAAATGCCGGTGTTAACCCTGAAATTATGGGTACAGGGCCAATTCCGGCAACCAAGAAATGTCTGGAAAAAGTTGGCTGGCAGGTTTCTGACCTGGATTTAATTGAAGCGAACGAGGCCTTTGCAGTACAAGCCTTATCGGTTAACAAAGGTTTGGAATGGGATGCCAGCAAAGTGAACGTGAACGGTGGTGCGATTGCTTTAGGCCATCCGATTGGTGCATCCGGTTGCCGTATTCTGGTGACGCTGCTGCACGAAATGATTCGCCAGGATGCTAAAAAAGGTCTCGCGACCTTGTGCATCGGTGGTGGCATGGGTGTCTCACTGGCGATTGAGCGTTGATATTTCTGAACAAAAAACAGAATGAACAAAAAACGCGCCATCGGCGCGTTTTTTGTTAGAGGCTAAATCTGGCAAAAAACTACTGGGGCGTTTCAGTATCACCAGAGTCATTACTGCTATAGGTTGTGATCACAGACTCACTTACGACTTGTTCGTCAATCAAAACACGTGCTGCGAATATCACATAGGCAGAGTTGGTAGCATCAAAAGTAGCAGAAACGCTAAAGTCACCTGTATTCAAAGTCTGTTCAGAAATAACAGAAGGCTCGCCAATCTCGTTGTATGCCAACAGTTGCAACACAACAGCTTCACCAGAGACGACTTCCCCGGAGTAATTCAGTGTCGAAGTCTCGACGTTAAAATTGCCCAAACCACCAGCAATATAATCACCAAACTCAACACCTTGCTGGGAACCTGGGAAGCTTCCTTCACCTTGATAAATAGCAATATCATCGACTAGCCAACCGCGAAACCCATTGTAAAGCGAGTCTTGAGTTGTAAAAGCAAAGCGTAGCTTGATTTGTTGTCCGGCAAAGTCAGACAAACTAACCGGTTCCTGAGACAACCATAACGGTGCTTTGTTAAAGCCACGATTTGAGTAAGGTAACGGAGCTCGCTCTCCTCCAATTGGATCAGACAGTGGATTCAGACGAGCGATGTCACTCCAGCTACTACCATTGTCGGTCGATACGGAAATGATCATCAAATCAAATCCATTTTCGTTCGGGTTAACCGATTCAATTTCCCACCAGGTATTAAAATCCAAAGCCAATGGTGCACTGGCATTGGTCAAATCAATTAATGGAGAAACAATAGCGCCAGCATTATAGCGATCTGACTCACCACCATCAGACTCAACACCGCCATTGGTATCATCAATATCACCCAGGAAATTACCCTGGCCAACATTGCCTGCCGCGGATTGACCATACCAGCAGGCATAATTCCCCTGAGGATCAGGGATCTTCCCACCCGATTGATCATCTGGAGCTAAGGAAACCAGATTCTCAACAACGGCCTGATTAATAATGGATAAACCGCTTGAATGGCTGTGCCATAGGTTCAACGCTTCCGCCTCCTCAACAGCATCCAGATTCGCAGCAACCAAAATAGATAGGGATGTTGGAATGACTTCAACAGGCTCCTCTCCTGGTACATCATCGGGTATTCCTTCAGGAGGTGTTATAGCCTCGAAGCTGGCTGCGCTCCACATTCCACAAACAGCCCCATCGGTTAGCTGTTCAAAGTCTTCCTGATAAAAAGTTTCAACCAACTCAGTTTGCGGCTGCAAGGAATAATTCAGACCTGCAATTGCCGTAACTGTTTGAACATTGGCAATCTCTGCCACATTAAAAGGAATGTATTGAGTCTGGAAACCTTCCCGAACAATTCGGATGGTCGCTTCACGCATCGCCAACAACTTATCCAGGGACACATTAATAATAAGTGAGAACTCACCATCAGAATTGGTGACTGCCGATGCAACAGCACCATTAGTTCCAACACCACCAGACAACTCAATTTGAACATTTTCCAGAACACCTGAGTCGCCGTAAATAACACCTGTTAAAGAGGCAAAAATGCCTTTCCCTTCCAGGCTTTCCGCCAGCAGATCACCTTCCGGATCTTCGGACACAACAATTGGCGCGGCAACCGTTGTCGACTCAGCTGCATTGTTCGGCAATATCTCTAAAACCGTTGAAACAGTGACATCTCCAATAGTAATGGATAAAACGTATCGGCCGGGAGACAGATCAGGTAACACCAAGTCACCATTTTCATCTGCGGTCAGCAATTGAGAATTCTGAGCGGATAACGCAGCAATGTTACCGGTCGACTGCGGTGAAACGGTTACGCTGGCATTAGCCAACGGAGAACCACTTGCGTCAACTAACGATAATGAGGAAATCGAGCTATTCTCAGGTACAAAAGGTTCTGGTTCTGGCTGAGGCTCTGGTTGAGGCTGAGGCTCTGGTTGAGGCTGAGGCTCTGGTTGAGGCTGAGGTGCTGGTTGAGGCTGAGGTGCTGGTTCTGGCTGAGTGCCAGGTTCATCTGACTGACCCGGATCAACCTGATTCCGAGGTTCGTTTTCAGGCGCTCCGCCTGAGCCACCGCTGCCACCACAGGCAACAAGTAAACTAATTAATGAAAATAAAAACAGGTTCTTCATTAAGAGAACTCCTTCCTTGAGTTTGAATTTCAGAGGCAGAGATACTATTCCCATTACTTTCTTTTTTCCAGTAACCACCCAAACAAATAGTCATTTGTGAAAAACAAATTGTTGTCCACTGGCATTAACCGTCCGATTGGGAGATTTGTCTGAGCTTTCTGTTTACCTCTGAAATAGGACACTCTATTCTCTTGAACATATACCTATAACGACACCCTTCTTCACCGGCAAAAGCCGCAACACAGGATCGTGTTTATGCCTGAGCTTCATTCCCCATCAAACGGCAATATGATGACCCAACCACTGGTGATTCCGGATTTACTGGAATACGCAGCGGCTCATCATGGCAATCGTGAAATCATCAGCCGTCGCTTAGAAGGTGATATTCATCGCTATACCTATCGCGATGCTTTATTACGCTCCAAGCAGTTGGCAGTCGCGCTGCAGCAACTGGGCGTTCAACCCGGCGACCGGATTGCCACATTGGCCTGGAATACCTATCGCCATTTTGAGTGTTATTACGGTATCTCAGGCATCGGAGCGATCTGCCATACCGTCAATCCACGCCTGTACCGTGAACAAATCGAATACATTATTAATCATGCTGAAGATTGTTACGTTTTTCTTGATGCTTGTTTTGCCCAATTACTGGAACCCATAGCCGATCAGCTCACCACAGTAAAAAGCTTTATTCTGCTGATCGATGAAGATCAGATGCCCGACACTTCACTGCCTAACGTCAGCTGTTACGAAACTCTGATTAATACGTCTGAAGTCACAGAGGCATTACCAAACTTCAATTGGCCAGCCTTATCACAAGATAGCGCCGCTTGCCTGTGTTACACCTCGGGTACAACCGGCAACCCCAAAGGCGTTTTGTATTCCCATGGCTCAACCGTGTTGCATGCTTTTGCCAGTCGTAATCCGGATGCATTGAATATCAGCACCGATACCGTGGTGATGCCGGTGGTGCCCATGTATCACGTCTGCGCCTGGGGTATGCCGTACATCGCGCCGATGTCAGGAGCCACTTTGGTACTGCCCGGCGAAGGCATGGATGGTAAAAGCCTGCACGAACTGATTGAACTGGCTGACATCGATTTAATGTTAGGCGTACCTACGGTTTGGCTGGGATTAATCGACTACCTGAAACGTAATAACTTACGCATGGATTCAGTTAAAACTGTTGGTGTTGGAGGTTCAGCTTCGCCACGCTCTCTGGTCGAAACACTGGATAAAGAATATGGCGTGTATTTATTACCGATCTGGGGCATGACCGAGACATCACCATTAGCAACGCTGGGTGCGCCAACCAAAGCCATGCAATCGATGAGTGATGACGAACGCTACCGTCTGCAAACCACTGCTGGTAAACCCATGTTTGGCATCCATCTGGAAATCTTTGATGAAGATGACCAACCCGTTGCTCACGATGGCAGCAGTCGCGGGTTATTGCGTGTCCGCGGCCCTTGGGTATTAACGGCCTATTTTAAAAATGAAAAGCCAGATTCTTTCTTTATCGATAAAAATGGCAACCAGTGGTTTGATACTGGCGATATTGCCGTCATCGATGACAACAGCTATCTGCAAATTGTCGATCGAGCCAAAGACGTTGTGAAATCCGGTGGCGAATGGATTTCTTCCATTGATCTGGAAAATGCGGCTGTTGGCCATGAAGCCATTAATGAAGCCTGTGTGATTGGTGTCAAACACCCCAAGTGGGATGAACGTCCGCTGTTGTTTCTGGTAAAAAATGAAGACGCGTCTGTCAGTAAAGAAGACGTCTACCAATATCTGGAAAGCAAGGTTGCTAAATGGTGGTTACCGGACGACATCATTTTTGTCGAAGAACTGCCACACACCGCAACCGGAAAACTGCAGAAACGAACACTGCGAGATGAGTATCAGAACTATCTGATCGAGCTGAGCGGAGCATAAACCGCTCACTCCTAGCCCACTTCACTCCAAACCTACTGCGCCCCGGACATATTCCGGGGCATTTGATCAACGCCATACTGGCGAATAGGTCTGCATGCAGTGGGTTTTATTACTCGCTTTCACCATATCCTGTTCAAATAATAAAGCGGATGCCAACAACCAGGCATAGGCATTCAGCTCCGCCACTTCTTCATAAAAACGGAAAAATTCCGGTTTAAACACTTCTTTATCAAACACGGCGCCCACCAGTAGCAGAGCCAAAGAAACCATCGCATATAAGAAAAAATGGCTATTAAAGGCATTTTTCATCAGGCTCCAGTAGCAGGAAAAACTGCGTGCTAAGGAATACAGCAAGGGGAGCCAGATCAGCGCCATCAGGATTTTAAAACCCGTGCCATCCACCCAATATACCAACCACTCAGGGCCAATATGTTTCACACTCATTTCACGCATAAAAAAGCTGAACATCAGAGCGGTTGCGGTCAGCGCCAACCAGCGCAACTGTCGTCGTGTTTGTGGGCTGACTTCATCCATCTCGCACCAATCACTACGCCAAAAAGTCCAGCCTGCCGCCAAAATTAATGCCAGTTGCAGATGCTCCATCATTTGATTTTCATCGTACAAAATCACCAACCCTTGCTGGATAACCGACCAGGCAAGAATCAGCGATAACACAGCAACCGAAGCGATGACTCCGGTGACAATACCAGCACCATCACCAGATCTCTGGCCGACACGTTCTGAGGAATCAGTTAGTCTCATCAAACAACACTCACGTTAATATTCATTATTGAGTGCATCTTATGAAATAAATCTGTCATCAATTATATTCAGAACTGCAACAAATTAGACCGGCGAATAACACAATGCCCGCAGCGCCCTTATTTCAACAACTGTCAGGTTTGTAAGTCACAAATAGCGGAGCCGAACGGATTGTTTCAATTTCAAGAACAATCATGCGTTTTGCCAGTTGAATGGATCTCAGGCAGAATCACCAGCCGCTTATTGATGATTCATTCTCAGGTTGATTTATGAACAGCACCCAGTCTGCGATGCAAATGCTCACCCGTGTTGGTTTTTTAGAAGGCTGCTCGTTTCTGTTACTACTTGGCGTTGCTATGCCACTCAAATACGTTTATGGCATCCATGAAGCAGTACGGATTGTCGGCTCAGCTCATGGGTTGCTCTTTATGGCCTACCTGGTGGTGTTATTAATCACCGCAAACCGCATCAAATTACCGCTTTGGGCCATGCCTGCTGGCGTGATTGCAGCCGTACTGCCATTTGGCCCGTTTGTATTTGATTACGCGTTAAAACGCTCCGTAGAAAATACATCTGTGACGGACACTAACTGATGTGCCTGATGGCGTTTAATTGGCAAGCCGAAGACAATCGGCTGATTTTGACAGCCAATCGCGATGAGTTTTATCAACGCCCGACAAAAGCGCTCCACTCCTGGTCTGAACATCCGGGCTTATACGCCGGAAAAGACTTACAACAGGGCGGCACCTGGCTGGGCATCACACAAAACCAGCGCTTTGCTACACTCACCAATATTCGCGCTCCGGGTCACGAACCAGAAAATGCACTGAGTCGTGGTAATCTGGTGCTGGACTTTCTGACGTCTGAACTCAGCGGCGAAGCCTGGTTGCAACAACTGGCGAACACAGCAATGCGTTACGGTCTGTTCAACCTGATTTGTTACGATGGCGAATTTTTGTGGTATAGCCATAACCATCCCACATTTCATTACCAGCAGCTGTCTTCCGGCTTATATGGCTTAAGCAACGCACACCTGAATACGCCCTGGCCCAAAACCGAACTGGCCAAGAAACAGTTGGCCGAATGGCTGCAACACTCTCATAACAGCATACCGGCTGATTTACTCGACCGACGTCTGCCCTTCCCAGATGAACAGTTACCGGATACAGGCGTGCCATTGGAATGGGAGCAGCGGTTATCCAGCCAGTTTATTCTTTCGCCTCATTATGGAACCCGCTGTTCAACGGCATTGGTGATCAATGACCAGCAATGGCAAATCAAGGAGACCGTTTGGCAAAACAACGGTGAAAAAGCCAGCGAGACGGAATTTTCACTGCCATCGGCTGCTCGCTGCTAAAAATCGACTGTCTTCTGTTAAAAATCGATTGGCCTCTGCTAAAAAACACTGCCTGACAAAAACTTGTCGTAATTCAATAAGTTACAAAATATTAAGCTAAGTCACTGAAGCTGCTTCAATTTTTCTTAACGTCCCAAAAACCGGTTGCACAGCTTTACAAAATTCTAATTACCGTAGCGCGATTCGCATCACATTTATTCAAATCGCCGTCCATACTTTGTGGCATGAACAGATTATCTCCAGCGCCACAACAGCATAAATTCCTCGGAGCCACAGGTTGGATTGCCATCACCTGTCTGGTTCTGCTGTTTGTTGTGCTGGCTGCCAGCATCAATACCAAACCTTATATGCCACCCAAAGTGGCACAAAAATATATGGAACACTGGTTGATTGAGTCCGCACGGCGTGTTGCCGGAGAAGTTCGCCTGAAACACGTACGTTCGATTGAACCCTTCTATTTGCGTCGCGAATATCAGCCTGTGTGGATGGACAGTTACGAGCTGACGAAAGCAGGCCAGGAATTGATGCAGGTGCTGCGAGAAACCGCCGCCGACGACTGGCGTCATTACGGCTACGAGCTGGCGACATTAGAGCGGGAAACCATTCGCCTGTCGAATATTCCCAAGCAGGCTACCGCGGTTGAAGTGCTGCTGACCGACGCCTTCGTCACCTATGCTAAACAAGCACTGAATGCCGAGCTGCTGCCCGATACCGGAGAAGGCGACCATCCGGTTCGTAAAGTTTCCCTGTCTTCGGCTTTACCCAATCCAGGTGCACAAATCAGCGAAGATCAAATCCTTGATTTATTAAATCAGGCCATTCAGGAAGACCGCCTGGATCAATTAGTCGATCAACTCACTCCCTCACACCCGGGTTATCTGAAACTTCGTGGCGAACTCAACCGCTACCTTGATATCGCCAACTCGGGTCGCTGGTACCCACTGCCTGATGATCTGGCACTGCAAACCAATGATCGTCACCGTTTGGTGCCTCATCTGCGCTGGATGCTGAGCGAATACGGAGACCTCAGTAAAAGTGCGTTATCCTGGTTTTTCAAAGCCGATGAAAAACGCACGCAAGCACCGGCAGAGCATGACAACTATGACCTGAACCAGGCTGAGTTTTTATTTGACGCACCCTTGGCCGAAGCTCTGAAAAAATTCCAACAACGCCACAATATCGATGCCAGTGGTACGTTAGATGATCAAACCCGTCAGCACCTGAATACGCCGCCTTACCAGGTTGCCCAGCGTATCGCCCTGAACATGAAGCGCTGGCGCCACCTGCCACAGGAGTTGGGTCAACGACATGTGATGGTGAACATGGCGGATTATCGCTTACGCCTGATGAATGGTGGTTCTTCTGAACTGGATATGAAAGTGATTATCGGCAATCTGAAACGCCGCACTCCTGTGATGTCTCATCAGATCAGCTTATTGGAGCTGGCGCCAACCTGGTCTGTGCCACGCCGTATTGCTGTTACCAGCCTGTTGCCTAAATTAAAACGGAACCCCAATTACCTCAATGAAAAGGGGTATCAGGTGATCCAGCATGTAAACGGTGTGGATAAGTTTGTTGATCCAAAAACCATCAACTGGAAAAAACTCAGCGCGCGTTATTTTCCATACCGTTTGATTCAAAAGGCCGGAAAAGACAATGCGCTGGGTACCATCAAGTTCCTGTTCCCGAATGATCAGGATATCTACCTACATGACACCTCGCAGCGACAGCTGTTTAGCCTCGACAAACGAGCATTAAGCTCCGGTTGTGTACGCGTCGAAAAACCTCGATTGCTGGCTGAAAAATTACTGCGCGGTCAGCAGGGATGGCACCGTTCCAACATCGACAGCGCCATCGATCAGAACCGCACGACACGCATCCGTTTGCAGGATAAAGTGCCGGTTTACCTGATGTACTGGACTACCTGGGTTGATGATGACGGTAACTTACAGGTACGGGATGATGTGTACAAACGCGACCTGATTGCTGGCTTGGCGCCAACCAATCCGGCGGTATCACTCTGAGTTACATTCTTCCAGAGCGCCCACACTTAATCAGAACACTGGCCGTCAGTTACATTTAGCAGGCTGTCATTTATGACTTTTAAAACTTTTCTTCATCGCAAAATTTCATAACCCCAACTACTGCACAGCAAGATTGTGCATACTGGGCTCATAATAAAGTGTTATTAAATGTAACCAGGTTATGGGTTCTTTCGGGGAATTTGCAGATGCAACAGCGTCGTCAGTTTTTAAAAAATACCGCCTTATTGGGCGCAGCCAGCTTAACCAGCCAGCTGAGTTTTGCCGAGCAGTTACAACAAGATCAGAAAATTGCCGAAGAACGCACATTACATCTCTATAACATTCATACCGGTGAATCACTGAAAACCACCTTCTGGGCTGATGGCCAGTATCTGGACAATGAAATCCAGGATATTGATTTATTGATGCGCGACCATCGTGCAAATCAGGCAATTGCCATGCAGCGCCGTTTGTACGATAAGCTGTTTCACCTGCAAAACCTGTTCAGCAGCAAAGAGCCTTTGTACGTGGTTTCTGCTTACCGGGCGCCAAAAACCAATGCCGACTTACGCCGCCAGAGCAATGGCGTAGCCGAAGGCAGTATGCACATGCAGGGTAAAGCGATTGATATCCGTATCCCG
This sequence comes from Bacterioplanoides sp. SCSIO 12839, assembly GCF_024397975.1. Classification (NCBI taxonomy): domain Bacteria; kingdom Pseudomonadati; phylum Pseudomonadota; class Gammaproteobacteria; order Oceanospirillales; family Oceanospirillaceae; genus Bacterioplanoides; species Bacterioplanoides sp. SCSIO 12839. The sequence continues at coordinate 3,733,277 of NZ_CP073745.1, forward strand.
GGCGTGTCTCACCGTCATTTACACAAAGCGGCGGTTGCCATGCGTTCCGGTGGTGTTGGTTATTATCCGAAAAGTGGGTTTATTCATATCGATACCGGGCGTCGTCGCCAGTGGCAAGGTGCCTGAACTGAAAGGTATCTGGCTTAGTGAGAAGAGCCCTGAGGGCCGATAATCCGTGAGAAGCCGGCTTTTTCTAGCGACAACTGGATAGTGGCCACAATAATTGGGGCACTGTCCATCTGCATTACCTCTGCCAGCAATTCCTGCGCCCACTGCTGGCTGATACCGCGAATCACCGACTTCACCTTAGGCAGGTTGGTTGCGTTCATGGATAACAGATCGTAGCCCATCGCCATCAGCAATACCGCACCCAATGGGTTACCCGCCAGCTCACCACAGACGCTGACCGGTGTACCCTGTTCACGGGCGCCGTCAGCAATCTGCTTCAGTGCTGTCAGAACAGCCGGGTGGAATGCTTGATACAAACCTGCGACGCGTGGGTTATTACGATCCACTGCCAACAGATACTGGGTCAGGTCGTTACTGCCGACGGATAAAAAATCCACCCGCTGCGCCAGCTCTTTAATCTGATACACCGCTGCTGGCACTTCGATCATCACGCCAACATCGGGCATTTCAACTTCAAAACCTTCTTCACGCACTTCAGCATGCGCCCGGTAAATCAGGTGTAACGCTTCATCCACTTCATTGGTGTGGCTGATCATTGGTAACATGATGCGCAGATTGTTCAGGCCTTCGCTGGCCTTTAACATCGCCCGTACCTGCACCAGAAAAATTTCCGGATGATCCAGTGTCACACGAATACCGCGCCAGCCTAAGAAGGGGTTGGCTTCGTTAATCGGGAAGTAGGTCAGCGCTTTATCACCACCGACGTCCAGTGTGCGCATCGTGACCGGAGCCGGAGCAAAAGTTTCCAGCTGCAAGCGATAAGTTTTCTGCTGTTCACTTTCACTGGGAAAGCGATCTTTCATCATAAACGGCACTTCGGTGCGATACAGGCCAACACCTTCGGCGCCGCGATCCAGGCTGCGTAACGCATCGGTGACCAGGCCGGTATTCACCCACAACGGAATACGATGTCCATCCAGGGTTTCCGCCGGCAAGTCTTTTAATTCCAGCAAGTCTTGCTGCAATAATTGTTCTTCGTGATAAATGGCCTGATATTCTTCCCGCAGCTCGTCATTCGGGGAGGAGTACAACAACCCGCGGTAGCCATCAACAATCAGTTCCAGCCCCTGCAACTGAGCGTAAGGAACATCCACAACCCCCATAATGGTGGGAATGCCCATCGCCCGGGCCAGAATGGCAACGTGCGAGTTGGAAGAACCCTTTACCGACACCAGGCCGCGTAATTTCTCTGCCGGTACTTCCCCCAGCATCGACGGCGTTAACTCTTCGCTGACCAGAATGGCATCGTCGGGGATATCTTCCGCCGAGGTTTCATCTTCATTGCCCTGCAGGTGCGCCAGAATCCGAGTACCCAGATCACGAATATCGGTAGCACGTTCGCGCAGGTACACGTCTTCCATCTTCTGGAAATGGCCGACATATTCCATCACCACCTGACGTAGTGCGCCTTGCGCCCAGTTGCCATCACGGATGTGGTTTTTTACTTCCGCACCGAGGGCATTGTCATCCAGCATATTGAGATACACATCAAACAGCGCCATCTCTTCCGGGCGTAGTTCCCCTTCCAGCTGACCACCCAGCTTTTTAATTTCTTCCCGGGCACCGGCCAGCGCATCGTCAAAACGCTGAAGTTCGTCATCAATCGAATCAGGAGCTTTATCCACAACCGCCGATAAATCCGCTGCCGGAGTAATCACATAGGCGTGGCCAAGGCCTACACCCGGAGCACCCGGTGCGCCATTAAAGCGGGCGTTCTTTTTACGGGAAGCCTTATTGCTGGACGGTAAATCAAGAATATCACCAGTGGCTTCAGCGTGAGCGATCACCCCGGCCAACTGTGCTGACATGGTCACCAGGAACGCTTCTTCACTTTCATCAAACTGGCGGCTTTCACGTTGCTGCACCACCATCACACCCATCAGGCGCTTATGGTGAATAATAGGAACCCCGAGGAAAGACAAAAACGGATCTTCCCCGGTTTCTGATAAGAAATGGAATTTGGGATGCGCCGGAGCGTTATCGATGTTCAATGGCTCTTCACGAGCCCCAACCAGACCCACCAGACCTTGCGAGGAACTCAGCTTTACCCGGCCAACTGCGGTTTGTTTTAAACCTTCAGTCGCCATCAGTACATATTGCTTCACTTCCGGGTCGAATAAATACACAGAACACACTTCAGTCTGCATGGCTTCGCGTATACGCGCGACCACGACCTGCAAGGCTGCATTCAGATCGGATGCAGCGCTGACTTCCTGAACAATGCGTCTGAGTATATCCAGCATGATGCTTTTACCCTGAGCTCCGTGAATGTTGATTCGATTTAGGTTATAGCTGAGCGTTACGTTGTAGCTTGGCAATCCGCGGTGACAGCTCACTCATTGCCCGACGATAGACATCGCGCTTAAAGGCCACCACCTTCCCCAGAGGGAACCAATAGCTGACCCAGCGCCAGCCATCAAACTCAGGTTTATCGCCCAAGCGTACATTGATCTTTGAGTCATCGGCGGTCAGTTTTAGCAGATACCATTTCTGCTTCTGGCCAACGCACACCGGGTGACTGTCATGGCGGATCATACGACGCGGCAGCCGGTACCTTAACCAACCACGAGTACAACCCATAATTTGCACATCTTCTTTTGTCAGGCCAACCTCTTCGGTCAGCTCTCGATACAATGCCTTTTCCGGGGATTCCCCCTTCTTTATCCCGCCTTGGGGAAACTGCCAGGCATCTTGACCAATTCTCCGCGCCCATAACACCTGACCTTTGTCGTTACAAAGGATGATGCCGACGTTGGGCCGGTAACCCTGCTCGTCAATCACAATGCCATCCGCTTAATCTTTAAATTGCTTCCAAATTTGCTGATTTCGCCACAAAGGTCAAGTAAATCACGGTGTTAGCGGCCAAAAAGAGCGACTAAGTGGCGTAATCACACACATTTTAAGATCGTTTTATTAGAACTTTATCTTACAAATATTTTTACATTTGGAACTCATAATTATAAGGAAAGTATGCGCTCTTGCCCTTAGAATAGCGACTTCTTTATGTAACGCGACCGGATGAGGCGGACTCCCTTGGCATTAGCAATCTTTGATCTCGACCATACCCTGCTATCGGGTGACAGCGACCACGCCTGGGGACAATATCTGGTCGACCGGAACCTGGTCGACCCGGCAGATCATCAGCGCCGCAATGACTATTTTTACGAGCAGTACAAAGCCGGTACCCTGGATATCCATGAATATCTGAATTTTGCTCTGAAGCCACTGACCGAACATCCGCTGGCGCTGATGTTGGAAGAAAGAACCTCTTTCCTCAAAGATCGCATTGCACCTCTGATCAGTCAGAAAAGTCGTGACCTGATCGCCAAACATAAAGCTGCCGGAGATACCTTACTGATTATCACGGCTACTAATGGTTTTGTGACTTATCCGATTGCGGAATTGTTGGGTATTGAACATATTATTGCACCGGAGCCTGAGCTGATCGACGGCACGTATACCGGCAAGATTGTTGGTATTCCCAGCTTTCAGCAAGGCAAAGTTACCCGTCTGAACGGCTGGTTAGAGCAACAACAGCTGGATTTACAAGGCAGCTATTTTTACAGCGATTCGCACAATGACTTGCCATTACTCGAAGTGGTTGATCACCCGGTTGCAGTCGACCCGGATGACACACTGAAAGCACGTGCCGAACAACAAGGCTGGCCCATCATCAGTCTGTGCTTGTAATGGTTTGAGCAAGGACGACCGTGCGGAACAATTTTATGAATACGGCAGCGTTAAGGAAGCGAGGAGCAAGAAAGCAAGTGGCAAAAAAATCAGGGCTGGTTTTCGCCTTATCAATGTCATCTTTACTGGCACTCACGGCTTGCGATTCAATACAAGATAACGATGCGCTGGAACTGAAAACCGAACAGCAGACAGATGTCAGCAGCAACCGCTCACTCTCTGGTAACGCCGACCTCAGTGCATTTCGCGCTTATATCGGGCTCAGTGCCTATACCAGCCTGGCGAACGCCTCTGAGAAGGCTCTGCAACTGGATCAACGCTTGTCGGCTTTTTTGCAGCAACCCGACTCTGCCCACCTGGTGCAAGTTCAAAGCGCCTGGCGTGATGCTTACGATGCCTATTTAGCCACCTTAATCTATGCCTATATTCCGGTGAACGACCCGGCAGAATGGCGTCAGAAAGGCATTGATTACCGCAGCACCCGGGCACTGCTCGACAGCTGGCCCATTGAAGGCGGTTACATCGACCATGTGCCGGGCTATCCCTTTAGCGGCATCGTGAATGATCTGACGCTGGAACTGAATGAAACCACACTGCAAGATCAACATGGTTTCTCAGATCCCAGTTACGCCAGCCTCGGTTACCACCCCATCGAATTCATGCTCTGGGGTGCTAACGGTGACCGGCAACCTTCAGACTTTGCCGCACGAGAGAACAACGCGCCGGTGGTGATGCCATCAGAAGGGCAAGCAACCGCGATCCAGGGTTCATCATCGAATCCGGCCTCCGACAATCCGCATGCCTCGCAAACTCAAATACCAACCCCCACACCAATGCCAGTGCAAAACCATAATCGTCGACGTCAGTATGTTCAGCTACTGTCTGGTCAGCTGATGGAGCACCTGCAACGCCTGGTACGGCGCTGGGAGCCCAGCAATGGCTATTATTCTGGCTTACTGGAACAAACCTCTGACCATCAGGCGACTCTGGCTGCGCTGGTTGCCGGGCAAACGCTATTGTCTTTCGAGCTGCTTGATCGCCGCCTGGGCACCAATTCCAGCGAATTCAGTAATACCGGCATTGATGATGTGATCGCTACCAGCAATGGTCTGAAGTGGTTATTAATCGGACAAAGCAGCGATCAAAAGCCGGGGGGGAATCAACAGAGACTCAACCAACAGGGCTTAATCCACCAGCTACCCGATCCGGCGCTCGCACGGGAGTGGCAACAACAGTTCCTGAATCTGGACCAAAAACTGCTGCAATGGCAGGAGCAAGGACTGGCCAGCCCGGAGCTGAGTGAGCAGATTCGCTCACAGTTTATTGCCCTGCTTTCCTTATTGGAGCAAACCGCAGACGCACTATCGATGCGCCTGCCGCGCTTGGAAGAACTGTCGCGTTATAATTAATCTCTTGCTGAGATGACACCAAAAGGACTTCATAATGAGACCATCGACACGGATCATGTATATCGAATACAAAGGTGCCGATAATTTAATTGGTGATGCGCGCATTGGCCGTGTGAAGTTTTCGCGATCAGGTAAGTCTATACATTACAAAAACAGAACATTCGAATCATTAAAAGGATCTGGCTTCAAATCTAATTTCTTTGACGTTGAAACCGGCGAGCATTATTGGATATCAGGCTGCCGAAAAGATGGGCGGGATGCACTCTACAGCACAACTGCAGAGATTGATGATGATGTTCGAGAAGAATATTGGATAAAAATTCGTGGAATGCCTGAAAATATTGGAATTTCATCGATAAAAGTAAGTAGTAAATACTGACGCCGATTAAAGTGAAAACACCTTCCACGCAGTTCTTGAGTATTATTAAGTAGTCGCCTAAGTAGCGACTACTTAATAGGAAGCTACCGAGTAGGAAGAACGCGCGCAAATACCGCTTTGAGATAACGCGTTTCAGCAATCGCCGGTAGCACCGGGTGATCGGCACCTTGGCTGCCAATATGCTGAATCATCACTTCGCGATCCAGCTCACGGCCTAATATCCGCAGCATATCCGGAAGACGATCATCACCCAGGTGCATAGAGCAAGAGCCAGCCACCAGCAGGCCGTCTTTATTCAGTAAGCGCATCGCCAGCTGATTCAGGCGGCGATAAGCCTGTTCACCAGCTTTGATGTCTTTACGGCGCGGGATAAAGGCCGGTGGGTCAACCACCACAATATCGAACTTCTCGCCGGAATCTTTCAGTTGTTTCATTGCCTGAAAGGCATCACCTTCCCAGCAATGTAACTTGTCTTCAACACCGTTGAGAACGGCATTCTGCTCCACCCAGTCGAGTGCCTGAGCCGAGGCATCTACACAATGCACTTCGCTGGCGCCATGATTGGCGGCTTGTACGCCCCAGCCTCCAACATAGGAGAACACGTCCAATACACGCTTGCCTTTCACCAATCGGTTCAGCACAGCACGGTTTTCACGGTGGTCGTAGAACCAGCCGGTTTTCTGACCATGAATCACTGGGGCCATAAAGTTGGTGTCGTTTTCGATCAGCGGCGCACAGTTGTCTTCCAGCTCACCATGAACGATCTCGACGTATTCTTCTAAGCCTTCTACCGCGCGCAACTTGCCGTCGTTTTTCAGCACAATGGTGTCAGGCTTAGCAACTTTCATCACCGCATCAATAATTTCCTGACGACGCAGCTCCATCGCCATATTGGAAATCTGAATCACCACAACCGCACCAAAGCGATCAATGACTAATCCGGGCAGGCCATCACTATCGCCATACACCCAACGATAACACTGATGTGGATACCACAGATCACGCGTACTCAGGGCCACTTTTAAGCGGTGAACAATCAGCGAACCATCCAGTGTTTGTTTGCTGTCACGACTGATCAAGCGCGCACAAATCAGTTGCTCCGGGCTGACAATGGCACGCCCCAGGGCTTTGCCGTTGGCCGCTTCAATAATCACCTCCTGACCGGCCTGCAAGCCTTTCAGCGGTGTTTGCTGCGTATCAACCTCATTGGAGTAGACCCACAGATGACCACCTTTCAGGCGACGTTCGGCTTTATTTTTTAAACGCAGGGAAACAAGCATAGAGACCTCAGAGTGCACTCTCGGGCAAGACTGGTAACAGCCAAAGACAAAAACAGCGGCGCATTATACGCGGCCTGAGCAAATTTACATAAATGTCATATGTCATAACAAACAACCACAGGCAGCGTAATGATTTTGACCTAAACTGAATGCACCAGAACCTAAAATGACCGTTATTCCATGATGGCTGAGCTGATATCTGAATGTCTGAACTGAAAAATGTCTGAACTGAGCGAAGAACAAATTCAACAAATCCTGCAGGGGATACGCATCCCACCTCAACCTCAGATTCTGGTGGACCTGCAGATGGAACAGCTGATGCCCGACCCGGATATGCGCGCCATCTCCCGTCTTGTCAGCCAGGACGTTGGCCTTGCCGGTACGATTCTGAAAGTGGTGAACTCACCTTTTTATGGCTTAAGAAATCGCATCACATCGGTCGATCAGGCAGTTAACCTGATTGGCCTGAACAGCGTGGTGAATATCGTGAATGGTGTTTCCATCAAAAGCCAGATGAGTGATGAAACCATCGTTAATATGAATCGCTTCTGGGATACCGCAACCGACATCTCACAAGTTGCGACCCAAATTGCTAAACAGGTGGGTTACCCGAACCCCGACCTCGCTTATCTGCTCGGCCTGTTCCATAACTGTGGCATTCCACTACTGATGGGCCGCTTTGATAACTATCTGGAAGTGATGGAAGAATCTTACGCCCATGACCCCAGCCAGCGAGTCATCGACATCGAAAACCAGCGTCTGAACACTAACCATGCTGTGATTGGTTATTACACCGCGAAGTCGTGGAAGCTGCCAAAAATGTTGTGCGAAGTCATCGCGGAACACCATAACGCCGGGCGCTACTTCAACAGCCGTAATGACAAAGACTCAGAGCAGAAAACTCTGCTGGGCATTCTGAAAATGTCAGAACATATCTGTGGCAACTACCGCATTCTGGGTAAACAACAGGAAGATTACGAGTGGCAGGCGATTGGCAGCGAAGTGCTGGCTTACCTTGGTTTGGGTGAATACGATCTGGAGCAGATGGAAGCGAATTTCGCGGAAATGGGGATTGGGGTGCAGAACTACCGATAGCTATCCGCAAGCCTCAAGTCATTGATGATTTTGTGTTGGCTGCTTTTGAGTCGACCGTCTGCCGCAGGGATGCGGCAGTCGAGCTTACAGGGACAAAACGGCAGGACTGCCGGTTTTGCACAGCGAAGCTGCCCGAAGGGCGAAGTACATGGATGTACTGAGTGATGTATTTACAGCGTGTCGACTAAAAGCAGCCAAGGCAAAATCCAAAGCAATGTTCTGATTACTTCAACCCCATCGCCTGCTGCATTACATGTTGTTTTACTGGGAGTAACTTGTCGAACCAACGCATCCCTTCGTTGCGCAGCAAGCGCAGCATCGGCGCTTCTGCACCAAACAACTCTTTAAAGCCCTGCATAGTCGCCATCGTGATTAGGTTATCGGCCTGACGGCGACGCTGATAACGCCCAAGCACTGCAGCACCTCCAAGATCCAGACCTTTATTAAAACCACGCACTAATTCTTCTGCCAGAACAGCCGCATCTTTAAAGCCGAGATTCACACCCTGACCGGCAAGCGGGTGAATGGTGTGCGCTGCGTCTCCGGCCAGTACTACTCCCTCACACCAGTAATCTTTGGCATGGCGCTGACGCAGTGGGAAAGCAACACGCTTGGAAGTGGCAATGATTTTTCCCAAACGGCCTTCAAATGCTTGCTCCAATGCGATGTTGAAAGCTTCGTCATCCAGTACCAGTAATTCATTGGCTTCCGCTTCGGTGGTGGACCAAACAATCGAGGCAAAATGCTCGTTATTCGCCAACGGTAAAAATGCCAATGGCCCTTGCTGGCGAAAGCGTTGCCAGGCAGTTGCCTGAACCGAGTGCTCACATTCGACTGATGCCACAATGGCGTGATGTTCGTAGTCCCATTCACGCGTTGGCAAACCCGCCCACTGACGTACCCGGGACAGTGCGCCGTCAGCCCCAATCACCAACTGTGCCTGCAGGGTGTCGCCATTTTCCAGCACAATCGGGGTATTGCCCTGCGCATCACGGTTATCCAGATAACGCACTGGCTGGTGAATAAAATCCACCTCAGCATCGTTTAAGACTTGCTGTAGCGCCCATAAGGTCTGGCGGTTTTCAACGATATGGCCGAGGTTATCCACATGCAGATCGGCCGCAGCAAAGTTCACTGAGCCGGTACCTTCGGCATCCCATACTGTCATCTCGGTATACGGACTGAGTGCCGCAGTGGGGATATGCTGCCAAGCACCAACATCGCTCAGCAGCTGTTGAGTCTGAGCCGTTAAGGCGCTGACTCTCAGATCATAATCATTAAGCTGGCTGGATAATGGCGGTTGAGAAACCTGCGCCGGATCAACCAATGCCAGCGACAGCGACTGGCGCGACGATTGTTTGTTCTGCTGCATCAGAATCGCAGCAACAATCGCCTGCCCCACCAGGCCAGCACCCACAATCACAATATCGTAGTGTTTATCTTGAGAGTTAGTGTCGCTCATCGGTATCTCTTATCACTCAGCGATTTGAAAAATATTGATGGTATTGGCTGTAAGGGTCAATCACAGGGATGTGATTGATTAGCCTTCAGGGATGAACTGGTAGCGCCCTGAAAGACAATATCTCAATATTTATTATCTTACGGAAGCAGCTCGCTGCCCCAGCCCCATGGCATGCCGCCCAAATAATCTGCGTGCAGTGGGTGCTGCCGCTAAGCCCAATAATCCGGCATCACGCACAAAGGTTAACGCCGATTGCTTACTGCCAAATAACTTAGGCAACACATCACTGGCGACAATGGTATTCCGCTGATCGGTTTGTTGTTGCGCTTCGTATGCTTGCAGCAGTGCCAGATCTCCCAAACCCTGGCACTTGTTATGGGCACGATTGAGATGTTCAGCCAGCACCGCCGCATCCCGCAATGCCAGATTAAAGCCCTGCCCGGCAACCGGATGTAAGCTGTGTGCCGCATTGCCCAGCAACACCAGAGAACGACGCACTTGTTCTTTGCTTTGTACCAGTGCCAATGGATAACGGGAACGCTCACCCACACGGATAAACTGGCCTAAACGCATTCCGATCTGTTGCTGTAAACGAGCTAAAAATTCACCATCGGGCAGCGCCATCACGGCGTCAATTTCATCATCGTTCAGCGTCCAGACCACCGCATAACTACGTTGCTGCAGCGGTAAAAAAGCAATCGGGCCATCACCACTAAAACGTTCATAAGCCCAGTGGTTATGATCCTGATCACATTCGATTTGGGTCACTAACGCGTGTGTACCATAAGGCTGGCGAGAATGCTGGATTCCCAGTTGCGAAGCCAGTGGCGAACGACCACCATCAGCCATCACCAATAATTGGGTTTGCAGAATACGACCATCATCAAGCGTCAGTTGAGCACCGTCGGCGTTCATCTGAATTTGCTCAGCATTAGCCGGAGCAAATAGCTCAACATTGTCGAGAGTATCGATACCGCGTAATAAGCCTTTACCCAGCGCGGCATTTTCGATCACATAACCAAGCGCTTCGGTATTCTGTTCGTGAGCGTGTAAATGCGCCTGCCCGAAATGTCCTTGATCGGAAACCTGAATATGCTCAATGGCACAAGCCGACGACTGAATGTGTTGCCATAATCCCAGCTTGGCAAATAACTGCTGAGTCCCATACGACAGTGCGGTAGCGCGGCCATCGAAGCTGGGTGGCCGCTCACTGGTATCGGCTTCCGGCTTGAGCGGCTGACGATCGATTAACGCGATCCGTAACCCTTGCTGGCGCGCCGGTGCCAATAAGTGAACCAGACTGGCTCCCACCATTCCGGCGCCTAAAATTGCTACATCAACCTGTAATTCAGCAGTCATGAATATGCTCTATCTCGCTTCTGCAACAGCCTGAAGGTTGTATCGGATATTTTCTCTCGACACGCTGTGAATACTTCCCTGTAAGCTCGACTGCCGCATCCCTGCGGCAGACGATCGAGCGAATACACCCGACACAACCTTCTGAATTTCCAGAGACAGGGTAGTGATTACCCCATCAAATTTTCAATGGCATCAATGGTCTTGGGGACATTGGCCGTCAGTACAGTGCAGCCATCTTTGGTGACCACCACATCGTCTTCAATACGAATGCCAATGCCGCGCCATTGTTCTTCCACCGTGTCATCATCCGGGCTGACGTACAGGCCAGGTTCAATAGTGAGCACCATGCCCGGCTCCAGCTCTCGCCATTCGCCATCAATGCGGTATTCACCAACATCATGTACATCCATACCCAGCCAATGACCGGTTTTGTGCATATAAAACTGGCGGTACTTTTCTTCTTTGATGATGTCATCGGCATCACCTTCAAGCAGGCCCAGTTCCAGCAAGCCATCCACCAACACTTTTACTGCCGCCTCGTGAGGCTGATTCCAGTGATTACCCGGTTTTACCTGTTCGATGGCAGCCATCTGCGCATCCAGCACCAGCTGGTATAACTCTTTTTGCGGATCGCTGAATTTGCCATTGGCCGGGAAGGTACGGGTGATATCGGCAGCGTAATAATCCAGCTCACAACCCGCATCGATCAGAATCAGGTCGCCGTCTTTAATCTCTTCGGTATTCTGGGTGTAATGCAGAATACAGGCATTGTCGCCCGCACCAACAATCGACGGGTACGCCGGCCAGCGGCTGCCCGCCGCCATAAAGGTGCGCATGATTTCAGCTTCCAGCTGATATTCCATCATGCCCGGCTTGACCATTTCCATCGCGCGCACATGAGCATCGGCACTGATATCAGCGGCCTGCCGCATCACGGCAATTTCAGCGTCGGATTTAATTAAGCGCATTTCGTGTAATAAATGATCCAACGCACCAAACTCGCGTGGCGGCGTAGCGCCATTACGCACCTGAGTTTTGATGTGGTTGACCCATTGCATCAGCTGATGATCAAAGTCCTGACGCACACCTAAGCTGGCATAGATGCGGTCTTTACCTTCTAACAGCCCCGGCAGAATATCGTCGATATCGGTAATCGGAAAAGCATCGTCAGCACCCAGTGTTTCAGGCGCGGCTTCCGGACCAACCCGGCGGCCAGTCCAGATTTCCTGTTCTTTGATTTTCTCCTGGCAGAACAACACGTATTCGCCATGCTCACGACCCGGAATCAACACCAGCACCGCGTGCTCTTCACTGAAGCCGCTGAGGTAATAAAAGTCGCTGTCCTGGCGAAACGGGTGCTCAACGTCACGGTTGCGGGTTGTTAGCGGCGCAGACGGAATAATAGCGATGGAGTTATCACTCATACGTGCCATCAATTCCTGACGACGGCGGGCATATTCTTGGGAATCCAGTTTGATCATCTTTTCAGAAACTCGGTTATGAGACTCAAGGTTGTATTTCGCTACGGTAGGCCAGATATCAGTGCAACGTGCCGGGCTGCATTTCCACCGCGGGTGCTGACGGCTTCTGGTTCATGCCATAAAACACCGTTAACGCCGCAATACGGGCATGTTCGGCCAACTCCAGATAAAGCGCTTCGTTCTCTGGGTCTTTTGGATCATCCACACTGGCATTCGAAAACGCATCCAGGTCACGCAGCACCTCGGTCACATCCTCTGGCAGCTTGTTGCCCTGTAATTTACCGGAAGCACCAATACCATCGAGGAAGCCTTTGCTCCACTCTGCCAGACAATCCACCTGCTCAACCACATCGGCTTCATCATCAGGTGGCAGCAAAGGCTGGTAGCTCATGTCTTCACCGCTCAGGCTGCTCAGCACTTCATCATAGAAGTTGATCAGGGTAGCCTTGAGTTTATCGCCCGGCGCTTCTTCTAATTCCAGATAGGCTTCCGCTTCGGTCAACCAGGCCGCCGAGGTTAAACGCGCACCAGCACTGAGAAAGCCGGTCAGCCAACCATGTAAGGCAGACGGTGTTTGGTAACACTTAGACTCCAACCAAACATCCGCGGTATCAGAAAAATCAATATTCATAGCGACAAAACAAAACCATTAATGAAAAACCCCCATATTCTACCATTGCAAACTGCCCGGAAGCTGCTAAATATTATCGTCTGATGCGTCTGTCGTCACAGATTACCCTGCTGCAATTGACCCATCAGGCAACAGCCTCTTATAGTAAGCTTTCAATCACACCATCTGAGTCATGATGCAAGATTTACAACTGCAACATTTACAACAAAAAATCGAGAAGCTGCTGCGCGTTCAGGATGAATTGCGCGAGCAGAACCGTACCATGCGGGCTGCAGAAGCGGCCTGGCAAGCTGAACGCTCAAAACTGACGCAGCAAAATGAAATCGCTCGCCGTAAAGTGAATGAAATGATCAACCGCCTGCAAACTCTGGAGCGCAACAGTGGCTAACGCAAAAACACTGGAACTGAATATTCTCGATCGTGATTACCGGGTCAACTGCCCAGACGGTGCCGAAGCCGAGCTGCGTGATGCTGCACGATTTCTGAATGAAAAGATGGCCGAAATTAAAACCGCCAGCTCCAACGCCGGTAAAGTATTAGGTACTGACCGCATCGCGGTGATTGCCGCCCTCAACATCACCCATGATTTATTACAGCTGCAACAGCAACAGGGCGATAGCGGTGAACGCCTGAATAAGATCCATCAGATGATCGATGAGGCGCTGGATAAAGATTCTCAGCTGGAGCTATAACGCTTCGTTGGCGCTATAGATATACCCGCGACTTTGTTATACTTCTTCACGCTCCCTGGGGTGTTAGCCAGTCAATAAAGACCTGAGCCGATGCTTTTTATTATGGAAGGTTCATTCGTTAATGTGTGCATGTCCGCCCGACGGAAAGCCTGATTTAATGTCTGGCCTGCCACCTTGGACCACAGGGTTCAAGGCCTTTATTTATGACAGCGGCACAGTGGGGAGCACCCATTTTTCAGGCGTATTTTCAGGCACTCCTTCAGCGGTGACCTGCCTCTCTGTTACCGCTTGAGTCATCACTCCACCAGCTGTAATTACCCTTATGAATAAGTCTGAACTGCGCAAGCTGATTCGCCGCAAACGCCGCTCGTTAACTCCACAACAACGCCGTCAGGCAAGCCATGGTCTACTCACCAGTTTGCGTCAGAACGCACGATTCTGTGCGGCACAACGGGTGGCGCTGTATTTAAGCAACGATGGTGAAATTGATACCCAAGGCGTGATTGAAGATCTCTGGCGGCGCGGTAAGCAGGTGTTTTTACCGGTGTTGCATCCGGTACGCAAAGGTCACTTGAGCTTCATTCGTTATGACAGCAACACCGTGATGCGGAACAATCGCTATGGCATTGCCGAACCGGATTTTCGCCGTGGTAAACGTGTGAGTGCAAGATACCTGAGCATAGTGTGTTTGCCATTGGTGGCGTTTGACCAGCGCGGCAACCGCCTGGGTATGGGTGGCGGCTACTACGACCGTACACTGGCTTTTATGACACAAACGGAGGTAGCAGGTTCGAATGGGCAACAACCTGAGTTAGTTGGCTGTGCTTATGCCTTTCAACAAGTACCACAGTTACCTGCAGAATCATGGGATATTGGTATCAGTGCCATCGCCACAGACCAAGAATTCCACCCATTTCAGCAAACCTAACGAATACTGCTTTCTGAAGCGATCACCGATGACGGCTTTTGTTGTTCTGCGCTCATGCTGGTAATGGTTGCGCCTAATGCTGCAACCAGCGCCAGGATAACCAGTAAGTCTGGCTTTTTCATAATGTACTTCCCCAATGTGATGTTCTGAATTCAGAACATAAGGCCACGGTTTTTTGATTATTATTCTGCTTCAGCATTCTTGTACGAGTGCATGACGATAAGATGATGTTCTTATTTCACCCCGCCGTTTTAGATAAACAGGCTGAGCAAATGCCACACCAACCTCTTTTTAAATGCCCAATAAACCCATGCAATAAGGGTTGCTGAAGTCCGAGCCCGACGCTTATCGTTATTCTTGTCTGAAAAATGCGCCGAATAGGCGCACATTATGGGAAGGGATGCGTAATTATCAAGCAGGAAACCTACTTAGGAATGAATTCAGGCCAGGAAACCTGGCCTATTTCTAACACTGAGGTTGTATAGAGCGTGTATTTGTCGGAATTTGTCGTATCCCCCGATCAATTGACGCCCACTTCAAAGTGCTGCCGCTCTCCACGAATCGTTTGTGTCTGATGCCGGAGATCAGCGGTATCCAGCAACGAATGTCCCGACTGAATGGTGCCCTGACGCACTTTCCAGAACGTGACTGCATTTAAGTATAAAATCCGGTCACTGGGTTCAAATCCCATCAAAGGTTTAACCAGGGTTCCGGTAAAAGTCGATTGGCTCACAATCTGATTGCCTTCGGCCACCAGCTCATCGACAGAAATCGTGAAATCATCAAATGCATTGCGAATTGTGTGGACCATTGATCCCATATTCATGAGATTCATCGGCTCGTCCACCATGCTGGCATGGTAAACAAACTCCGGGGTGACCAGAGATTTAGCAAGATTAAACCGTCCTTGATTCCAAACCAGTTCAATAAACTGACGAATAAGCTTCTTATTATTTTCTAAGCGCGCTTCCATGGGGTACTCCTGTTATGTAATTTCCGTATTGCAAGTGACCAGCCCTGGTCACGTCCTTTTTTGAGTTTTCCGCCGGATCAGCCCAGATCCAGCCACTGTGCTATCTGCTGATAAATGAGTGCGCGATTTTCAAGCGACTCATTGACCAGGTGATGCTGCCCTCCTGGCAACATAAATACCTGTCGATTCGGGAATTTTTGCGACAGAATGGACAGATTATGACACCAGTCCACGGTGTTGTCTGCGTCTCCCTGAACAATATTCAGTGGAATTTCGCACTCAGGCTGAGACTCTACAAATGGAATCCACTGACGTAAAGCACCCACCCAGCGTACACTCAGGTAGCGCGGCTGCAGCGGATCATGCTCCGCAATAAACCGCAAAAATTCGGCATCTGCAGAGTTCGTATTAAATTTTCGTTTGATGCGTTTCAGGCCAAAACTGAGAACACTGTGCAGCACTTTCGCTTTGTTCCAGCCTTTAGGCCTGACGAGAGGAGCAAATAACGTGATGGCAGAAAACGGCGACTGAGCCACACTCAACTGGCGTTTCAACAGATAGTTAATACACACCGCACCGCCAGTGCTCTGGCCAAACAGGTAGAGAGGGCCACCGATATGGCGCTGCACCTGTTGCAGAACCTGACTGAAAATATCGTCATAGTCCTGGAAGCTCTGTATCGATGCCCGATCGCCGCTGGACAAGCCATGACCCGGTAGATCATAAATCACCACATCAAGACCTTGCTGCAAACAAAACTCAATCAGAGAACCATAAATCCCGGTGTGGTCATAATAGCCGTGCAGCAGTAGCGCAGTACCTTTAGCATCCGGTTGGCACCAGCGCTGTACGGCAATGTCATAACCACATAACGCGAGTTTGCCTGCGTAGTGATTGATTGCACCCAACCCGGAGAAATCGAGCCGGTAATGCTCGCGATATTCTCGCCAGGCAGGGCTATCCGCAACGGAGGATGACTGCCAATCGAGTGGTAATAACTCATCGACCAGTGCCTCGGGGCGCCAGCCAATGACTTTGTCCGTTTGTACCGCCTGCGCCGTTTGCTCAGTCATCACTCAAACACTCTCAGGCGCGTTCGTACACGTTAAAACTGTAGTTATACGGGTTAGGGCCTTCAGCCTGGAAGTCTTCACCCGCCACCTGATGCCAGCCATGACGTTCAAATTCAGGGAAATAAGCATCACCCTCAACGTCAGCATGCACTTCGGTCAGGTACATTCGGTCCACCAACGGCAATGCCAGTGTGTAAATTTCGGCACCACCAATGATCATCGCTTCCTGCTGACCATCAATCAGTGTGATGTTTTCCGCCAGTTCACGAGCGTCATCTAATGAAGACACCACTTTCACGCTGTCGGTAGCGCCAGCAGGCTGATAATCGGCTTGCCGGGTAATAATGATATTGGTGCGCCCCGGTAAAGGTTTTCCAATACTCTCATAGGTTTTACGGCCCATGATCACGGGCTTACCAAGGGTGACCTGCTTAAAGTACTTAAGGTCGTTAGGAAGATACCAGGGCAGTTTATTATCCCGGCCAATCACATGGTTTTGTGCTAGCGCAACAATCAGCGACAACTTCACAGTTCTGATTCCAAAAAGAAAACGATAATAACGAGGGAACGGGGTAGATTGAAAGATTATTCCGACATGAACAGCTTCATCACTTCATCAGGCTGGGCCGGTTTGGAATAAAAATACCCCTGATATTGATCACAACCAAACAGGCGCAACATCTCCAGCGTTTCCGCTTCTTCCACACCTTCGGCAATAACCTTCAGCCCGAGATTGTGCGCAAGGCCAATGATCGAATTAGCAATCGCGGCATCGTTTGCATCATCAACAATGTCTTTAACAAACACACGATCAATTTTCAGGTAATCAATCGGCAGGTCTTTTAAGTACGATAAAGAGGAGTAGCCGGTACCAAAATCATCGATGGCAACCGACATACCTAATTGCCGCAACTGGGTCAGCATCTCAACGCTCTGGTCGAGATTATTCATCAACATGCTTTCCGTCACTTCCAGCGTCAGACACTGAGCAGGTAAGCCACTGTTGTTTAATGCCCGCTGCACCTGATGCACCAAGTCCCCCTGGCGGAACTGTCGCGGTGACAGGTTCACTGATAATTTCGTTCGAGTGGATAAATGACCTGCGGCAACCCAGTCAGCAAATTGCTGGCACGACTGCTCTAACACCCACTGGCCAAAACTTTCAATCAGTCCGGTATCTTCTAACACTGGAATAAACACCGACGGCGGAACATTACCCAGCACCGGGTGTTGCCAGCGCAACAGCGCCTCAACCCCAACAAATACACCACTATCGACCACCGCCTGAGGCTGATAAACGATGTGCAACTCCTGACGTTCCATCGCATGATGTAAGGCACTTTCAAGGCCCATCCGTACCTTGTCTGCCGGGGATCGGTCACCCTGATAAATCAGACTGGCATTACGTCCATTACGTTTTGCCTGATGCAGCGCCAGCTCAGCATGGCGCACTAACTGGCCAAGCTCGTAATCAACCCGGGCAGCCAGCTCCATACCAATGCTGACGCTGATAAAAATTTCATAACCCGCAATCGTAAATGGCCGATTAAAGGCACTACTGAGCTTATCTGCAACCCGCTGCATCCCTTCAGCATCGGCGATATCGTCCAGCAACACAGCAAAATTATTACTGCCCAGGCGAGCGAGCGTGTCGCTACGGCGAACTTTTTCCAACATTCGCTGGGTACAGGCGACCAACAGCTGGTCGCCAATATGATGACCATAAATATCATTCACTACCCGAAAGCGATCGATATCCAGAAACAGAATGCCCATACCACGTTCGCGGCGCTGACTCTGCAGCAGACTGTGCTCCAGGCGATCCTGAAATAAACTGCGATTGGCTAACTGCGTCAGCGGGTCATAATGAGAAAAGCGTTTCAGCTGAGATTCGTGGTGTTTACGGCTGCGCGCTACATGAAGAACATCCTGCCACGCAGCAATGGATTCAAGCTCAAGTGCCACCACCTCCTGCACACCACTAAGAATCAACTGACGGATGGCATCCCGATTGGGGCGATTGGCCAAGGCAACCACAATCGCTGCATTCGGCATCGTTAACTGAACACGCTCAACCGCAGCGCTCAGCTCGCTACCCAGGCTGTCGGCTAACAACAAAACACTATCACTGTGACTGGTTAGCTCAGACCCCAGCTCATCCATATCATCAACCCGTAAAAACGGCTCATCATAGAGCGCAGCCGGGATCGCCTGCTCATGCAGCAACGACAGTAATAACCCGGGTGTTTCTTCAGGTTGTGAGCAAGGAGATGAAGACATAAGAACTGGATTCAATAAACATGGCTTCAGTATAGACAGTGGACGTAATTTGACAGTCGCTCATCCTGTCAGGACTGACATTTACCACAAACATCAGCCACTTTTGTGAACCCCGCAGCAAAAGTGCATAGATAAGGGTCAAAATAACCCACCTCTTTAAATGAAAGCGCCAATTATCCACACAATAAAGAAGGAATAATTTTAACATCCCCTCCTTGAGCATATAGTCAGAATTTCTCGCAGGATGCATAGTTATTTATAATTATAAAAATACTTCCTTATTTTTTCCTTATTGTTATCTGTCTTTAACTTTATGCTCTCAACTGCGGTATGATTCATATTCAATTGGAAGAGCTAAAATTAAGAAGGGAGTTATGCTATATCAGCTTTTTATCGGTGTTTTATCACTAACTCTCACTGTAGCAACACATGCCAACAGTGCTGACAATATAATCAACGAAATCCAAAAATTTGAGTCAGAGAAAGACCCAAAATGTTACGCAACTGCGAGCCGGCTTGAAGACTTTATGTTTGGTACGCCGCTCTCAGATTCTGCCCGTTTTGAAAAAAATGCATTAGCTAAACAACTCACATTAGAAGTCTGGCAACAATCAGCTCAGAATCGTTCAATAACAGGCTCCTCACCTTTGACTGCCCAGGAAATTGAACCGGTTTTGAATGAGCTTTTCCGCGTAACAATAAATAGCAATGGCCACTACAAATTAATATTCTCAGATAATGATTCCGTTGTTATTCATAAAGACGACTTACGTCAATATGGGTCTATCGCTTATTCATTAAGAGCTATCCTGGCTGCTCAGCAAGTAATGATGCTCGAAGGTGACATCAATACTCCTGTTCTCTCTAAGGAAGCCGTTGAGGTACTAAAAAAACACCTCGACCTGTTAAGTCTTTCCGCTTTAAAACTCGCAGACCATCAGGCACGAAAAAATAACGATCCCGAAATTTCTAAGGATCTGGTCGCTAGATTATGGAAAGAACTGGTGAATCTGAAAAAGTCAGATCGGGTTCTCAAAGAAAATACAGACAAGACTCTAATAAAACAGGTAATTGCTCAAAAGGTTGCTTCTTATAAAAAATACAACCAGGTATCTAGCCAACTCTTTGTACGTAATCTTCAGGTTTTTTATGCACGCCAGAGTTGGCCTGAGAATCCAGATAAAGCCAGGCTCTTTCAACATTATTTTACGGAAGCATTGATTCAGTTTTCAGCATCTCTCTACGAGGGAAGCAGCGGGTTGGCTAAAAAAAATAATCATGCTGTTATTCAGGAATCTGATGTCTTTGAGTTTAGTCAGAGATTTATGCCGCACATTATCAATGAATATGAAGATGCTGCATTTTTCCCGCGACTACCTTACGAGCAGCAGGTCTACCTGGAAGCTTATGACATGGATTCTTTCAGAGATTCCGGCATACATTGGAAATACCTTCAATATGCACTTGAAGATAAAACTCTGGAAACTGCATTAACTTCAGACCCATTTGCCATGGAGCTTCTCACTGAAAACATTGCTGTTTATGGAGTATTGATGCTTCGGATAGCAGGCCAAGTATCAAAAGAGAGGTCGGGCAGCGGCCGTCTTGATCCTCAGGATCTGGTTGATGCAATTAAAATCATTCAAAAACGAACTAATGATAATAATCAATCGACTGCCGTAGAAAGCATTGCATCCATATATTCAAGCTCTGGCAGCTCCGAAAAACCAGGTAGCACCACTAGTTTCCGGGATGTTACGACTGAACAGGGAATTAACTTTGAACACAGATCATCAGACTGGCTGAATCGCTTGTTGCGCAGCTATCTCAAAAAGTCTGACGGTGTTGGAAATATCAGTATCCCTCCCGCTTTTGGTGGCGCGGGAATCGCTTCCGAAGACATTGATGGTGATGGCGACCATGACTTATTACTATTAAGCGGCTCCGGCAATAAACTCTATGAAAACCGAAATGGAAAATTTTTTGATATATCGAGACGCTCTGGTTTTATGGTTTCAGGGAAACCTGGAGAACCACGCCAGCCGATCATTGCCGATCTTGATAACGATGGCGACCAGGACATTCTGATTACCTTTGCCAACGAACCTCATCATATATATGAAAATCTGGGTAATGCCCGATTCAAGCGATTAACAGGTTCCCCGCTCGGTGGAGAAGGGCTTGTTGGTGGGCCCGCAACAGTATTTGATGCCAATGGCGATGGCTTATTAGATGTATTTATTACCTACTTTGGTAATTATCCGAAAGGTATACTGCCTACTCTCGCGAGACGAAATGAAAATGGCTTACCGGATCAACTCTGGATAAACCAGGGTGATCTGACGTTTGATATATCTCCGGAATCAGGGCTGGAAAATGTAGGTTGGGGCCAGGCAGTTACTCACACAGACCTTAATAATGATGGACTGCAGGATGTCATTGTCGGCAATGACTTTGGTGTAAATGCTTATTACATCAATCAAGGGAATGGAAAGTTCATCGATAAATCTCAAACATTAAAAACTAATAAACCATCATATACCATGGGCATTGGTCTGGCCGACCTTAATAATGACCAGATACCCGAAGTGTATATCTCTAACATTGTTACCATGAATAAAGATGAAAGTTATGTTTTGCCCGGTGAATCAACGGAGATGAAATTCAACCCAGATAAGCTAGCAGAAATGAGGGTTGTAGAAGCAAATGATTTATTTGTTTCTACAAACGGTCACTACATAAACTCCGATTTGGTTGGGCGTGGGTATCACTCTACAGGATGGTCCTGGGGTGCTGACTTCTTTGATTATGACAATGATACCGATATGGATCTGTATGTGACTAATGGCATGAACGAGTTTAACTTATACAGCAGCCAAAACCCTGAATTCACAGATCAATACGGACAAGAAAAAAATATTTATATCCCTGTGTCTGAAAAAGAAACTAATGTATTTTTTGAAAACAATGGTGGAAAACTAAACAATCTTACAGAACGGAGTGGCCTTAACTATCTCGGAAATTCGCGAGCAGCCACTTATTTAGACTGGAATAACGATGGTAAGTTAGATGTCGCTCTGGGTAACTACCATGGCAAGGTTCATCTATATCAGAATCAAACAAAAAATAGTAATAATTGGTTGGCAGTTAAGTTGATTGGCTCAGAAAAATCCCTGTCTAATCGTGATGCTATTGGGGCAAGGATCATACTTACACTTGAAAATGGACAAAAGCTATGGCGTGAAGTCCATGGCTCTGTTGCTTATATGACAGTCCATCCAAAACAGCAATATTTTGGTTTAGGAAGATTTACTCAGGCAACCTTAGAGGTTCGATGGCCTAATGGGGATGTCAGCACCCATCCTGTAAAGCAGGTGAATCAAAAAATCACCATCAAACAAGGTGACCTTAAGTGAAAGCATTATTACTTATTAGTCTTTTTTTGCTTTCCCAGCCAATTCTGGCTTTGAAACCACCTGTTGGCATTATTCCAGATGTAGAGGATTGGAACGCCTGGACTAAAAATAGCGATATTTCCGAGGGGTATATTAATGCACTGGTGTTGTCTGAATCACCTTATTTAAAGCAACATGCCAATAACCCAATCAACTGGACAACACTGCCTCTCCCCGAGAATGAGGATAAATTGTTATTCATCTCAATTGGTTATGCTTCGTGTCACTGGTGTCATCAAATGAACAAGCATACGTTCATGAGTGAAAGAGTGGCTAAGATACTCAATGAGCATTACATATCAGTAAAGGTTGATCGTGATGAATATCCGGTTTTTGATTACCACTACTTACAAATACAGCAGGCTGTACTGGGTGAAGGGGGCTGGCCAATCAGTATCATTGCTCTGCCTGATGGATCTCCAGTATGGGTAGGCAGTTTTGCAGATGCTAATGAAATGATAAATACAGCCACCCGATTCGCAAGAATATGGACTGTTCAAGCGGGTATGTTGCTATCACAAGCCGAAAATATTAAATCGATATCAACATTACCGCCAATAGGATCTAAAAAAAATAGTTTCCGTGATCATTTCCTGAGTACCAGAGACAAACAGAATGCCGGCAAAGAGGGGAAGGTTAAATTTCCAGATGAAGGTGAACTGTTATACATGCTCTCACATTTATCAAATGAACACGGAAGAACTGATCAGAGCATTAAAAAAAATCTTATCAGTCATTTAGACACCTTAGCCCAATCACCATTATTCGATGGAGTTAACGGTGGGTTTTATCGTTATGCGACCCAACCAGACTGGAGTATTCCTCATTTTGAAAAGATGCTTTACAACCAGGCTCAGTTATTAGCAATTTACTCAGAAGCCTACCAAAAGCTTGGCAACCCACTCTATAAGCAGGTTGCTATCAGAATATTTGAATTTCTTCAAACGAATATGCTGAGAGAAGATGGACTCTATAAAACATCCGTCAATGCCGACTGGCAAGGCAAAGAAGGGGGCTATTACCTCTGGGATAAATCTGAACTCAATACCATAGGGGTAAATAACCATATTTCAGCTGTTGGTGAAAAATGGCAGTATCATGGTATTGATAAGCAACCTTCGCTGCTAAAGCTACAGAATCACAGAGAAAATCCCGATGTAGATAGCAGAGGCATTACAGGTTTGAATGGATTGGTTTTATGGGCATTAACAAAAGCTGAAGGAATCGGTATTTCAAATGCCAGAACGGCTGCTAATCGTTTAGCCAATACTTTGATGAATGAGAGAATAAAATCAAGCGGAGATATTTACCGAATTTGTTACCAGAAAAAAGAGTGTATGAAAGCTGAAATTGATGATATTGCCTATATCACTCTCGGTTTATCCGCGTACAGCCACCTGGATACCAAACTGAAAACACTGGCGGAAAAATTATACGATCAAAACCTGGAAAATATTTCTACTAGTAATAGATACACTCTGGAAGATCATGAATCAATTTCTCCCCTTTCTGCAATTGTTATGGCAGCTTCACTTCTTGAAAAACCGCTTACTTTTAATCTGTTAAGCATTCCGGAAGAAATAGCTTCAGCATCTTATATTGGTGCAAAATTCTTATATATGAAAAATTATTCTCTTTCATATTTTGCTCAAGACCAGGGAATTATATTGGTCATGGATAGCATTTCTGATTCAAAAATACATCTGCTATTAAACGAAGGCTGGCATGTTAATTCATCTAAGCCTTTACAAGATTACCTCATACCAACGAAGCTTACAGGCGTCAATGCCCAAGTAGATTATCCAGAAGGAAATAGTCTAAAAATGAGCTTCAGTGATGAGTTACTTTCGTTATATGAGGGTGTTGTAACAATTAACATTAATAACTTCTCTATTAAGAAAGGCTCTGACCCGAAATTAAAGCTACAGGCTTGCAATGATCGGCTTTGCTTGCCGCCTGAAAATATTAACCTGAAAAAATGAAGTTGCCTGGTCTTGATTGAGACTGCTGTTGCTGTCATCGCTTAAGGAATTACGAAGTATGAAGACTCCGATTATATGTGCAGGTTTTCACCGCAGTGGAACCTCTCTTGCAGCACAGATGCTATATCGCTCAGGTATTCCTTACGCCATTGATAGCATGCCAGGCAGTATTTCTAATCCAGATGGCCACTTCGAAGACACTTTCGCTATGCGTATGCATGATGATTTTCTCGGCGAGAGTAACACTAACTGGCAGTTTCACGGTGAGTGTCAATTGAATCACCGTATCGGCCCGGCAGAAAATAGAATTCGTCAGTACGGCAAACTTCGGGACAAGCTTCATGGAAACCAATGGTTAATGAAGGATCCGAGAGCAACATTATTTTTAGATGAATGGCAAACATCTTTGCAAGGAAAAGGGCGATTCATATTGTTGTTTCGCCATTGGGCTTTATGTATTCAGTCACTATACAAACGTCACGCTCAGGATATCGCTCATCACCTCCCACCTGAGCCAGAAATAAACACTCATCTGAAATTTTGGCAACAACCTGATTTAGCGGCAAGGATGTGGCTGACCTACAACAAGAACTTAATTTCTTTTTCAGAAAAAAACCCAGATATAACATTAGTGGTAAACCAGAAAGACATGGTTAATGGAGATGACCTGGTATCTGCAGTAAATCATAAGTTTGATTTACATCTCACGCCACTGGCCGACTCTCCGGTCAACAAGGCATATTATGAAGAAAAGGTTGATAGCAAAATCCTTGAGGGTATTCCACAGGAATTAATCCAGGAGTTAGATGAAACATACCAAAAATTAACCCAACTCACAGAGCTAAAAAATACACCAGAAAATCCGGACTTTATCACCAAGCCTTATGATTCGGTAGTTTTTAACCTGATTCATCAGCGTTTATCCCAGCCAGTTAAACAATCAACTGAGAAGCCCACAATCAGTTCTTCAGAGAGGAGAATTCAACCTCTTAGCAGTGACTTTATGGAGAATCTTCATATTATACGTCAACTTAATTTTAACAATTCTGATGACATTGAATATATTAAAAGATTGGTTAGCCACCTTATATCTTTAAATCCTTTACGGTTTGAAGGTTATGAATGGAAAAGCAGGCTTCACGTTCATAATAAAGAATACCATAAAGCTGAATTTTCTTTATTAAATGCGATAGCACTGGGAACCTCTCCTCCCTATATCCGATCAATGCTTTCTGATGTCTATATTGCTCTATTCGACTTTGATAAAGCGGTACATTTTTTAAAACTGGCCTATAAAGGTAATCCGAAAAATCCAGTTTTTTCAGAAAAACTTGGTGATATAAATTATCATCTTGAAAATTTCAATCAAGCTAGAGAGTTCTATAAAGAATCTTTAGAATTAAACGAAAAACCATCGATAAAATCGAAAATAATTGACACATTTCATGCTGAAAAAGGTGCTCAATCAGCAATCAATGAGCTCACCTCATTTAAAACTGATATAAACGAGGAATGGTACAAAACCAAGTCGATATCGCTTAACTTATCTTTAAGAAATAAAGATTCAAATAAACTATACTCACAATACATCGCGAAAAAAATATTATCAAATAAAAACAAAACCAATATATTTAACCTCATAAACAAAAAAATAAATACTTCTGAAATCGAAAGCCTTTCATATTGGTTAACCAGATCTTATGGGAACTTCATCAATAAAACTGATCTTATCAGCACATACATTAGTGAAACTGGACAATCTCCAGAAAACCCTAAAGTAAGCGTCGTTGTTATTAGTTACAACATGGACCGAGAATTACCAAGAACATTAAAAAGTCTACTTGCGCCCTACCAACGAAACATCAATCCAGAAGATTTGGAAATTATTGTTATTGATAATGGTTCAGATAAGAAATCGAATAACAAGCACAAAAATAACTATCACAATGTTCGGTTTATCGATTACCCTGATCCCTCACACTCGCCAGTCCATGCAATTAATCTTGGCTTAAAGTTAGCTAAGTCAAATCTTATTGGCGTGATGATTGACGGCGCAAGAATGGCTTCACCTGGTTTATTTGAACAAGTCTTAAATGCAAGTCGATTAAGTAAACGTACAGTTATATCAACACTCGGGTTTCACCTTGGTCCTGAAGTTCAAATGAAATCCGTATTAAATGGTTACAATCAATTGCTAGAAGACCGATTGCTGCAAACTATTGATTGGGAAAATAACGGTTATAAACTATTTGAAATTAGCTCTCTGGCAGGTTCCAGCGCTAATGGTTACTTCGAGCCCATTGCCGAAAGTAACGCAATTTTTATGGAACGATCTCTCTGGGAAGAGCTTGATGGATTTGATAAGGAATTCCAAACTCCTGGAGGAGGGTTTTCGAACCTTGACCTGTATCATCGAGCTTGTAACTTACCAAATAGCCAACTCGCCATTATTTTGAATGAAGGAACATTCCATCAGGTTCATGGCGGTGTTGCAACCAACTCTCAGCGCAAAGACGCTTCAGCTGAAGTATTTAATGAAGAATACGAAAAAATTCGTGGTTGTAAATTCTTCCGACCAAATAAAGAAGCAATATATATTGGAAGGTATGTATCTCAAGCAAATGATTTTTTGAAATCTTCAATTGATTACTCCCTTTCAAAGAAACCTATTGAAAATACAACCAAAATATTAAACCGATATATTTTAGATTCCAGTTATTGCACACCCTATAAAGAAGAGAAAAAAATAGCTGACGACGTAATAGATCGCCCTATAATAATAACCGGACGAGGAGGTAGTGGGACCAGGTTACTTTCAGAGTTAATTCAAGAAATTAATATATTCCTCGGAAATAAAACAAATAACACGAACGATTCTACTGAATGGGTTGGCCCAATATACGACCTGGTGAATAACAACATAACAATAAAAAATGGAAAATTTAATAAAAAACACGTTGCAAGATTAAGGAATAATGCAAGAAATATTTTATCCACCTCAAATGAAAATATTAAACATTGGGGGTTTAAGTTGCCAGAAGCAATATTATGCCTACCAGAATTAAAATCTGCTTTCCCCAATGCGCGTTTTATTCACCTTGTTAGACATCCAGTCAGCATTAGCTTAAGACGAACTCATATAACCTCTAGGACTGACAACCCTATTGGTAAGTCGATCCTCACACGGGCTTATAATGAGTTAAATTTTAATCCCGATGAAATTAATAAAAACCCTGATTATCTCAATAATGCGATCAGCTGGGAGTTTCAGGTAAAAAAAGCATCTTCTTATTTCTCTGAAAATTTAAAAAGAGAAGATCATTTGCAAATTTTTTACGAAAGCATTATCAGTAATCCAAATCAGGTGATAGAAAACTTGTGTTCTTTTTTAGGAATAGAGAAAATACCTGTGCCTGACTTGAATATTGATCGAAGCAGGAAAAATTCATCTAATCATGATATGACACACGCCAATGAAGTTTGGGAAATTTGTAGAGCTACGGCGATGCAGATTGGTTATAAGGAGACTCCTTAATGCAAGAGAAAGTCATTATTATTGGTGGAGTTGGTGGTAGTGGTACCAGAGTAGTCGCTCACCTTCTCAAAGAAAATGGAATTTTCATCGGTGATAACTTAAATAATTCTCTTGATAACCTTGATTGGCCAGGTATTCCTTCTATTGTAAAAAACCTTGAGCTTACCCAAACCCAGAAGACTGATGCTTTACGTCCTGTTTTTAACGATTTTATTAAAAACCAACGTATTTCTAGGGATTCATTAACAGGTTTCAATAAATATACCGTTGCAGTCAAGGTTCCCGGAAGCTTTCATTATCTGCCTTTTCTTTCAAATATTTTTGATAATATGATTTATATCCATGTGATCAGACATGGCTTGGATATGGTTTTTAGCAATAATAAAAACCAGCTAAAAAACTGGGGTGATAGATTTAATTTAATGCCAGATGAAGGTGAAGAGGAGTGTTATCAGTTAAAATATTGGATAGCAGCTAATGCTTTGGCGAACAAAGATGGAGCTAAATTTCTAGGGGATAGATTTTATCAGGTTAAGTACGAAGATCTATGTCTGAACCCTAAGATGAAATCGCAAGAAATCCTTGATTTCCTCAAGATAAACCAATCTTCAAACAGCTCTTCATACGATAATATTTCTTTACCACTTTCATTTCAGCGCTATAAAGAGAGAAGCCTCAGCAACCTGGACCCGCATGACATCCAGAAGTTGGCTTCTTTTGGATACACCGTTTAGCCTCTAACTATTTTTTAGAAAACTATGATATACAGGAGTTAGTTTTTCTTCGATATAAGAAATTTCGTTACCAGGAAAGTCTATTTTGGTGGAATTCCCCAACCTCGGAAGCTCAGTGATAGGTTGATTATTGCCACCTAAATATTTACTCAATGATTTCAAATCTAATTCCTGATTCACAATATCATCATAATCAACCTTCATACCATATTTTGGTTTAAATAGATTTAAAGAATCATAAAGGACCTTATACGCACGCGCACAATCTGCAATTTCATTATCAAGATAATCATTTGCATCCGGTAGTGGGTCTTCGTAACCTTCTTTATTCTTCAACCGATTCCACTGTTCAAGAATAGCTTCTCTTG
Source organism: Bacterioplanoides sp. SCSIO 12839 (assembly GCF_024397975.1). NCBI lineage: Bacteria > Pseudomonadati > Pseudomonadota > Gammaproteobacteria > Oceanospirillales > Oceanospirillaceae > Bacterioplanoides > Bacterioplanoides sp. SCSIO 12839. The sequence goes on from NZ_CP073745.1 coordinate 3,762,272, forward strand.
CTTCTTTCATTCCTTTTACACTCTGGAGAAATGCAACAGGATGCCTGATAAGCGATATATAAAAACAGTTTTCATTGTGTTTGTAATAAAGGTCATGACGACCGATTTCTATCAGTTTAATTACATCCCAACCCGGGTCATTCAATAACCTTTCTAGCCATTTTGAACTTTCATCCCCCGTGCTAATAATATTAATCTTATTATGTTCAATACGCGCTTCAGGGCTTCTTTTCCTCTCTTTTTGTTGGGGTTTCCAATCATCTGATATGCTGGCATCAATTCCTTTATCCCAGGTAAATGGCTCAAGATATACGTTTGGCAAGTTAAAAATCTTTGATAAAAAAAATGACGCCAGTTTAGTTCCTGTTCTGTTCATTCCTAAAATTATAACTTTCGCCATTATCAGTCCTTTATCAGCAAAGGGATGCACTAACAGCACACCCCTGTTCACTACATATTATTGATATGTTGGTAAGCTTTGCCCAAGAGCATTCAATGCACTAACAATATCGGATAGTTTATAGACATTCCCACTATCATCTTTCAGATAAGTTGCCTTTAATGTCCCTGAGATTTCGACCATTGAGTTTTGTGGTGTACCACTAACAGTAGTACTTCGGCCAATGCGCATGAGGTTATTGGTCCCCTCCTTTTCCAATTTTAATGGAGTTCTGGAGCCAGTCTCATCATCGGTAAACTTCAGCTTGCCAGAGTCACCCTGGTTATATACCCGCCAAATTGAACCAACAGAAGCCGTTGTATTTTCCATCCGGATACCTGAGTCGCCGGATTTCTTGATATGTAACGTTTCTTTAGGAGAGTCTGTCTCTAAGCCTATATCACCATCAGCGGCGATAAAAATGGCACTGGTTGGCGCTCCAGGCTTAATTCTGAATGGTAATTTACTTCCATTAGAGACATCACGAACAAAGAAATTGGTTTCGTTACCAGCGACATCCCAGGATTGTGAAGTGAAGCCGCTCGAACCATCTTGCTCCAAACGCAAAGCAGGAGTATTTCCATCCGTCACCTGAAGCTGTACGGCTGGGTTATTCGTTCCCATACCGATATTGCCACTATCTTTAATATAAATAGCGTTGTTAGATGCACCAGCTTCAATTTTGAATGGCACTTTATTACCCGTGGCATCATCGATTGAGAAAAAGTTCGCGCCACCATTACTGCTGTCGTTAAATGTAAACCGCCAGTCATTATTTGGAAAATTGGCTGATGCACTTGTATCATCAAAATGCATCCGCAAGTTGTTCTCTTTTAAACGAACAGTATCAAAGCTAAAACTCTCATTGCTTGAGCAGTCAATACCAACACACTGGCTTCCTTGGACAACTTGATCTTGGGTAACTACATCGGCAGCCTGAACGAGCATAGGTAAAAGTGCAGCCGTAACTATTAACTTTTTCATAATATCTTCCTTATTCCGCCTCAGCTGTGATAACAAAAACACCATTATTCAAAGCAAAGTGTCCTGTTGCAGAGTCAGATTCAACGATATTACGAATACCGCTACTGCGACCGTCAGTTCCCTCAGCATACTCTTCACCCACCTTAGTGACTGACAGAGCATTAAAGTTATAAGAGCCTGTCTGACCGTTGTTTATTTCATTCGCATGTATGGAAGCATAGCTCCCTGAAAACTCATACTTTTTTATGAAACCCTGAGGTCCAGATACAGAGACTACGATGCTGTTACTACCGGCATCAGAAAAAATAATTTCCGTTTCTGAAATCTGAGGCTGCAATGCATTTGCTGAGCTTGCGGCAAAAGCAATTAATGATAATAATGATATTATCCGCATGATATAATTCCTTTCCTTAGTTCTTGTGAGATATAGGTTATTCACAGGCATGACTACCTTCGCGCTAAGGTAGCAGAAATTAATCAACTTGAAATCGGAACTTTTTGAATTAGTGTATTTTTTCTTATTTTTTCCTTATTTCACATATTCTCTAACTTATTGGTCAGAATTAATAATCAACTGGAAATAAATATTGATAATTTTATTTCCAAATATAACCAATAGTTTTCATTAAATATGCAATAAGCCCCTTATATTTATAGGGCTTATTCACAAGATAAAAATTCACACCGCTACAGGCGCTTTAATATGAGGGTGAGATTCATAGCCGACAATTTCAAAATCTTCGAATTTATAATCAAAAATTGAATCCGGTTTACGATGAATTTTCAATTGTGGTAACGCCAAAGGCTCACGGCTTAATTGCAGGTCCGTTTGCTCCAGGTGATTAGCATACAAATGCACATCTCCACCGGTCCAAACAAAGTCGCCCACTTCCAGATCACACTGCTGCGCGACCATATGAACCAATAAAGCGTAACTGGCGATATTAAAAGGAACGCCTAAAAAGATATCCGCACTGCGCTGATACAGCTGGCAGGATAATTTACCATCGGCCACATAAAACTGGAAAAACGCATGACATGGCGGCAGCGCCATATTATTCACTTCGGCCACGTTCCAGGCACTTACGATGATACGACGAGAGTCCGGGTTGTTTTTGATCTGATCAATGACCTGAGTGATCTGATCAATATGGCCACCATCCGGGGTTGGCCAGGAGCGCCATTGTGAACCATAAACCGGGCCAAGGTTGCCGTCTTCATCGGCCCACTCATCCCAGATACTGACGCCATTTTCCTTCAGGTATCGGATGTTGGTATCGCCACTCAGAAACCACAGCAACTCATGAATAATGGAGCGTAAGTGCAGCTTCTTGGTGGTTACCAACGGAAAACCTTCACTGAGGTCGAAGCGCATCTGATAACCAAAACAGCTGTAAGTACCGGTGCCGGTACGATCTTCTTTAAAGGTGCCGTTTTCGCGTACATGACGCATCAGGTCGAGATATTGTTTCATGCTTCAGTCTCAGTGTGTTCAGTCAATTCAGTTCGCAGCCGCCTGACGTTTATCGCCCCGGTAAGCCCAAACCATAAAGGCAATACCAATAGCGATCATAGGCAGGCTTAACAATTGCCCTCGGCTCATCCAGCCAAACAGGTCAAAGCCAATATGAGCGTCCGGTTCGCGGAAGAACTCCGCAATGCTGCGGAACAAGCCATATCCTATCAGAAATGCCGCACCAACGGCTTTTTGTGGGCGCGGTTTATTCGAAAACCACCACAGAATCACAAACAGCAGGAAGCCTTCTAATGCCGCCTGATACAGCTGCGACGGATGGCGGGGTAAATCACCGCCGCGTGGGAATACCATCGCCCACGGAACCGATTGAGGGTCGGCAACCCGGCCCCATAATTCACCACCAATAAAGTTACCGATACGGCCAAACATCAGACCCAGCGGTACAAATGGCGCGACAAAATCGCCAACATCAAAGAAGTTCTTTTTGTACTTATGACCAAACCACGCCAATGCGGCTAATACCCCTAATAAACCACCGTGGAATGACATACCGCCTTCCCAGACCCGCAGCAGCCATAACGGGTCTTCGAGAAACTGTGGGAAGTTGTAAAACAGCACATAACCACAACGGCCACCCAGGATCACCCCCATGGCACCAAAGAAAATCAGGTCGGATACCTGCTCAGGGGTCCAGCCAGAGCCGGGACGCTTAGCGCGCACATTCGCCAGCCACCAGCTGGTGCCAAACGCCAGCAGGTACATCAGGCCATACCAATGAATTTTTAAGGGCCCAATGGCCAAAGCCACCGGATCGATATCAGGGTAAGTCAGCATAGAAGCATCCCAGCAATTTGATTAAAGCGAAAAACTAACACGGTGTTATGACAGTAAGAAGCGCAATCCAACCACAACCAACAGCACAGCAAAGGCTTTTTTCAGTAATTTTTGGTCAAGGGTATGCGCCAGTTTCGCACCCACTTTGGCGAACGGCACACTGGTCAGTACGATGCCGCCAATCGCCGGCCAATATAAGAAGCCTGTCGTCCATTGTGGTAAATCGGCGTGATTCCAACCCGCAAACACATTGCTTACCGCACCGGTTATCGCAATGGGCAAACCACAAGCCGCCGAGGTAGCGACGGCCTGGCGCATCGGGATTTGCATCCAGGTCAGATAAGGCACGGTAAACGTGCCACCGCCAATACCAAACCAGGCTGAACCAAAACCAACAACGCCACCGGCACTGACTAAGCCAGCATTGCCTGGGCGTGAGCCATCGCTTTTCGGATCAAGCCCAAAGAACATCTTGATTGCCACCAATAACGCAAACACACCGATAATCTTCTGTAATACCGGGCCAGGCACGCTGGTAATCAAAGATACGCCGATTGCAGTTCCCGCAATAATCCCGACACTCATCATGCTTACTAACGGCCAATCGACCGCGCCGTTCTTATGATGCTCACGCACCGAACTAATGGAGGTAAACACAATCGTTGCCAATGAGGTTGCCACGGCCATATGGGTTAATACCGCCTCACTGATGCCCTGGGCAGCAAAGGTCAGTACCAGCACGGGGACAATCACCATGCCACCGCCAATACCAAACAAACCCGCTAATAATCCCGCCACCGCACCAACGGCTAAAAACAGTAAAAAAATCATCATAAAAGCACGCTAAAAATTCAGGCAGGCATTATGCCTTGAAATACCCCCAGCCTACATGCAGTTTTTACAATTGACGGCTTTTACAATAGCCAGACACTGTGGAAAACTCGTACCACAGTCTCATTTTAAATTACAAGGAATGACAAATAACATGAACCCATTGAACTGGAAGACGCCACTCAAGTGGTTGCTGGCGGGCAGCACAATGCTGTTTTCTCACTCTCTGCTGGCGATGAGCCAAACCCCAACACCAGCACCTGTCGATGTGGCTGAAAAAGTTCGTATTACTTATACCGCCGACACCAACCCCGCGAATATTGCTCCCGTTCGTTTGCTGGAAGGCGTCGAGATCTGGCCGGCAGAAAACCAAACAAACCTGAGCCATTACCGGGTGTATTGGGGGGATGTGGCAAAAAATAAGCTAGGTTTGGGTCTTGCCCCGGTGCTCGCCGAAATTCCAGCCAATAACACAGGTGAAAAGCTGGTGTATGAATTCCCGGCCAATTTTAAAATGGAAGTCGGCGCGATTTACGTTTTGGTCTGTAGCGTCAACAAAGATAGCAACGGCAGTGAAGAGCATTGTCCGGCAGAAAACAATCTGGAAAAAGTGACCGACCCGCTGCTCACCATCGCCGGTAATTTAAACGATTTAAAAAGCACCCTGCGCAGTGAACAGAACTTGCCTGGCGTTCAGGTGATGGCGACCTGTGGCGACTTAGTCTGTAATGGCATCGAGACAGTCAACAACTGCCCGGTGGATTGCTCAGACTACAAGCTGGCCTCCTTTAACTATCAAACCCTATGTCACGATATTGAAGAAGTGATTCACCCAACGTCGGTTGAGCAGATTCAGCAAATTATTGCCCGCGCCAACCGCGAGAAAAAACGCGTCAAAATGACCAGTGGTCGGGGCTACAACACCACCTCTGGCTCAGCCACCACCATTGTCTGTAATGACGGTATTGTGCTGGTGATGGATCAATTTAACCAGCAACAACAAGCACTGGGCATGTCGCTGGAAACCTTCGAAGGGACAGAAGTGGTCAACGTGGCCGCCGGTGCCAGCCTGCATGAAGTCGGCGAGTGGTTATTCGAACGTGATAAAGGCTTAGGTTATGTCCACCTGGGATGGCGCGATGTCTCCGTTGCCGGTGCCTTAGGTACATCGGCCCACGGGAGCTCACCGAAAAATCCAAACGTGTTATCCCAACAAGTAGTGTCTATCGATTTAATCGACGCCAGCGGCGCATTAAACACCTATTCACGCGGCACAACTGGCAAAACCGATCCGGATTTATGGAAATCACTGACCACGCATTTGGGTTACCTGGGCGTATTAACGCGTGTTCGTCTGGAAGTATCGGATGCCACCAACACTCAGGTTAAAGTCACCTTCCATGAAGAAGATGAATTGTTCGGTAAAAAAACCGTGCTTGAAGATATTCAGGAATGTGATTATGGCCAATACAACTGGTTCCCTAGCCTGAACCAATATCTGCGTACCTGTGGCAAAACCACCACGGCGGCCGCGGAGCCGGGAGCCAATAATGAGCTGCTGTTTCCGTATGTCGATTTTGATCAGCTGAGTGCTTCCGACACCATGCAGATTTTACAGGTCGGTGCCGCCAAACCTTCCAGTCGCACACACGAAGGCATGGCTTACATGCGTCGTGCAGGCTGGCACCTAACGCCACTGCTGACAAAAACCATCGATGGTAAAAAGCGTTACACTTCTAATGCGGTAGGCCCAACTCATCGTATTACCTCCAGCCATTTGATTAATACCATCGACCGTGAAACCTTCCAGATGGATTGGGAGCTGGCTGTACCCGAGCAGAATATTCAGGCAGCGATGGAATACGTACGTGAATTTAACAACGGTCTGAACGTTAAAAACCGCGAAATTCCGGTGCCTCTGATTGGTATTTTTGTGCGTTTCTCTAAAGTTGGTGATCAGGCGTTAATGGCTTACACCGGCGCCGGCAACGGTTTCGAAAATGGTACCACCGCCGTACACATCGAAATGCCAATTTTTGTGCCGGTTGATCTCAGCGCAGAACAATTTGCTGAATATATGGACCCTTATGAAGAAGTGATGCGTAAGTTAATTACTGACTTCGGTGCGCGTGCGCATTGGGGCAAAAATATGTACGCCGAACAATACGGCAACCAGGATTGGATATTCACCCTGCAGCGTGACCTGGGTGTTTATGGCGATCACTTAGCGCGCTTTAATAAACAAGTCGGCAAGCTGGATCCGAATGGTTTATTCGCCAATAAATTTGGTAAAGCGATTGGGATCGAATATCCAAATTTTGAATATCCGCAAGAATGGTAATTTTCCTTTCGGATAAAGTAATGCGCCCGTTATTAGCGGGCGCATTCTTCATTATTCGATGATTTCGATCGGCTTGCCCGTCTTCACGTCAATCCGCCCTAATGACGGTCCTTCATACTGATTTAAAATCAACGACACCACCTGCTCACCATAACGATCAAACCAGAATTTCCCCATATCACGGATACGGCGAATATTATCCGGGTCAACATCATCCATCGCTTGCTCTGGCGGAAAAGGCATTCCAGGCTGCGCTAATAATTCACTATCGACACGAATATAACTGCCGGGCCGGGTGATGGTTTGTGCCTGATAAGCCACAATCCGTTCATCCGACAGAATATCCAGTATCTGTCCTTTGAGCGCCCACTGAATTGCGCCCCATTTTTGTGATGCTTTGCCATTCACTGGCTGAGTACGGTGTCCGGTACCAACGGATATCACCCGCATCTGATCAATCGTTGTCTGAAAACGTTTACGCGCTTCAGCAATGGCACACATGGTTGGATTGTTCGCCACCACACCACCATCAATTAACCAGGCATCACTGCCATTAATCTGCAGATCTGCCGCTGGGAAAAACGTCGGGGCTGCAGACGTGGCATCCACCACTTGGATACAGGATAAACTCCGGTGTGCTGGCTCGGTGGATTTAATTACGATTGGCGTGCGCGACTGTACACCATAAGACACCACCAACGCTTCTTTATTGTCAGCCACATCACTCAGCGTTGTATTTCCCAGAATCTGATGTAACACGGCCAGTTTTCCGGAGCGTTGGTATTTGGGTGTTAATACACCGGGAAAAAATCTGGCAAGCAAACCACCATTTTTCGTAAACAGTGTTTTTGCAGTCGCTTCACCATGCAACTCATCAATCTCTGCCATGGTATTATTGGTGGTTGCTAATGCCAACGCAATGGTGCCACCAGCACTGGTACCGGCAAAAAAATCGACTTCGTCACGCAGTTTTTTATTATGACGTTTTAATTCTCGCTCAACCTGAGTGAGAAACTGGGTGGTGGCTGCACCACGTACGCCACCACCGTCAAGAGATAAAATCAGCTTGCTCATATCAATACTTCCCTGCCTTAATATTTTTTGCGTTAGAACCAGAATCCGCCTAGTGCGCCTGATCCCAGTTATCGCCAATGCCCGCTTCCACTAACAGAGGCACTTTTAATTCAGCGGCATTTTGCATTTTTTGCTGCAGTTCTGCGGCAAAAGCTTCCGCCTGATCGTCACGCACTTCCAGAATCAATTCATCGTGTACCTGCATTAACAAACGAGCATCGAAGCCAGATTGCGGTAGCCAATCAGCCACCTGAATCATGGCACGTTTAATAATGTCTGCAGCGGTTCCCTGCATCGGCGCGTTAATCGCGGTACGCTCAGCATGTTGGCGGCGCGGCGCATTTTTCGCCCGGATATCCGGCAGGTATAAACGACGTCCAAAGATGGTTTCGACGTAGCCTTTTTCTTTGGCATTTTCGCGGGTGTTGTCCATATACGCCTGAACCCCCGGGTAACGCTGGAAGTACAAGTTCACATAGTCCTGTGCCTCGGCACGACCAATACCCAGCTGCTTCGCCAGACCAAAAGCGGACATGCCATAAATCAAACCAAAGTTAATCGCTTTGGCGCTGCGACGTTGGTTATCGGTGACGTCTTCTTCACTGACTCCAAACACCTCGGCCGCGGTAGCACAGTGCACGTCACGACCTTCCTGAAACGCTTTTAATAAACCTTCGTCATCCGACAAGTGCGCCATAATCCGCAGCTCAACCTGGCTGTAGTCCGCTGCAACCAGCTTATAACCTTCAGGGGCAATAAATGCCTGGCGAATGCGGCGGCCTTCGTCGCTACGAATCGGAATATTCTGCAGGTTGGGATCACTGGAAGATAAACGCCCAGTTGCTGCGACCGCCTGATGATAAGAGGTATGCACTCGCCCGGTTTTGGCATTCATCATTAATGGCAGTTTATCGGTATAGGTGCTTTTTAATTTCGCCAGGCCACGATGTTCAATAATAATGCGCGGTAATTCGAATTCTTCCGCCAATTCCACCAGCACTTCTTCGGCCGTAGACGGCGCACCTTTTGGTGTTTTTTTACGAACGGGCAATTCCAGCTTTTCAAATAAAATAGCGCCGAGCTGTTTTGGCGAAGCCAGGTTAAACACTTCACCGGCAACATCATGTGCTTGTTGCTCTAACTGCTGTAATTTTTGCTCGATCTCACTGCTTTGCTCGTGCAATAAGTCCGCATCAATTAATGCACCCAGCTCTTCCATCTCACACAGAACCGGCATGGCGCCCATTTCGATGTCGGTAAAGACGGTTTTTAACGAATCGACTTTCTCTAATTTTTTCCACAAGGTCTGATGCAAGCGCAGGGTAATATCCGCGTCTTCAGCGGCATAAGGCCCGGCGATTTCAACCTCGACCTGATTAAAGGTCTTTTGTTTTGCACCTTTACCAGCAACTTCTTCAAAGCTGATGCACTTATGGCCCAGATATTTCAGCGCCAGGCTATCCATATCATGGCGAGTAGCGACGGAATTTAAGACATAGGATTCCAGCTGAGTATCAAACGCGACACCTTGTAGTTGAATACCGTGGTTGGCCAACACGTGCATATCGTATTTCATATGCTGGCCGACTTTTTTCTGGTTGTTATCTTCCAGGATGGGCTTTAACAACGCGAGTACCGCATCGCGTTCCAACTGCTGTGGTGCGCCTTCGTAATCGTGAGCCAGCGGTACATAAGCGGCTTTGCCTGCTTCTACCGCAAACGAAACACCGACAATTTCTGCGTCTTTATAATTGAGTGAGGTAGTTTCGGTATCGAAAGCAAATAAGTCAGACGCTTTTAATTTCTTTAACCAGGTATCTAATTGTGCCTGTTCGAAAATAACCTCGTATTCGCCTTCTAATTTGGCGGGCAGGTCATCATCGTCTTCCAATGACTCACTCGCGACAGAAGTCGCAGAACCTGAATCCGCCGTTTTATCAGCATTCCCTTTTCCGGATAGCTCGGCAATCCAGGCTTTAAATTCCATTTGTTGGAATAAGGTTAATAGCTCATCGTTATTCGCCGGTTCAGCCAATAATTCTGTGATGTTTTTTTCCAGTGTCACATCACATTTAATAGTGGCTAATTCTTTTGATAAAAACGCCTGCTCTTTATGTTCTTCCAGACGCGGCGCCAAGGTTTTTGCACCGCGGAAGCTCAGGGTTTTCACCTCGTCGAGGTTGTCGTAAATCGTTTCTAAACTGCCTAACCCGGCCAGCAGACCAACCGCGGTTTTTTCACCCACTTTGGGCACACCCGGGATGTTATCGACCTTATCACCCATCAACGCCAGGAAGTCGATAATCAGCTCTGGGCCAATGCCAAATTTGGCTTTGACGCCGTCGATATCCATAAAGGTATCGGTCATAGTGTTGATCAGAGACACATGTTCGTTCACCAGCTGCGCCATGTCTTTATCGCCGGTGGAAACAATCACATCACGCTTGGCAGCGGTCGCTTGTGCGGCCAGCGTACCAATCACATCATCCGCTTCCACGCCGTCAATAATTAACAGCGGCAACCCCATGGCATGGATAATATTGTGAATCGGTGCAATCTGTTCACGCAGCTCTTCCGGCATCGGCGGGCGATTGGCCTTGTACTCAGCATACATATCGTTGCGGAAGGTTTTTCCTTTGGCATCAAACACCACCACCACTTCGGATTCTGGGTAATCCTTTTGCAGGCGTTTGATCATGCTGATCACACCTTTAATGGCATTGGTATGCAGACCTTTGGAGTTGGTCAGCAACGGAATGGCATGAAACGCTCGGAACAGGTAAGAAGAACCATCAACAAGAATAACAGGCTGAGACATGATATTGATCAAATCCTTGGTTAGGCTTTTATCAGAACGTATCGAATTGGTATAAACAGGCCCGGCAACACGATACACTGGCATTAAACAGAAGGGAGTATTCTACCATGGCGTTTAAGAAAACACTGGCTGTTACCCTGATTTCCGTCGTTGGGTTATTCACATCACTGGCTCAGGCGGAAGACCCGTCGGGCGAAACAGTGACCATCCGGAATGATGGCGATAACACCTATTACGAGTTTCGGGTTAATGGTGAAATCAGCGAAATTAAAGTGGTGCCTAAAATTGGCAAACCGTATTACCTGATTCCGACTCACGACGAAGACGGTGACTTTATGCGCAAGGATGATCCAGAGATGCGGGTTCCAAGTTGGGTAATCTTCCGCTGGTAACCTTAACCCCTACCTGCGTTGCCAATGCTGCGTTAAATTTGATCTCACAATGCTCATTTATTTCAATAAACTGCGCTTGCTCCATCAAATTTGCCTTGCTTTGCCTGCCTCGGTAACGGGGTTAACAGAAATAGCTTAAAACATATTATGTCCGTATACACTCCGCTCACTCAGACCCAGGTCGAACTTTTTATGGCCGGTTTCCCTTTGGGTGAGCTGCAACATTACCAAGGCATCGAAGCCGGTGTCGAAAATACCAACTTTTTTGTCACCACCACTCAGGGCGAGTTTGTCCTGACGTTGTTTGAACAGCATCAGTACGACGAAGTGCGAGAGTTGGTCACGCTGGCACATCATCTGGGCAAGGCTGGGTTACAGGTTCCAGCCCCGCTGGATGATAAACAAGGTGAGTGGTTACACACATTAGAAAATAAGCCTGCTATTTTATGCCACCGCTTGCCTGGCAACCATATTGAGCAGCCGTCTGAAGCACACTGCTTCGCCATTGGTGCCGCGTTAGCTGAGCTGCATCAGGCTGCACGTGATCTGTCACAAAACCGCCCGGATGAACACGGCCTGGAGTGGGCCAGCAGTATGCGAAGTGATTTGGCCGATGACTTATCCACAGCAGAAAAATCCCTGCTGGCCGATGAAATACAGTGGCAGCAAGCCAATCAGGCTCAATGGCAATCACTGCCAACAGGTTGGATTCATGGCGATTTGTTTCACGATAACGCCCTGTTTGTTCGGAGCGAAAGCGCCGATCAGGTGGGTGCTATCCTTGATCTGTACCATGCCAGCTCCGGTGTATTACTGATGGATCTTGCTATTGTCGCCAACGACTGGTGCTGCGATAAACAAGGCAACTGGCTGGGCAATAAACAACAATCTTTGCTCGACGGCTACTGCTCAGTTCGGCCACTCTCTGATGCAGAACTGGCAGGCTGGAATCAAGCACTGCGGGCTGGCGCCTTACGTTGGTGGGTAGGCCGTCTGGCGAACCGTCGCAAGCAACAGCAATCCGGTGCGGAAATGACAGCCATCAAAGATCCCGGCGAGTATCAGGCCAAGCTGGAGAAACATCGGGCCTGATTAGCCATAGAATTCTGAAACTCGCAAACACAAAAAAGCCGCTGCAAACTCATCCTTTGCAGCGGCTTTTTAGTATCGATTATGTCAGCTGTCGATTAACGGCCAGACATGTAGTTGATCGCGCCCAGGATTTCGTCATCTGAACAGGTCGCACAGTTACCTTTTGGAGGCATAGCGTTGATACCGTTGATGGCGTTTGCCAGAGTCTGATCCATACCTTTGCTCAGGCGGTCATCCCATGCAGCTTTGTCGCCATTTTTTGGCGCACCCAGGATGCCAGCACCGTGACAAGCGGCACAAGCGGTGTTGTAAACTTCTTCACCCGAGCGAGGGCCAGACGCTGCGACAACAGCACCACCACATTCAGCACCCACACACACTTCGCCAACTGGCTTGATGCGTTCACGAATCTTGTCGTTCTGAGCGTCTGTGTTAGCGAAGGTTTGCGCCGCTACCAGAGCAGCTGCAGCCAGAATCAAAGCTTTCAGTTGTTTCACGGAAGTGTCCTCTCATAAGCCGCTATGGCTTATCCATTTATTAAAATAATAAAAGTTAAAATCGGCGGGCATTATAACGGCATTTTGTGGGGGTTTAAATTCTGATCGCCCATAAAGCACTGATCAAACTCAAAACTTGGTCACTTTTCGTGCGGTTTCCTGCCCTGAGCCTTGTTGATGACTGGCTTTCACGCATGGTCACTCATGTTACAGTCAGCTAAGGTTAAGCTTTCAGGCATCATATTGCCGACGATATCAGCGTCACCTGTTATGGAAACCACCATGAAACGCCGCCATCTACTCACATTATTACCCGCTGCCCTGTTAGTACCCAGCGGTTTGTTATTGCCAGCCTACGCCACTCGCGCAGAAACCGAGTTTGAGCGCTACAAACGCCAGCAACAAGCGGGTGTGGATAACTTAAAACGTGACTGGCAGCGCTACCGTAGCAACTATCGCCAGGCCTATCGCAGTTATCAGCGCAAAGTCAGCGCGATTTGGGCCTCCCCTGAGTTGTCAGGAAAAACCCAATGGGTTGAATATGGCAACGACCTGAAAACCAAACGTGTGGTCGACTTTGAGCGCAATGAAGTACGGCTGTCGTTCACCAATATTGATGGTGCACGCTTATCTGAAAAACGCATCCGCGCTGAATTTGAAAAGGTAATCGCCGCCACCATTGGCAAGTCCTATCAGCATGATCCGGTATTAGGGGATGCCGCCGGTAAGCAAGCACCCACATCGGCTGATAGTGTCACCCAGATCGCGGCAGACGATATCAATCGCTTATTAGAGCAGGCGAAACAACAGCAGGAAACAACCCGTAAAGGGGATGTGATTACCGTCACCATTCCTCTGAACGCCGATGCTGTGCCACAACGCGCCCAAGGCTATCTGCCTGCGGTAAAAGCCGCTGCCCGCAAATGGAATGTCCCCGTGCCGCTGGTCCTCGCCATTATGCAAACCGAATCGGCGTTCAACCCGATGGCACGCAGCCATATTCCGGCCTTTGGCCTGATGCAGATTGTCCCGGGCAGCGCCGGTCGTGATGCCAGCAAACATGCCTACGGCCGTGAGCGTTTATTATCCGGCTCCGAACTGTTTCAGCCAGAAACCAATATTGAACTGGGATGCGCCTACCTGAACCTGCTGGATACCCGTTATTTAAAAGCCATTACTAACCCCAGGAGCCGCCAGTTCTGCACCATTGCCGCCTACAACACAGGGGCAGGCAATGTCGCCCGTGCCTTTAGTGGCAACACCTCGGTATCGGCTGCGGCCAAACGTATCAATGCCATGACACCCACTCAGGTGTATGCGCATTTACGTCAAAACTTAAAGTACGAAGAAGCGCGCAATTATATTTATAAAGTGACGCAGGCCATGCCCGCGTATCAGGCATAGATTTCATATCGGGATACAATCATGCAACCCAAAGTTTTTTTATTACTCACCGGTGACGAACTGCTTAGCGGTGATGTTGTCGACAGCAACAGCGCCATGCTGGCTGATCAGTTGGCAACACTGGGGCTGCGGCCAGGTAAAAAAGTGACTGTCGGTGACGACATGGCTGATTTAGTCATTGAAATGAACGCCCTGACAGAAGCGGCCGATGTTCTGATTATGAATGGTGGTCTTGGGCCAACCGAAGACGATAAAACGGCACAGGCATTGGCAGAAGTATTGGGTGTTGAGCTGGAAGAAAATCCCATTGCTCTGGCACAGATCGAACAATGGTGTGCCCAACGTAATTACCCAATGAACCCGGCGAATCAGAAACAAGCCCTGCTGCCCAAAGGTGTCAACATCATTGAAAATACCCGTGGCAGTGCCCCCGGTTTTTATTGTGAACACAATCAATGCCTGATGTTTTTTACTCCCGGCGTGCCACACGAATTAAAAGCCATGACCGAGCTGGCGATTTTGCCTGCCATTCAGCAACAGTTCACAACCATTGAGCCACACTCCACCAAGCGTCTGCAGGTATTTGGTATCGGAGAATCTTCGCTGCAATTGAAGTTACGCAAACACATTGCTGATTGGCCAGAGGATGTGGAGTTAGGTTTTCGTGCCGCCAGTGCCCAGGTTGAAGTAAAACTCACCGCACGCACACAAGCCGCCGAAAACAAACTCGATGATCTGGCACAGCGGGTCAAACAGGTATTAGGCGCTCATGTGATCGGTGAAGGTTCGGTTCAGTTGGCTCAGCTATTGGTTGAACAACTGGCAGCACAAGGTCAAACCCTCACTACAGCCGAATCCTGTACTGGCGGTTTAATTGCTTCGCGTATCACGGGCATCGCCGGTTCTTCGGCAGTATTTGGTGCGGGTTTTGTCACCTACTCCAATGAAATGAAGCAACAGATGATTGCAGTGCAGGAGTCTACATTGGCTGAACATGGTGCAGTATCTGAAGCCGTTGTTGCGGAAATGGCTCGTGGCGCACTGGCCAAAAGCGGCAGTGACTGGGCCGTTGCGGTGAGTGGCATTGCCGGGCCAGGCGGCGGCAGTGACGACAAGCCGGTGGGCACCGTGTGGCTGGCCTGGGGCCATAGCCAAAATCTTAAAACGGTGAAACTGTTTTTACCGTTTGAAAGAAAGCGCTTTCAGCATTTTGTTGCCAACGCCGCACTGGATCTGATCCGGCGGGAGGTATTAAACATTGAGGAAAAGCCCAACTATTTTCCCTGAGGCTTGTTAGAAGTGACCGCACCACGTTAGAGTAATTGTATTCATCACAGGAAAAGATCTATGAAATCCTACATTCAAGTTATTGGCCTGGCACTGATGCTGCCTTTGTTATCGCTACACACGGGTTGCACTCTGAAAGTGGCGGCCCCGGAAAAACCCATCACCATCAACCTCAACGTGAAAATCGAGCATGAGGTACGGGTTAAGGTCGAAAAAGACCTGGAAAATTTGTTTGAGTCTGAAGACGATTTGTTCTGATCACAGCATAAGGAATATCACTATGAAAAATTTGACTGTATTACTGACCGCCATGCTGTTTTCCCTGTCGGCCTGGGCACTGGATCTGGGCACCGCTAAAAGCCAGAAGCTGGTAGGCGAGAAAAATAATGGTTACCTGGGTTTATTGGTTAGCAGCAATACCGATGCTGCGGCACTCATTGCAGAAATCAATAACAAGCGCAAAGCGAAATACCAGCAGATAGCCAACAAACAAAACACCCAGCTGGCAAACATAGAAAAAATTGCCGGAGAAAAACTGACCACCAAAGCCAAAGCGGCAGGTCAGGCTTATCAGGACGCTAACGGCAGCTGGGTCAAATAACTCACTTATACAATCAGGAAATACGCCATGGAAATCAGCACGATTGTCACACTGGTTATTATCGCGCTAATCATCATTTATGTGATTGGCATCTATAACAAATTGGTGATGCTGAAAAACCGTTACGAAAATGGTTTTTCACAAATTGAAGTTCAGTTAAAACGTCGTTATGACCTGATCCCCAATCTGGTTGAAACCGCCAAGGCGTACCTGAAACACGAGAGTGAAACACTGGAAGCCGTTGTTGCTGCACGAAATGAAGCAGCAGCGGGTTTAAAAGCGGCGGCGCAACATCCGGGGGCAGCCGATGCTATGAAACAGCTGGCAGGGGCAGAAGGAGCATTAGCTGGTGCCATGGGACGCCTTAACGTAACTATGGAAGCTTACCCGGATCTGAAAGCCAATCAAAATATGATGCAGGTTTCAGAAGAGCTGAGCAGCACCGAAAATAAAATTGCCTTTGCTCGCCAGGCATTTAATGACGCTGTCACCGCTTACAACACCTACCGCCAGTCATTTCCACCGGTCTTTTTTGCCAATACGTTTGGTCATTCTACGGATGCAGAATTGTTAGAGTTTGAAGACAGCGCCCAAATTCAGGCCGCACCTAAAGTTTCTTTCTAGCCTCTGCACTTCCCGGCACCTGCCGGGAAGTGATTCTTCGCTCCATCAATTCAAGGTTTACCTATGGATTTCTTCAGCCATCAGGACCAGGCCCGGAAACGTACCGGCCAACTGGTTGCACTCTTCTCCCTGGCCGTCATAACCCTGATTGTCTTATTAAATCTGTTGGTGGCAACTGTACTCTGGTATGGCGACGAACAGTTTATTGGCCAATATCAGGATGTGGTGAATCTGGCAGATGACCCAACTACCGGCATGCCAACAACACCGACCATTTTGGATTACGTCACTATCGAACAGTGGTCTTTGATTACTCTGGGCGTTCTGGTGGTGATTGGAGCGGCCAGTTTATTTAAATGGCTGGCGTTAAAGGGCGGAGGAAAAAGTGTTGCGGAATCGTTAGGTGGTCGCTTACTCAACCCAGATAGCAATAACTTTTACGAAAAACGTTTATTAAATGTGGTCGAAGAAATGGCCATTGCCTCCGGCATGCCAGTACCACCAGTCTATGTATTACCCGATAACAGCATCAATGCCTTTGCGGCCGGATATCAGCCATCAGACGCTGTGGTAGGCGTGACCAAAGGCTGTATGGAACAGTTAACCAGAGACCAGTTGCAGGGCGTTATTGCCCATGAATTCAGCCATATTTTTAATGGTGATATGCGCTTAAATATTCGTTTGATGGCGATTTTGTTCGGTATTTTATTTATCGGTATGATTGGCCGTTTCTTATTTGAAGCGGCACTGCATGGTGGCCGACACCGTTCCAGCAATGATAAAAACAACCCGCTGCCACTGCTTGCGATTGGTGGTGGTTTAATGGTGATTGGTTACGGCGGGGTGTTTTTTGGCAACCTCATTAAATCGGCGGTATCACGTCAACGTGAGTTTTTAGCCGACGCTTCAGCCGTGCAATTTACCCGCAACCCGGATAGCATTGGCGGTGCATTAAAAGTAATTGGTTATGGTGCTGGCAGCGAAATTGACTCACCAGAGCGTGACGAAACGTCCCATTTATTTTTTGGCCAGGCATTGCCCTTCCGCTTTGGCTGGTTTCAGACCCATCCACCGATTGATGAGCGTATTCAGCGTGTCGACAAACACTGGAACGGGCAATATCTGGCACCCCAAAGCCGGCAGCAAGCAGAGCAGGAATCACCACAGTTTGTTTCAGCTGACAACACTAATACTGACACCGATAAACTGGCTGCGGTTGCTGCGACGGTTACAGCTGCTGCGTCATTAGCCGGAAAAGCCCCGATTGACTATCAGGCACCCGAAACACAAACACCAGAAACACAGGCACCAGACCCAGAAGAAATTTCAACCCAAGCCCTATCAAATCAGGCATTGCAAAAACTCACCGATGCCGCCCATGAAACTTACAGTGCGCGTGCATTGTTATTTGTTTTATTACTCGCGCCCAAAGAGCGATTGGTACACGATCAACAACTGGATATGATCCGCCAGACGCACGGTACTGATTTATTTAAAACCGTACTGCGCTTTATTCCTTTGT
The DNA here is from genome assembly GCF_024397975.1 of Bacterioplanoides sp. SCSIO 12839. Lineage (NCBI taxonomy): Bacteria > Pseudomonadati > Pseudomonadota > Gammaproteobacteria > Oceanospirillales > Oceanospirillaceae > Bacterioplanoides > Bacterioplanoides sp. SCSIO 12839. The sequence goes on from NZ_CP073745.1 coordinate 3,780,489, forward strand.
CAGAACAATTAAATACCAAAGAACGCTTACCTCTGGTTGAAAAAGCCTTCCCGGCATTAAAGCAGTTGTCTGCGGTGCAATACCAGGAGTTCCGTACCACCATTGTTCAGCTTGCCAAAGCCGATGGTGAAATTGATATTTTTGAATGGTGTTTATACCGATTGGTATTGCGTTACCTGGAACCAACATTCAGTGAAGTGAAACCCATTAAGGCTAAATATAATAAAGCTGAAAAACTCAGCTCAGAGATTGCCACGGTATTATCGTACCTGGCTCATTATGGTCATGACTCGCAGCCCGCTGCGGAAGCCGCATTTAACAGTGCAATTGACGCGGCTGGCTTTGATTCCACCAAGGTTTCTTTGCAACCACATAATACTTCATTAAAACCGTTAAACCTGGCGCTGGCAAAACTGACCGAGGCTTACCCTCATGTAAAAGGCCGGATTATTAAATCACTGGCAACATGTGTGCAGGCCGATGATCAATTACGCAGCATTGAGCTGGATATTGTGCGCACTATCGCAGCCATTTTAGAAAGTCCGGTGCCGGGGTTGTTTGATGATTCCGGCACTCATTAATTTTGAGGAGTGTTAACAGGCCTTTGTCTGCGATTCGGAATTAAACTGCAACTCAGCTAAACGCTTATACAGCGGTGAATTGTTTAATAATTCCTGATGCGACCCAATCGCCACCAGCTTGCCATGATCAAACACGGCAATACGATCGACATGTGCCACGGTGGCTAAGCGATGGGCAATAATAAAGGTGGTGCGATCTTTCATCAGCTCATCCAGTGCCTGCTGTACCAGATGTTCACTTTGGGCATCCAATGCACTGGTGGCTTCGTCTAGCAGTAAGATTTCCGGATCTCGTAATATCGCTCTGGCTATCGCCAGGCGTTGCTTCTGACCACCGGATAATTTTACGCCTTGTTCACCTAAGAAGGACTGATATTGTTCAGGTAGTTGCTCGATAAACTCGTCGGCATGAGCCGCTTTTGCTGCCGCCAGAATTTCTGCTTCAGTGGCATCCGGTTTACCGTATCTCAGGTTATCCCCAACGTTAGCACTGAATAACACTGGCTGTTGTGGCACTAACGCAAATTGGCTGCGCAGCTCCTGCAGATTCCAGTCTTTGATTTTTTTGCCATGTAATAAAATATCGCCTTGCTGCGGGTCACGAAAACGCAGTAATAAATCAAACAAGGTCGATTTACCCGCACCAGAAGGGCCAACCAGAGCGATACGTTCACCGGGTTTAATATCTAATGTTAAATCGGCAATGGCCTGACGATCAGGACGTGATGGGTAGTGATAACCCACCTGTTGAAAGCTTAATAAAGAATCGGACGCGTTAGCCGCTGGAGCAGGTTCTGCCGCGGGTTCATTCTGCTCGGGCGATTGTATTTCAGCTTCGGTGGCTAATAACTCACGAATGCGTTCCGCGGCTCCGGCTGCCCGTTGAACTTCACCATATACTTCGGTAACAGCTGCTAATGAGCCTGCCACCATAATGGCGTAAAACACAAAGGCAGCTAATTCACCGCCGGACAGTTTACCGGCAATCACATCACTGCCGCCGATATACAACATGCCCGCGACAGAACCCATCACCAGCATCATCACCAACATAATTAAAAACGCACGCTGGCGAATTCGACGCAGAGCAACATCGAATGCACCTTCGGCGGCATCGCCGAACTGTTGGGTCACAATATCTTCACGGGTAAAAGCCTGAACCACTTTAATATGCTGCAGACTTTCCCCCGCCCAGGCGCCCACGCTGGCAATTTTATCCTGACTGTCGCGCGATAATTTTTTCACCTTGCGGCCAAAATAAATCATCGGAAAAACAATCAGGGGAACGGCAATTAAAACAATTAAACTGAGTTTTAAATTGCTGATAAACATCAACGTGATGCCACCCATAAAGGTCAGCGCGTTCCGCAGTGCAAATGAGAAAGAAGAACCAATCACGGTTTGTAGCAGCGTAGTATCCGTAGTCACCCGGCTCTGAATTTCTCCGGCGAGATTCTCCTCAAAGAAGCTGGGCGGCAGGCTGACCAGATGTTGATACAGCTGTTTGCGAATATCCGCCACCACCCGTTCACCCAACCAGGAAATCATAAAGAAGCGGAAGTAAGCACCAATCGAAACCAGCACCACCAACACGCCAAACATGCTTAGCGCATCGGCCAGGCCTTCAGTGGATTGTGCAGCAAAACCGTTATCCACCATCAGGCGTACGCCCTGGCCCAGACCTAACGTCAGGCCTGCAGTCATCACCAGCGCCACGATGGCAATGGTTAAACGGAGTTTATAAGGGCGAACAAATTGCCAGAGCCAGCGCAGCATAAGGGTCTTCTTGTAGGAATCATGGTGTGGATAAGTGCCTGAAGGCTAACGACTCAGGGGATTATCGGCAAGGTGATATCCGGTAATGCAGTGTTCCACTCGGCTGATGCTGTAAAGCGTTCGAGTCAAACCACTGGCCATTGTGAACCTTTCCCTTCTGCGCCACTCTCACATAGAATGGTGACTTAACGCCGAAGCTTTCCCGTCTAAGTTTGGCCTTCACACAACGTTGTGAACCTGAATAAGACGCGTCAGCCGTGATGGCTCCAGGCATACCGTCTGTCAGCTGCATCACCAGGGTTCTGTGGGAAACCACCGGGCCTCCCGCATTTGGAAAGGTGTAGAGAGATGAATTCATATACCCGGATTCCGCTCACCGAGGTAGACTCGTGCGAGCTGGAACCCTATGGGTCTGTGGCGTCGGTCTTAAGTCCGAGTACTTTTGAGCAACGCGCAGGCTCCCAGTTAAAAGACTCACAGTTTAAAGACACGCACGGTCGGCGTTTCAGCTACCTGCGCTTGTCGATCACCGATGTTTGCAACTTCCGTTGCAACTATTGCCTGCCCGATGGTTACCAGTGTTCGGATAAAACCGAGCCGTTATCGCTGGAAGAGATCCGTCAGCTCGCCAAAACCTTTGCTGCCCATGGCACTCGTAAGGTTCGCATTACTGGCGGTGAACCGGTATTACGCAAAGATCTGCCGCAAATTATCGCCGCGCTGAAACAAACGCCCGGTATTGAGACCGTTGCGCTAACCACCAACGGCTATAAGATCAACCAGCATATCGACAGCTGGAAAGCCGCCGGTCTGGATCAGCTGAATGTCAGCATCGACAGCTTAGACCCTAAAGTCTTTCAGACCATTACCGGCCATGATCGCCTACAGGAAATTCTTCGCGGCATTGATCGTGCGTTTGAGCTGGGGTTTAAAGACGTGAAAGTGAATGCGGTTCTGCTGAAGAGCCACAATGCTAATGGGCTCAGTAGTTTCCTTAACTGGATTAAATTTACACCAGTCACTTTGCGCTTTATCGAGCTGATGGAAACCGGTCAAAACCCGGATTATTTCGCTAAAAATCACCTTAGCGGTGAGCAGATTAAACAGCAATTATTGGAGAATGGCTGGCAGCAGAAGATACGCAATAAAGACGCAGGCCCGGCACAGGAATTCGATCATCCGGATTACCAGGGCAGCATCGGTTTAATTATGCCGTACAGCAAAGACTTCTGTTCCAGCTGTAATCGTTTGCGCATTTCTGCACTGGGCAAACTGCATTTATGTCTGTTTGGCGAGCAAGGTTACGACCTGCGCCATTTAATGACTGAAGGAAAACAAGCCGAACTGGAAACGGCTATTCAGGGATTATTGCAGGATAAAAAAGCGACTCATTTCCTGCATGACGGTCAGACCGGTGCGATTCAGCATTTCGCTCAAATCGGCGGCTGAAAGAGACGAGGTATGGGCATGCAATTGGATAATCCCAGGATAGTCGCTGCGGTTCTCGCCGGCGGCTTATCCAGTCGCATGGGCACAGATAAAGCTTTGTTGCTGGATAATCAGCAACGCAGTCAGCTGCAACGAGCTTGTGCTGTTATTGAGCCTTTGGTTGCTGACGGTGTAATTCAGAAGATGGTTGTTAGCCGAGCATTAAACCCTGCTGAGCAACAACTATTGGGCTGTGAATTTATTCCTGATTTGGTTGAGGAAAAAGGACCGCTGGGAGCAATTTATTCTCTGGCTCAATCGTTAAAAAATCAGTGTGATTATTTATTGTTGTTGCCGGTGGATTTACCTTTTATTCAGTCATCAAATCTGAATAACCTGATTGATCAGGGGTTGAAAAAGCAGTCAGCCTGTTTTTATCAGAATCATTTTTTGCCGCTGTTTTTACCGCTTTCAGATTCGTTGACTCAATATCTTGAACAGCAATTGAATTGTGAGAATGGCAATCTGAGTGTCCGGGGTTTATTAACCGAGCTGGGCAGCCAGGCAATACCGTATAACGAAGATGAGAAGTTTCTGACCAATGCCAACACCCCCGAACAGTGGCAGGCAATTCACAAGCAGATTTAAAAAGAAGACGACAACAAGGTTTATTTCTTCCGCCGCGCCGAAGGCACATCCATGTGCCTGCCGCGCTACCGCAACATCCTGTTGCTGCTTAGAAACAAACCTCATCATCCTCTTCTTAGAATGAAATTTAACAAGGACTAACCATGGCCAAAACATTTACCGATAACTTTATTGCACTGAACATTGCTGTCCTAACCGTATCCGATAGCCGCACGGAAGAAACCGATACCAGCGGTCAGCTACTGGTTGCCGAGCTAACCAAACAAGGTCACCACCTGAGCGACAAACAAATCGTGATCGACGACGTGTATAAGATTCGTGCTCAGATCGCCAACTGGATCGCTGACGAAACCACCCAAGCCATACTGGTAACAGGCGGCACCGGCTTCACCGGTCGCGACTCCACACCAGAAGCCGTCACTCCCTTGTTTGATAAGACTATTGATGGCTTTGGAGAGTTGTTCCGTCAGATCTCCTACCAACAAATAGGTACCTCTACTGTTCAAAGCCGGGCTATTGCCGGACTATCGAACGGCACGGTAATCTTCTGTATGCCGGGCTCTACCAACGCATGTCGTACAGCCTGGGATGAAATCATTGAAAGTCAGCTGAACAGCACCCATCGCCCATGCAACTTTGTGCCGCAACTGAAACAAGCAGAACTGGCACCTTGTAAAACCCGCGGTTAAGCGCTCGACAACTAACTGAAACCAGAACCAAAAGCAGTGAAATACCATGTCTGAATTTTCCCATGTGAATTCCAACGGCGAAGCCAATATGGTCGACGTCAGCGACAAACAAGCCAGCGTGCGTGTCGCCCGTGCTGAAGGTTATGTGAATATGAGAGCAGAAACTCTGGCGAAAATTCTCGCCGGAGACCATCACAAAGGTGATGTTTTTTCTGTTGCCCGTATCGCCGGCATTCAGGCAGCGAAACAAACCAGCAACCTGATTCCGCTGTGCCACCCGCTGATGTTATCCAAGGTCGCGGTAGAGTTTCAGCCAGAGCCGGAACACAACCGTGTGCGTATCGAATCCCTATGTAAATTAACCGGCCAGACCGGTGTCGAAATGGAAGCGTTAACAGCGGTTTCCGTTACTGCATTAACCCTGTTCGATATGTGTAAAGCGGTTGATCCGGGTATGGAAATTTCTTGCGTCAGAGTGCTGGAAAAACAGGGCGGAAAAACGGGTCACTGGCAGGCTGGTAACTAACGGGAGTTTAAAAATTATGAAGGTGTTATTTTTTGCCCAACTGCGTGAACGTTTAAACTGCGACAGTGCCGAACTGGATATCGAATCACCGACTCTGATAAACACTGTGCGCGAAGCGTTAATCGCTCAGTTCCCGGATCATGCTGATCTGTTAAAAGATGGCAAAGCGCTGGTTGCCATCAATCAGGAATTAATTAACAACGAAAAAGCGACCATCACCGCTGCTGATGAAGTTGCTTTTTTTCCACCGGTTACCGGCGGTTGATGGTGGATAAAATCATGGATCATATTCGCGTACAGGAAGCCGACTTCGATATTAATGCCGAATACCAGGCCATGCGCGAAGACAATCGCGAAGACGGTGCCATCGTCTTTTTTGTCGGCCAAGTGCGGGAAATGAATCAAGGCTCGGAAGTCACTGGGTTATATCTGGAACATTACCCAGCGATGACCGAAAAGTCGTTACAGGGCATTGTTGAGCAGGCCAGGGAGCGCTGGCCAGCGCTAAACCGTATTCGCCTGATTCATCGGGTCGGCCAATTACATATTTCCGATCAGATTGTGTTTGTTGCCGTTAGTAGCAGCCATCGCGAAACAGCTTTTGAAGCCTGCCATTTTATTATGGATTTCCTGAAAAACCGTGCTCCGTTCTGGAAAAAAGAAACCATTGAATCCGGTGACCGCTGGGTAGAAGCACTGCAGAAAGATAAAGACGCACTGAAGAAATGGTAATCAGGGCGTCAGCTTGTTCCCCAGAAATTACTTGCCGGTAAACACCGCCTCACGACGTTCCAGAAACGAAGTCACACCTTCTCTAGCATCTTCACTGGTCATCACCGAAGGCATGTCTTTAAACACATCAGCAATGGCCGTTTGCTGGTCCTGATAACGCGATACTTTGGATGATTTCAGCGCAGCCTGAACGCCTAACGGTGCCGCTTTAACAATCTTGGTCGCCAATTCACGGGCACGTTGATGTAACTTATCCACATCAACAATTTCCTGAATTAATCCCCACTGCAACGCCTGCTCTGCGGAGAACTCATCACCGGTTAACAGATAACGTTGGGCATTACCCCAACCAATGGCTTCCGGTAAACGAATGGTGCCACCACCACAGGGATAAATACCACGCTGCACTTCTAACTGAGCGTAACGCGCATCGGCTGTGGCGATACGAATATCGGCATTTAATAACAGCTCCAGTCCCGAGGTATAACAAATCCCCTGAGTAGCCATAATTACCGGCTTAGTTAAACGCTCGCCCTGTAATCCATATGGGTCGATTTCATTTTCTGCCAGCTCCGGCATTTTTCCCGCCGCAAAAATAGGCGCCCATTTATCCAGCTCTAGCCCGGCGGTGAAGTGTTTGCCATTTGCCTGGATAACGGCAACCCGTAATTCATTATCATGTTGCAGCTTGTACAGAGTCTGCGCCAACAGATGATAAGAATCCGGATCTAGTGCGTTCAGTTTTTCCGGGCGATTAAAGGTAATGGTAACGATATGCTCGCTGATATCGATTAATAATTTATTGTCTTCAGGCATCACTCTGCTTCCTTAATACTAATCAATAATCAGAACCAATCTGCCTGCATATCCAGACAGGTAGTATCAAAAGAAGTTAACAACTTCGCCTGATGATCAATCTCCGCTAATTCCCAACGAATAAAATATTGCGCCGCCTGTAATTTACCGGCGAGGAATTGCTTGTCTTCGTCCGTTTCTGAATCACCAAATGCCTCAATGGCTTTATCGGCCATTTCTAACCACAACCAGCCAATCACCATTTTGCTCATCAGATCGAGGAAAACAGCCGAATTCGCCAGGGATAATTCCACCTCACCTTTTTGTAACGACTGACCTAACGTCATCACGGTTTGCATCAGTGTATTCAGATGTTTCTGATACAGGTCTGCCAACGGTTTTAACGCTTGTTTTTGTTGAGCTGACTTCAGTGTTGTCTGCACCCGAGCCATTAACAACTGCTGGCCTTTGCCATTGTGTTGCCACAATTTCCGACCTAATAAATCCAGAGACTGAATACCATGGGTACCTTCATGAATTGGGTTTAAGCGGTTATCACGGTAGCACTGCTCCACCGGATATTCACGGGTATAACCAGCACCCGCCAATACCTGAATGGCCAGGTCGTTAGCACGCGGGCCGTAATACGATGGGAACGATTTAACGATTGGCGTTAATAAATCGAGCAGAATGGCGCTGTCTTGTGCTTTGTTTTCATCGGCTTCACCTTCCATTTCGTCTACCAGACGAGAAGCAAATAAACACAGCGCCAAAGCACCTTCGACATAACTTTTTTGCGCCAGCAACATACGTTTTACATCGGTATGTTCAACAATATTAATTGGCTTGCTGTTTGGATCACGATTCGTTGCGCTACGACCCTGTGGACGATTACGGGCGTAATCCAGCGATTCAAGATAACCACGATAGCCAATCATGGCGCCACCTAAGCCGACACCAATGCGCGCTTCGTTCATCATCTTAAACATATACGACAGGCCTTTATTGGCTTCGCCAATTAAATAGCCGTGGCAGTTATCGCCTTCACCCCTATCTCCTTCGCCAAAGTTCAGCACAGTCGACGTAGTGCCGCGATAACCCATCTTATGTAACAGTCCAGCCAGCTTGACGTCGTTACGTTCTGCCAGAGAGCCGTCCGGATTGGTTAAAAACTTCGGCACAATAAACAGCGAAATACCTTTTACCCCGGTTGGAGCTCCTTCAATTCGTGCCAGCACTAAATGCACGATATTTTCCGTGATGTCCTGATCGCCACCAGAGATATACATCTTCTGACCTTTAATACGATAACTGCCATCATCCTGAGGAATCGCTTTGGTAGTCAGATCACCCAGCGATGAGCCGACATCCGGCTCGGTTAACGCCATAGTCCCGGAGAAGCGACCTTCAAACATCGGTGGTAAAAACGTTGCTTTTTGCTGTTCACTGCCAAAAGCATGAATCACATTTGCGGCAGCGCTGGTTAAAAACGGATAACCTGCGGTCGACGGGTTCGCCGCCATAAAATAAGCGTTACAAGCGGCACTAATCAGCGATGGCAACTGCATACCACCATCGGCAAAGCGGTGGCGCGCCGACATAAGCCCGGATTCAGCAAAGTGCTTCCAGGCCTCTTTTACTTCCGGGATGGTCGTGACTTTTTCGCCATCAAACTGAGGTTCGTGTTCATCGGCTTTGGCGTTATGTGGCAGAAAATAGTTTTCCGCGATTTGTTCGGAAGTCTTCAGGATGCCGTCAAAGGTGGTGCGATCGTGATCTTGAAAGCGCTCCAGTTCCGTTAGTTGTTCGGCGTTAAACACCTGATACAACAGAAACTCGAGATCTTTTGGGTTTACCAGCTTAGACATTTGATTACTCCGACATGACTATTTTTTATTTAGTATCGGACGCAAAGCGGTGAACAAATATTGGCATTAATGACTTACTAGGGGCCAAAAGAGACATTCGAGATAAAAAAGACCCGGTAGTCATTGGGGGCAAACTACCGGGTCAACTTCGGATCATTGGGGAAGTACCGAAGAAAAAGAACTACCTATGGAGAAGTAATGGCCTCTCACCATTCTGTTCCCAGCGGGAATACTTTCACTATAGACGCTGATCTGGGTTTTGGGTTCCGCAGATAAAAAAGTTGATTGTTTTTTACAATCAAGTACCCAGCAACAATAGCGATAGACATAAAAAAAGAGCCAATCGAATGATTGGCTCTTTCTGATCAGACAATAAACAGTGAACGGTTTATTCCGGATCGGGTACACCCACGGCTAACTCTTCTTCTGCATCTGTTTCGGGTGGCAATAACCAGCTGTTTAAACGATTCTTCAGAATCTTCAGGCCATCACCATTATGAGAAGAAAACGTTTGCACCGTGACCAGATCACCGAGGTCTTTTACCGCTTTTTTTACCTGTAGCAAGGTATTCTGCGCCGGACCACGCTTCAGTTTGTCTGCCTTGGTGAGCAGGATATGCACAGGCATCTGCTTTTCCCGTGCCCAGTCCAGCATGGAGTTATCAAACTCTTTCAGCGGGTGACGGATATCCATCAGCAGTACCAAACCGACCAGCACGTCGCGCTTATCGAGGTAGTTGCCCAGCTCTTTTTGCCACTCGTTTTTCTTGGCAACCGGCACCTTGGCGAAGCCATATCCGGGCAAATCCACCAGGCATAACGGTGTTTCTGCGATCTGGAAGTAGTTAATCAGCTGAGTTCGGCCTGGTGTTTTACTGGTTCGCGCCAGCTTTTTGTTGCCGGTCAACGTGTTCAATGCACTGGACTTACCAGCGTTAGAACGCCCGGCAAATGCGACTTCCCGCAACACATCCATGGGGCATTGATTCAGTTTTGCCGCACTTTTAACGAAGTGTGTATTGGTGTAGGTCAATGATTCTTGATCTAACATAAGGTAAACGTAATGACCGCCCTGAATTTAATGTTATATAATACATCGCCTTTGGATGACGCTCTCATTCTATCACAGGGCGATGAGTTCGAGGCTAAGCTTCTAAAAATGAGCAATAGAGAGAGACTCACAAGATGAAAAAATTAGCTGTGATGGCCGCTGCAGTTGTAGCGATGAGTGCAAACGTAAACGCTTTCGACGTAGACGCTAAGTACAAGCAAGCTTGTGCAGCATGTCACGCTGCGGGTGTTGCCGGTGCCCCTAAAGCCTTTGATGCGGCTGCATGGGAACCACGCCTGGCAACCGGTATGGACGCCATGGTAGCCAGTGTTACCAATGGTAAAGGTGCTATGCCTCCACGTGGCCTGTGCATGGATTGTACTGCTGATCAGTATAAGCAACTGATTAACCATATGGCTGCGCCGAAGTAAGACAACGAATTTACTTATAACCTGGACCTGATGATGAAAAACCTGTTGATTAGCCTAATCGTTTCTGCCGGATTGATGTCTGTTGCTCACGCTGGTGACGCAGATGCTGGTAAAGCCAAAGCTGCCACTTGCGGTGCCTGCCACGGTGCTGACGGTAACAGCCTTGCTCCAACCTTCCCGAAACTGGCCGGTCAGGGCGAACGCTACCTGATCAAACAGATCAAAGACATTCGCGACGGTGCTCGTCAGGTTCCGGAAATGACTGCGTTTGTTACCGGTCTGAGCGATGAAGATATTGCCGACTTGTCTGCATATTATGCTTCTCAGGCTCCAACCGCTGGCGGTGCTGATGAAAACCTGGTTGAACTGGGTCAGCGTATTTACCGTGCCGGCGTTGAAGAAAAAGGCATCCCGGCTTGTCTGGCATGTCACGGTCCTGCTGGTGCAGGCATCGAAAGTGCTGGCTTCCCACGCCTGGCTGGTCAGCACGCTGACTACACCAAGGCTCAGCTGAACAAGTTCAGCATGGATCAGCGTCAGAACGACGGTGACACTCGCATCATGCGCAACATTGCCAACCGTATGCATGCTACTGAGATCGAAGCAGTTGCATCTTACATTCAGGGTCTGCGTTAATTCTCAGTCACCTGAAAAAAGCGGCTTCGGCCGCTTTTTTTGTGCCTGTTGATCAGGCACGCTTGATTTACCTCTGGCTTTACCAAGCTTTTCACAGCCGCTAGTGGGCGCAACTCCCTCTTTTGTGCCAGAATGCGGACTCTTTTACTTATAACAATGACCGGAATAACGGGAGCAATATATGTATTCTCAGGTTAAGAAATGGATGCTGGCGACAGTTCTGTTAGTCACCGCTTCTTTGTCTCAGGCTGCACCTTATGAAGCAGGCAAACAATACACGGTGCTGGATACGCCGGTTCCGGTCTTGGCCGATGGCAAAATCCATGTAGAAGAAGCCTTCTGGTATGGTTGCCCACACTGCTTCCACTTGGAAAGTGTCCTGAAACCCTGGAAAAAGCAGTTGGCTGCTGATGTCAGCTTTACCGGTGTTCCTGCGATGTTCGGTCGTGCCTGGGTTGTTCATGCCCAACTGTATTATGTTGCGGATGTTCTGGGTGTTTTACCTCAGGTACATGAATCCATCTTCCGTGCGTTGCACATCGAAAAACAACGTTTGTTGGATCGTGATGACCAACGTGATTTTCTGGTGGAGAAAGCCGGTGTTTCTGAAAAAGATTTCGACAAAGCGTATGAATCTTTCACCGTTAAAAGCCGTATGAAGCAAGGTGATCAACGTATCCGTGCCTTCAAAATCACTGGCGTACCAGCACTGATTGTTCAGGGCAAATACGTTGTGACTGCCAGCACAGCCGGTGGTCAGAATGAAATGCTGAATGTTGTTGATTACCTGATTGAAAAAGAACGTCAGGCACTGAAAGCAAAATAAACAGCACCAGTAATCACTCCAGGCATGAGCCTTTATTCCTCTTTGCAGGATTTTGTGGCGGCCCCAAAGGCCGCCAACAGCCTGCGCCTTCTCTCGTTTAATATGCAAGTCGGTATCCGAACCGGCGCCTACCACCATTATCTGCTGAAAAGCTGGCAGCACCTGTTACCCAGCAAGCAGCGGCAATTCTCTCTCAATCATATTGCCGAGCTGGTGAACCCATTCGACGTTGTGGCCCTACAGGAAGCCGATGGGGGGAGCTGGCGTAGTCAACACCTGAATCAAGTCCAGCATCTGGCCGAAAAAGCCGCGTTTCCACACTGGTATCAGCAGGTCAACCGCAACCTGGGTAAACTGGCGCAACACAGCAACGGCGTTTTATCACGACTGCCCGCGCAACAAATCGAACGCCATAACTTACCCGGACTATTGCCCGGCCGTGGACTGATGGTGGTTAAATATCAGTTTGGTCGTGAGTCTCTGGTGGTTGCCGTCACCCACCTGGCGTTAGGCAAAAACACTCAGTTCAGCCAACTGGACTACCTGGTCGAAGCAGTCGCCGATGCCAAACACCTGGTAATCATGGGTGACCTTAATCAGGAAGCCGAGGTACTGCTGAAACAAAGCCCACTCAAGCGCCTGAACCTGCATCCCGTCGACAGTAATATGCACACCTTTCCCAGTTGGCGGCCTCAACGGGGCCTCGATCATATTCTCATCAGTGACAATCTCAGTGTTAACCGCCTTGCTGTTATTGATCACCCACACTCAGATCACCTTCCGGTAGCTGCAGAAATATTCCTGCCTAACAAGCTTTAATACTTCACTCATCAACAGGAAAAATAGCCCGGCTCTTCTATACTTTGAGGCAAATGATATTAACCTGATGGTGAACATACATGGCTAAGGGAGCCGGTTCTGACTCGGCACGACGCTGGCGCGAGAAATATTTAGGCCTGATCGAAGATCACGAAAAACTGAAACGCTCCAGTGAGGAAGATCTGGACAACTACCGTCGCGGCCTGGTGATGGTTTCCTTGTTGGCGGAAGGTCAGTCATCCACCGTAGATACCCCACTGAAAGCACTGCGGGAAGCACTAAAACCCGGCGCCAGTGGCATGAATAAAACCATGGATGAACTGGAACGCGCCGTTCAGCGATTCGAATCACAAAACTCCGCCCAGGCTGAGGTTTTGCTTGGGCAATTGAACGATGTGGCCAGTAAGTTACTGCTCTGCCCACTGCCTCGCCCCCTGTTAAAACGCATTAAGCAAGTCCGTAAACAAGCCAGTTCAGAGCTGGAAAGCTGGTCCGGCTATACCACACAACTGCAAAACTGGATTCAGATTGTTGGCGAAGTGGCGACGCTGGAAGGCTACGACGAGCCTAAATCCAAATGGTGGCACCGCTGGTTTAAACCCAACAATGAAGAATTTCAGGACGACAACGAAGTCACTTTACAGGATGACGAACAAAGCGATGAACAGGAGCCCGGGTTTTCTCATATCGCTCAGGAAGTCTCTGACACCCTGATCAATCTGTTGTCTCAACTGGTGATTCCCGACCGCCTCGCGGGCAGTGCTACCAGCTTACAAACCCGTTTGGGCAAAGGGCTTAATTGGTATGAACTAGTCCCGCTGTTGGAAGATACAGCCGAATTCCTGATCGATTGCCTTGGCAGTGGCCAACAGGAGTTTGAGCGCTTTTTACACAACCTGGATCAGCGCCTGCAAGCCATTCAGGTACTGGTTACGGATGCTACCAACGGGCAGGCCGAACGCGAAAAAGCCCGTCAGGATCTTGATTCACTGGTGCGTGAACAAATCGCCGATATTCGCTCCGTAGTCACCGGCTCGGAAGATCTGGGCGACTTGGGCTCCAGCGTTCGTGAGCATCTGACATTAATTGTCCGAGCGATGGAAAAATATCAGGAAGACGAAACCAAACGAGAGCAGCGCCTGGCCGAGAAGCTGGAAATGCTCCAGGCACGTCTGAATGAAATGGAACAGGAAGCCAGTCAGGCACGACAAATTATTGAGGAGCACAAGCGTCGTGCAACACACGATGGCTTAACTGGGTTGCCCAATCGTGATGCCTATCAGCAACGCCTTGAGGAAGAGCTGACCCGTAAATCCCGGTATGGTGGATCGCTCACGTTAGTTGTTGCTGACGTCGATCACTTCAAACGCATCAATGACAATTACGGCCACCTGGCAGGCGATAAAGTTTTGCAACTGCTTGCCAAAGCCATGCGCAAATCAATTCGCGACGTCGACTTTATTGGCCGTTATGGCGGTGAAGAGTTTGTCATGCTGATGCCAGAAACCAATGCTGAAGAAGCTTTGGCCGCCATGGAGAAACTGCGTTCAAAAGTAGAGAACAGCCCGTTTAACTTCCGCAAAGAGCGTGTCCCCATCACCATGTCGTTTGGGGTCAGTGAATTTCATCCGCTGGAGGATGGCGAAACCGTATTTGAACGCGCCGATAAAGCGCTGTATCAGGCCAAAGCTGAAGGCCGTAATCGCTGTATTATTGGATAGTCCCCTCTGACACTACGCTCTGAATGGAATTACTTTGAGAGCAGCAGCAGGATGCTGCGGTAGCCCGGCAGGGCCATGGATGGCCCTTCGGGGCGGCGGCAAAAGTAAATCCATTCAGAGTGATTAAAGTATTTGCAGAATACTTTCGGTTTGTTAAAGTTTCGCCCACAAACTTCCGAACCGAAACTTTTAAACTCACCTGATCCCATGCCCAAACGAAATACCGTTCAGCGCCGACAAAGCATTCTTCAACGCCTGTCCGAGCAAGGTGAAGTTCAGGTTGAATCGTTAGCGCGTGATTTTGAAACGTCTGAAGTTACGATTCGTAAGGATCTGGCAACGCTGGAAAAAAGCGGCATGTTATTGCGCCGTTATGGGGGGGCCATACCACTGCCTCAGGAGCTGTTACCCGAAGATAAACCATCGCAACAGCCAGAATTGTCACAACGCAAACAAGCAATTGCCGCTGCTGCAGCGACCTGTGTCCGTGACCATAACCGCATCATCATTGATTTTGGTAGCACAACCGCGGCATTGATCCCGGAGCTGAATCGCAAGCAGGGGTTAGTTGTGATGACTAACTCGTTAATTGTCGCCAATGCTATTCGTGGGCTGGAAAACGAACCCACCTTATTGATGACAGGCGGTACCTGGGATGCCCACTCCGAATCGTTTCAGGGGCAAATTGCCGAGCAAGTATTGCAGTCTTACGACTTTGATCAGCTATTTATTGGCTGTGACGGCATCGACTTGGAGCGCGGCACCACCACTTTTAATGAATTATTAGGCCTCAGCCGTGTGATGGCTGCATCCGCCAGGGAAGTGATTGTGTTGGCCGAAGCCGACAAGGTAAACCGCCGAATTCCTAATCTGGAATTGCCCTGGCAGCAGGTGGATAAACTGATTACTGATGAACGTCTGTCTGACGAGCATCAACAACTTTTAGAACAGCAAGGCGTGCAGGTGATTTGTGTCACGCCAGAACAAAATTAGAAAGGAACAGGGCAATGTGTGGCATTGTGGGCGCAGTTGCGCAGCGAGACGTAGTACAGATTTTATTAGAAGGCCTGAAGCGTCTGGAATACCGTGGTTACGACTCTGCGGGCGTGGCCGTTATTAACAGCGATCAACAATTGGGTCGCTTGCGCCGTTTGGGCAAGGTACAAGAACTTGCTAACGCAGTAGCCGAGCAGCCATTACCAGGCGGAACCGGTATTGCGCATACTCGCTGGGCTACCCACGGTGAACCGTCAGAAGCCAATGCCCACCCACACGTATCCGGCGATATTGCCGTGGTTCATAACGGCATTATTGAAAACCACGAGACCCTGCGTGATGAGCTTAAAGCTCAGGGTTATGTGTTCTCCTCTCAAACCGACACAGAAGTGATCGCCCATCTGGTGGAGCGCGAATTAAAAACCGCCCGCTCACTTCGCGAAGCTGTTATGGCCACCCGAACTCAGTTGGAAGGTGCCTATGGCATGGTGGTGGTAAATCGCCAGGACCCGAATCGGATGGTCGTCGCTCGCTCCGGTTCACCCTTGGTGATTGGTTTTGGTATTGGCGAACATTTTGTCGCTTCTGACCAACTGGCGCTGTTACCTGTGACACGCAAGTTCGCCTTTTTAGAAGAAGGTGACGTGGCGGAGATCACCCGTGAAACCGTTGATGTTTACGACCTCAACAACCAGCCGGTAGAACGTGAAGCCAAAGAAAGTACCGTTGAGCACGATGCTGGCGATAAAGGTGAATTCCGTCATTACATGATGAAGGAAATTTACGAACAGCCGCAGGCCATTGCCAACACTCTGGAAGGCCGCTTAGTAGGTGACCAGTTAAATCTGGATGCACTGGGTGATCTGAGTGATATAGAACAGGTACAGATCATCGCTTGTGGCACCTCTTACCATGCAGGTATGACTGCTCGTTACTGGATCGAAGAACTGGCTGGCGTGGCTTGTAATATCGAAATTGCCTCTGAGTTCCGCTACCGCAAATCGGTGGTACGTCCAAACTCTCTGTTGGTCACCATTTCTCAAAGTGGTGAAACCGCCGATACCTTAGCCGCTTTACGCTTAGCCAAAGAACTGGGCTTCGCTAAGTCCCTGACCATTTGTAATGTGCCAGGGTCGTCGCTGGTACGTGAATCCGATATGGCACTGATGACTCGTGCTGGCGCGGAAATTGGCGTCGCTTCGACCAAAGCCTTCACTACTCAGCTGGTTGGATTATTGTTGTTAACCGTTGCGCTTGGCCGAGGTCGAGCACTCGATGCTGCCGGTGAAAAACGCATTGCCGACGCCTTAACGCATTTACCGGGCCTGATTGATAAATCGCTGCAAATGAACAGCGACATTGAAAAGCTGGCTGAACAATTTGCTGAGAAACACCACGCCTTATTCCTTGGCCGCGGCGACCAATACCCAATTGCCATGGAAGGGGCGCTGAAACTGAAAGAAATTTCTTATATTCATGCGGAAGCTTACGCCGCTGGCGAACTCAAACACGGCCCACTGGCATTGATCGACGCAGAAATGCCCATTGTTGTGGTTGCACCTCATAACGACTTAGTGGAAAAACTGAAGTCGAATATCGAAGAAGTGCGCGCTCGTGGCGGTGAACTGTTTGTGTTCGCCGATGAAGCCGCGGATATTCGCCCTGAGAGCAATATGCAGGTGATGGCCGTGCCACACTGCGATGACATCATTGCTCCGATTCTCTACACCTTACCGTTGCAGTTGTTGAGCTACCACGTGGCGGTAATCAAAGGTACCGACGTTGATCAGCCACGCAATCTGGCCAAATCAGTCACAGTTGAATAACCCTGACACTTTATTGCCTCAACAAAACGCATGTTTATCCGTACAATCTCAAACAGAGTTTGTACGGATATCATCATGATTCAGAATAATAAAATCGTTCTCGCATTAGCTTCGACATTCTTATTAACTGCCTGCGGCGGTGATTCAGGCGGCGGCAGTGATTTCAGTTTACCAATGCCACCAGCCGGTTTTGGTGCCAATAACGATATCAGCCTGGTCAGTTATAACACTTCCGTCAGTGAGCCAACGTTTAGTCAACAGACTTGCTCATCCAATACCGATAATCTGGCTCGCCGCCAGCAACTTCGTTTTTATGACGGCAACAAAGTCAGCCTGGCTATTCGGGCGTACCAGAGCCGCAACTGTGCTCAACCGATTGAGTTAGCCGAATACGAAGGTCAGTTTGAAATCAAAGGCACACAGGTGCTGAACAACGGCAACAGCGTGGTTCAGGTCGAAATGATTTTTACACAAGCCTGGTCAACGCCTCTCAGCCAATCCTTGGTTGATGCCCGCAATGGCTCGGATACTGGCGGCGGCATTTGTGATCGTAAAGACTGGGCCATTGGACAGCGTGTTAATGTTTCCAACTACGAGCAATGTTTCCCGCTATTTCCGGAGTCCGAACGCCAACAATTCCGTTTGGTCAGAAAAGAGACTCTGCAATCAACCTTGCAGCCAGCGTTGTTTCTCGACGACCCGGATCGCAAAGAAGCAGGAGCCACCTATGCTAACGAACTGGACACAACACCTTTTCTGCAAGGCGAACTCTGAAAACGCATAAGCCGACCCACATCATTTCTGATACCGGCTTGACGCTGGTATCATGCGAATAATTTTTTATTAGCGAAGAATGTGTATGTCTGCCTCGACCACCTCACCCGGTAAAACCTTACGTATTGCGACCCGTAAAAGCCCGCTGGCTATGTGGCAGGCGGAGCATATCAAAGCTCGTCTTGAAGCCCTGCACGCAGGCCTGACCATTGAACTGGTGACCTTCACCACCAAGGGCGACAAAATTCTGGATACGCCACTGGCGAAAATTGGTGGCAAAGGCCTGTTCGTGAAAGAGCTGGAAGTGGCAATGCTGGCCGGTGATGCGGATATTGCCGTGCATTCCATGAAAGATGTACCGATGGAGTTCCCGGAAGGCCTGGAACTGGGTGTGATTTGTGAGCGCGAGAATCCACTGGATGCGTTTGTTTCCAACACCTACAAATCAATCGATGAACTGCCGCAAGGTGCGGTTGTGGGAACCTCCAGCCTGCGTCGTCAGTGCCAGATTCAGCAACAACGCCCAGACCTGAAAATCAAAAGCCTGCGCGGCAACGTTCAGACTCGGCTGGGTAAGCTCGATGCCGGTGAATTCGATGCCATCATTCTTGCGGCAGCAGGCCTGCTACGTATGGAAATGGATGACCGTATTGCCAGCTTTATTCCATCTGAGCAATCTCTGCCAGCCGGTGGCCAGGGTGCCTTGGGTATTGAATGGCGCACCAATGATGAAGCCGTTCATGCACTGATCAAACCCTTAGCCCATGAAGCAACCGCGGCTTGTGTTCTGGCCGAGCGTGCTTTGAATCGTCGCCTGCAAGGTGGCTGTCAGGTGCCGATTGCGGCTTATGCAGAACTGGAAGGTGATCAGTTACACCTGCGTGGTCTGGTGGGCAGTGTGGATGGCTCCACCTTGTTACGCACCGAACAAAACGCCAGCATGAGTGATGCCGAAGCCATGGGCATCCGTGCCGCCGAAGACCTGCTGCAACAAGGCGCAGGCAAGATTTTAGAGGAAGTCTACGGCCACGAGGTGAAATAAACCTTGGCTGACTCCCATAAGCCGGACGCTTTGCGCATTATCGTCACCCGACCAGAAGGTCAGCAGCAGTCATTAATGGCTGCCATCGCGGCTGACTTTCCCGATGCGGAGTTATTCCACCAGCCGCTGATTGAGATTGTCACCATTGAGGACGATAACAATGCGGTGTTATTGCGTCAGCGAATGCTCAATATTGATCACTATCAGGCGGTGATTGCGATCAGCAAAAATGCCGCTCAAACCGGCTTGCAGTGGTTAGATAAGTATTGGCCACAGCCCCCGGAAGAGATTCGCTGGTACGCCGTTGGTCCAACCACGGCCGATGAACTGAGCGGCGAGCTTCATCCGGTTTACATGCCAGAGCAACGTTTTGATAGCGAAGGGGTGCTGGAGCTGGCATCACTGCAACAGGTACAGGACGAAAAAATCCTGATATGGCGGGGCGAAGGTGGCCGCGAAACACTGGCTAATGTGCTGCGCCAACGTGGTGCTCAGGTCGACTACGCCGAATTGTATGAACGTCGTCAGATCGAATACAGCACAAAACAATGGCAAGCGGTGCTGCAACCACCGTCATTATTGCTATTAAGCAGTGGCCAGGGTCTGGATATTATTGAACAGCAGGTGGACAATCTTGCTGATCAGGTGAGCGCCATTCTGGTGCCCAGTGAACGGGTAGCAGAAAAGGCCAGAAAAAAAGGTTATCAACAGGTCCTGGTTGCTGCCAGCGCCCGTGATCAGGATGTACTGACTCAGCTGCGAGACTGGGTTGGCCTGCAACAATAAAAACGTTAACGTCACTCGCAAAGTCACGAAAGGAAAACCAGTGTGAGCAACGAAACGCCGATCGATACTGATATCGATACCTCAGACACAGCGACAGATGTATCAAAACCTGCAGATGCATCAGTATCAACGCCTGCAGAGAAGCCTCAACGCACTGGCCCTCACCCGCTTTCCTGGATCAACCTGGTGCTGATGCTGGGGCTGTTTGCCGTAGCTGCCTACGCTGGCTACCTCGGCTGGACACAACAACAAACCGCCCAAGCAGACATCGCGGTATTACGTGACCGCCTTGAACAGGCTCAGGGGGTCGCGGCAGAACTGATCAAGCGCGAGCAGCAAATGATTGCTCAGGCTCAACGGTTAACGGAATCCGCCGACAGCTTGCAACAGCAGGTTGCTCACAATACCGACCGTCTGGGTAAATTACCGGGAGCCGAGCGCCAGGACTGGTTACTGGCCGAAGCTGAATACCTGTTGCGCCTGGCCAACCAGCGTCTGCAGCTGGAGCGCGACTGGAGTGGTGCAGTGAGCATGTTAACCGCTGCAGACAATGTGTTACTGGAAACACGCAACCCACGTATGAATGTTGTTCGCGCAGACATTGCCCGTGAATTGTTAGCCTTACGTGCTGTTCCCGCGATCGACAACGTCGGTGCAATCACCCGCCTTCAGGCATTACAACAACAAGTGACGAGTTTGCCATGGATGCCGGAAAAACTGATTGAGGAACCGACCGGCGAGCAACCCGTTGAAGTGCTGGAGCAGCAAGCCTGGTACTGGCAGTTGTGGCACCACATCAGCACCAGTGTTTCGAATATGGTGCGTATCCGTACCCGCAACGAGCCAATTGCTGCCCCTCTGACTCCCGACCAGCAGTATTATCTGCAACAAAATATGCACCTGATGCTGGAACAGGCACAAGTCGCGTTGTTACGCGAACAAGCCGACCTGTACCAGCACAGCCTGAAACGCATCAGTGACTGGCTGGATGAATATCTGATGATTGATGACGAGCGCACCCGTGCTGCTCGTGCAGCGTTAACCGAATTACAAGGCTGGGATGTGAATCCTCAGGTACCGGACATCAGCAGCTCGTTGTTGTCCCTGCAGAAACTGGTTGAGCAACAACGCCGCGGCACCGTGGTTTCTGACGCAACACAGGAGCCTGCAGCATGAAAATACTGATGCTGTGCTTAATCATTACATTAATCGCAGGCTTGTTCTTCGGCACTCTGGTCAGCATTGATGCAGGCTATGTGCTGTTGAGCTGGGATGTTTATACGCTGGAGACCAGCTTATGGTTTTTCCTGCTGATCCTGGCGGCAACCACCCTTTCGATGTACATCGTTATTCGTGCCAGCTTACTGCTGCTGGGCAGTGACTGGCGCTTTAATGAATGGCGCAAAGAGCGTGGCCGTATCCGGGCACGTCGCATGACCACCCGTGGCTTTCTGGCGCTGGCACAAGGTCAGTGGCGTCGTGCTGAGCGTCAGCTGCGCTCGTCCGCCGTAAACTCCGACACGCCACTGATTAACTATCTGGCAGCCGCTCGTGCCGCTTATGAACAGGGCGACACCGATTCCACCGACGAGCTGTTAAAAGCTGCTAGTCAAAGTACCAAAGGCTCCGAACTGGCCGTTGGCATCACTCAGGTGCAGTTATTACAGTCGCGCAAACAGTTTGAACAAGCGCTGGCAGTGCTGTTACGCCTGCGCGGCAAACACCCTAAACACGCCTATGTACTGAAATTACTGGTGAAAACCTATCAGGAACTGGAAGACTGGGTAGCACTCAATGAGTTACTGCCAACACTGAAAAAGCTGGCGCGCATTCCGGCGGAAGAACTCACCAAACTGGAGCAGAACGTTCAATTACAGTTATTGGAACGTGCGGCACACAGCTATGGCGGCAACCAGGTGCAGTCGTTAAAAGACATCTACAGCAACATGCCTCGTTCCGCCCGTGTGTCTCAACCCGTGGTGAAACGTTACACCGAACTGCTGCTGGAACAGGGCGAAGAAAGATTAGCCGAACAGGAATTACGCAACGCTCTGAGCAGCGTCTGGCATGACGATCTGATTTGTTTATATGGCCGGCTCAATGGCGATATCAACAAACAGCTGTTATTTGCCGAGCAACAATTAACCGAACGTCCTAACGATCCAATGTTATTGCTGATCCTCGGCCGCCTGGCGTTGCGCCAGGAGAATTTCGCTAAGGCCCGGGAATTCCTGCAAACCGGCTTACGCATTAAAGGTATGCCGGAGCTGCATGCTGAAATGGGTAAGTTATTAATGGCTGAAGGTGACCAGGTAGCCGCGTGTGAACATTTCCAGCTGGCACTGGGCAATTGATCCCGCTTAGCAAGCCCATCCTCGCGTTAAGTGATGGGCTGCTAACGCTTGATTACGGCAGATAGGCTTGAGGCCTCGGGGCTACTGGAGCTTGCTGGGTTTACCCGCCGTTTTTCGTGCCAACAACCATTCTTCCTGTGTTCTTGCCGCTTCATCCGCTGGCAACTTCATCAGCACTTCAAAAAAGTCTTCATGCAGATGACTTTTCAGAATCTCACGACGCGGCTTACTTTTGACAACGTACACACTCTGAATATTCTGGTGATCCAGCTTCCGCCATTGCTGCTCGTCTTTGACGCCGATATAACGATGGCCTTCCAGTGCTTTAATCAGTTTATTCGTTTGGGTTGAGCCGGCACGTTCCGCCGCGTCTTTAAACTGATAAACGATGCTGTAAGCTGAAGCGGCAGCACTCGAAGGGTGCGCTTCGAATTTTTTCAGGAATGCCTCAACAAAGGTTTTGCCACTGGCGTAATCATACTGATAAGGCACCTGCCAGCTCCACGGCACGGCACCAATCACACCCTCCATGATGCCCGCACCCGCGGCTTTGGCCATACCCAGCGTGAGGTTTGGCACAATAATCGTCATCTTGTCTTTGATGTTCATCCGCTGAGCCACACGTAAGGCATGCGCCATATCATCGCCAAACTGAATCAACATCAGCACGTCCGCCCCGGACGCTTGTGCAGCTTCCAACGCTGTCACAAAATCCGATTCGCGCGGGCGAGGAAAGCGAACCTTAACTCCAGGGTTCTGCGCTGCATCCATGGTATCGGTAAACGTACGTAGCGACTCTTCGGTACTCCATCCCCAGCTATAATCTGCGGTGATATAAAACAGCTTTTTACCTCGCAGCTCATCACTGAGGTAACGACCTAACGCTTTAGAGGCCATCCACGCGTTGTAGCTTTCACGAAACATATGCCGGTGCCCTTCAACACCAGTCGTACCATTGGCATAGGTTAATGTGCCAAAGTAGATGCGCTTTTGTTGTGCGGCTTCTTTACCGGCGGCGATGGCAACGGAGCTGGAAACACCACCAAACAACATGGCCGCTCCTTGTTTGGCCAGGGTCTTAACATTGGCAACGGCTTTATCCGGCTTTGAGGCGGTATTGGCCGTCAGCAGTTCCAGCGGTTTGCCGAGCACACCACCGTTGGCATTGATTTCTTCAATCGCCAGTAATGCGCCACGGGCCTGCATAATGCCCTGCTGTTTGTAACGCCCGGTAGAGGGGTAATTGAGACCCAGTTTGATCGTCTCTGCCGCCTGCACGAATGGGGCTGCAATCATCAGGCTTGCGGTTATCCAACGACTGACAATACGCCAGCTCACTAATCCACGCATCGTTCTCTCCGAATTCTTTGGGTTCTGGAAATGGTCATTTCCAATGACTCAGATACTGCCGGATAATCTGAGTGAACTAGGGCCTGTTAAGACTATTTAGATCTTTGCTGCTGGCTGTCAGCTTTTTCATGAGCAAGGCATGAGGAGCGTCATTTAACGAGTTAAATCAGCAACGAGTAACACAGCTCAGGGAAAAATTGACTTCAGCCCTTCGGGTTATGGCTGAAAGTCTTTCACTCAGCGTTGCTTATCATTCATTTAACTCGTTAAACATCATTCTTCGCGCCTTGATTGAAAAACTTTCAGCACATAACAGCTTGATCGAAATAGTATTAGCAGGCCCAGTGTATGTTGACCTAACAACCGAAGGTCTGACTTCTAGCCATTAGTCGCAAGAAATAAGTGTAGAAAAAAATGCGGGGAAGACAGGGAAGTGATTTCAGAAAATACCCGGACTTT
Source organism: Bacterioplanoides sp. SCSIO 12839 (assembly GCF_024397975.1). Classification (NCBI taxonomy): domain Bacteria; kingdom Pseudomonadati; phylum Pseudomonadota; class Gammaproteobacteria; order Oceanospirillales; family Oceanospirillaceae; genus Bacterioplanoides; species Bacterioplanoides sp. SCSIO 12839. Next base: position 3,804,603 of record NZ_CP073745.1, read on the forward strand.
TAGCCGGGTATTTATTGATCAGGAGCGTGGCGCGTAAGCAAACACATCTGAGTGCATATTGGTTTGAGACAGGCCCAGTTTTTCCAACTGATCGAGCGTGCCGTACACCATATTCGGAGAACCACAAGCAAACATCTGAACCTGGCTCAGATCGTCGAAATCTTCGTGAATTACCTGATAAATCCAGCCTGCACGACCATTCCAGTCATCGGCGTGCTGCTCAATAATCGGATGATAATGGAAGTTCGGGTAATCGTGTGCCCACTGCTGCGGCAGCTCACTCAGATAAAAACCAATGGCAGCGCGGTTTGACCAATACAGGTGAATTTCCTGATTTGGATTCAGTGCCAGCGCACCTTCAATCAGGGCTTTCATTTGCGAAAAGCCACTGCCCGCCGCCACCATCAATAGCGGCTGACCATTAGTGCCATTAAGGAAAGACTGATTTAACAGGCAGTCGCCACCCGGTAAAGTCGCACGCACCACGACGGCATTTTGCAAAAACTTAACCACAGCTTCTGCCGTTGGGCTGTTAGCAGCGATATGTAATTCAAGACGACGACGATCGCCACCGGTCATATCACCGGGCGCAGAGGCAATCGAATACGGAAATTGTTTGGCTTCGCCGTTTTCATCTTCCACATCCAGCATCAGATACTGGCCCGGCCAGTAATCGAACGCTTTTCCGGCCGGAGCCAGCAGTTCAACCCGATACATATTATCCGCCATCAAGCTGACCGAGGGGATCTGGCAAGCCAGCGTCACTTCCGGTTTATGGTTTGGCGCATACACATCATTCATAACAATCTCAATATCGGTCTTGGGTTGGGCGACGCAGCATAATACCTGATTATCCTGCTCAAGTATGGACTCTCCGAGCGAGTTGCGAAAATTTAGCTCACCGCTGATCCGATCCCCCTGGCAAATCTGGCAGATTCCGTTTTCACAACTGACAGGCACAATCACACCCTGACGCAACGCCGCCTCGGCGATGGCTTCGTCTTCTCGGCAGAGAATGGTCACGCCATTAGGCTGGAAGGTTATTTTGTGGGTTTTCATCAGAGCAGAGGCCTCTCTTCAAACAGCACCGTAAGCAACACTGATATTTTTCAGCCGCCGGCTGGAAGGCACGTCCTTGTGCCTGCCAGCCTACCGCAACATCCTGTTGCTGCTTTGAAAAACATCAGTATTACTTACTGTTTAGCGGGGTTAACTCAGAGTCCCAGCTCATCCCAAATAGCATCAATCTTATCTTTCACATCCTGATCCATCACAATCGGCGTGCCCCATTCACGGTCGGTTTCCCCCGGCCATTTATTGGTGGCATCCATCCCCATCTTCGAACCTAAGCCCGAGACTGGCGAAGCAAAATCGAGGTAATCAATCGGTGTGTTCTCAATCAACGTGGTATCGCGCGCTGGGTCCATCCGTGTAGTAATGGCCCACATCACATCTTCCCAATTACGGGTATCGACATCGTCGTCCACCACAATCACAAACTTGGTGTACATAAACTGGCGCAGGAACGACCACACACCCATCATCACCCGTTTAGCATGACCAGGATATTGCTTCTTCATACTCACCACCGCCATGCGGTAAGAGCAGCCCTCCGGCGGCAGGTAAAAATCGACAATTTCCGGGAATTGCTTTTGCAAAATCGGCACAAACACTTCGTTTAATGCCACCCCCAAAATCGCGGGTTCATCCGGCGGACGACCGGTGTAGGTGCTGTGGTAGATGGGTTTCTTACGATGGGTAATGCGCTCCACGGTGAATACCGGGAAGTCATCCACTTCGTTGTAATAACCGGTATGATCGCCAAACGGGCCTTCCGGTGCCATATCGTCCGGGTGAATCACACCCTCTAATACAATCTCTGCCGAAGCGGGCACCAACAAATCATTGCCAATACTTTTTACCAGCTCGGTACGACTGTCGCGCAATAATCCAGCAAACGCGTATTCACTTAAGGTATCGGGCACCGGAGTAACAGCCCCCAGAATGGTGGCCGGGTCAGCACCCAACGCCACCGTGACCGGGAAAGGTTCTCCCGGGTGGGCTTTTTTCCACTCCAGAAAATCTAACGCGCCACCACGATGGCTTAACCAGCGCATAATCACCCGGTTTTTACCAATCACCTGCTGGCGATAAATCCCCAGATTATGACGCTCTTTATGCGGCCCTTTAGTGATCACCAACGGCCAGGTAATGAGTGGCCCACCGTCGCCGGGCCAGCAATGCTGAACCGGGATTTTGCTTAAATCGACCTCATCACCTTCCAACACTACCTGCTGACAGTCGGCTTTTTTGACTTCTTTTGGCCCCATGCTCAGGACTTTCTTGAAGATAGGTAGCTTCGACCAGGCATCCTTCATGCCCTTCGGTGGTTCCGGCTCTTTCAGAAACGCCAGCAACTTACCCACTTCGCGCAGGGCTTCGATGCTTTCTTCCCCCATGCCCATGGCAACCCGCTCCGGTGTACCAAACAGGTTCGCCAGCACCGGCATGTCATACCCTTTGGGATTCTCAAACAACAAGGCCGGGCCTTTGGCACGCAGCACCCGATCGGAGATTTCAGTCATTTCCAGATGAGGATCAACCGGGTAACTGATGCGTTTCAGCTCACCGCGTTTTTCCAGCATTTTGATAAAGTCACGCAGATCTTTGTATTTCACCGCCTGCCTCGTTTGTCAGCTTGGTGTATAGAAGTGGGGCAGCATTCTAACAGCTTCCGGCTGGCTCAGCTGTATAACTGCTGTATAATTCGCGATTTTCTCCAACCATTGCGGAAATGCCTGAGATGCAAGCCAAAACCACCTTACTGTCTGCCGCCGTCGCCGGATTCACTGGAGTTGCCCTTGGCGCTTTTGGTGCCCACGGTTTAAAGCAGGTGCTGTCTGAGAAGATGCTAACGGTGTGGCAAACCGCGGTGCAGTATCACTTAGTACACAGCGTTGTGCTGCTGGCACTGGCGGTAGTCTTGCTGCTGTTGCCGTCTGGTGCGAGCAAAACCTGGCTGCAGCGTTCTGCCACCCTGATGGTGATTGGCCTGCTGTTATTCAGTGGCAGTTTGTATGCCATGGCCCTGACCGATATTCGCCCTCTGGGCATGATTACTCCGATTGGTGGGGTTAGCTGGTTAATTGGTTGGGGACTGATGGCCGTGGCTGCGCTAAAATTACCCGATTCCAAACAGGCTTAGAGCTATTCTTAGGCCTGATATTTTTATCACCAGAGAAACACCGTGACTGAAGAAAACCAGAACCATGATTCAGCGGCGCATAGTGAAGCTGCCGCCACTTCGGAAGCTGATACCCACTCAAGCACCGAGAAAAAACAGTACCGCCGCGGTATTAAAAGCTTTGTTATTCGTGCTGGCCGTTTAACCAAAGGTCAGGAAGGTGCACTGGAGCGCCAGTGGCCCATCATGGGCATGGAGCTGGAAGATGGCCCGATTGATCCGAAGCAGGTGTTCGGTCGAGACAGTCATGTGGTACTGGAGATTGGTTACGGTATGGGTCAGTCGTTAGTACAAATGGCACAAGCCGCCCCGGAAAAAGACTTTATTGGTGTGGAAGTGCATCTGCCGGGCGTTGGTTCATTACTGAATCACGCCGAAGAAGCCGGTGTCACCAACCTGCGTACCTATAAAGATGACGCGATTGAAGTGTTAAAGCTGATACCGGATAACAGCCTGGATACCGTGCAGCTGTTCTTCCCCGATCCATGGCATAAGAAGAAGCACCACAAACGCCGTATCGTAAATGGTGAGTTCGCCCAGACACTGCGTCGTGTGCTGAAACCGGGTGGTATCTTCCATATGGCAACCGATTGGGAACCCTACAGCGAACACATGCTCGAAGTGATGGACGTGGCCGAAGGCTATGAAAATATCGCAGGGCAAGGGCAATGTGTTGATCGTCCGGACCATCGCCCGTACACCAAGTTTGAAAAACGCGGTGAGCGCAAAGGCCACGGTGTTTGGGATATTATGTACCGCAAAATCAGCTGATCGCGCAGCGATCAGACGTTTTATAAACAAAAAAGCAGAGCTGAGAGATGTTAAAAAAAGATAAAGAAAAGGTATTTGGTGGTGACTGGACGGAAGAGCAGTTACGCGCGTTTATTGATGTTGAAAGTCACGACGGCACCGAAGCCGATTACCTGGCCGTGATTCGCGCCTATCGTCATATGGTACCGGCGACCTTCAAACAGTACATCGAGCTGTTTGTGGCAGAAGGCCATAATCTGAACGCCAAAAACCTCGACGGCACCAGCCTGTTCGCCACCATCTCCAGCCATACTCAGGGCTCTGAGTACGCGGAAATTCTGAAAGCCGCTGGCGCTGAATAAGTAGCTTGTTCAGGGGGCTGAACCGCCCCCTGTTCATTGGCATTAGCTCATAACGAAAAATTACTATCCAATTGGTCAGGTTTCATTAGAATAGCGCGCTTTTTTTGGAATCGGCTATGACCAGACCTTCCCCACTGGCACTGTTACCTATGGTGCTGTTCTTATCCTTATTTATTGGCAGTGGTCTGTTTTATCAGGCTCAGGGCATCGAGTTTGCCTTTTATGAAATTTCAGCGCCGGTGGCGATTTTGCCTGCCATTGTGCTGGCGGTGTTATTCGCCAGTGGTTCGCTGAATCAGCGTGTGGAGCAGTTTATTAAGGGCTGTAGTGATCCAACCCTGATCACCATGCTACTGATTTTCCTGTTGGCCGGAGGCTTTGCCAGCGTCGCCAAAGCTATTGGTGGTGTTGATGCCACGGTTAATTTTGGCCTGAGCATTATTCCGCCGTCATTGGTGTTGCCCGGTTTATTCCTGATGACCGCCTTTATGGCTACCGCAATGGGAACATCCATGGGTACCATCGCCGCCGTTGCACCGATTGCCGTTGGCCTGACCGAAGCCACCGACCTGTCACTGGCGCTCACCGTCGGCACGGTAGTGGGTGGTGCTATGTTTGGCGATAACCTGTCGATTATTTCTGATACCACCATTGCCGCCACTCGGACTCAGGGCTGCTCCATGGCGGATAAATTCCGTATGAACCTGAAGATTGCCATTCCGGCAGCGCTTATCACCATGGTGTGGTTGTACCTGCAAGGCAGTGAAGTACAAGTTAGCGAAAACACCGAGCACAGCGCAGTCAAAATGATGCCTTATTTGTTGGTGTTGGTATTGGCGGTATCGGGCCTGAATGTTCTGGTGGTGTTGCTGGCGGGCATTGTGCTGGCGGGCCTGACCGGGCTGTTACTGGTTGATGACTATCACATTGCGCAATGGGCCCAAGATATTTACGCCGGTTACACCGGTATGCAGGAAATTATGATCCTGTCGCTTCTGATTGGTGGTCTGGCATATATGATGAAAGAAGCTGGCGGGCTGGAATGGCTGGCGCAACAAATCGACAAACTCAGCCGTCGCAAAGAAGCTAAAGATGACCAGCAACGCAGTGGTGAAACCAGCCTCAGCTTAGCCGTTGCGGTATCCAACTTATGTACTGCCAACAACACGGTAGCGATTCTGATCAGCGGCGGTTTAGCCAAAGATATCGCTGGCCGTTATCAGGTTGACCCTCGCCGTAGCGCCAGCCTGATGGACATCACCTCATGTGTGGTACAGGGTATTATTCCCTGGGGCGCACAAATGTTACTGGCGGCTTCCATTGCCGGATTATCACCGTTGCAACTGATGGACTCGGTGATTTATTGTTGGATGCTGGCAGTCGCACTGATCATGTCTATCGCCATTGGCCGTCCGCTTGCGGCCCCCAAATAGCCGCTTTGCAAACATCAGCCTCCTGACTGCGGAGGCTGGCTGACCAAAAACATTAATGAATATGCTCTTTTAACTGTTCAATAACTTGTGGGTCGGTGTGCTTTTCAAACGAGCTGGTGGTTGCTTCAATCGCCAGTGCCACCCATATCCCGGTAAATGTCAGGCCAATCATCGCAATGCACAAGGCCAGTAAGCGCGATAGCGCCTTGGTTGGACGGATATCTCCGTAGCCAACCGTCGTGGCTGTCACCATCCCCCAATAAAAAGCCTCAAACGGCTTCCAGCGCTCCATTACCCCCACCAGCTGACTCATCACCAGTACAATCAGCGACAAGAATATTAATACGGGGGATACCAAACAGATTGCCGCCCAGAATACCTCAACAAAGGTTCGGGTAAATTCCATAGAACTTTTCTCAGAATACAAATAGCCGCTGAGGTTATCAGTCCTTGTGAGCGAACAACAGATGAATCGTTGTACTATCGGATTGCGATGGCCGGCTCCAAAGCCAGAAAATGCCTAATGACATTCCCGCCAGACAAAAGATCAGGGACGGCAGATGAGTCACTTTCAGATATAAAAAAACAGCGGCTAACAGCATACTGATGCTTGCCAGTAATTTAGTTTTTACGCTGATAATTCCATGCTGTTGCCAATTCTTTAACGGCGGGCCAATCCTTTTGTGATTGATCATCCAACGGTGTAACCGTGGTGATCCTTTGCCTGCCGCCCATGCCGCTAACAGGAAAAATTCCGTGGCTGGTAACCCGGGTAATACCACGCCGAGAAAAGCGATGGCCAATGCCAGATAGGCAATCACCAGATACACATACTTCATGCAAAGGTTCCTAAATTTCAGGGGCTTTCTACTGATGACGAATAACAAAGCCAAACCATCATCTGAAACCTGTTATTTCATAAAAAATAAACCCCGGATAGCCCGGGGTTTATCAAACGACAACGCTGGTAGCAGCGTAAAGTAAATCGCGAATTTACTCTAACTCACCCGCCTCACAACGTGCCCAACGACTGGTCGACTTGTTATCAGAGCCATACCAATTTTCATACACAAACGAAATTTCAGGAATTTCTTTAATATTAAACGACAGGTGGAAACCTTCTTTACCTTCGTCCGTACGCTGACATGGAATGGCAGGGAATTGGGTTTTAAAGTTCAGCGTCTCGCCTTTCTTAATAACCGTACCGTTCTGCAAACCATCAAAGCTTGGCGTCAGACTGTCTAAACCACCATTGATGTGTTTGACCTGCACGTTTTCGATGGTGTAGTCCGCATCCTGGGCAACCAATGCCCATTGAATGGCCGAAGCTTCAATCGGATCCAGCGATGGAGAAAATACATAACGATTCTCTGGGATATTTTCGTATGGCAGTGGATACCACAAATCACCACGACTGCTGACACTCTTCAGACGCACGCCGCGCGCATCGTCAAATGAGTCGACTTTCACGACAAAGTCATAGTTGTCCGCATCGCTGATAATATCGGTTGCGTAATAACGGAAAATATAAGTACCCGGTTTGGTGAATACCTGGCCACGAGCGTTTGGACAATCGGCATCATCCGGGCGAGAAGTAAACTGACCACCATTAGATGGAACACTCACCAGCTCATTATGGGTAAACACTTCATCACCATCCGGATCAATCACAATCGGGCGATGCAGCAAGCTCATGCATGGCAAAATCTGGTAATAGTTTTCACCTGGAGCCAAACGCCCCCAGTTGCGTGCCCATACAACAGAGTGGATTTTTGGCTTATGGTTGACGGTCTTGGCATAACCAAATTCTTCACTGGCGTAGTGCGAGTACAAACCACGGTCATCTTTAGCGATCAAACGTACACGATACACACCCGGCACATCGGTTAACACTTCGGCACGACGCAGGTCACCTTCATCCGGATGAGTCACTGGGGTGATGGTCGCGTTGCTGCCATTAGGCTTATCAATTAATGACCATTCAAAGGTGATCGGATCGCCGTCTTTGTCCTTAGCATCGGCCGATTCAAAAATCAGCGGCTGCCCTACCAATACGGCTTTTGAATCCGCATCGACAGAACCGGTTGATGGGCGATTGTTGACGTTGCCAATTTTCGCTTCCATCGTCGCTTCCTGGGTGACTCGATTCACGCCATCACTCACCGTCATACGCACTCGGTAAGTACCAACCACATCCAGTTTCTGGATCTTTTTACCCAATGGCTTCCAAGAACCGATATTCACCAACTCGACAGTGCTGCCCGCCGGTTTAGCAATCAGCTCAGCACTGACAATTTGCAGGGTTTCGCCTTCCGGGTCATAACCAACAAAGTTAAACTCAGCGCGACGCCCTAATTCCTGCTCACCAACGCTACGATTTGGAAAATAACCGGTTGCTATCAGTTCGCCCACCGGGGCTTTGTTTTCGCTGGCGGCCGGATCGGCTTTTGCTGTTACCGTCACGGTCAGTTCGTCACTGGCACGCTGACCATCAAACACAAACAGCTTCAGCTCATATTCACCAGCAGCCGTCGGAACAAAATCAGCCTGAGCATTGGTAGCGCCGTTCAGTGCTGGGTACGGTTCAAACGGAGCATCGGAGATTCTCCAGCGGTATTGCAAGTCAGCGCCTTCAAAATCGGTGCTGGCAGAAGCATCCACGGTCGCTTTTTGTCCCATCAGCACTTCAACATCTTGTGCTGAAGCAACGGGCTGAACGTTTCCTTCGGCCACATTCACCTTAACTTCTTTAGCTTCACTGGTTTCGCCATCAAAGGTGACAACCAACTCAGCGATGTAATCGCCCGCCAGATCAACCGTCAGGTTGGGCTTGCTGGTTTTGGCATTGGCTAATGTTGCCAGGCTGTCTACCGGCTTGGTTTTTAACGTCCATTGATATTCCAGTACGCCAGATGCCGTTTCCGGTAAAGCACTTTGGCTGCCATCCAGTTCAACCGACGTCGTCCCCAGTGCGACGTTGATGGTTGGCTCAACCCCGGCGATCGGTTTCGGACTGATCGCGGTAAAGGTAACGCGTGTGGAAGCACTGTCAGCTGTGCCGTTATTCACAATCAGGCTGGCGACGTATTTACCAGCCTGGTCGGCAGTAAATTCAACTTGCTGGGCGTCAGACGTATTTAATTTCGCCAGACTCTGGTCGGGTGTTTCAAGCAACTCCCATTTATAAGTTAATGCCGAACCAGCATCGTCTTTGCTGTTGCTGCCATCCAGCTTAACCACCACAGGATCTTTAACGATCATTCGGTCTTGAGCCGGATTCAGAATGCTGATCGCGGCTTTCAAATCTTTGGGTGGTTCCGGAGCAGGCTTCGGAGCCGGATCTGGTGCTGATGTTTCGGGTGCTGAAGGGCTGCTACTTCCGCCGCCTCCGCCACCACAGGCGGTCACGACTAATGACAAAGCAAGCATAGCAACCAGGCTGCGCGTTTGATTCATCGGTGTTTCTCCATGGTTGATAATTCTATTATTTAAAACTGTAAGGTCAGGCTGAGCCTGGCTGTGCGGCCGGGAGCCGGTACCAGGCCAAGACCCAGGGCATCGAGGTAATAACGGTCAGTGATGTTGTCGACGGTGAAATCCATCGCGATGTTGTCAGTAAACGAGTAGTTGGCGTACACATCCCACAAGGTGTAGGCATGCCAGGGGACGGGCCGCAGAAAACCAGGGTCAGCGTTGTGCTTTGGTAGCGAATTACGCTCACCCATAAAGGTGCCACGCACACCCAAATCCAGCTTTTGTGATAACCAGCGACTCCCCAGATGCAACGAGGCGTGCCAGTTAGGCGGGATCATATTATTGAAATAACTGTCGCGCAGACCCCAGTCGGTACAGTAATAACGCACGTCACTGGCAAGGTTACAGATCTCGATATGGCGATAGCGGGTGCCACTCAGTTCAATCAACCACGATTGAGCATCGTAGCCGATATTCATTTCCCAGCCATGCAGATCCAGGCTATCGATATTGCGCAAGCGGAAGCGATCATCACCATGCCGCTTCTCTTCAAAGGCATTAATATGAGTTCGGGTCAGATAATCATCAACATGATTACGGAAATAGGCCAACTTAAAACGCAGCTGATGCTGCCAATCAAAGACATTATGATTGAGGTAATTGAAACCCACTTCTTTATTCGTGGCATGTTCACCTTTAAGAGGAACATCCAGCGCCGGGCTGACCGACCACCCGGAGGTACCTTCAAACAGACTGGGCATACGTAGGGCTTCGGCACGCCGCAGGTAAAACTGCAAGCCAGCCAATGGCTCCCAGCTGAGTGCAATTACAGGGGCGTTACCCGCATCATCATTTTCAAACTTGATGGGTAAACAGCCGCCATTACCATCCGGGCGGCAATCCGGAGCCAGGGTGTCCAGTTGTTGGGCATTATCATCTTTAGAGTGGAAACGGGTATGGCGTATTCCGGCGGTCAAGGTCCATTGCGGTAGTGGCTGCCATTCAGCAGCGACAAAGGCGCTGTACTCTTCACGCGACCCTTTGCGTGAACCGCCATAAAAGCCTCCCTGCTGTTGTGGCGTATCGGTATCCATATCTTCCAGCTGAATAGCCAGGCCATAGTCCAGCCGCAACTCGCCCATAGGATAAAACCGCATGCGGTTACTGAGGTCGGTCCCCCAACGTTGATAGTCATCGATTCGATGCGTATTGCTTGCCAGATCAACCGTGAAAACACCAGGGGTGTTGAGCTCGGTGACACCGTCGGTGTGCCAGGTATTCCATTTAACATCGATCAGGTCGTTATCCACTGGCTGATACCGATAACGAGCAGTATAAGTATGGTTGCGTACTTCACTATCAAGCCACTGACGCGTCCAGCCAAACCCTTTGCCGGTGGCTTGTGACGGCATCATTTCGCCATATTGACTGTCGTAACGCAGATAACTCAGATCCAGGCTCTGATCACTGGGCAATACCAGCTGGCTTTTCAATAACAGTGACTGACTGGCGAGATTGCTATTGGGTACACGCTCACCCGCACGAATAGGCGAAGCACCATCCCAGGAGACTGGGGTTTCTTTGTACCAGGCTCGCTGTGTCGCTTCGCCGATGGTAACCTCCGGAGATGGACCGTGCGCACCGGCGTAATAGTTTCCCTGGTCACGTTGGGCATACGCAGCCACCAGATCACCCCAATCAAACCGGTAAGCGCCGGCCAGGCTGGCAGCATAACCACCAAACTCAAGCAGCCCGGGTCGATCCATGCCATGCTCTGGCGCAAAGCGCTCTGGCATCAGGTATTTGTCTTCACAATAAACGGCGAAGCGGCAATCGGAACGATAAGTACTGCGGGCAACATAATAGCCAGCATAGGTACCAGGATCCGGTGCAGCAGAATTATTACCAATGCCGCTGATACGCAGCCGCAGTCCAGATAACTCACCCGGTTGCACCACATCTTCAGCGGCCAGCGTATTGACACTAACCACACCACCGGTAGCGCCCGTGCCATCAGCACTCATCACCGGGCCTTTATCGATTCGGATTTTGCCGACCAGGTCCGGGTCGATATAACTGCGGCTGGAAACGCCGGAATAACCACGATACACGGTGGTCTCCTGGCGGCTGCCATCGACGATCACCGGTACTCGCCCCAGGCCCTGCATACCGCGAATATTGACATCCAGGCCACCAGAATTGCGGTTTTCGCTAACCAGCACTCCGGGAGTTCCCTGGAAAATATCGCCAATGCTGGTACCACGGAAACGCTCGATCTGATCACGGGTGATGATGCTCACCGATGCCGCTTCGCGGAACACCTGATCAGTCACCGCACTGTCACGGCTCTGCACCTGAATGGCACCCAAAACCTTAAGGTCTTGCTGATCGTGGGGTTCGATTAACCAGGCCATCTCACCCACAGGTACCGCATGCAAACCCGTGCCATTCAGCAGCGTCGTCAGCGCTTGCTCAACGCTGAGCAAGCCTGACACGGAATCAACGGAAAACCCCTGCACCTGCCTTTGCTGATAGGACAAAGTCACACCAGCCTGGCGTGACAGCTGATTCAGAGCCACCGCCAGGTTGCCTGCTGCCAACTCAAGATTAAGAGCAGGTGCAGCACGGTTATCCGCTGCGACAGCTGTGTGAGCAACGGCAAGGGTTGAGCATGCTAAACAACAGCTCAATAATCCTGCCAGAAGGCGGGGGGCGACTCGGGTCGGCATGAAACAGGTTTCCTCGATTGATCGATTTAACCTATTAGCCGAATGAAATAATAAAACCCGTAAACGAAATGATAATTTTTTTTATTTATTTTAAAGCGTCGAAATCAGGATACTTGTCGTGGCGTGATATTGACCCACCATGGAGTCAGATACGTTACTTCGGCCGCCGCCGAACGAGCAAGTGTTTGCAGCACCAGATCAGTATCACGTAACTGATAAACGCCAGACACCAGGAAATCAGCTAACGCCGGATCACAACGAAGATAACCATTACGGTAACGCGCCAATTCCCCGAGCAATTCCGACAGCGGCATATCCCGAACCGCAAGAACACCATTCACCCAGGCACCGTAGTCAAACCGCCCGGCATCGACCGCTTCCACATTGTGTTCAAACAGCCGCATCACCTGACCAGCCTGAATGTGTGTACTTTGCCCGGTGTATTTATGATGCATGGCAACCTGCCCCTGGTTCACCTGCAGCAAACTATGCTCTGCGTCACGCCGAACCGTAAACTGTCCATGTTGGGCCTGTAATACCGCTTGTGGTAACTCAATTTCCAGCGGACGCGGGTCAATGGCACTGACAAGATGCATCTCACCTCGGGTTAGTCGGATCTGACGATGTTTATCGTTGAAATCCAGCTCAACAGCAGAATGATTGTTTAACCACAACTCACTGCGATCACTCAACGTAAACTGACTACGCTCTGCGCCACTGCTGAAATCTGCGCGCAAACGTTGCCACACCCCCTGATGCTGTGCCATCAACCCTAAAGCCACCACACTGAGCACACCGCCGCCAAGATTGCGCAGTGCCTGACGACGGCTCAAACGACGACAATCAGCATCCGTTTGCATCAGGGTTTTTGTCAGACCAGGAGCTTTGACTTGCTTCAATGGCGCTTCCATGTGATCAAGCCGTTGCCAGGCCAATTCGTGCGTTGTATCGGAGCGGCGCCAATGATCACAAGCCAGTACATCTGATTCATCCACGTCATCAGACCCGAGACGAATGCGCCAGGCAATGGCCTGACGGACAACCGATTCCGGTACGGCTTGCACAGCCGTTGCCTGTGTTTCATTGACCATGGCGACTCTCCGGTTTTGCCTGAAGCAATGTAATGCCCACTTCTTTCACACCAACAAGCTTAAGCTTCACCATAGGTGGCGTTATAACAACACAACATGGCTTTAGCGATGTATTTTTCGACGGATGACAAACTCACATCCAGTTCGGCAGCGATAGCCTTGTAAGCCATACCATCCAGACGTGCCATCAAAAATGCGGTTTTCTCAACCGGACGCAAACCATCCAACAGACGATCAATCTGATCCAGAATCTGCAGCAGCTCCAGTTGAAATTCAGGTGATGGATGCTCGGCCTCAGGAAGAGCGGCCAGCAACTCGAGATAGTTTTTTTCCAGCCGCTGTCGGCGCAGCTGGTCAACCGCCAGATTACCAGCAATTTTCGCCAGCCAGGCACGCGGGCTGTGCAGCACATCCGGCACAGCAGGACGATTAAGCAAACGCAGAAATGTATCTTGTGCCAAATCCCTAGCGTGTTCGGAGCTTGGTGCACGTTGGCTTATCCAACGCACCAACCATTCATGGTGCTCCTGATACAGTTTGTCAAATCCGGACTCTCCGGATGAAGGACTCGGCACTGTTCAGAACCTCATAGATAAATTCAGAAGGCGAGTGATTCTAAATGATATTCATTATCATTAATAGTAAGATAGGGCGCCAAGTTACCTGACTAACCCGTCAAAGGTCAACGGCGGATTTTTTTCATCACAACAGATGAGTGAATCTGAATCTCATTCGTCATTAGTATCAGATGCATACTTTTTTCAACTGCATCAGTTTTAACCTCACTGAATCAGAGAAAACGAATGACCAGCCAGAAACAATCTGCCGAACAGCAACCGTCACACGAACAGCAGCGGTTAGCTGAGCAACCCTTATCAATCTGGTTAAAGGAAGGCACGACCAGCACCCATGAGAGCCTGGATAAACGCATCATGTCTCTGGATCCCTTTACCGATCTCGGTCGATATTCCCGTTTTTTGCGCACCCAGTCGCGTTTACACCAGGCTATTGCTCCCTGGTTCCATGATGAAAATGTTCAGGATTGGTTGCCGGATCTTGAGCAACGCGACCGCTCTGATGATGTTATCCGCGACTGCCAGGACTTTAAAATATCCAGCGATGAACTGAGTCAGGACCAGTCAGCAGCCAGCACCATTGTTATCGACAACCCGTATATCGCGCTGGGCTGGCTATACACAGTCGAAGGCTCAAACCTGGGTGCCGCTATTCTGCTGCGACTGGCCAAAAAGGACCTGGGTTTATCTGAAGAATTTGGCGCCCGGCATTTAGCCGGACACAGCAGCGGTCGCGGCTTGTACTGGAAGCAATTTAAAGAAGCGCTGGACGCACTTGAGCTGTCCGAATCACAACGCCTTGAGGCGTTAGAGGGCGCCAAACAAGCATTCTCTTTTGCCCGCGCTAACGTTGAACAATTATTGGCTCCGGTTACTGACACCGCAGCCGCGATCTAACCATTTGATTTGAGGAAAATACATGATAACCCGCGCCCTGTTGCTGACCTGGCTGCTGACTCTCAATAATCTGTGTTTGTCCGCAGCAGCAGAGACTGAGGTAACTCCAGCCTCAGGGGCTGTTGTAGCTGGAGTTGTTGTAGCCGAGCAACCTGATACTGAGGTCTCAGACCCTGCCGCAGAATCAACAACGGCAAACATCAAAGACTCTGCCTTTGCCGGACACGACTTATCACCCTGGGGGATGTATCAGGCTGCCGATGTGGTGGTAAAAACCGTGATGATTGGTTTGTTAGTGGCATCCCTGCTGACCTGGGCGGTGTGGTTATTCAAAACCGTGCAACTGAAATCAGCACGCCGTAAAAGCACGCGACTACTGCAACAACTGACACAGGCAGGCAGTTTTGCCCAGGCGCTGACAACAACCGGTTCAGACAAGCAGTATGGTAATAGCCTGCTGCTGGTACAGGCCACACAACATGAGCTGAATCTGTCCGCCGCAGGCCCAACCTCTGACGACGGTTTAAAAGAACGCGTAGCGGCTCGCCTGGAACGGGTACAGGCGTCGCTGACCAGCGCTATGAATCAGGGTACCGGAATTCTTGCCACCATTGGCTCGGTGGCTCCGTTTGTGGGTTTATTTGGTACCGTATGGGGAATTATGAACAGCTTTATTGGTATTGCCCAAACCCAGACCACCAATCTTGCGGTGGTTGCTCCGGGTATTGCTGAAGCTCTGTTGGCAACCGCAATTGGTCTGGTTGCCGCCATTCCTGCGGTTGTTATTTATAACCATTTTTCCCGTGCGATTGCGGTCTACCGCGCTCAACAAGCTGATATCGTCACAGCCGTGTTGATTCTGATCAGCCGTGACCTGGATCGTGATCACCCTCAGGCCAGAACACTTAATGCTGAATTAAACAGCCTTCAGGAAGCTGGCTGATGGCATTTAATCTGAGCGACAATGCTGGCGATGAATTACTCGAACAGCACGATATCAACGTCACCCCCTTTATTGATGTGATGCTGGTATTGCTGATCATCTTTATGGTGGCGGCGCCACTGGCGACGGTGAGTGTGCCGGTCAATTTACCCACTAGCGAAGCCCCCAAACAGCCTGCGGAAAATAAACCTTTGTATCTCACGGTACAAAAAGATCTGACCCTGACGCTGGGTGAAAAACAGCAAGTCAGCCACGAGCAATTAGCTACCGCATTGCAGGCGCAAACTAGTGGCCCGGATCAGACCATTTTTCTGCGGGCTGATCGTAAACTGGAATACGGTGAGCTGATGGAAGTGATGAATCTGCTTGGGAAAGCCGGATACCACAAGGTGGCGCTGGTCGGTCTGGAGCAGCTACAAACGGACAACACCACACCATGACACCATTGGCCGGGCTTCAGCATGAGGCTTCATACAAACGACACCTGGGCTGGATCAGCGCCTTAGCGGGAGCCGTATTTCTCCATGCTGCGCTGGCCTTTTATTTCTGGTGGCAACCGGAATCGTCACGGACATTGGCACCTGCGGCTGCACCACAGGTGTTTGAAATCAGTATGGTGGCAGCCCCCGTTGCTCCAGCTACCGAACTACCGATAGACCAACAACAGCAACAGTCATCGCCGCCGCCACAAGTGCGCAGCCAGGCCAAGGTGCAGAAAACCCAGGAAAAGCAGGTAAAAGTCGAAGCAACCCAATCCGAAATTGTATTACCGCAGGATCAGGAAGAACTGGAAACACCGGAAAAGGCGGAAGAAACTCCGGAAGAAAATCAGCAACCAGCACAACAACAAAACAACAGTGGTGATGCCAGTGGAGAACAGTTTGTAGAACAAAGCAGCGCGCCACTGACCATGGAAACACGCGAAGCTGAAGTGGCATCTGCACCGCAACAAGGAGCCCTGAACGAGCAGCAGGTGCAAGCCGAAATGAGTTGGCAGAATCGCCTGCAAGCTCACCTCGAACGTCGTAAACGTTACCCTCGAGCGGCCCGAATGCGCCAACAACAAGGCGTACCCTGGGTTCAGTTCACGATGGATCGACAAGGAAAAGTGCTGGAGGCTAAGTTGTATCGTGCCAGCGGCTATAACGCCCTCGACCGGGAAGTTGTGGCGCTGGTGAAACGTGCCGAACCACTGCCACCACCGCCTGAAGCAGTCCCGGGAGATCCGTTAACCATGGCTGTTCCGGTTGAGTTTTTTATTCGTTAAGAGGCCGTTTCCAAACATCAGGAGGCGTGTTCACACGGCGTTGGCATGAACCCATGTTTTCTTACTTTTTGATCCACGCTGAATTTTATTAGCTTTGATTAAAGAGTTGAGCGCTCTGGTAAAGTCGGGTTTTGGTTGTTTCAGTTTTTTGCGAACAGACTCTGTTGTTTGCTCTGTTTTGAAACATTCATAAACTCTTTGCTCTAATATTTTCGGAGTCGTTGAAGAATCTGTTTTTTGCGACTTAGGCTGCACTTGAATCTGGGTTTTTGGCTTTAGTGCAATATCATGCTTAATGCTACGGAGCTTGCATTGAAACTCGAAAGCCGTCACCAGTGAATTATCTTGCGAATAGAGAATGAACTGGCTGGCCTCTCGTTGTTGCTCCGTAAGCGATGCGATCATCCCAACTAAATTGCCAATAATATAAAAATCGGCTTGGTTAGAGCCTGATGGATAGCTGGAAATATAAAGAAATAAATTTCTCTCACAAACGGCCTTCACAGCGTCATTTTTTGAGAAAACAAAGACCTTGTCAGAGACAGATGCAGTGATGGATTCAACTGCCCTGAGGCCGATATTTTCTGCATCGACAAATATAAATCGCAAACATAGCTCCTTTACGTTTTTACTGTACAACTCCTAACAAAAAAACATTATCAATCAATCTATCATTAAATGCCAATTCAGATTTAAGGCTTGTTAAATGATCTTAACCTCGGACTCCGACCTTTACTCCGCCTCCTCCAGCTGTTCAGTCAGCTCCATCCACTCTATCTCAATCTCTTCCAGCTGAGATTTTAAATCGCCTTGCTGAGTTAACAGCTGTTGCAGTTCGTCTTTGCGACTGTCGGAATATAAATCGGTGTCCGACATTTTTTCTTCGATGGTATCCAACTGAGTTTGCAGCTTTTCCATCTGCTTCTCGGCGGCTTGTTGTTTTTTACGCAATGGCGCTAAACGCTGACGACGCTCAGCTTCCAGACGTTTTTGTTCTTTGCGATCAACTTTTACTTCAGCAGGCTTTTCTTCTTCAGAGCTGGCAGAGTCACTTGCAGCAATCTTCTCATCACGTTGCTGCAAGTACGTGTGATAGTCATCCAAATCGCCATCAAACTCTTGTACCTTACCGTGGTCCACCAGCCAGTATTCATCCACGGTGGCTTTTAATAAGTGACGATCGTGGCTGACGATTAAAATTGCGCCTTCGAAGTTTTGCAGCGCCACGGTTAACGCTTCACGCATCTCGATATCCAAGTGGTTGGTTGGCTCATCGAGAATTAATAAGTTGGGTTTTTCCCAGGCAACACAGGCCAATGCCAGGCGTGCTTTTTCCCCACCGGAAAACGGTTCAATCACTTCCAGTGCTTTATCACCGTGGAAACCAAAACCACCGAGAAAGTTACGGATCTCCTGTTCAGACGCTTGTGGTTTCAGACGTTGCAGGATCAGTGCACCGGAGGCTTTTACATCGAGTGATTCCAGCTGATGCTGAGCGAAGTAACCCAAACGCAGGTGTTCACCTTCGCTGCGTTCGCCATTCAGCATCTCAATATCTCGACACAGGTTTTTTAACAGCGTCGATTTACCTGCGCCATTAGGGCCTAACAAACCAATACGGTGACCCGGTACCAGAGATATTTTTACCTGTGGCAGAATGGTGGTCTTCTCATTACCAGATACATAACCCAAGTCAGCATGATCAATCGCCAACAACGGCGACGACATTTTTTCATAACAGGGAAATTCAAAACGGAACGGCGAATCCACATGCGCCGGAGCAATCAGCTCCATACGTTGTAATTCTTTTAAGCGGCTTTGTGCTTGTTTGGCTTTACTGGCCTTGGCCTTAAAGCGCGTGACAAAGGCTTCAATTTCTTTTACCCGGGTTTGCTGCTTTTCATACACGGTTTGTTGTTGCGCCAGCTTTTCCGCACGAATACGTTCATACGCTGAATAGTTACCCGGATACACGGTGAGCTGCTGTTGGTGTAAGTGAACGATATGGTCGGCAACGCCGTCGATAAAATCACGATCGTGGGAAATAAATAACAGCGTGCCGGGATAATTCTTCAGCCACTGCTCCAACCACAAGGTTGCTTCTAAATCTAAGTGGTTAGTCGGTTCGTCGAGTAACATCAGGTCAGACGGCATCATCAGCGCCTGAGCTAGGTTCAAACGAATACGCCAGCCACCGGAGAAATCCTGCACCGGGCGTGTTAAATCATCCTGGGAAAAGCCTAAGCCATGTAACAGCTGCTCCGCCTTAACCGGCACTTCATAACCTTTGTTCTGATCCATCTGATCGAGCCAATGCGCCAGGTCGTTATCGTCTTTGGCGTTGCTGATACCGGCTTCGATACGACGGTATTCACTGTCACCATCCATCGCGTAATCCAGCGCTGAACGTTCACTGGCTTCCACTTCCTGGCGCATGTGTGAGATACGCCACTTCGATGGAATGTATAACTCACCGCCATCAATTTGCAGCTCGCCATTTAACAATGCAAACAGGCTGGATTTACCCGCGCCATTGGGGCCAATCAACGCCAACTTCTGACCGTCGTGGACACGCAGATCCGCTTGTTTTAACAGCGGCTGAGTACCGCGCTGGAGAGAAACCTGATTAAATTCGATCATAACGCTACAAATTAAAGAAAGGACCACAACAATGGCGGCGCAGTGTGCCACAGAAGTCGATGATAACCCACTGTGGAGCTTTGCTCTGGCGTTTTATGCCAGCAAAGACGTGCAGGAATTATTGTTGAAGCTACAAAATGATTATCAACAGGACACCTTGTTGGTGCTGACGGCGTTGTGGCTGGGTCAGCAAGGACAACCCTGGCAACTGAGCCATTCACAGCTAGATGGTTATTTTACATGGCGTCAGCAGGTGGTCTGGGCGTTACGTGCAACACGAAAAGCCATCAGCAAAGATAATGCTTCTGCGGAGCAACTGGCGTTGCGTCAACAGATTCAGAAAGATGAAATACGAGCCGAGCAGATTGCTCTGCATCAGCTGTACTTGTTGCACACCGGGCTAACCTGCCAGGCTTTTAGTTCTCAACAAGTGTTAGAGAACCTGTTTAGCCAGGTCAGGCTGGGTCAAACCGCATGCCGTCAAACTGGGCCTGATCAAACAGCAGACATAAAAAAAGAGGCCTTGGGGCCTCTTTTTCAACAACTGGCCGACTTATTAATCAGCCAGTAGATCGTTTCCGCTTTGCTTAGTTAGCACCAAACAGGCTGGAACCTTCAGCGTTTTCTTCTGCTGGCTTCTCTTCAGCTGATTTTTCTTCAGTTTGAGGAGCCGCTTCCACCGCTGGTTCAACCACGGCTGCTTTTACCTCTTCAACAGCAGGTGCTGCTTCAACTGCCGGAGCTTCGGCTTTAGGTGCTTCAACCGGAGTTGCTGCTACTGGCGCGTCAACTACTTTGGTTTCTTCCACAGCTGCTGGCGCTTCAACGGTTTTTGGTGCCGCTTCTTTTTTCGCTACTGGCTTCTTGGGTGCTACCTTTTTAGCAGCAGGCTTCTTAGCAACCGCTTTTTTAGCGGCTGGTTTCTCTGCGGCTTTCTTGGCTGCTGGCTTTTTAGCCGGCGCTTTCTTTTCCGCTACTTTTTTCTCGGCCGCTTTTGCTGGGGCTTTTTTAGCCGCAGTTTTGGTTACAGCTTTTTTTGCCGCTGGCTTAGCTGCGGCTTTCTTAGCTGGTGCTTTCTTTTCAGCTGCTTTAGCCGGAGCTTTTTTTGCTGCAGTTTTGGTTGCTGCTTTCTTAGTTGCTGGTTTAGCTTTTTCAGTAGTTGGCTTCGCGGCTACCTTTTTAGCCGGTGCTTTCTTCGCCGCAGCTTTTTCTGCTTTTGCTTGTGCTTTTTCCTGCTCAGCTTCGAACTTGGCTACGATTTTCGCCAGAGCGGTACGTTGCTTGTCAGCTGCTTTCTGAACTTTCAGCGTTTCTTTTGCAGAGACCAGTACTTCGCGAGCTGCTGCTTTTTCTTCTTTAGCAACTTCAAGCTTGGCCTTGGCATTATCCAGCTGACGAACTGCTGCCGGAGTTTTCTTCACTTTAACCTTCGCGGCTACTTTTGCTTTGGCTTCTGTTGCTTTAGCCACTTTAGTATTCGCACGTTCCTGAGCAGTCGTTGCTTTAGCAACCGCTTTTTCTGCATCCGTCAGTTCTTTCGCTTGGGCCTTCTCCAGTTTTACCTGCAGCGCAGCAATGTCTTTTTGTAACTGCTGTACAGTAGTCAGTGCAACACGCTTAACAGCTGGCTTCTTCGCAGCCACTTTTTTTACCGGCGCTTTTTTAGCGACCGTTTTCTTAGCGACAGTTTTAGCAGCTGTTTTACGGACAGGTGCTTTTTTAGCAACAGGCTTTTTTGCGGCAGTCTTACGTGCTGGCATAGGAATATCCTCAGGAAGAAACAGAATCAGGTAGCGGCATTATACGAGTTCGAAAAAATTCATCTATGTCTTTTCGATGAATTTATTGGCTGGCTTGTTGAGATTGTCGCAACTCATGAATGGTTTGATCTATCCACTCAATCAAAGGTTGCCATTCAGCAATATCTTTTTTGTCTTTCTGATCAAAATCCACAATCCCTAAGCCGTGTTCGCTGGCACGCACATAAAACTGAGTATCACGGAGTGCAGTAATAAAAGGGATCTGTAAGCTGTTTAAAAACTTTTCCAGCTTGCCGTATATCAGTGTATTTTTGCGAACCCGATTAGCAATCACAGCAATCGGCTTCGGGTTCATACGATAAGAGCGTGACAACAACACATCACGAATAAACCCGGTTGCCGCACGGATATCAATCGCCGAAGGAATAACCGGAATTAACAACATATCCGACTGCTGAATCAGGTCCGATAAGACATTGCCCGCAAGCCCGGCTGGCGTGTCGATTACCACACGGGAAGTGTTCGCTGGTACACGCAGCGCCCAACTTTTGGTTGAGGTTTGCGGCGCATGTTTTTGGTAGGCCGCCACTCCAGTGATGGTTGGCAGGTGAACATCGCGCGCTGCCAGCCAATCCATTGATGAGCCTTGAGGGTCATAATCAATCATGGCAGTTAACTCACCACCATGCGCAAAATGGCTGGCGACATTGGTTGCCAGTGTGGTTTTACCACAGCCACCTTTCGCATTAGCAATCATCACCCGCACAGGCGCCGTCATACCCACCACGCGAGCATGAGGCCGGAAAGGGTTATGGCTGACAGAGTTGTTGTTTGATGTTTCGTTACTCACTGGTCTTCCGTTTTTTCTGTGTCCGTAAGTCGATAACTGAATACCAACATTTATGTTCGTTATTCAGTGGAGATAACAACTTTCTCTAAGTAAAGCATAAGGTATACTCAAGTGCTGAGAAACAGGCCTCAAGGATTGAAAAATGAAGTTAAAAATTGGCATGATGCTGGTAATTTTGGTCGTTGCCATGGCGGCTCCCTATTTTATTAAAGGCCGCGATGGCAAGCCACTGATGGCGTTTGGGCCGGAACAACCGGTTGATATTTTGTCTTCTGAAAAAACCCGACAACAATACATGAAGTGGCAAGACGAAAATGGTCTGTGGCATTTTGGTGATGAAGTACCCGAAGGTGTCGTTGCTCAGGTGGTGAGTGTGGATACCGCAGCGAATGTTATCCGCAGTGTGAAGTTGCCGAAAAAAGAACCTGAAGAAAAAGCAAAGGCGGATAAAGAAAGTACCCCAGGCATTCCGCTGCCAATGACCGTTCAGCCAGAACAACTCAGTCAGATGATGGACGATGCCGCTAATGTTCAGCAGCTGATGAATGATCGCACCAAGCAACTGGACAGCATACGCTGACCAACAGTCACATCCCTTATTTCAGGTAATACACCAATCCGTTTGAACCGGCGGCGACCCAGCTGCCGTTTGAACGGGCAACATCCTCAACCTGAACATTATTGCTTACCCATTTGTCCCGGGGTTCTGCTCGCCATACCTGTTGGCGCTCACCGTTGTTCACATTCCATAGCTCGATTTTTCCCGAGCTGCCGCCGGTAATCAGTTGTCCACCACCGTTTACAAAACGTGCTGCACTATAGTGACCGCGCACCTGAGCAATTTCTTTCAGCAACTGACCCGAACGGGCATCCCAGATTTTGCCGCTTTCACCAAATGCCGAAGTAAACAACAAACGTCCATCATCGGATAACTGAACCGTTCTTACCTGGTTATTATGTGCCAGTGTATGTATCGACTTACCTGTATCCAGATTCCAGATCCGGGCGCTGGAGTCGTCACTGCCCGAAGCCGCTAACACACCGTCTTCAGCAATGCTGACATCGTAGACAATGCCATCGTGTGCCAGGCGCTGACGGATGCCACCATTCTTGATATCAAATAACGTGGCAGTGTAATCCTGCATCGCCAGCAGAGCCAGGTTGCCATCGGCAGTCAGCGCAATATCTTCAATATCTCCCGGTGCATTCCAGAACCATACCGCCTCACCACTGTTGTTATCCCACAGTACAATAGTGCGGTTATCAGCCGTGGCGATAAAGTTGCCATCCGGAGAGAACGCACTGGTGAGGATATTGCTGTAGCCTTCGGCCTGATGGTTCCAGTCATAACGGCGTTCCAGTGGTGCCAGTGTCCACAGGCTGCCACCATGATGCAGGCTGCCTACCATGGCCTGATTACCGTCGGGAGATAAACGAATGGAATAGGATCCCTGTACGGCCACCTCTTCGATTTTTTCAGGCGCTTTAGCATCATCGCAGGCGCTGAGAAGGAAGGCGGAGGCAAGAATCAAACTGCGGGTCAGCAAAGACATAGATGTCGTCCCTGATAAATGGCGGTAGCAAAAGTTACTCTTAGTGTAGACCGTTTATCAGGGCTTCGCGGAGGGATTGGTAAAGCTGAGATCAGACTTCTTCAGCAACCAGATCTTTATGCACATTATG
The DNA here is from genome assembly GCF_024397975.1 of Bacterioplanoides sp. SCSIO 12839. NCBI lineage: Bacteria > Pseudomonadati > Pseudomonadota > Gammaproteobacteria > Oceanospirillales > Oceanospirillaceae > Bacterioplanoides > Bacterioplanoides sp. SCSIO 12839. The sequence goes on from NZ_CP073745.1 coordinate 3,828,301, forward strand.
CAAACGCTCAATCAGCTGATCTTCCAGCTCAAAGCGTTCTTCCAGGACTTCACCAATGGACGATAAATCCGCTGGTAATTTGGCCAGCTGCTCAAACGCACAATCCTGATCGTAGGTATCGTTAAAGTCGACGCACTGTCCGGTTAACTTATCCAGCTGTGGAACCAACTCTTTGGCCAGCTCAACACCACCGTCATCATACTCTTTGGCTTCGTTGATCAGTTGCTCGTAAATCTCAAAATGACCCGCCGAACAATAATCAATCATAACCTGGCAAAAGCGACTGATATTTGGGCCTAATGGGTCGTCGGCTGATAACGGCTTACTGGCCGACAGGTTGCAGTACAACACAATGAGTTGCTGGCGTTCACTCAGCCAGTTATCAATCATTTTATGAACACCGCCCCAACGTTCGTGGGCTGTTTTGCAGTTCTCTAACATCGGATTCTCTCCTGATCCTGTCACAGCCGGGCAGGCTGTTTTTTATAGCTTGATGAAAACTATATGCGCGATAAAAAGCCTGAAGCAAGCAGCTTTTTTCACTTTTTTGACTTGCATTAACAGCCGGGTGTGCTTGTCAGGAGAATTTAAGAAAAGTGGTGGACAAGCACTGCCTGCTGTCCACCAGAAAAGGCGGGATACACGCGTTAGTTGCGTACCATAAAACGCTGTTTGATGGTGTGAAAAATGGCATACACGGCAGCCAATACAAACCCAATAAAACAAATGCGGGTCCATTCCGGCATGCTCATGCCCCATAAACTCCAGACGATTTCTGCGCAGTTACCATCGCCATTCAGCATCACACTCAACAGATCGGTTAACGGTAACGTCTCGATCAGATAGTTCATACTCGGTCCACAGGCGGGGACTTCCTCTTTGGGCAAGCCCTGCATCCAGATCTGGTGATCAGCAACCCAGGTAGAAAAAACAGCGGCTGCTAATGTGAATAACAGCGCGAACAACAGCGGCCAACGTGTATTGCGGCTTAAGAACGCCAGCAAAAATCCAACACCAATCATCACGGTGCCTAAGCGCTGAGTCATACACAGCGGGCAAGGATCAAGGTACAGCACATATTCAAAATAAAACGCGGCAGCCATCAAACCAACACAGGTTAAAAAGCCCGCCAGGTAACCCCAGTGCAACCATTGTGGATTCGTAAACCAATTACCATTGGGTGTAAGAGACACAGCATGCTCCATGAATGATCATTGTTATTAAGACGATTCGAGTCTAACACAGGCAGCGAACTCCGTTATCTGGTCTAAGATCAATACAGACGTAAAGTTTTGCACATGATTGAGTGGCCAATTTAACCGAACTGTTTAATAGGAGATATCCATGCTACGCATTGTTTGCAGCGTATTATTGATGCTGATTGCGACGGCCAGTTATGCCGAAGGTGAAGAAGCCGCAGCTCCTGTGTCGTCTGCGCGATACATTCATCTGGAGCCCGCGTTTGTGGTGAACTATGGCAGTAGTGGCCGTATGAAATACCTGCGAACGGAAGTCTCGTTGAAAGTCAGCAGCGGTGAAGCTGCCGCCATGGTCACTCAACATAAGCCATACATTCGCAATAATCTGGTGTTGTTAATGTCGGCGCAGGAGCCTGAAACCATGAATAGCTCCAAAGGGCGGGAATCACTGCGCAAGGTTTGCCTGGATGAGGTGCGTGCTGTTATGACACAGCTGGAGGGGATGCCATCCGTAGATGATTTGTATTTCAGTAACTTTGTAGTTCAGAACTGAGCTTGTACAGAATTGAATGTCGTGCAGAACTAAGCACTTAAACGACAAAGGGCAAGGAAATATCCCTGCCCTTTTTTATACTCAGCGTTGCAGATAGCCGTTCAGATATTCTGCGAATGACACATCATCATTGGCTTCCAGATCCGCCTGCTGCTGCAGTGACATCTCTGCTTTATTTTTCCATAACGCCATCACCTCTTTGCCCAGAGGTTCCGACAGTGTTTTACGATGCTGCTGTGCCAGCTGACGCGTCAGTTCAGAGAATTCCACATCCTGTTCCTGCATCGCTGTCAGCACCTGAGCCGACGGCGTTAATGAGCTGTCTGCTAACTTCAGCTTTTGCTGATTCAGCGCATCAATATGGAATGTATGACCACGTGCCTTATCCATCAAAGAAGCCAGCTCACGCATCTCTTCGATGATGTCCATTCCCCATTGCTGCAAGGAAACTTCATCATCACCACGCTCTAACATCAAGCCAGGTTTACGGCCTTCCATCACGGCTTTTTGCTGGTTGTTCTGAATGCGATTGTATTCAGCATCATCAATGTCATCGCTGCCCTGCAATAAACACCAGCTGACAAATACATCCATAAACTGCAGCTGCGGCACGTCCAGGCCCAATGGCATAAACGGGTTTAAATCGGTACTGCGTACTTCGATATATTCCACACCGTCATTGGCCAACGCTTCCAGTGGCTTTTCACCATTGCGTGAAACCCGCTTTGGACGAATATCACTGTAATATTCATTTTCGATTTGCAGCAGGTTAGTGTTCAGCTGTTTGTAGTGGCCATGTTCGTCTTGTAGGCCAATGTCATCGTAAGCCGCAACCGGCTCACTCACGGCCTTGCCCAGTGTTTTCACGTAGTTGTCGAGGGTGTTGTAACACACAATCAGATCCGACTGAGCACTGTTCTGATAACCCAGATCACTCATACGCAGTGATGTTGCATAAGGCAGATGAAGCGTGTGCTGTTTTAGCTTTTCCAGATCATTAGGCTGGCCATCAAGGAAGGACTCACACAAGGCCGGAGAAGCACCAAACAGATAAAACAATAACCAGGAATAACGACGAAAGTTGCGGATCAGGCCAAAATATTTTGCCGAAATATAATCCTGTAATTCTTTATCTTCCGGCTGGCGCTGATGTTCCAGTTCGAACAGAACCGGCCACAGCGCTTTTGGCATCGACACGTTGTAATGAATACCCGAGATGCATTGCATCATACGGCCATAACGATGCCATAAGCCATGACGGTAAACGTGCTTCAGTTGTCCCAGATTCGAATCGCCGTATTGAGCGATTGGAATACTCATTTCCCCCTGCAGAATACACGGCATGGAGTTAGGCCAGATCATTTCACCGTCCAGCTGGCTGTAGGTGTAGCGATGAGCAATTTCCAGATAAGCCAATGCTTCATGGGCGCTGTTAAACACCGGAGTAATAAACTCCAGCAGCGCCTCAGAATAATCGGTGGTGATGCTTTCGTGTGTTAATGCCGAGCCTAAACCTTTGGGATGAGGCTTCTGGCTGATCACACCCTGATCAGAGCAACGTAATCCTTCTTTTTCGATACCCCGCTGGATATTCGCCAGTAGTGACAGGTTTTCCGGCTGGCTGAGTGTATCCAGTGCCTGCTGCAGGTTGGATGAAGAAGTTGTATTGGCCAAAATCGCCTCGGTATCAAAATCGGTTTCGGGCTGGATTATAGGACAAAGGTGACAGGCGGGTAAGAGTAATACCGGAACAGCGTGTGGTTATAAATGGAACAGGCCCCTCCACCCTGAACTCAGAAGTTCTTCGGTCTGATTGTTTTCCGCAGCAGCGATAGGATATCGCGGAGCATCTTCAGCACAGGGACAAAAATGCAGGATAGCATTTTTGCACAGCTCAGCTGCCCGTAGGGCGAGGCACAAGGATGTGCCAAGTGCCGTGCCTTAGATGCGGCGACAGGAAAACAATCAGATCGGAGTATTTTCGCAAGTTTATTTTTTCTTCGCGTTCGCAAACGCAGCAGCCATTGCGCCACCCATGGCACTCTGGCCAGAGTTATTACCACCAAATGAGCGCTGCTGAGTGCCCCGGTTTCCCTGACGGCTACCACCTTTACGCTCGCCGGGCGTTTTTTCTTTGGCGCGTTCGTTAGCATCGTCTGACATGCGCATCGACAAGCCAATACGTTTGCGCGGTACATCCACTTCCATCACTTTCACTTTGACGATGTCTCCGGCTTTCACCACATCGCGCGGGTCTTTCACAAACGTATCCGACAGCGCGGAAATATGCACCAGGCCATCCTGATGCACACCGATATCCACGAATGCTCCAAAAGCAGCAACGTTGGTGATCACACCTTCGAGCACCATGTTGGGTTGCAGGTCTTTGATGTCTTCTACGCCTTCTTTAAATTCAGCGAATTTAAATTCCGGACGCGGATCGCGGCCTGGTTTTTCCAGCTCGGCGATAATATCTTTAACGGTGATTTCACCCACGCCGTCTTCCGAGAAGGAAGCAGCATTTACCGATTTCAGCGTCGCTGAATCGCCAATCAAGCTGGCAACATCTTTGCTGAATTCATGAGCGATTTTTTTCACCACTGGATACGACTCTGGGTGCACCGCCGACGCATCCAATGGGTTTTTGCCATTCATAATACGCAGGAAGCCCGCCGCTTGTTCAAATGCCTTTGGCCCTAAACGTGCGACTTTTTTCAGATCTGAACGCGACTGGAATGCGCCGTTTTCATCACGGTAAGCGACGATATTATTGGCCAGCGTAGTGTTTAAACCGGACACACGAGTCAGCAGCGGAGCAGAAGCGGTATTCAGATCCACGCCTACTGAGTTCACACAATCTTCCACCACCGCATCCAGCGAACGGGCTAATTGTGTCTGGTTTACATCGTGCTGGTACTGACCCACACCAATGGACTTGGGTTCGATTTTCACTAGCTCCGCCAGAGGATCCTGCAGGCGACGCGCGATAGAAACCGCACCACGAATGGTTACATCCAGATCCGGGAATTCTTTGGCCGCCAGCTCAGAGGCGGAGTACACCGAGGCACCGGCTTCGTTGACCATCACCTTCTGCACATTTTTTAATGCCGGCTGAGCTTTGATCATATCGCCGACAAACTTGTCGGTTTCGCGCGAACCGGTACCGTTACCAATCGAGATCAACTCAACATTGTGCTTAGCAATTAACGCGGTTAATACCGCCGCTGAACCGGCCAGATCGTTACGTGGCGGGGTTGGATAAATCGTCGCTTGATCCACCACCTTACCGGTGGCATCCACCACTGCGACTTTGACCCCGGTACGCAAACCCGGGTCGAGGCCCATGGTCGCTTTGGTGCCTGCCGGAGCGGCCAGTAATAAATCTTTTAAGTTTTCACCGAAGACTTTAATCGCCTGCTCTTCGGCACTTTCACGCACATTACCCATCAACTCGGTTTCCAGATGGGTCAGCAACTTGATACGCCAGGTCCACTTCACCACTTCGGCTAACCAGCGATCACCAGCACGGCCCTGATTTTCGATGCCGAAATGGTCGGCAATGATGCTTTCACACGGGCTGGCAGATAGCTTGTCGTCCGGATCACCTGTCACCAGCGAGAAGCTCAGAAAACCTTCATTACGGCCCCGCAGAATCGCTAACGCACGGTGAGACGGCACACCTTTTAACACTTCGTCATGTTCAAAGTAATCGGAGAACTTAGCCCCTTCGGCTTCTTTACCTGGCACCACTCGAACCGACAGCGTTGCTTCATTGGTCATAAAACGGCGCAGGTTTGCCAGCAGGTTGGCATCTTCGGCAAAGCGCTCCATCAGGATGTACTTAGCACCATCCAGCGCGGCTTTGGTGTCATCGATTTTATGTTCTGCACTCAGAAATGCCTGAGCTTCCGCTTCCGGATTCAGGGTTGGGTCAGCAATCAACTTCTCGGCTAAAGGTTCAAGACCCGCTTCAATGGCAATCTGGCCCTTGGTACGACGCTTCGGTTTGTACGGCAGGTACAAATCTTCCAGGCGGGTTTTGGTGTCGGCGGCGAGAATATCGCGCTTCAGCTCATCACTGAGTTTGCCCTGATCATCAATGCTTTTCAGAATGGTATCGCGACGATCTTCCATTTCACGCAGATAACGCAAACGCTCTTCTAAAATACGCAGCTGGGCGTCATCCAGAGAGCCGGTGACTTCCTTACGATAACGAGCGATAAAAGGCACGGTTGCACCTTCATCTAATAAGGCAACAGCGGCAGCCACCTGCTGCGGACGGATGGATAACTCTTCAGCAATGCGGGCGCCGATGCTTTGAAGGCGAGAGTTCTGGGCTCGTGAATCTACAGACATATTTTTCTAATACCTTAAACGGCAATTCTTAAAACAGATGAAACGATAAAACAGGAAGGGGAGTATAACGGAGATTTGAGATGCAGGAATCCGTAATAATGGCAGGTATTTTTGTTAAACGACCTTCTATCGCAGGGATGCGATAGCAGAGCATACAAGGACGTACTTGCGGCGCGTCGTGTACAAAGAATACCTGCTGTTATTAATCGGATATCCGATTAGTTCTTATCCGAAACCTCACGGTTATAGTTCAACCGTTTAGCTGCATCCAGGGTTAGCAGCTGCATAAAGGCTTTGGTTTCAGAGTCCGAACCCACTGGCGCACCACCCGCTCCGGAGCCACCAAACACATTGGTTGGTACCTGACGCTTAGCAAAGGCTTCGGCCCAGAGTTTCTGAATTTCGATCTCTGCGTCCAGCTTTTGTGCCAGCGCGTTATCGGCCTTCAGAATCACTTCTTTCTGATACGCTTCTGCATCCGCCAAGGTACGCTGGGTTTCCGCTTCGATACGGGCTTTTTCCAGTTCAATCTGAGCCGTGTCTTTGGCAATTTCAGCTTGTTCTTTCAGCTTCTGGGCATTGGTCAGAGCCAGTTGTTTTTCGGTTTCCGCTTCGGTGGTACGCTGAATCTGCTCTACTTTGGCTTTGGCCTGACGTTGAGCCACTTCACGCTCACCTTTGGCAATGGCTAACAGGCGCTGCTCTTCTTCCTGAATACGCTGTTCACGTGCAATGGCGCGATCGGCGGAGGCTTTTTGCTTCAGCTGCATACGTTCAACAAACTTAGTATTCGGGCGCATATCGGTGACACGAGCGTCCAACACAGTAATGCCAAAGTTGGTGAACTTCTGAGTTTTACGTCTTGGCGTGCCTTCATCATCCAGCACTTTATTGACCACAAATTCGATTTTGGTTTCGTCGCCGTACTCCTGCTGATTTTCACCCAGTGCGGCATTTGCGGACGATTTAATTCTGCGAGCGCTGCGTTTAATTTGTTCTTCACGACGCACCAGATAGATGCCACTGGACATCTGATTTTCGAATTCGGAATTAAATTCAGAACGGCCACCGGAATAATATTCTTCGGCGCTCATCAACGAAGCGGTTGCCTGAATGGTTTCTTTAAATGCTGGAATTAACGCGGTGCGTAATAAGTTCTCCGGAGAACGATATTCATGCGCCAGCTTAAGGAAGGACTCCGGATCTTCAGGAATAGAGAAACGTACGGTAGCTTCTGAATCAGCATCCACCTGATCGAGGAACATAATATTCATTGGCGGCAACGTCGCACTGGCATCGGAATCATCACTCTCGGCTTCCAGTTGCTCACGACGACCAGCAACGGCCTGAACCGTCATGGCACGCTTCCAGGCGTTATAGCGGCCAAATAAATAGGTGTTGTAACCCACATCCGACACCACTTTTTCTTCGCCCGTAATGGTACGCACATGATAAATGTAGCCCGGCTCGGCATAGAAAAAGATCTGATTAAAAGCACCCACCGCAAACGACAAAATCGCCGCGCCTACTAAGGTTGGCACCAACTGAGATGGAAAGTCATAAGTGATTTCGTCCAACCGCCCGCGAATTTCCTCCGGGCTTTTACCCTGCCCTTCTAACTCGCTGCGCATACGCTCGATTTTCATTTTTTGTGACGAGCGGATAAACCCCATTGCGATGATGCTGGCGATGCATAATACGCCAATCAGAATGCCCCAAAATGCCATAGTCGTTCCTTGTGTTCCTTAGCGAAAGAGAGCCGATACTTTATAGAGGGGTCAATTAAGAGACAAGGGGAGCAGACAAGAGTCATCAATAGATAAAAATTGCAGGCAATAAAAAACCGCATTCCCTTTACTGTTTAAGCAAGAGAACGCGGTTTCTTTTATTCGCTAAAACGAATAACTGGCTATATTACTTTTGTAATTAGTCCAGCCGATCTTAATCCAGCTTAGGCGCTGCAGCTTGAATACCTTCAGAAACGTCGTATTTCTTGAAGTTTTCAACGAACTGACCCGCCAGGTTCTTAGCAGATTCAGTCCAGGCCGCTTCGTCGCCCCAGGCTGCGATTGGGTTCAGCAGCTTGGTTTCAACGCCGCCGACAGACTTAGGTACGTTCAAGCCGAATACTGGCAGAGTTTCAGTTTCAGCATCACGCAGAGCACCGCTCTGGATTGCGCTGATTACTGCACGAGTCGTTGGGATAGAGAAACGCTCACCACCGTTACCGTTCGCGCCGCCAGTCCAGCCAGTGTTTACCAGGTAAACCTGAGAGTCGAATTCAGTCACACGCTTCATCAGCAGTTCCGCGTATTCACCCGCCGGACGTGGGAAGAATGGTGCGCCGAAACAGGTAGAGAAGGTAGACTTCAGACCTTTAGAACCACCCATCTCAGTAGAACCAACCAGAGCGGTGTAGCCAGACAGGAAGTGGTATGCAGCCTGTTCTTTGCTCAGGATAGAAACAGGAGGCAGAACGCCAGTCATATCACAAGTCAGGAAGATAACGGCTTTAGGCTCGCCACCTTTGTTTTCTGGTACGCGTTTCTCAACGTGCTCCAGTGGGTATGCACAACGGCCGTTTTCAGTCAGGCTGGTGTCGGCGTAGTCTGCAGTACGGTTGTCGTCACCGATCACTACGTTTTCTACGATGGCGCCGAACTTAATCGCGTCCCAGATGATTGGCTCGTTCTTCTTAGACAGATCGATGGTTTTGGCGTAGCAGCCACCTTCGATATTGAATACCGTGCCTTTGCCCCAACCGTGCTCGTCGTCACCAATCAGGTAACGGCTTGGGTCAGCAGACAGAGTGGTTTTACCAGTACCAGACAGACCGAAGAACAGGCAAGTGTCGCCATCTTCACCAACGTTGGCAGAACAGTGCATTGGCAGCACGTCTTTTTCTGGCAACAGGAAGTTCTGTACAGAGAACATGGCTTTTTTCATTTCGCCCGCGTAACGCATGCCAGCCAGAAGCACTTTGCGTTGTGCGAAGTTGATAATCACACAACCATCAGAGTTAGTGCCGTCACGCTCTGGTACACATTCGAAACCAGCGCAGTTCAGGATCTGCCACTCTTCTTTATCAGCCGGGTTGAAGCTTTCAGGACGGATAAACAGGTTACGACCGAACAGGTTCTGCCATGCAGTCTGAGTAGTCATTTTAACCGGCAGGTAATGAGCCGGATCAGAACCAACGTGAACCGTCGATACAAAGCTGTCGTGCTGAGCCAGATACTCTTCAACACGCTCCCACAGCGCATCAAATTTGTCAGCGTCGAATGGGCGGTTGATGTTGCCCCAATCGATAGCGTCTTTGCTGCTTGGCTCTTCAACAATGAAACGGTCCATTGGAGAACGACCAGTACGCTTACCAGTGGTCACAACCAGTGCGCCAGTGTCTTGCAGACGGCCTTCGCCGCGTTGCAGTGCGTGTTCTACCAGTTGAGCTGAAGATAAGTTGGTATAAACAGTGGTCATATCGGTGCCCTGTGGGTCCTCATGTGGTCTGTACGGCTTGTGGCCATATCAAAGCGTCTGTAACGTCCCTGCCCGGATAGGGATAAAACTAAACAGGAACGAATCCAAAATTCAGGCGCGCGATTATGGCAGAAAATCGCGCAAACGATAACCCTTGTCTTTTAGCGTCCGCCCAGCTGTCCTGAATTGTGACCCGTTATTCATCAGAAAAACGGGGAAAATCAATGATTATAAGTTTGGCGAATACTCGCCATTCAAGACCAAAGGATGACGTTAAACGGGTTATATAACGATTCGGGTCAGTGAGGGTTTCGTTGTGGAAACAACTCATCTACCTGAGCACGATCAAAACTATAATGCTGCTGGCAGAACTCGCAGTTCACTTCGATTTTACTGCTTTCCTGCAGCATGGTATCCAGCTCATCGTAACCCAATTGCATCAGTGCGGTAGCCAGGCGTGGCTTGGAGCAGGTGCAGAAAAACTTAAGATCCGATGGTTCATAAACCCGGATCTCTTCTTCGTGATACAAACGATGCAGCAATACGTCATTATTTAGCTGTAATAACTCTTCCTGCTTTAAAGTACTGGCAAGATGGGTTAAGCGATCCCAGGCATCCACGTCTGACGATTCCATCGCAGGCATCTTCTGCAACATAAACCCAGCGGCATTTTCACCGTCACATTCAAGCCAGAAGCGTGATGCCAATTGTTCAGATTGCTCAAAGTACTCTTCCATGGCTTTGGCAATGTTGCCGCCTTCAATGGCGGTGATGCCCTGATAACGCTGGCCTTCTTCCGGTTCAATGGTGATCACCATCTGGCCGTTATCAAAACTCAGCTCCTCCACCGCGACGGAATCGTCATAACGGGCAATCGCGCGCAGCTCACCTTTTTCACTGGTTTCGGCCTGCAATAACGACACATTACCCGGCAAGCGAACCTGTAAGGTCAGACGTCCGGCGAACTTCAGGTTGGCACTTAACAGCGCCGTGGCCGCCATTAACTCACCCAGTTCAATGGCAATCATCGCAGGGTATTGATGTCGCTTCATCACGTCTCGGAAGCTGGCATTTAAATGCGCGACTTCGCCGCGAATATCGGTGTTATCAAAACTGAAACGTTGCAGGGTATCGGCGCTGTTCATGGCGGGCTCTCTAAAATGTACCGCTGCTATGTTAGGGCGTGGGGAGAGCAATTCAATGGCTAACGTCGACGTAAGGCCGCAATTAGAGAAAAAAGCCCTGGCAAAACTGACTGCCAGGGCAAAGTCCACTCCTGGGAGGGTGGAGAAGTTAGCGGTGCTCATCCAGGGCATCAGCTCCAAAGGATATAAGCACCGCGCTAGTCAGCCTGCAGATTCATGCCGACTAAAGAATAGGAAGGCTCAGTTATTTCTGACTCGTCGCCCAACAATACCAATGCGAATATCAGGGCGATTGTTATCAAAGCTTTTACCTTCGCGTAATTTTCGTACCTCAGTAGGAGCGTATTCGTATACCTGAAATTCGTTACCAATAAAGTCTGCGCCACTGATTTCATAGGAGCTATTGCCTACACCTCCGGATAACATCACCCAGTCAAGATCAAGACCAATATTGGGAGCCGCATAACCACTTGAAAAAGTGCACTGTGGAGTAGGGGGGCTCCCACCATCAACCATCTCACCGACTTTCATCGAGTAATACAATTTGGAGTAACGGTTTAAAATCACAGTTTTAGTCAGCTTGTTAACACCATCATAGAATGCGGAATCACCATCTTTTACAGAGATTAAGCCTGAACTACTTGGACACTTTGTATTGGATTCAAACTGATCACCAAGCGTCTTTCGTCTTGTCCGGCTATTTCGGTTACCGCCCTTAGTTAAAAATTGAACCGACTCTCCATCACCTAACGGAGAAACCAGATCAATATAATAAAAATAAATAGCAGCAAATTCCTGAGGGTTTGTTACCTCATTGGGAGGGCTCCCTTTAGTTAAGGCCTCTCCGTTTTCCAGCACATTAATATTACGAATGCTGAACTCGACTTCAAAGTCCACTTGCAGCGGATTAAAGCCATCGCCCCTGTCTTTGGCATCATCACGGCCATCACCATCGGTATCTTTTTTATTAGAGTCAGTTTTCGCTTTATATTCTTCACCATCGTTTAAACCGTCGCCATCGGCATCAGCAATCAGCGGATTTGAAGTCACATTATAGGGTGCCACACGACCATCACTAGTGTATTCCTCTAGCCACACCTGCCAGCCGTCCACTTCGTCGTTATCTTTAAGACCATCGCCATCGGTGTCTTTAACTAATGGATTGGTACCCAATTTAAGACTTTCCTTCCCATTAATAGCCGACTTCAGATTGCAGTTTTTTGCATAGTCACAGGCCGCTTTTGCTTGGGCGAAGCGCTGAGCGTTAAAGGTTAAATTGCTATCAGTATTTTCATAATCCACAGTACTGGAGTGATTCCATTCATCAAAATCACTTAATTTATCGCCATCTGTATCAGCACTAAATGGGTTGGTGCACAAGTAATATTCCCACACATCTGGCAGTCCATCACCATCCTGGTCGGATGTACTGGCTGGCTTAAAGTTGCCAGTATAAAAATACGAATCTCCACAAGCATTGATCGCACCTGATCCCTCAAAACGATCAATCAAGCCATCATTATCCTGGTCATTCACGCGTGATGCATCAGTACCATCTAAAGGATCATTTTTAAGCGCAACTTCCAATCCATCAGTAAGCCCGTCGCCATCGGAGTCACGAATATTCAAATCTGAACCCAACTCACTTTCCTTGGCATCATTAAGACCATCATCATCTGTATCTTTTAACAATGGGTCTGAATACCAAATCGGTGGTAGCTCATCACTACGGGTTCTCATGGCAAATTCAGTACCATCATCCAGGCCATCATCATCACTATCAGCAATCAAAGGATTGGAATAGGCGCGGTAAGAACGAATGCTTACATCGCTGTTTTCAAAAATACCGATGCGCCAGGTGTAAAATTCTGGTGTTGTAGCATCGTAAATCGGATATTGAGCGCCGTATTCACATAAATTTTTTAACTGCGCACGTGGTGCATTTTGATTTTCGGCTAAAAAATAAGGGATAGGCTTGCCGTACACTTCGCGATAATCACTTAATGTGTCGCCGTCGGTATCACACTGAGTATCTTTGGTGCCCAGCAGCATTTCTTCGGCGAGGGTTAAACCATCTCCATCCACGTCACGGGTGTAGGTTAATAAATAGGTCTCCCCCTGTTTTAAATAGGTAGTTTCCAGATTAGCCACTGGAATTGCGCGGCCATTATTATTCAGCAACACCCAGCTGTCATAACCTTTTGGCTGTCCGGATTCCATCTGCACTTGAGTGCTACGCACCCGTGTCAACTGACCGTTGGTTATCGAATAACTACGGTTTAAGTACACCTCACCAGGAAGTAATGCACCATCACCGGCCGGGCTAGGTTGAGAACTGATTTCGATTTCTGCAACGGTTTTTCCCGCATCATCTACCGGATACAGCTGCAGCCCTTTTAAGGCAGCATCCAGGCTCACGCCGAGCTGTGCACCGGTTGCTAAATCGAATAAACCTGAAGTAGCAATTCGATGCTGTTCTTTAGCGGTTTGCCCGTCGTTATAAACAATGGCTAAGGTGGCGGTACGCTCATTAATCTCTTGCGAGCTGTAAGCAAAATTGCGCTGGTTTTCATCCACAAGGTTGTAATTGGCAACTTCAACCGCGTAAGGCGTTGGGTTTTTCATGATGGCTTCCACCTCAGATGGAATTGGCGCATCAGCATGAAATAAAATCGGCCCACGACTAGACGCTAGCGGCCCAATATTCACTTCCAGATCCGTATTGATTGGTAACAAAGTCGCGATGGGCTTATAAGCATCTGGATTTTCGTTATCACGAATAATTAAACTTAATTCAATATTACGCAGTGTAAATGCAACGTCTGATAATGTAGAGAAGTTCACGGCTACGGTAATACGGCCATCTATAACTTCACGAGTTATTTCAGAGGTGGTTTCACTCGCAAAGCTTGAGGCTGATGAATTATTAAATTCATTTAAATTAGCATGATAAGAACTGCTTTCCTGCTGATCCTCATAATTAGCCGAGAACCAAAACCGAGAAAGAAAGCCTGCAACAAAACTGAGACCGCCTTCTGGTGCGCTACCATCACCAAATCCTGCACCAAGAGAAACCGTATTAGTTGTGGTATCACTGCCGCCACTTTCACGACTGCGAGTGGTAGAAAATGTTTCTTCACTGGTGCGGCTTTCGCCGTTAAATTCGGTGGAGGTATAACGTACATCAATGGCTGCCGTTAAACTTTCTACCTCTACTTGAGGTAAAGGAATATCGGCAATGCGCGGATTACGATTGCGTTCAAACAGCTCTGCGTAATCGCTAAATTGGTCGCCATCGGTATCAGCCAAAACAAGTGAAGTGCCAAAATTTAATTCTTCAAAATCGTGTAAGCCATCGCCATCGGTATCTTGTTTTAGAGGATCAGAACCAAACTGATCGGCTTCATCCCCATCGCTCAGTTGGTCGCGATCAGTATCGGCTAAACGTGGGTGAGTACGTTCAGTATATTCATCAATATCATTTAAACCGTCACCATCCGTATCCGCTTTAAGAGGATCAGAACTAACGTCTTCGCTAATCCATTCACCGTCCAAGGTTTGATAGCGTACGGTAAAGCCGCGTTGCTCCTGACTATCACTCAAACCATCATTATCGCTATCGGCCTGGCTGCTATCGCCAACGCCATAAAAAATAGCCTGATTATTCTGGTTTCGATCCGCTAATGAAATGGCAACACCTGACGCATCGCGTGCCCCTGTTACCACAAGGGTATAATTCATTTCAGACATTGGTAATACATCAATATCCACCGTTGTCTGGGCTGTATCGGCAAATTTTATATCTGTAACGGCTAACCCAGCTGCACCGATTTCACCGACAAAACTATAGCTTGCCTGTAATAAAGAAGACGACATTGGCTCACTGAATTGAGCGCGGACTTGTGTATTACTTAAAGCCGTTGCGCTGACTAAGTACGGTTGAACATCGGCAAATGGGTCGATATACAATAAGTGCGCCGTAGCGCGCTTAAGATTATTGTCATCCGCTCCCTGACTTACCTCAACCGTCACCGTGCCCGGAGAATGGAAAGGCGTAGTGATTAACAGTTCTTGCTCTGAAATATAAGTCACTAATTCTATTGGAGTCCCTGCCACACTAACGCGGGTATCTGGAGAAAAGCGCCCTCCCAGAATCCGAACTTCAGTGCCACCACTGGTATTTATTTCAGCAGGCTGTAACGAAGAAATAGCAACCTGATTATTGGTCACATTCACCGGAGCTGTTGGCGAAAGTGACTGTTCACCCTGCTCCAGGCGAATATTGATATCACCTTCCAGGTGGACAGGCAGAGAAAACTCCAGGCGCCGGCTATTTACCAGATGATAAGGTGTCGGTTGATCAGCGACGTACAGAGTCAACTGCTCGTTAAATCCTTTACCGACCACAACAACCGTATCACTAACTGCCAAATCCACTTGTGATGGCGTTATGGAATAAACGGTTAATGGAACGACCCCTGAATACTCGGCCTTATCATTTAGGCGCGCAACGACTGTTGCATCTTTCATTAATACAATATTGGCTGTGCCAGTTTTTTCACCTTCGGGAACCACGAAGGATAGCTTCTGCTCGGACTCTATTTCGACATCAGTCGCAACAACATCATTCACTAATACAGAATAATTTGCTTGTTGCTGAAAAGGACCACTCTCGAGATAAGCTCTTTCACCACCGCGCACATCAAAAATTGATGGGGAAACTGACGTGATCGTTGTTTTTTCCGGAGCAGAAGTGGAGTTACCTCCAGAATCAGATCCACCGCATGACACTAAAAAGATCATGCATACCATCCATGTGGCGACTTTCCCCATTCGACTCTCCAATTACGTACAATTAAAAAACCGAAATTTTAGAGAGTGGTGCAACCGATGACATTCCCCCGTTTGGGGGATCAGATAAGTTTTTCAGTAATGGCTCTTTTGACACATTCAGAGCGGCTGGAAACATCAAGCTTGCGGAATAAAATTTTCAGGTGAGATTTAACCGTTTCAGCAGATACGTCTAGCTGACGACCAATTTCTTTATTAGTTTTGCCATCGGCCAATAACTGCAATATCTCTAATTGGCGCTCACTCAATCCGGTCTGGTCAAAATTCTCTGGCTGGCTACTCCAGACAAGATCCCCCGCCAACATGCGTCTTACGGCATTCACCATTTGTTTGCCAGAGCAGTCTTTTCGAATATAACCGCTGGCACCAACAGAACGAGCACGACGAATATTGCGCTGATCTTCACTGGCGCTGAGTACACCAAATGGTATTAAAGCGTCTTCGGGAATATCGTGCTGTACAAAATTGAGACCGTCATCATCGCGTAAATCAATATCCACTAACAACAGGTCAATATCTTTAGAATGAATCACGGATAAAGCTTGCTGAGTATCAGATACCGGAATGATTTCCCATTCTGGCGCATGGGTGGAAAAAATCAGATGCGCACCTTCCAGAAACAATTCATGATCATCCAGAATTAATACTCGGGGCATCCGCTTATTCCTTGCTATTTTTCCTAACCACTATGTGACAGGGCCGTTATAGATACTTTACTACGACCATAGCTGATAACAGCCATGTGTTATTTTAGAGGGGTTTCCTGCTTCAGAGATTCCCCCAAATGGGGGTTACCAATCAATATCCTGTTCCTGCCGGAATTTTTGCATATCGCGACGTTCTTTTTTATTCGGTTTATGATCAGGGATTAACATCGACGACTTCATCACCCGACGACGCTCAGCTTCATCCATGCGCTTTTTAATACTGGCGGCAGTTTCTTCGTAAAGCTTTTGTGCTTCGGGTGCACCACGGCGCTGATCGGAGATGGCTTTCACCTCAACGATTTTTTCATCAAATCCCTGGCGCAGGGTAATCTTGGCTCCCAGATCCACCGTTTTACTGACTTTACAGCGCTGGCCATCGTAATGAACTTTGCCGCCTTCAATAGCCCCTTTGGCGATGGCGCGAGTTTTATAAAAACGGGCGGCCCACAACCATTTATCTAACCGAACTTTGTTTGAAGTGTTTTTATCAGACATATTGCTCTGGGTGATGTATAGCCGAAAAGAGCATCATTCTACCACAGTCTCTGTATCTGCTTGTTGCATTTGCCGCTGAATAGCATGTCGTAATTTCGCTGGACGAATCGGCTTATGCAACACCAATACCCCAGCATCGCGGATACGCACTAACAGCTCTGGGTCGGTATCCCCGGTTAGCAGCAACCCCGGAAGGTCAGAATACATTTGTTGCGATTGCTGCAGCAAAGAGGCGCCATCTCCATCCGCCAGACGATAATCACTGATCACGATATCCGGACGCTGGGCATGCAAGTATTGTAATGCTTCGGCCATCGTCGTGTAGCAGATGGTGGCCATTCCCCAACGCTCCAGCAGCTGACGAGCAGCCTCTAAATTATCGCTATCATCATCGACCAACAGGACCTGCTTCCGCGACAGATTGTGGCTTTCTATGGTGTCACGGTCCGATGCAGTAACCTCTGCGGCCGCAGCATCAACAAAAAATGAAAAGCAGCTGCCCTTATCCGGAGTTGATGCCAACTGAATATCACTACCAATACTCTGGCAAAGCCCTTTAACAATGGATAACCCCAGTCCCAACCCCTGATTACGATCCCGCTGTGGATTATTTAATTGCACGTATTCAGTAAAAATTTTTTGTTGCTGGTCGGGTGAAATGCCTATCCCTGAATCCCAAACCTGAAACAGGCACTGATTGTCTCGCCGTCGACAGGCCACAATAACCCGACCCTCCGAGGTATAACGGATGGCATTACTCAGCAAATTGGAAAGAATTCGTGAGATCGCCACCGGGTCTGAGTGTATGCAATGACGATGACCATAAAACGTCAGCGACAAACCTTTATCAGCCGCGCTGTTTTCAAAGTTATCGCGCAGCTGACCGAAAAGGCGATCAACTTCCATCACCTCGTGGCGCAATTGCAGGTCGCCGGAATGCAGTTGAGATAAATCCAGAATGGCACTGAGCATGGTTCTTAACGAACCCGTGCTGTTGCGAATGCGCTGTACCAGTTGTTGCAGCTTTTGTGGGTCGTCTTCTTGCTCCAGTAATTCTGAATACAACCCCAATGCGTGTAGCGGCTGGCGCAAATCATGGCTGGCGGCGGCTAAAAACTGTGACTTGGCAAGGTTGCTTTGTTCCGCGTCTTCTTTAGCGCGGCGAAAATTTTCTGCCAAGGCTTGATTTTCATGTTGGGCGGCAAACGACTGTATTAATGTTTTATTAAATTGCGTCACTTTGGCAAACGTCACCAAGGTAAATAGCACCAAGGCAATTCCCATGGAGGTCATATCCAATTGCGGGTGTTCACTGATAAAACACGCCACGCTCACCGTGATCATAATGGGCATAATCGCCGTAAAATAAAACGGCAAATACGAACCGGCCGATCCCATGGCCGTGGTCGCTAAACCCATCATTAAAATCACCAAATAAAAGTTACCAAAACCCGGCGCAATCGCCTCGGGCATTTCACTCGCCAACCAAGCGGCGGGAATACACCAAGCAAGGCCGGTTAGTGCGCCTAAAAAGCAAAAGCGGCGCAGCCGTTTATGCGCCTCTATACGGGTGTTTTTCTGGCAGTACTGGGCATAGATATAATTAAACACGGCGGAAAAACTCACCAGAGCCAACCAAGCGAATAAATAGGCTTGAATGGCCGCATCATAAAACAGCCACACGCTGAATGTCGCAATCAAGATATTGCCGAGTGATCCAACAAACATTTGTGATGCTAGGTGGTCAATCTGGTCGCTATAAATTTGGGGGGAAGCTAAAGAAGTCATGACATCCGTGTAGGGTTTTATGGTTAGGCCTTAAGTTTTATGGTTAGGGCCTTAAAAATCCAACTCATTAAAGTGGTGCACGCCCGGAAATTCACTGTCGGTGTTTGGGGCTTTCTGGCTGTCCGGATGGTAAATGGTTAATAACCAGCGGATACCCCAGGTTTCTGCTGATTTTAAAACCGCCTGGCTGTCATCCACCAGTAAGGTGCGATCTTTATCAAAAGGTTCTTCACGCAACAAGTGCTCCCAAAATGCCTGGCTTTCTTTTGGCTCCCGGTAATCGTGGGAGGAAATCACCCGATCCACCAGCTGATCTAATTGCGTGTGCTCCATTTTCAGGTCTACGCTATCACGATGAGCATTCGTCACAATCACCGTACGCTTGCCCATAGCTTTAAGTGCTGCGAGAAAGTCTTTCACATGAGGCCTGAAACCAATCTTATGCTGCACATCTCGCTTAAGTTCTGTGATAGGTAATCCGGTCAGCTCACTCCAGTGATCAAGGCAATACCAGTTCAAGGTGCCTTTTAAACCAACGAAGCTTTTATTCAGCTCTGCCAGGGCATCTTCTTCACTCATGTCGTGATGATCGGCGTAAGCTTTGGGCATATGAGTCAGCCAAAAATAATTATCAAAGTGTAAATCCAGCAAGGTGCCGTCCATATCCAGCAGCACGGTATCAATTTGTTGCCAATCAGGAAGGCTCATAGGGTTATACTCATTCTCACACTCAGGATGGTTACAGGTCAGGTATGCATAAAAAACCCGAAATTCTGCATCGCTCTATGGTGGCACAAAGCCGTTTATTCCGCATTGAATCCTTTGATTTACGGTTTTCTAATGGCGTAGAACGCACGTATGAGCGCCTGGTTCCCGGTGGCTCTGGCGCCGTCATGATGGTGGCATTATTGGACGATGAAACAGTGGCTTTGATTCGTGAGTATGGCGGTGGTGTGGAAGATTACACTCTGACGCTGCCCAAAGGTGCCGTGGATTTAGGGGAGACCCTGCGTGATGCCTGTAACCGCGAATTACAGGAAGAAATTGGTTTCGCCGCTAACGAGTTTATTCACCTGAAAAAAATGAGTCTGTCGCCCAGCTATATGAGCGGCGGCATAGATGTAGTACTCGCTCGTGATTTGTACCCATCCAAACTCGAAGGCGATGAGCCGGAGCCCTTAGAACTGGTGGAGTGGAAACTGGCGAATCTGCACGAACTGTACGGCCGAGAGGATTGTACCGAAGGCCGTGCTATTGCTGCCCTGGCGCTGGCGCAGGAATTTCTGGCCGGTCGTTTTCAGGGCCAAACTCTATGAAGCATCATCACCGCGGTTTAACAATCCAGCGATGGCCTTGCCCAGCAACTCCAGTTTAATCGGCTTACTGACAAAGCCATTCATACCGGCCTGCAGGCAACGGTCTTTATCTTCCATCATGGCGTTAGCGGTTAGCGCCAGGATGGGCACCTGATTTTTCGGGTACGACAAATCACGGATACGCTCCGTCGCGGCAATGCCGTCCAGTACCGGCATGTTCACATCCATCAGCACCAGGTCGTAGTCTTTTTGCAAAATAGCGGTGACTGCTTGCTCACCATTCTCAACAACGTCACACGCCAGTTCCAGACGTTGCAGCATTTTCTCAGCAATGCGCTGGTTCACATGGTTATCTTCTGCCAGCAACACTTTTGCGCGCAGTGATGGCAATTCAGACAAGTCCATCGTTTGTTTGCGCTGCTCACTAACCGGGTGCGGTGTCTCGGCTTCCATCAACTGCAGCGTCAGACAAAAACGACTGCCTATGCCCAACTCAGATTCCACCTGAATATCACCCTTCATTGCTTGCGCAAGATGACGACTGATCGTCAGACCCAGTCCGGTGCCACCATATTTTCGACTGGTGCTGGTATCGGCCTGACGGAAGGCTGAAAAGACCCGTTCAAGTTTTTCAGCCGAAATACCTATACCCGTATCTTTCACCGCAATTTCCAGCTGATAACAACCATCGCTGACACGCTGAGCCCCCAGGCGAATTTCCACATGGCCATTTTCAGTGAACTTGAGCGCGTTATTCACCAGGTTGGTGATAATCTGCCGGATGCGTTTAGGGTCGCCATACCAGTGCGTCGGTATGTCTGACTCACAAAAATACACCAGCGATAGTCCTTTGCGACGAGCAGGCTCATGGAACAGCTGATATAAATCGGTCAGCAGCTGATTGAGATCGAACTCGATCCGTTCAATTTCAAGATTACCCGATTCAATTTTCGACAAATCAAGAATGTCATTGATGATGTCGAGCAATACATGAGAAGAACTGTGAATAATGCCAAGGTAATTACGCTGTTCCGAGTCCATGTCGCTGTCCATCAACAACTCAGCCGCACCGAGAATACCGTTCATCGGCGTACGGATTTCGTGGCTCATACTGGCCAGGAATACCGACTTACTGTGGTTGGCCATTTCCGCCTCGGACAGCGCTTCTTTGATTTTACTGTTCGCACGCTCCAGTGCTTCACGGTTCGCCGCCGTTTCAGTGATGTCCAGACCGGCTAACACCACTTCAAAACCACCGGATATCGGCGCACTGACCTTAGTCAAACGCCAGCTGATAATCGCCTCTTTGCCGGTAACCGAAACCAGAGGGCAGTCAAGCGACAGCGTCTCGGTATCCGTTGTCACCAGCTTACGCCACATCTTCAGCAACCGTTCGGTTTGACTGCGGGGCAACATATGCTGAATCGATAGCCCGGTTAATTCCGTTTCACTACGACCCACCATTTGTCGGGCATAATCATTAATACGACTGATATTGCCGTAGCGATCACACACCACCAGCAACATAGGCAACGCATCAAAGTAATCTGCCAGTCGTTGCTGTTCATGCTGTAGGTCCTGGGCGATCTGATTACGCTGTGAAATATCATCACCGTATAGCAGCAATACTTTTTGTTCGGCAGGCCCCCAGGGTTTGGCCGTTAGCGCCCAACGTTTTTGCTGGTGCAGGGCGTCCATCAGAAAACACTCAAATTGGATCGTTCTTTGTTCATCGGTGGCTTGTTGCAGCTTGCGCAATACCTCATCTTTTTCAGCGCTCATCAGCAAATCATCCAGACGAATATCAGGCCCAGAGCCGAACGTTGTAATAAACACCGGATTGGTATCGCTGATAAAGCGACCGGGACCTAATAAAAACGCCACGCCACTGAGATGCTCCCAATCCGCGGGTTTAGAGAAGCCTTTACTGCGAAAGCGATGTCGACTGGACTGCGACAAGGCGAGCAACACAAACAACAACCCCACCTGCGCCAATAACATCCAGCCAATATTATTAATAATGGGGGTCGACAGATGGCTTAAGGGTGTTGCTACCGCCAGGCTGCGGCTGTTATCAACCATAAAGGCACGGGCCAGGTAGGACTCACCACTCAGGGTGAAATATTCAGGCTCACTATGCTGTTGCAGGCCGCGCTGCAACATGGAAATAGGAATAATCTCATCGGTTTCCCATACCACACGCAAACCACTGTCGGTTTTGACACCATAACGCAGAGAAAGCTGATCAACAGACAGTGCGTCATGACTAAGAGGAAAGCTGTCAGAAGTCGTCAGCTGCCGGGCGTAATGCTCTCCCCAGCGCTGTAGCCATTGTTTTTTCTGATTCAGGCTCTGCTGATACATGACCCAGCCCGAGATGACTGTCAGCATAGCAACAGTCGCAATAACCAGAGTCCACAGCAGCGTATATTTACGGCCCATATAATTCCCTGAAGGGCAGACGATCCCTTAACAAGATGATCCTTTAACAATAGCGTCAGTTGGAGAAACTATCTATGTTCTTACAACATGCGTCATTAAAACGTGGGGACGCGGGTTAAACCAACCGAGTCTAAACCCAGAATCTCTAAACCCAGAACCTCTAAACCAACCACGTAAGCAGCCCCGGCAACACCAAGGCATGAAGTGTTGCCGTCAGTGTCATAGCCATTGCCGAGTACGCAGCCTGCTCTGAACCCAGCTCCAGTGCCCGCGAGGTTCCAATCGCATGCGCACAAATCCCTAACGTCAGGCCAACCGTCTGTGGATCGTCCTTGCGAACCAGCCTCAGCATCGCAGGTGCCATTGCCGCTCCGAGAATTCCCGTTGCAATCACAAACGCCGATGCCATCGCAGCCAGACCACCCACCTGCTCAGCAATCGCCACCGCAACCGGTGTGGTAATGGATTTCGTGGCGATGGTTTTTGCCAGTGCATCATGACCAATCCACCACTGCGTCAGGACAACAGCAACCAACACGGTCGTGCCGCTCCCCAAGGTCACCGCTAACGAAATGCGCAGCCACTGTGAGCGCATGGTGTGTAAAAACTGATACAGCGGCACCGCCAGCATGACAATGACGGGCCCCAGCATAATATGAATCAGGCTGCCGCCTTCCATATAGGTTGAATAATTGGTTCCTGTCGCCTCAAGTACCGAAGCCACCAGCGCCACACTGGTCAGGATGGGCGGCAAAAACGGGCTGTTATTGGTCAGCCGGTAGGTTGTTTGCCCAACCAGAAATGCAGCGATGGTTAACATCGCCCAGAACAGCGGCATAGATAACAGTTCATTCATCATTGGCTGTCACCTTTTTTACCTGATGACATGATCCAGCCCGTTACCAGGATGCCCGGAATCAGACTGATTGCCAGAATGACCAGTAACTCAGGGCCATATTCACTGACGATGGCTTTTTGAGTCACGATGCCGCTACTGACCGGAATCAGAAACAAAGGTAACAGTGGCGACAGCGTTTGAGTGATGTGCTGCAACGAATCCGGGGTTTTGCCACGAAGAACCAGAAAGACCAACAGCAACAACATGCCGATAATGGCTGCAGGTACCGGTAACGCAAACTGACTCTGAAGCAGGCTGCCAAAAACTAAAAAAACAAGAAGGAACAAAAGACCAGGCATGTTGTGTTACCTGAGGAGTTCGCTATGAACAGGCTAAGCCTGAAAAGAATGGTGCGGAAGGAGAGACTTGAACTCTCACACCTTGCGGCACCAGAACCTAAACCTGGCGTGTCTACCAATTCCACCACTTCCGCATGACAGGGCGCGCATATTATAAAACCCCGTACATTTTGCCAAGCCCTTAATGCAAAAAAGCCAGTAAAAAATGCGGAAAAAGCATGTGAGCCATCGTCACACTCTGCTATGTTAGCGCTCCGATTTTATTTATTTCACCCTCTACCACTGGGATTTTTCTATGACGCAGGAGCGCACTCAGCTAACCGGCCATATCCTTTTAATTTCAGCCGCGGCCGTCATTGTGATTGCTGGTGCCAAAGCCGCTGCCGCGATCATCATTCCTTTTTTACTCGCCTTCTTTATCGCCGTTATCAGCGCACCGCTAATGCGCTGGTTAACGCAACACAAAATCCCCGATGTACTGGCCATCCTGATGCTGGTGTGTGGCTTTGTGTTTATTGGCAGCATGGTGGCGACCCTGGTCGGCAGCACGTTGAACTCTTTCTATCAGGACATGCCGCTGTATGAAGAAAAACTCGGGGCATTGGTCACCGATGCCGTTGCCTGGTTACGCAGCATGGGGCTGGAAGTCGCAGACAATATTGTCACCGAATACGTTAACCCAGGCGCCGTGATGAAAATGGTGGCCAGTGTCTTTAACGGCCTGGGTGGCGTACTGGCTAACACCTTCCTGATTTTGTTTACCGTGGTGTTTATTTTGTTGGAAGCGAGCAGCTTCCCGGCCAAACTGAAGCGCGCTTTTGGCGAAGAAACCACTGCGTTTGTTCAGTTTGAACGTTTCAGTAATTCTGTACAGCAATATCTGGCCATTAAATCGCTGGTGAGTTTAGGTACCGGTTGTACCATTGGCCTGATCCTGTGGGTTATTGGTGTCGATTATGCGCCGTTGTGGGCGTTAGTGGCTTTTCTGCTGAATTACATCCCCAATATTGGTTCTATTATTGCCGCCATCCCGGCGGTGTTAATTGCCTTGATTCAATTGGGCGTTGGCGAAGCCGTACTGGTGGGGATTTCGTATGTGCTGGTCAATACCGTTTTTGGCAACGTTATCGAACCGCGTTTAATGGGCCGCTCGCTCGGTCTGTCGACCCTGGTGGTCTTTATCTCGTTAGTGTTCTGGGGCTGGATTCTGGGGCCCGTTGGCATGCTGCTGTCGATCCCGTTAACCATGGTAATGAAGATCGCACTGGAAAGCCGCCCGCAGTCGCGCTGGATTGCGACCTTGCTGGATCATGACTGATCAGCACCTGGGCCTGTTAACACTATTCAAGTCTTTGCTGCTGACAGTCAGTTTTTGACAGTAGTGTCGAGTTATTTACACCAGAGTAAGGAAGGGTCAAAAGCGCTGTAATGTAAAGACAACTAGCGCTAACCTCCCTGCTAATTGTAAGGAGAACAACTATGTATCAGATTCTGCTGATTGATGATGATTTTGAGCTGGGTGAATTATTGCAGGAATACCTCGGCATGGAAGGCTTTGAACTGTCCACCCGCCAGGACGGTGAGTCTGGTTTACAGGCAGCATTAAGCGGCGACTACGATCTTGTGCTGCTGGATGTGATGTTGCCTAAAATGAACGGCTTTGAAGTGTTGAAAGCGGTTCGCGAAAAGTCGACCATTCCGGTGATCATGCTGACCGCCCGTGGTGAAAGTGTTGATCGGGTTTTGGGTTTGGAGCATGGCGCAGACGATTACATTGCCAAGCCTTACCACCATCATGAATTACTGGCACGCATTCGCGCGTTATTCCGCCGTATCGAACTGACCAGTGATGGCAATGAAAAAACCACCACCAATTACGAAGTGGGCGCGCTGAAACTTGATCCTTCGACCCGTGTCGCCACGTGTGAAAATACCGAGCTGGCACTCACTGGGGCGGAGTTTGGTGTATTGCAATGTCTGATGGAGCACGTCGGCGAGCTGGTTGATAAAGATACACTGTCAATCGCAGCCTTAGGGCGACCACTGATGGCTTATGATCGTTCGATTGATATGCACGTGAGTAATCTGCGCAAAAAGCTGGGCAAACGTGAAGACGACTCCGATTGGATCAAAACCGTACGCGGCCGCGGCTACCAGCTGGTCAGCGGGTAATCGATATGCCGGTATTTCGCAGCCTGTTTGTTAAAGTCTTTTTTTGGTTCTGGGCTGCGATTCTGCTGGCAATGACGGCGGCCGTCACCACCAGCCACTGGATCGAAGACGACTACTTCCGCAAAGCCACACAAAGTGAGCGTATTCATTTATTACGCCTGATGGAGCACAAACGCCCAATCATGGCCGAAGGCCGTAAGCTGTGGCGTAAACTGCGGCCGGACTGGAATCTGGTTGCCGTCCCCGTCGATTCCATTAATCATCTTCCTTATGACGTTGAAGAATTTGTCGATGCCGCCGCCGAAGTACGGGATGTACTCTGGGGGCAGGACGACGGTTGGCTGATGCTGGGCCCGATTCAACGTGGCGACTATTTATACGTCGGCATTACCCGCAAGCACTGGAGCAGTGTTTGGGACGATGAACAACGCTGGATGATTCCTATCGCCTTTTTTGGCGTCATCACCTTACTCAGCATGGGCCTGGTATGGAGCCTGACACGCCCGATTCGACGTTTACAACGCACCGTGCGTAAACTCGGTAAAGGCGACTTCGACGTCTCCGAAATTGAACCTGATGCCAGTCGTTATGATGAAATTGGTGAACTGTCCGCTGATGTCGTGGATATGTCTGAGGCGCTTAATCGCTTATTACAAAGCCATCAGCAATTGTTACGCGATGTCTCTCATGAACTGCGCTCACCGTTAACCCGACTGCAAATTGCGCTAGGCATTGCCCGTAAAAAAGACCCTGAAGGTTTACTGCAGAGTGAACACGACCGCATCGAACGTGCCGTTGGCCAGGTGGATGGACTGGTAGGCCAGATTCTCGACCTGGCCCGCCTGCAACAACAAGACAGTGATCAGCTTCAGCTGGAATCCCGTCCGGTTGCTGAGCAATTACACGGCTGGATCAGTGATGCTGAAATTGAAATGGATGAAAAACAGCTACAACTGCAAAGCCGCTTACCGGCCAGCGATATCGTGTGCGACTGGGACTGGATGCTGGTTGAACGTGCGGTGGACAATATTCTGCGAAATGCGATCCGCTTCTCTCCATCAGGCGGCAAGCTCGATGTCAGCTCCCACCTGAATGCAGATGGCAGTATCGAAATTGCCATTCAGGATCAGGGGCCGGGTGTGCCAGACGATGATCTGAAGCGTATTTTTGATCCGTTCACTCAGGTCGATTCCGCCCGCGACCACGCCTCCGGTGGTTATGGTATTGGTCTGGCATTAGTGCATCGTATTGTTGAATTACACGGCGGTAATATTGAAGCATCCAACCAATCACCGGGCCTGAGAATTGTAATGCGCTTACCGCGCAAGCGTTTTCACTGATTGTTCGGGACAAATCTAAGTAAAAACCCGGTTTTTGGTGGAAACCGGGTGAAGATTTTGATATTAAATACGCCCCCTGAACCCCTGTGTCGATATTGGACTTAAGCTGCACCTGGGTTTTATTACAACGCGACAAGACTGGACGAGTACTATGTCAGAAGATTTGAAACAAGCTGCTCTCGATTACCACGCTAATCCAAAGCCAGGTAAAATCAGCGTTGAGCTGACTACCCCTGCTAACTCCGCACGCGACCTGTCCCTGGCCTATAGCCCAGGTGTTGCTGAGCCGGTAAAAGCGATTGCTGAAGATCCTGAGAACGCCTACAAGTACACCGCAAAAGGCAACATGGTTGCTGTAATTACTGACGGTACTGCGATTCTGGGGCTGGGTGATCTGGGTCCTCTGGCTTCTAAGCCAGTAATGGAAGGTAAGTCTCTGCTGTTCAAACGTTTCGCTGGCGTAGACTCCATCGACATCGAAGTTGAATCTGAAAGCCCACAAGCTTTCATCGACACGGTTCGTCGTATTGCTAACACCTTCGGTGGTATTAACCTGGAAGACATCAAAGCGCCTGAGTGTTTCGAAATCGAACGCACTCTGATCGAGCAGTGTGATATCCCGGTATTCCACGATGACCAACACGGTACTGCTATCGTAACCGTTGCCGGTGTTCTGAACGCTCTGGAAATTCAGGGCAAGAAGATCGAAGAAGCTAAAATGGCCGTTCTGGGTGCCGGCGCTGCCGCTATCTCTTGTGCCAAGCTGCTGATCCTGGCGGGCATGAACCCACAAAACATCTTCATGTGTGACCGTAAAGGTGTTATCCACTCTGGCCGTGACGACCTGAACCAGTACAAGCAAGGCTTCGCGGTTGATACCGACAAGCGTACAGTTGATGACGCCATTGAAGGCGCTGACATCTTCCTGGGTCTGTCTGGTCCAAACATGGTGACTGGTGAGCAAATCAAAACCATGGCAGACAACGCCATCGTATTTGCATGTGCCAACCCGGTTCCTGAAATCATGCCTGAAATCGTTAAAGAAGTTCGCCCGGACGCCATCATGGCAACTGGTCGTTCTGACTTCCCGAACCAGGTGAACAACGTATTAGGCTTCCCATTCATCTTCCGTGGTGCTCTGGACGTACGTGCTAAGCGCATCAACGAAGAAATGAAACTGGCTGCTGCAAAAGCACTGGCTAATCTGGCGAAAGAACCAGTGACTCAGGAAGTTCTGGATGCGTACAAACTGGATTCTCTGGAATTCGGTAAAGACTACATTATCCCGAAAGCGACCGATTCTCGTCTGCTGGGTATTGTATCGACTGCTGTTGCACAAGCAGCGATTGATACCGGTGTGTCTGCTGGCCCACTGCCTGCAAACTATCCGCTGAAGTCGATCGAAGACATCTGAGTAGCAGATAGCTTCAGACTTTAGAAAACGCCCTGCTGGTGATACCAGCAGGGCGTTTTTGTTTTACGACGACACCTGTTTTATACCGACATCACACCAGATGAATCTAACGTACGAGATAATCCGCCAACAGGTTTTCATACGTTCGCAAGATACGCTCATAACGCCCATTCTCCCGGATCATATCAAAGCCCTTATCAAATTGATCACGCATTGCTTCAGAACGAAAGGCTGCGTGATAACGCCGCTTTTCAAATAAATCGTCAAAATGAACCTCACGCTGATAACTCGGATTACGTGGGTTTTTGCGTTTCAATTGACTGAGAAAATAGCGAAAGATGGTTTTATCCATCACCAGCACCTGACGATCTCCACGATACAAATCTTCAACTTGTTCTATCTGTAATGCGTATTCGCGGTAATCTTTTGCGCCAGCAACCACTTCACCAAATGGAGGAGGCATCAGCTTAGCCGCTAACTTAAAGGCACCAGTGCGGTAATTCGCAAGATCACTTACCTGCTCAATATCAACTTGTTCATCATCAAGCGACACAACCAGATTATGAAGAACTGCCAGCGGCAAGCGGGAGAAAAAAGCATCTGGAGTTAAGCGGGTACTGGTAACAAAAACAGCATCCACATGACGCTCATTAAAGGCCCGGACCACTTCCGCATTATTCGCGTAGCGGGTATTTACTCGGATACCTGTCACAGCCATGGCAGCCCGAAAGACATCCAGAGCAATACCTCGACCTTTATCACGTATAACGTAAGGAGGCATCGAAGAACCCGAACCTAGCGTTACAACAGGTTGCTGAGCTAATAACGAACTACTGACGAAGGAAAGGATCAACAGCACAACGATCAAACAGGATTTTTGATTCATACAACAGTCTCAATCAATCTTGCTTTCAGATTAGACCGCAGAAGTCAGAAGTACGACTTTAATTGCAAAAGAAAACCCCGCGTGGCACAGGCCAGGCGGGGTTTGATCAAACACAAGGAACGCTTATTTGTTTTTTGCGCGCTTACGTTCGTTTTCTTTCAGCAGCTTCTTACGCAGACGAATGCTTTCTGGTGTTACTTCTACCAGCTCATCGTCTTCGATGAATTCCAGTGCTTGCTCCAGCGTGTGCTTAACCGGCGGAGTCAGGTTGATGGCTTCATCGGTACCCGACGCACGCACGTTGGTTAACTGCTTAGCTTTGGTTGGGTTAACCACCAAGTCGTTATCACGCGAGTGCAAGCCAACAATCATGCCTTCGTACACTTCAACCGCTGGCTCAACAAACAGACGACCACGATCCTGCAAAGTGAACAGGGCATAACCCAGTACTTTACCAGCCACCATAGATACCAGTACGCCGTTATGACGCGTAGAACCCAGTGCCGCCTGAACCGGACCATAATGATCGAATACGTTGGTCAGAATACCGGAACCGGAGGTCATGGTCATAAACTGGTTACGGAAACCAATCAGGCCACGGGCCGGCATAATGAATTCCAGGCGAGTACGGCCTTTGCCATCCGGAACCATATTGGTCATTTCAGCACGACGGTTACCCATCTCTTCCATGACAGAACCCTGATGATCGTCTTCAATATCGATCACTACCTGCTCGTAAGGCTCCTGCAGTTCGCCGTCGACTTCTTTCTGAACGACTTCTGGCTTACCAATCGCCATCTCGAAACCTTCACGACGCATGGTTTCGATCAGTACCGACAGGTGTAATTCACCACGGCCAGATACTTTAAATTTCTCAGGGCTGTCACCCGGTTCAACACGCAATGCTACGTTGTGGATCAGCTCCTGATCCAGACGATCTTTGATGTTACGCGAGGTCACGAACTTACCTTCTTTACCAGCGAACGGCGAGTTGTTCACCTGGAAGGTCATGGATACGGTTGGCTCGTCGACCGTCAGTGCTGGTAATGCTTCCACATTGCTTGGGTCACACAGAGTATCGGAGATGTTCAGGCCATCGATACCGGAGATACATACGATGTCACCAGCAGCCGCTTCTTCAACGTCGACACGGTTTAAGCCGTGGAAACCTTTCACCTGTTGAATACGACCTTTACGGGTATCACCTTCAGCGGTGATCAGCTGGATATCAGTACCTGGCTTCAGCTTACCACGAGTAATACGGCCAACACCGATTACGCCAACAAAGCTGTCGTAGTCTAATGCGGAAACCTGCATCTGGAACGGACCATCCAGTTCCACTTTTGGTGCTTCAACGTGATCGACAATCATCTGGAACAGTGGCGACATATCGTCAGCCATGTTGTCCGGATCATCACCAGCAATACCATTCAGAGCGGAAGCATAGATAACCGGGAAGTCCAGCTGCTCTTCGGTTGCACCTAAGCGGTCGAACAGGTCGAAGATTTCATCCATCACCCAATCAGGGCGTGCGCCCGGACGGTCGATTTTGTTGATCACAACGATTGGACGTAAACCACGCTCGAAGGCTTTCTGGGTTACGAAACGGGTTTGTGGCATTGGGCCATCAACCGCGTCTACCAACAAACACACAGAATCGACCATCGACATCACACGCTCAACCTCACCACCGAAGTCAGCGTGCCCAGGGGTGTCTACGATGTTAATGCGGTAGTCGTTCCACTTAATGGCGGTGTTTTTTGCCAGGATGGTAATACCACGTTCTTTTTCCTGGTCGTTGGAGTCCATCACACGCTCGCCGCCCTGGTTACGATCCAGAGTTCCGGATTGTTCCAGCAGCTTATCAACCAGAGTCGTTTTACCATGGTCAACGTGGGCGATGATGGCGATATTTCTTAAGTTATCGATCACAGCTTTAGCCTTTCTTAACAGTGAGGGCGTTGCTGCGATCTCAGCCCCTGTATTCTGACAAACAGAAGGGACGCATCAACACCATAAAAAAATGAGGCGCGATTATACCTGAGTTCAGGCCGCGGCGGCATATCATTTTTATGACGGGTCATTGGTGTTTTTTCGTATACGCAAACCCCTATGTGAACCTATAATGTGCATGCTTTTATGGAATACAGTGGCTATTACAGTTGTTTTGCACCTTTTTGGTGCCATTATCTCGGTCGTGAATTCTTATGGTGCAGTCATTCGTGACTTCCTGATCACAAGCCCAGATTTTGTGCGGTTTTCAGCCATCCCTTGTGTGGCACACTAATTGCTCCAAGGGAATCATCAAAGTTTGAGCATTACGGCCGGGGCTGATGCCCCGTATCAAATTGAACCAGCATCTGGAGATAATAAGATGTCAGAGAACACTCTGAGTTTGATCAAAGAGAACGATGTACGCTGGGTTGACCTGCGTTTCACCGACACTAAAGGTAAAGAGCAGCACGTTTCTATTCCTGCTCGCTACGTAGACGAAGAATTCTTCGAAACTGGCCAGATGTTCGACGGTTCATCTATCGCTGGTTGGAAAGGCATTAACGAATCCGACATGATTCTGCTGCCAGACGATTCTACTCCATACATGGACCCTTTCACTGAAGATGCCACTCTGGTTCTGCGTTGTGACATCATTGAGCCAGCAACTATGCAAGGCTACGAGCGTGACCCACGTTCTGTTGCTAAGCGCGCTGAAGCTTACCTGCAGTCTACCGGTCTGGGCGACACAGCTTTCTTCGGTCCTGAGCCAGAGTTCTTCATCTTTGATGACGTTCGTTGGGGCGCGGACATGTCTGGTTGTTTCTACAAGATCAACTCTGACGAAGCAGCTTGGAACACTGAAGCTGTAATGGAAGGCGGCAACCTGGGTCACCGTCCTGGCGTTAAAGGCGGTTACTTCCCAGTACCACCAGTTGATAGCTCTCACGATATCCGTGCGGCTATGTGTAACACCATGGAAGCAATCGGCCTGGACGTAGAAGTTCACCACCACGAAGTGGCAACGGCTAACCAGAACGAAATCGGCGTTAAGTTCAACACGCTGGTTAAGAAAGCTGACGAAGTTCAGATGCTGAAATACGTTGTTCACAACGTTGCTGCTGCTTACGGCAAGTCTGCTACCTTCATGCCTAAGCCAGTTGTTGGTGATAACGGTTCTGGTATGCACGTTCACACTTCTTTCTGGAAAGACGGCGAAAACCAATTCGCTGGTGACGGCTATGCTGGCCTGAGCGAAACGGCTCTGTACTACATCGGTGGTGTGATCAAGCACGCTAAAGCGCTAAATGCTTTCACCAACCCGTCTACTAACTCTTACAAGCGTCTGATCCCAGGCTTCGAAGCTCCGGTAATGCTGGCATACTCTGCTCGTAACCGTTCTGCTTCTATCCGTATCCCATACGTTGCAAGCCCTAAAGGTAAGCGTATTGAAGCTCGCTTCCCGGATCCAACCGCTAACCCATACCTGGCATTCGCAGCTATCCTGATGGCTGGCCTGGACGGCGTTCAGAACAAGATCCACCCTGGCGATGCTGCTGACAAAGACCTGTACGACCTGCCAGCTGAAGAAGCTGCTGCAATTCCACAGGTTGCTGGTAGCCTGCGTGAAGCTCTGGAATGCCTGGCGGCAGACTCTGACTTCCTGACTCAGGGCGACGTGTTCACTAAAGACATGATCGAAGCTTACATCGACCTGAAAATGGAAGATGTATACCGCGTTGAGCACACGACTCACCCGGAAGAGTTCGACATGTACTACTCTGTATAATCTTCGGATTATCGAGTACAAAAAAGGCCGCTTTATGCGGCCTTTTTTGTGGACAAAGCAAAGGCGCACCAAATTGACGCACAAAAAAGCCGCTTTGTCGGGGTGCAGTTCACATCCAACAAAGCGGCTTAATCGGTTAACAAGGTGGGGTTATGCCCGGCGATCTTCTCGCAATGCGTTCATCACAGCCTGTGTTTGTGGCAACACATCACGCCATAAGCGAAATGCTTCGGCAGCTTGCTCAACCAACATGCCTAAACCATCAATGGCTTTGGCAGCGCCATTATCTAACGCCCACTGATTAAATACCGTGGTTTCCGCGCCATACATCATGTCGTAACTAACGGTTTTATCAGTCATACACGCGGCCGGGATCGGCGGCAACTCTCCCGCCAGGCTGGCGGAAGTGCCATTAATAATCAGATCGAATTCACCTTTCACATCAGCAAAACCACAACCACTGACGCAACCCAGATCAGTAAAATCAGCGGCCAGTGCTTCGGCTTTGCTCACGGTACGATTAGCAATTACCACCTCAGCCGGGCTTTGCTCCAGAACCGGCTGCAACACACCGCGTACTGCACCACCAGCACCAAGAATCAGCACCCGCTTGCTTTCGATAGCAACGTTCTGATTCACTGTGATGTCACGCACCATGCCAACACCATCAGTATTATCCGCCAATACCGTACCGTCATCCTGCTGGATCAGGGTATTCACCGCCTGAGCTCGCTTAGCCCGCGCACTGAATGCATCAGCGTAACGCCAGGCATTTTCTTTAAACGGCACAGTGATATTAAGACCTTTACCACCGCGTCGGAAAAAGTCATCCACCGCAGCATCAAAACCATCAAGTGGCACCAGAATGGCGGAATACAACAGATCCTGATCGGTAATTTTGGCAAATGCGGTATGTATCTGTGGTGATTTACTATGGCCAATTGGATTGCCCATCACAGCGTATAAATCAGTCATGCTACTGTTAACCTTTCAGCTTTTTCAGACCCAGTCTTTGTGCGGTAAAAACTCATCGTACAAACGCGCTTCGGGAGAGCCCGGTTCCGGATGCCAGTCGTAATCCCAGTGAGCCACCGGTGGTAACGACATCAGAATCGATTCGGTGCGACCACCGGTTTGCAGCCCAAAAATCGTGCCGCGATCAAACACCAGATTAAATTCGACATAACGGCCGCGACGATACAGCTGGAACTTACGCTCACGCTCGCCGAACTGTTCGTCTTTGCGCTTGGCCACAATCGGCACGTAGGCATCGATATAGCCGTCACCTACTGCTTTCATAAAGGCGAAGCTTTTATCAAAGTTCAGCTCGCCATCCCATTCGTTCATATCGTCGAAGAACAAACCACCAACGCCACGGGTTTCGTTACGGTGTTTGAGGAAGAAATATTCGTCACACCATTGCTTGTACTTTGGGAACGCCTCGACACCAAAAGGTTCACACAAATCTTTGGCGGTCTGGTGCCAATGAACCACGTCTTCTTCATACGGATAGAATGGTGTCAGGTCAAAGCCGCCGCCCATCCACCAAACTGGCTCTTCGCCTTCTTTTTCCGCAATAAATAAGCGCACATTGGCATGAGAAGTTGGCACATACGGGTTTTTAGGGTGAATCACCAGAGAAACACCTAAAGCCTGGAAGCTGCGACCCGCCAGTTCCGGACGGCTGGCAGTGGCGGAGGCAGGCAGCTGAGGACCCTTCACATGAGAAAAGTTCACGCCGCCTTTTTCAATCACAGCGCCGTCAGCAATCACCCGGGTGCGGCCGCCACCGGTCAGTGACAGCGAACTGTCATTCGGGTCACGTTCCCAGGCATCTTCGACAAACTGAGACTGACCATCCTGAACTTCTAAGGCTGCACAGATACGATCCTGTAAATCCAATAAATAGGCCTTAACAGCCTCAACACTGACACGATTGGTTTGAGTCATTTTAAATCCTTACGCAATAAGCTGTGGCCAACTCTTAACGGAGTATCTGGCCATCCAGCGTGCGAATCTGAGAAGGTTGTTTTTGCCCGCCCAGCTGACCAGGCAAAATAAAATCGATTACATCATTACCCTTCAGGCGCTTTACCGTTGAAGGGGAAAAATACTGACGCAGCTGAACCATGCTGCGCGCCGGTTCACGTCCGGCCGGATTGGCCGATGTCGACACCAAAGGCCCTGTGACTTCACATAGCGCCCGAACCTGTGGATGTGCACTGATACGTACTGCCAGAGTATTATGTTCACCACGCAGTGGCGCTGGCACGTGTTCTTCACACGGCAATACCCAGGTTACCGGGCCGGGCCAGGTAGCATCCACTTGCTTAAAATCCTCGGCCGACAATGGCAACAAATAGTCATCCAGCTGATCCAGCGAAGCTGCTACCACCAACATGCCTTTTTGCCACGGGCGCTTTTTAATATCAAGAATGCGCTGAATCGCGCTTTCATTGGTTGGGTCACAGCCAAGGCCCCAAACGGCCTCGGTCGGATAGGCAATCACGCCACCTTGTTCGACACAACGGCGCGCCTGCTGGAGATGCCAGTTATTCATTGATGAACACAAGAAATATAATGATGAACAGAAGCCGAACACTACCCCAAGGGGCCACCAGCGACAAGCTTATTTCAGGCGCTGATAACCACCGGGTACCTGGGTAATCCAGCCAGCTAACTGCAACTCCATCAGCTCGGGCAAGAGTTGCTGCATTTCAACAGCGCTGCGAATCGCGATCAGATCCGGACTGGTGGCGGTAAAGTCGATATGTGTTACCAGCACAGGAATATCGGGCATATTCAGTGTTGGCATGGCCAGTGTTTCAATACTGGCCTCAGAAGTGAAGTCCAAGGTCTTCTGACGTGAGGGCTTTTCACCTTTGAGCCCCAATTCCAGCAAAATATCATCCGCACTTTGTACCAAATAAGCACCATCCCGTATTAATTGGTGGCAGCCATGACTCACCGGATTACTGACCATACCGGGCAGGGCAAACACTTCGCGCCCTTGTTCAGCCGCCTGATGGGCAGTAATCAGCGAACCACTCTTAACGGCTGCTTCGACCACAACCGTCGCTAAACTTAAGCCACTGATAATACGGTTGCGTGATGGAAAGTGGCGCGATTGTGCCTGAGTACCCGGTGGAAATTCGGATAACAACAAGCCATCCTGCATCACCATCTGAGCTAATCCGAGATGACGCTGTGGATAAATCACATCCGGGCCACTGCCCATCACAGCAATGGTTGAACCCGCAGCAACCGCCCCCTGATGCACATAACCATCAATGCCCATTGCCAGACCACTAACAACCGTTACACCGGCAGCGGCCAGTTCCTGAGCCGTTTGTTGTGCCCAACGGGCACCATACTCAGAGGGTTTACGGCTACCTACCATCGCCACCATGGGCTTGGATAAGCAGTCGATATTGCCGTGGTAATAAAGAATGGTTGGCGCATCACGCAGTGCCGCCAGTGCTTGTGGATAAGGATCAACACCCGCTAATAAAACCCCGTAACCTTTGAAACTGCACCAGTTCTGCAGCACATCAAAACCTTCCAGCAACGAAGTATCCGAGTGCCAGCGCTGAGCGGCTTCCGGATTCAATCCCATGGCAACCAGTTGCTCAGGTGAGCATTGTAACAAGTCATTAGGATGGGAGAGCTGCTGACGAATGTCACCCAGCGTTACCCGACCAATACCAGGAATTTTACTGAGCTTCCACCAGGCTTTTAACAGCTCTTCCCTGAGCATAACGACCTCCTTGGTCTAAGGTGTTACAAACTGATCGGCAACACGCAGAGGACTGGTTGCGCGCATCACCAGCGCATAAGACAATTTTTCAAAGGTGCGGAACACCATCAAAGTGCCAGCGCGAGTATTTGGCAAGCGGACTTTTTCACCCGCGATTTTGTCGTAAACCACGTTACCCGCTTTTTCGATCAACAGTACCGAGCCAGGCTCGATACCATCACGCTCACCCCGGTTAATCACCACAACATCGTACTGACCCACCTGAGTCACACCACCCGACACCGCCAGAATCTGACCAGTGACATCCCGCGAAGGCGGTTTTGGATAATAACGGGTGATCAGTTCACGATCTTCCGTCTCTAATAAGCGATCGCCCACATTCACCTGCTGGGTCGTACGCTCAAGAATCAGCGTCATAATATCGCCATCGACGGCGTTAACACGAGCCAGGCCCACTTCCAACGCTTCAAGGCCCAACACTTCTTTGGTTTCCGGATCACGGTATACCTGCCCCTGACGGAACACACCGTAGGCTGCGGCCGGTTCATCACCATAATCGCCACGGGCATACACACGATTACCAGCGCCCATCACCAGGTGACCATCGTCACCGGCTAAAATGCGCGGTGCAGTGTTCAGTTCTTTGGTTTCAACCACCCGGTGGTCACGCAGGAATCCACGAATGGCATCCAGCGGAATTGCCGGAATTGCCGATTCAATTGGCTCAATACGCGCGGTTGGCTGAAGTTTCACATTGCCAGGGGACAACTTAACCGTACGGCTGGCAGCTCCACGCTTCATCACGGTTGCTTTGGTTTCACCATTAATGGTCACCAGACCAATCACATCGCCCGGGAAAATCAGGTGTGGATCTTTAATCTGATTATTCTGATACCAGATCTCCGGCCATTGCCAGGCATCATCGGTATAACGTTCAGCAATACCCCACAACGTATCGCCATCCTTAACCACATAGCGCTGTGGTGCATCAGATTTAACCTCCAATGCCGCTGCCGTAGCCGAAACCGATATCAAACCGGCAAAGAGAAGGCGCTTTAAGGTTTTGCTCATCCTGTATTCCCTTTATTATTAGTCGTTGGCGACCCTTAGTTCACTCATCATCGCAGTGTAGCAAGTGATTGCCGTTGTTTTCTATAAGCAGTTCACGAACACAAGCAGTTTACGAACAGATATACAGGGGCTCAGCCCCAAAAGCGTTATTTGCATTGATGAGTCATTATGGCCTTACTTCCTATTTTAGAATTTCCGGATCCGAAACTTCGTACCGTTGCCCAACCGGTTACCAACGTTGATGAGCGCATCCGCAACATTGTCGACGACATGTTTGAAACCATGTACGACGCGCCCGGCATTGGCCTGGCGGCCACTCAGGTGGATATCCACGAACGCATCATCACTATTGATGTGTCAGAAGATAAAAGCGAGCCACTGGTATTTATTAACCCGGAAATCACCGTGCTCGAAGGTGAGCCAGAGTCGATGCAGGAAGGTTGTTTATCCGTTCCTGGTTTCTACGAAGAAGTGACCCGTATCGAACATTGCTTAGTTAAAGCGCTGGATCGTGATGGCAAAGCGTTTGAACTGGAATGCCGTGGTCTGCTGGCGGTATGTATTCAACACGAAGTTGACCACCTGGAAGGCAAACTGATGGTGGATTATGTGTCACCACTGAAGCGCAAGCGCATCAAAGAAAAGCTCGACAAAAAACACAAGTTGGAAGCGCGTCGTAAATAAGCGGCGCCCAGACATCCCCCAGTCAGAAAGAACCTTATGTCTTTAAAAATTGTTTTTGCCGGGACACCGGACTTTGCCGCCGTTCACCTGCGTGCGTTAATCGACAGCGAGCACGATGTGATTGCCGTTTACAGCCAACCCGATCGCCCGGCTGGCCGCGGTAAAAAGCTGCAACCCAGTCCGGTCAAACAGGTCGCACTGGAACACGACATTGCCGTGTATCAGCCACTGAACTTTAAAGACCCGGCGGATGTACAGCAGTTAAAAGACCTGAGCGCCGATGTGATGATTGTGGTGGCTTATGGCTTGTTGTTGCCACAGCCTGTGCTGGAAGCGCCTAAACACGGTTGCCTCAACGTACATGCTTCATTGCTGCCCCGCTGGCGTGGTGCGGCTCCGATTCAGCGTTGTATCGAAGCCGGTGATAAGCTCACTGGCATCACCATTATGCAGATGGACATTGGTCTGGATACTGGCGATATGCTGCATAAGGTCACCACCGGCATCAGCCTTGATGACACCGGCGGCAGTCTGCATGATCGCCTGGCCGACATGGGCCCGGATTCATTGCTGACAACCCTGCAGCATCTGGAAGCCGGTGAGTTACAACCAGAGCAACAGAACGATGCTCAGGCCAACTACGCCCACAAACTGAAAAAAGAAGAAGCCTTGCTCGACTGGGCACAAAGTGCAGAAACCTTAGCCCTGCGGGTGCGGGCGTTTAACCCGTTTCCGGTGGCGTTTACTTTATTAGGCAATGACCGCATTCGGGTGCTGAAGGCCAGCGCACTGGAAAAAGTCACGCAGCTGCAACCGGGCACCATTGCCAACGTCACCGCTGACGGGATTGAAGTCGCTTGTGCCGACGGTGTGCTACGCCTGGAGCAGATTCAGCTGGCGGGCAAAAAAGCCATGATGGTCGCCGATGTTATTAACGGTCAGCCGAACCTGTTCCAACCTAACTACGTGTTGGCGTCTGAACTGTGAAGCAATTATACGGTAAGGCATCGTCCACTCAGATTTCCGCCCGTTATGCAGCCACTCAGGCGCTGTTTCAGGTTATGTCCGGGCAATCACTGAATCAGGCACTGCCACCACTGGAAGCCCGGGTCAGTGATGATGATCGTGGTTTTCTGCGCGATTTAGCATTGGGCAGCTGTCGTTATTTTCAGCGCCTGAATGCCATTGCCAAGATGCTGTTAAAAACACCGTTTGGTGAAGAAGATCAGGATCTGCACGCGCTGATGGTGATTGGTTTATACCAGTTGGAAATTCAGAAAAAAGCGCCTCATGCCGCGGTTCATGCCACCGTTGATGTCTGCGAAGAGATGGGCAAGGGCTACGCCAAATCAGTAGTGAATGCCTGCCTGCGACGCTACGGCCGTGAGTACGAAAGCCTGACAGCACCACTGGAAGATAATCCCGTCACCGCCACCAGCCATCCTAAATGGCTGCTGAAAATGATGAAAAAAGCCTGGCCGGAGCACTGGGCTGAAGTGTTTACTCAGAACAACCAGCGCCCGCCATTATGCTTGCGCGTGAATCAGCGTCACGGTTCGCGCGAAGACTACCTGCAGCGCCTGCAACAAGCCGGTATTGAAGCACACCCGGCAGAATTTGCGCCCTTTGGTATTTACCTCGCACAATCTTGCGACGTAACTCAGCTGCCTGGGTTTGAGGATGGTGATGTCAGCGTTCAGGACGAAGCGGCGCAATTAGCCTCGCTGATTCTGGCACCGCAGCCAGGCGAAAATATCCTCGACGCCTGTGCTGCACCTGGTGGTAAAACCTGTGCACTACTGGAAGCCGCAGACTGTGCGGTCACCGCACTGGATCTGGAAGCATCGCGACTGGAGCGGGTGGAAGAAAACCTCGAACGCTTAGGCCTGTTTGGTAACGACACCGGGCTGTCTGCCAGTGTGGTGTGTGCTGATATGGCAAACACCGACGAATGGTGGGAAGGCCTGCAATACGATGCCATCCTGCTGGATGCACCGTGTTCCGCGACCGGCGTGATTCGTCGCCACCCGGATATCAAATTATTACGCCGCAGCGATGATATTGCTCAACTGGCCGACGTACAGGCGCAACTGCTGAATACTGCGTGGGATTTATTAAAGCCCGGTGGCCGTTTGTTATACGCCACCTGTTCGGTATTACCGCAGGAAAACAGCGATCAGATTGAACGCTTTGTTGCCGACAAACTTGAGGCAGGACAGGAAATCTCCCTGCAAGCACTGCCAGGTCTGGACAAGCTGCCGGGAGTGGCCTGTAATGCCGGACAACAGCTGTTTCCGCAGGAAAACGGTCATGATGGTTT
Organism: Bacterioplanoides sp. SCSIO 12839; assembly: GCF_024397975.1. Classification (NCBI taxonomy): domain Bacteria; kingdom Pseudomonadati; phylum Pseudomonadota; class Gammaproteobacteria; order Oceanospirillales; family Oceanospirillaceae; genus Bacterioplanoides; species Bacterioplanoides sp. SCSIO 12839. The sequence continues at coordinate 3,869,255 of NZ_CP073745.1, forward strand.
CTTTTATGCCTTATTGGTGAAAGGTTAAAGAGCGCGATGAAATATAGCCACATTCAGCCAGTGACAAAACAGCAGGATAGCTTTTTTGCACAGCCGCAGGCTGCCCGTCAGGGTGATGTACAGGGACGTACATCATGAAAATTATAATCTTAGGTGCAGGCCAGGTTGGTGGTACGTTGGCTGAAAACCTCGCCAATGAACAAAACGATATCACCGTCATTGATACCGATTCCAAACGCTTACGTGAATTGCAGGATCGCATTGATATTAAAACGGTGAAAGGCCGCGGCTCGTACCCTCAAATTCTGGCCGATGCCGGTGCCGATGACGCCGATATGCTGGTGGCCGTCACCAACTCGGACGAAACCAATATGGTGGCGTGTCAGGTGGCCTACACCATGTTCCGAACGCCCACCAAGATCTCCCGTATCCGTTCTGCTGCGTATCTGAAACAGGCTGACTTGTTCCGTAACGAAGCCTTTCCTATCGATGTATTAATTTCACCCGAAAAAGTGGTGACCAACTACATCAGCCGTTTATTGCAATATCCGGGTGCGTTGCAAGTACTCGACTTCGCTGATAACAAGGTGCAGCTGGTGGCGGTGAAAGCCTATTACGGTGGCCCGTTAGTTGGTCAGGATGTAAAAACCCTGAAAACCCACTTGCCGGATACCAATGCCCGGGTGGCGGCGATCTTCCGTCGAGGCCAGGCGATTGAGCCAACCGGCTCAACCGTAGTAGAAGCTGACGATGAAGTGTTCTTCGTGGCGGCCAAACATCACATCAAAAAAGTGATGAGTGAACTGCGCCGCGCCGAAGATTCGTATAAACGCATCATCATCGCTGGTGGCGGTAATATCGGTTATCGCCTGGCCAAACAGCTGGAGCGTGACTATCAGGTGAAACTGATTGAGTTCAACCATGATCGTGCGCAGTTCCTCAGTGAAAACCTCGACCGTACGGTGGTATTGCTTGGCTCAGCCACCGACAAAACCTTGTTGGAAGAAGAAAACATCGAAAACACCGATGTATTTTGTGCACTGACCAACGATGACGAAACCAACATCATGTCGTCCTTGCTGGCGAAGCGCTCCGGTGCGCGTAAAGTCATGACACTGATTAATAAATCGGCTTACGTCGATCTGGTACAAGGCGGCATGATTGACGTCGCTATTTCACCGCAGCAGGCCACCATCGGCTCGTTATTAACCCACGTTCGTCGTGGCGATGTGGTAAACGTCCACTCCCTGCGTCGTGGTGCCGCCGAAGCCATCGAGGCCATCGCCCATGGTGACCAGGGTTCATCGAAAGTGGTGGGCCGCCCGATCCATGACATTCCGCTGCCACCCGCCACCACCATTGGTGCCATTGTGCGCGGTGATGAAGTAATTATGGCCACCTCCAAACTGGTGGTGGAATCCAATGACCACGTCATTTTGTTCGTGATGGATAAACGCCATATTCCTGATGTTGAGCGTTTGTTCCAGGTGGGGTTAGGGTTCTTCTGATGCATTTTAATGTGATCGCCCGGGTGCTGGGCATCTTCCTGATGTTGTTCAGCCTCACCACACTGCCACCACTGCTCATTTCCATGTGGTACAACGACGGAGCCACCCAGGCATTTGCCTCTGCCTTGTTGCTCACCTTCGGCATTGGTTTTATGAGCTGGCTGCCGGTGCGCCATGTACGCCACGAATTACGCACCCGCGACGGTTTTGTGATCACGGTACTGTTCTGGCTGGTACTGGCCTTTTCCGGCACCTTCCCGTTTATGCTGGCAGAAAACCCCGGACTGAGTTTTACCGACGCTTTTTTTGAGTCTTTATCGGGTTGGACCACTACCGGTGCCACCGTGATGACAGGCCTGGATGAGCTGCCTAAATCCATTCTCTGGTATCGCCAACAGCTGCAGTGGCTGGGCGGTATGGGGATTATTGTATTGGCCGTGGCGGTATTACCGATGCTGGGTATTGGTGGTATGCAGCTATTCCGGGCGGAAACCCCGGGGCCACTAAAAGATTCCAAACTGACACCACGCATCACCGAAACCGCTAAGGCATTGTGGTATATCTACCTAATGCTCACCATTGCCTGCGGGCTGGGTTATTGGATTGCTGGCATGAGTGCTTTTGATGCCATTGGCCATGCCTTTGCCACGGTTGCGATTGGTGGCTTCTCCACCCACGATGCTTCGCTGGGATACTTTGACAGCGCTGTGATTGAGATGATTGCGGTGTTTTTTATGCTGGTGTCATCACTCAACTTTGCTCTGCACTTTTATGCCTGGCGTAACCGCTCACTGGGGCATTTTCTGGCTGACTCTGAATTGAAGTTCTTCTTTCTGGTGATTGGTGGCGGCATTTTGCTGACCATTCCTGCGTTGTATTTAACCAACACCTACGGCTGGCAAGATTCGCTACGATACGGCATTTTTGAAGTTGTTTCGGTGGCTACTACCACGGGGTTTGGTACCGCCGACTTCTCTGTATGGCCGGTCTTTTTGCCGGTATTGCTGTTTATGATGGCCTTTATTGGTGGCTGTGCCGGCTCTACCGGTGGCGGCATGAAGGTGATTCGGGTGTTATTAATTCACAAGCAAGGTATGCGTGAAATTAAACGGCTGATTCACCCCAACGCCATTATTCCGGTGAAAATTGGTAAGCAGTCGGTATCCGAGCGGGTGTTGGAAGCCGTGTGGGGGTTCTTCGCGGTGTACGTGATTACTTATATGGTGATGATGCTGGCCTTGTTAGCCACTGGGTTGGATCACGTGACGGCCTTCTCTGCCGTGGGCGCTTGCCTGAATAACCTTGGACCCGGATTGGGTGAAGTAGCCGCGCATTACGGCAATATCAGCGACGCCGCCAAGTGGATACTGTCGTTAACCATGTTGCTGGGCCGACTGGAAATTTTCACCTTACTGGTATTAATCAGCCCTGCGTTCTGGCGTAGCTAACTATTAAAAAGCCCCAAAGCCACGGGAGCATTGGGGCTATTGATAAAGCCGTCTCGGATTCAAAACACTCTGTTTAAGCTGCTTTTAATTCAGCACTCAGCTTAAGGTACTTTGGCAACTTTATAAGGATTAGGCTGCTCGTCCGGCTGACGCTTAAAGCGCTTGTACGTCCACTGGTATTGCTCCGGACACAGAGCAATACACTCGGCAATCCCCCGATTCATTGACGCTGCCGATACTTCGGCAACATCGGAGTACAACTCCTCATCCGGCTTCACAAAATAAATATCAAACCCTTGTGCATCCGGCAGACGCTTAGCAAACGCATAGATGGCCTTAGCACCGGTTTTTTTCATCATTTCATGCGGTAATTTTGGGGTCAGCGTAGAAACCCCCATAAAATCAGCAAACACACCACTTTGGCGGCGAGGCTCCTGATCGGGCAGAAAACCAACCAACTCACCTTGTTTCAACGTCGAAAACAGCCCCATCACACCGGCACGAGTCGTTGGTACCAGTTTGCAGCCAATGCCTTCACGACGACTTACCATCCATTCGTTAAAGGTCGGCATCTTAGCCGGGCGATACATGATGGTGATGTCATGCTGACGCTTGGCAAAATAATTGTTAATAATCTCCCAGTTGCCCAGGTGTGGGGCTAAAACCAGCTTGCCACCATCATGTTGCATCAATTCATCGTACAGCGCTTCACCATGAACCTGGCGAATCATGGCGGCGGTTTTTGTTGGCTCATACCCCCACATCGGCCCGGTTTCAGCCATGGCTTTGCCATTTTCAATCAGGGTATCGCGCAACAGCAATTCACGTTCGGATTCAGTTTTATCCGGATACACCAGTGACAGATTCACGCGCGCCACTTCGCGGCTGCGGGTGCGCCGGGCCAGCAACATTTTGCCAATCAGGGCTCCCACTGATTGAGCGGCAGACAATGAAATGCTGCCCAATAAACGAATAAAGCCAATGGCCAGATAACCCAGGAAAGAATTCACATCACACCTCTGTATTAATCAATGCCTGCAGTTTACGGCCTGATACTGCCCGCGCAAGTAGAAACACCCTTGCTCAGGTAGTTTCTCAGTTGCCTGCTAGACTCAAAGAACACACGTTGGGTGGCTTATGATTAATCTGGAAAATTCCCTTAAAGATAAACGTATTCTTATCGTCGACGATCTGGTTGAAGCGCGCAGTTCTCTGAAGAAGATGCTGACAACGCTGGGTTGCCAGCATCTCGACACAGCAACCGATGGTCGTGAGGCATCCGGCTTTATTCAGGAGCATCACTACGACATGGTGTTCTCCGATTACAATCTGGGAAAAGGCAAAGATGGGCAGCAAATACTGGAAGAAGCCCGCTATTCACATCGCCTTAAAGCCACCTCTCTGTTTGTACTGGTGACCGGTGAAAATGCTGTCGATATGGTGATGGGGGCATTGGAATATGAGCCCGATGCTTATATCACCAAACCCTTTACGTTAAATATGCTGCGTGAACGCTTAACCCGTATCCTCAATGTCAAAGCACAACTGGATCCGGTTAATGTCGCCGTGGATGCCAGAGAAACGGACAAAGCAATTGTCCTGGCGGAACACCTGTTGCAACAACAACCCAAACTGCTGATGCCCATCACCCGCATTCTGGGTAAGTTGTATATTCGTCAAAAGCGCTTCAATGATGCCATTAAGATCTATTCCGAGTTATTGAATATCCGCTCGGTATCCTGGGCCAGGTTAGGGCAAGCCATTTGTATTCATTATCTGGGCGATTCCGACAGTGCGCTGGCTCTGTTGAAACAAAACCTGCAGCAGCACCCGATGTATGTTCAGTGTTACGACTGGGCCGCCCGCATTATGCAATCTCAGGGCAAGTATCAATTAGCGCAAAAGCAGTTAGAAAAAGCGGTTGAGATCTCCCCCAAAGCCGTTTTACGACAAATGGAGTTGGGCAAACTGGCTTATCAGAACGAAAGTTTTGATGTGGCAGAAGAAGCATTCGAGCAGGCCATCCGCTTGGGGCGCCACTCCTGCTATAAAAACTCACGCAATTACCTGCAGTTTGCTCATGCCGTTCAACACCACATCAGTGATGACAAAAGCCGCGCGAATAAAAACAAAATTGATAAAGCATTCCGCGTGATTGATGAACTGCGCCAGGACTACGCCGGTGAAACCGAGGTGATGTTTGAAACCAGTATTGTTGAAGGTAAAACCCATCTCAGTACCAATAACAGCGATGGCGCCAGACAATCGGCCAACCGCGCGGAAGAGTTATTAGAACAAATCTCTCAGCCAGATACCGATCAGCAACTAATGATGACTGAAGCGTATATAGACACAGGGCAGCACGTAAAAGCGAAAAAGCTGATGAACAAGCTTAAAGCAGATGGCCTGAGTGGCAGCGACAGCCAACGACTCGAAACACTGGAAGGAAATCTGAACGAAATTGCGATTCGTGAGTACGCTGCGGATCTCAATAGCCAGGGGGTTGCTGCCTATGAAAAAGGCTTGCTGGAAGAAGCCATCAGCGCATTTGATAACGCCACCAGCTATGAAGAAGCCGGCGTCAGCGTTCTACTGAATGCCATCCAGGCAAAAATCAGTTATATCGAAGATCAACAAATGGATGTCTCCCAGTTAAAAGACTGTTATCAGCTGTTTAAACGCATTGGTCCAATCGGGGAAAGCGACGAGCGTTTTGCCCGCTACAATAAACTGAAACAGACCTACACCCGTTTAAAAAGGGCGGCCGGTATATGAAACTGAGCCAACTTCAGGCCGCGGTTGTGCATGATTTAAAAAATCAGCTGCAGTCGTTATTGGATTTTGAACAGGAAGCCTTAAGCCGGATTCCTGAGCAATATCACAAACAATTAACGCCGATTTTGCAGCGCACTAACCGCCTGAAAAACGACTCACTGCAACTGATAACGCTGTATCGTTTTCAGGAAAGTCGCCTGAAAGGAACCGGTCATTTCCCCATGGACGATGCCTGGCCACGCGATACCATCAGCGATGCCATTGAAGCCACCAGCCTGCAATTTCCAACCATTCATTTCGAAAACAGCACCGATATCGATTGTCAGGGGTTCTACAACGAGACACTGCTTCAGTTAGCGCTGGTGACCCTGATCACCAACAGTGCTCAGGCAGGTGCCAGCCGTATTACCTTACATGCGGATGAATGTGCGGCAGGACTGGAAATCCGGGTGCGTGATAATGGCCCGGGGTTTCCCGCAGAAGTGCTGGACGGCGATGCGATCAGCACCAAATCCGATGCCGGCGGCCTGGGGTTATACTTTGTGCAACTCATCTGCGAGCATCACCAACGAGGTGAAATCAAAGGTCGCAGTGAAATCGGTAACCAACAATCATCCAACCACCAGATTGCCGGTGCTGAAGTCAGGCTGTATCTACCTTAGAAGGCCCTCCACTGCTATAATCTCCGCCTTTCGTTTTTCTGCCACACAAGTTTGGTACAACCAACTGAATGATCGCAGATCAACCCACCCAATTCGAAACATAAGAAGGTCGAGCAGTGTCTGAACAAAGCCGCCACGATATTAAAACCTTCCAGGGCCTGATTGCTGCCCTGCAAGAGTTCTGGTCCGAACAGGGCTGTGTTATCAACCAACCGATTGATATGGAAGTGGGCGCCGGCACCTTCCACACCGCGACCTTCTTACGTGCGATTGGCCCTGAGTCCTGGAACTCAGCGTATGTTCAGCCATGTCGCCGTCCGACTGACGGCCGCTATGGTGAGAACCCGAACCGTCTGCAGCACTACTACCAATTTCAGGTCGTAATGAAGCCTTCGCCGCTGGATATTCAGGACAAGTATCTGGAATCCCTGCGAGTGATGGGCATCGATACCAACGTTCACGATATCCGTTTCGTAGAAGACAACTGGGAATCGCCAACGCTGGGCGCCTGGGGTCTTGGCTGGGAAGTGTGGTTAAACGGCATGGAAGTGACTCAGTTCACTTACTTCCAGCAAGTGGGTGGTCTGGAATGTTATCCGGTAACCGGTGAGATCACTTATGGCCTGGAACGTATTGCTATGTACCTGCAGGAAGTAGATTCCATCTACGATCTGGTTTGGTGTTATGGCCCGGATGGCAAGCCTGTGACTTATGGCGATGTATTCCACCAGAACGAAGTGGAAATGTCGGCCTACAACTTCGAACACGCTGACGTTGATTTCTTATTCCAGGCGTTCGAACAGCACGAAAAAGATTGTGCTCGCCTGATCGAAGCGGGTCTGGCTCTGCCGGCTTATGAAAAAGTTTTAAAGGCATCCCACGCATTCAACATGCTGGATGCCCGTCACGCGATTTCCGTGACCGAGCGTCAGGGTTATATCCTGCGCGTACGTACTTTGGCGCGTTCCGTAGCCGAAGCGTATTTCCAATCCCGTCGTGCTCTTGAGTTCCCTCTGGCTCCTGAAGATCTGCGCAAAGAAGTGCTGGCATTAGCCGCCGCTGCAGAAAAAGAAGCCGCAGAGAAGGCTGCTAAAAAAGCAGCAAAAGAAGCCAAGAAAGCAGCTGCGAAATAAGAGCGAGGGGAATTGGAAATGAGCACGCAAACGAATTTAACAAAAAGTTTTCTGGTGGAATTAGGTACTGAAGAATTACCACCAACTCAACTGAAAAAATTAAGCGATGCCTTCACTGCCGGTATCGAAGATGGCTTGAAAGAAGCGGGCCTGGCAAATGGTATTGAAGTGATATCTTTTGCATCACCTCGTCGTCTGGCTGTTGTGGTAAACAATCTGGCTGAAAAACAAGATGATCGTGATGACGTGCTGTGGGGTCCACCGGCCAATATCGCATTCGATGCCGACGGTAAGCCAACCAAAGCCGCTGAAGGTTTCGCTAAAAAAGCCGGTATTGATCTGTCTGACGCTACCGAAGAAAACGGCAAGTTAAAAGTTTCCCGTCGAATCGAGGGTAAAGCGACTACTGAACTGCTGGAAAGTATTGTTCAGACCTCTCTGGATAAATTGCCTATCGCCAAGCGTATGCGTTGGGGCTCAAGCCGTAACGAATTCGTTCGCCCGGTACAATGGTTAGTCATGTTATTCGGTGAGCAAGTGGTTGAAGCAGAAATTCTCGGGGCTAAAGCGGGCAACCAGTCTCGTGGCCACCGCTTCCACGCCAATAAAGACATCACGATTAATTCCAGCGCCGATTATCAGCAAGCGATGCGTGATGCTTTCGTAATTGTTGATTACAACGAGCGTAAAGAACTCATTCGCCAGCAAGTGACTGCTAAAGGCGAAGAAGTGGGTGGCGTTGCCATTATCGACGAAGACCTGTTAGACGAAGTCACCGGCCTGAACGAATGGCCAACTGCGTTGGCGGGTAACTTCGATGAAGACTTCCTTCGTGTACCAAGTGAAGCACTGGTTTCTTCGATGAAAGAGCACCAGAAGTATTTTCATGTCGAAGACAAAGAAGGCAAGTTGAAGCCAATCTTTATCACCCTGACCAATATCGAATCGAAAGATCCGCAACAGGTGATCGAAGGTAACGAAAAAGTGATTCGCCCACGCCTGGCGGATGCTGCTTTCTTCTGGGACACCGATCGTAAGAAAACTCTGGAAAGCCGTTACGAAAAACTGGATACCATTGTTTGGGTTAACAAGCTGGGCACCTTAAAAGCGAAAACCGATCGCATCGGTGCATTAGCCGATAAAGTGGCTACGGCTATTGGTGCTGATAACGCATTAGCGCAGCGTGCAGCCAAGCTGTGTAAAACCGATTTGTTAACCGACATGGTGTATGAATTCACCGACCTGCAAGGTATCGCTGGTACTTATTACGCGCAGGGTGATGGCGAGCACGCTGACGTTGCTGCAGCAATGCAGGAACAATATATGCCTGCCTTCGCCGGTGACGAGCTGCCTGCTACCCAAGCGGGTTTATGTGTAGCACTGGCGGATCGTATCGACAGCCTGGTTGGCCTGTTTGGTTTAGGCCAAATCCCAACCGGTTCTAAAGACCCATTCGCATTACGTCGTGCGTCTCTGGGTGTGCTGCGTATTCTGGTGGAAAAAGAAATCGATATCGATTTAGGCCAATTAATTGATTGGGCGCTTGAAGCGAATTGGGAAACTGCCCCGAAAGCAGAAACCAAAGCTACCCTGACCGAATATATGCTGGAGCGTTTCTCGGCCTGGTATAAAGACGAAGGTATTTCTGCGGAAGTATTCCAGTCGGTACGTGCTTTAGGCGTTACCAACGCACTGGACATCAACAACCGCGTACAAGCGGTTAACAGCTTCTCTGCCATGGAGGAAGCGCAAGCACTGGCAGCAGCCAATAAACGTGTTTCTAACATCCTTGCTAAAAACGGTGGTGAAGCTGTTGTTGCAGACGTTAACGAAGCGCTGTTAAGCGAAGATGCAGAGAAAGTACTGGCTACTCAGGTTGCTGAAAAACAAACTGAAGTGCAGCCATTATTAGCCGACGCTAAATACAAAGAAGCATTAGCTTCTTTAGCTGGCCTGCGCGATGCAGTTGATGCTTTCTTCGATAACGTCATGGTGATGGCGGATGACGAAGCGGTTAAAAACAACCGTCTGGCGCTGCTGAAACAGCTTCAGGGCTTGTTTATTGCCATTGCGGATATCTCACTGCTGCAGCAGGGTTAAGAGCTATAAGGCTGATCAGCACCTTTAGCCACATAAACAAAACCTCGGTCAGTATCCACTGTCCGAGGTTTTTTATGGCGTCATTTAACGAAGCTCCTATCCGTGAGGCGGTAGCAGAGTTTCTCACGTTAGTTAGTACACCTGATCGTGATCTCCGATATCCACTAACACGATGCCTTCTTCCGTGATCTCAAAGTATAAGGTGATGCGGTAACGCATATTAATAGAGACAGATGAGAGGCCTTCCAGTCGACCACTCAGTTTATGTAGTCTCAGTGACGGATGGAGAGGGTTGAGAGTAAGTAGTTCCAGCGTTTTCTGATATTGGCTGCGTATTTGTGGATGTCGCTTTAAGAACTTCTTCGCTCGTTTGTTATAGCTGTCTGAGAAAAGCAGCCGGTAAGTCACGAATCATCATCCATACGCTTCATGTGTTGTTCAACGCTTTCAGCCTGATAATGCCCGGCCGCGATATCCGCTTTGGTTTGCTGCAATGCGACTTCCAGCTCATACTCGCGGTACTTTTCGTATTCTTCAATATCCAGAACAACATAGCGGTTTTTGCCACGCACGCTGATGATGGCTTCGCCGGTTTCAGAAACACTGGATTCAATCACACCAATACCTTTGGTTTTCAGCTCATTGGCAGTAATACTTTGCATGTTGAACCCCTAAAGTGCTTTCAATAGTACGATTAAGCGTATTGTAAATCATATTACTTAAAACACGTAACTTAGCGATCATCTCGTAAACAATAAAAAAACCCGCGCTGTTTGCACAGAGCGGGTTCTTTATTCGTATCAAATCTGGGTGACTTAGTGCTTGCCCAGTTTCTCACGGATCTGCTGGATAGTACGCAGTTGTGCTGCGGCCTCGGCCAGCTGAGTAAGCGCACGGGAGTAATCAAAGTCTGCACCCTGATTTTCCATGGCTTTCAGTGCGTGTTCTTTTGCCTGAATTGCAGCTGCTTCGTCGATGTCACCAGCGCGAACAGCGGTATCAGCCAGAACAGAAACACAATTGGGCTGTACTTCCAGATAACCGCCAGAGACGTAAACAACCTCTTCTTCACCGCCTTGTTTAACAATGCGGATTGGACCAGGTTTCAGCGGAGTCAGCAGTGCTGTGTGGCCAGGTTCAATACCCAGATCACCCAGTTCACCGTGAGCTACTACGCGTTCTACCAGGCCAGAGAACAGGTTCTCTTCGGCGCTGACGATATCGCAGTGGACGGTAATCGCCATAGTCGTATCCTCAGTTAGAGAGGCGACTCGCTACTCAGTGAGTGGTGAGCCGCCAGCCCAATTACATGTTTTTCGCTTTCTCAATAGCTTCGTCGATGGTACCTACCATGTAGAACGCTTGTTCTGGCAGTTCATCGAATTCACCATTCAGGATGCCCTGGAAACCACGGATGGTTTCTTTCAGAGACACGTATTTACCAGGCGCACCAGTGAAGATCTCTGCCACGTGGAATGGCTGAGACAGGAAACGCTCGATCTTACGTGCACGGGCAACCAGCTGCTTATCTTCGTCGGACAGTTCGTCCATACCCAGAATCGCAATGATGTCTTTCAGCTCTTTATAACGCTGCAGTACACCCTGAACGCCACGAGCGCAGTCGTAATGTTCGTTACCGATAACCAGTGGATCCAGCTGACGAGAAGTAGACGCCAGTGGGTCGATCGCTGGGTAAATACCTTTAGAAGCGATGTCACGAGACAGAGATACGGTAGAGTCCAAGTGAGCGAAAGTAGTCGCCGGGCTTGGGTCAGTCATATCATCCGCAGGTACGTATACCGCCTGGATAGAAGTAATAGAGCCAGTCTTCGTGGAGGTAATACGCTCCTGAAGTACGCCCATCTCTTCTGCCAGAGTTGGCTGGTAACCTACCGCTGAAGGCATACGGCCTAACAGTGCAGATACTTCGGTTCCCGCCAGGGTGTAACGGTAGATGTTGTCAACGAACAACAGTACGTCTTTACCTTCGTCACGGAACTTCTCAGCCATGGTCAGACCCGTCAGAGCAACACGCAGACGGTTACCTGGAGGCTCATTCATCTGGCCGTAAACCATTGCTACTTTAGAGTTTGGCTTGTTTTCCAGGTCTACAACACCGGATTCAGCCATCTCGTAGTAGAAGTCGTTACCTTCACGAGTACGCTCACCAACACCTGCGAATACAGACAGACCGGAGTGTGCCTTCGCAATGTTGTTAATCAGCTCCATCATGTTTACGGTTTTACCAACACCGGCACCACCGAACAGACCAACTTTACCACCCTTAGCGAATGGGCAAACCAGGTCAATTACCTTGATACCGGTTTCCAGCAGGTCAGTGGAGTTTGATTGCTCGTCGAAAGTAGGTGCTGCACGGTGAATAGAAGCAACTTCTTTCTCACCGATAGGACCACATTCGTCGATAGGACGGCCAAGCACGTCCATGATACGACCCAGAGTCTCAGTACCAACTGGTACAGAGATAGGACCGTTTGTGTTTGTTACAGGAAGGTCACGTTTCAGACCTTCTGTTGAGCCCATTGCAATAGTACGAACTACGCCGTCACCCAGCTGCTGCTGAACTTCCAGAGTAGTTTCAGTACCATCAACGGTCAGGGCGTCGTAGACCTTAGGTACACTGTCGCGTGGAAATTCCACGTCGATAACGGCACCGATGATCTGTACGATAGATCCGCTCATTTTCGGTTCCTCTTAATCTTAAACCTTGAATCCCGGGCTTATACAGCCGCGGCACCGCTTACGATTTCTGAAATTTCCTGAGTAATTGCTGCCTGACGAGCCTTGTTGTAAAGCATGTTCAGGTCGTCAATCATGCTGCCCGCATTATCGGTAGCGTTCTTCATCGCTAACATACGTGCAGCCTGTTCACAGGCGTTATTCTCAATTACACCTTGGTACACCTGGGACTCTACGTAACGAATCAACAGGCCTTCGATAATATCTTCTGGCGCTGGCTCGTAGATGTAACCCCACTGGCGTTTCAGGGAATCGTCTTCTTTCGCCTTCAGAGGCAGTAACTGCACTGAAGTCGGCGTTTGGGTCATGGTGTTTACAAAACGGTTATAAACGATGAACAAACGATCGATCTTACCTTCGTCGTATGCATCCAACATTACTTTAACCGCTCCGATCAGGCTGGCTAACTCAGGCGCATCACCCAGTTGGGCTTTTGCTGCTACTACGTTGCCGCCAAAACTGTTGAAAAACAGGCCGGCTTTAGCGCCGACAGCACAGAAGTCAACTTCCACGCCTTTGTTTTTCCAGTCCTGAGCTTCTTTAGCGACGGTCTTGAACATGTTGTTGTTCAGGCCACCACATAAGCCACGGTCGGAAGACACCACGATATAACCAACACGCTTGATTTCGCGGTCTTGCATATAACGGTGACGATATTCAGGTGCAGCATTCGCCAGGTTACCAATCACATCACGGATTTTATCCGCGTATGGACGGCTCGCTTGCATGCGCATCTGAGCGCGACGCATTTTACTTACGGCAACTTTTTCCATTGCTGAAGTAATTTTCTGCGTGCTTTGAACACTCGATATCTGCTCTTTAATCTCTTTTCCGACTGCCATAAGACTGTCCTACGTTTTCTTAGTGAATCCAGCTGGTGCAACCGCTAAGTCGCACCAGCACCGGACTTACCAGGTCTGAGTGCTCTTGAATTTCTCAATCAGCTCTTTCAGACCGGCAGCGATTTCGTCGTTGTAGTCGCCTTTAACATTGATCTTGTCCATCAGCTCTTTGTATTCGCTGTTGGCGTAGCTCAATAAAGCGGCTTCGAACGCCTGAATCTTGTTCACTTCAACGTCTTCCAGGTAGCCTTCGTTGGCAGCATAGATAGACAGACCCATTTCAGCGGTCTTCATCGGAGCGTACTGACCTTGCTTCATCAGCTCGGTTACTGCACGGCCGTGTTCCAGCTGCTTACGGGTTGCATCATCCAGGTCAGAAGCGAACTGAGCGAATGCTGCCAGTTCACGGTACTGAGCCAGAGCCAGACGAATACCACCGCCCAACTTCTTGATGATCTTAGTCTGGGCTGCACCACCTACACGAGAAACCGAAATACCGGCGTTCATTGCAGGACGGATACCCGAGTTGAACAGGCTGGTCTCCAGGAAGATCTGACCGTCAGTAATCGAGATCACGTTGGTAGGTACGAATGCAGATACGTCACCACCTTGAGTCTCAATGATTGGCAGAGCTGTCAGGGAACCGGTTTTACCTTCAACACCACTTACGCTCTTAACGTAGTCAGCGTTTACGCGACATGCGCGCTCCAGCAGACGGGAGTGCAGGTAGAAAACGTCACCAGGGTAAGCTTCACGGCCAGGAGGACGCTTCAGCAACAGGGAAATCTGACGATAGGCCCATGCTTGCTTAGTCAGATCGTCATAAACGATCAGAGCATCTTCACCACGATCCAGGAAGTATTCACCCATCGCACAGCCAGCGTACGGTGCCAGGAACTGCATAGCAGCAGGATCGGCAGCGCCAGCAGCAACGATGATGGTGTGATCCATCGCGCCGTGTTCTTCTAATTTACGTACTACGTTAGCGATGGTTGACTGCTTCTGGCCAACGGCAACGTAGATACACTTAACACCAGTACCTTTCTGGTTGATGATCGCATCGATGGCCATCGCAGACTTACCAGTCTGACGGTCACCAATGATCAGCTCACGCTGACCACGGCCGATTGGCACCATGGAGTCAACGGCTTTGTAACCAGTTTCCAGTGGCTGGTCTACGCCTTGACGTGCAATTACGCCAGGTGCAACGCGCTCAACCGGAGCAGTAGTGTTAGTTTCGATCGGACCTTTACCGTCGATTGGGTTACCCAGCGTGTCGACTACGCGACCCAGCAGAGCTTCGCCAGTCGGTACTTCTAAGATACGACCAGTACATTTAGCGGTCTGGCCTTCGGCCAGAGACTTGTATTCACCCAGAACAACAGCACCTACGGAGTCGCGCTCCAGGTTCATTGCCAGGCCGTATACGCCGCCTTCAAATTCAATCATTTCACCGTACATGGCGTCAGCCAGACCGTGAATACGAACGATACCGTCAGATACAGATACGACGGTGCCCTCGTTCTGGGCTTGTGAAGTCACATCGAGATTTTCGATGCGTTTTTTGATGACTTCACTGATCTCAGATGGATTCAGTTGCTGCATGCATCGTCCCTCAAACTAGGAGTTCATCGCTTCGGCTAACTTGGACAATTTGCCAGTTAGCGAGCCGTCAATTACCAGGTCACCGGCACGGATGATCGCACCACCGATGAGAGACTCATCGACTTCGCTGCTCATACGTACATCACACTTCAGCTTGGCTTTTAAAGACTCAGCCAGCTTATCTTGTTGTGCGTCGGTCATTTCAAACGCGGTAGTAACAACAACGTCTACCGTGTTTTGCAGTTGTGCCTTCAGCTCTTCAAACAGAGCCGATACTTCTGGCAACAAGCTTAAACGCTTGTTATCAGCCAGAACGGCCACCAGGTTTTTGGCTGCTTCATTCAGCTTGTCGCCACATACGTCTAATAGTGCTTGCGCTTGCTGCTCAGCAGTCAGAGAAGGGTGCACCAGAATATCGGCCAGATCGGCATCGGCGGCAAAAGCAGCCAGTACGCTCAGATCATCAGACCAGGCATCCAGTGTGTTTTTCTCTTGTGCTTCAGCAAACGCAGCTTTTGCGTATGGCCGAGCGAGAGTTGTTAATTCAGCCATGCCAACCTCGCTTACAGTTCGTTAGCCAGTTGATTCAGCAGCTCTTCGTGAGCAGCAGCGTCAACAGACTTTGCAAGGATTTTGGCTGCGCCAGCTACTGCCAACTCAGATACCTGAGCACGCAGCGCTTCTTTAGCACGGTTCGCTTCCTGAGCTACTTCTGCCTGAGCAGCAGCAACCAGACGCTCACCTTCAGCGCGGGCTTGTTCTTTGGCTTCGTCAACGATTTGGTTAGCACGCTTGCTAGCCTGTTCGATGATTTCAGCAGCTTTTTCTTTGCTCTCACGTAACTGGTCAGCGGCTTTCGCCTGTGCCAGTTCTAAATCGCGAGCAGCGCGGTTAGCTGCGTCTAAACCATCAGCGATTTTCTTTTCACGTTCCGCCATAGCGCTGGTCAGTGGTGGCCAGACGTATTTCATGCAGAACCAGACAAAAATCGCGAACGCAATCAATTGACCAAGGATGGTCAGATTCAAGTTCACGGCGATTACCTCTTACGAATTCGTTGGAGTAAGTGATTAATAAACACGATCAGAGATCGTGCTCAGATTAACCAGCTACAACGAAGATCAGGTACATCGCGATACCAACACCGATCATAGGCACGGCGTCTAACAGGCCAGCCATCAGGAAGGTTTTGGTTTGCAGCTGAGGACCCAGCTCTGGCTGACGTGCAGTACCTTCCAGCAGCTTACCGCCCAGCAGAGCGAAGCCGATACCAGTACCCAGTGCACCCAGGCCGATCATGATTGCAGCAGCAATGTAAACGAGTTCCATATGAGACTCCTAAAGGTTTAGTTAAGTAAGTTAATTAAAGGGTTAAAATCGTCTGTTAATTACGCTGTTAGTGGTCTTCGTGAGCCTGACTCAGATAAACAATCGTCAGAACCATGAAGATGAACGCTTGCAGCGGAATCACCAGAATATGGAAGATTGCCCACGGCACATTCAGAACCCATTGTAGGTAGAATGGCAGCAGCGCAATCAGAATAAATACAACCTCACCCGCGTACATGTTACCGAACAGTCGCAGTGCCAGAGACAAAGGTTTAGTCAGCAGACCCAGAACTTCCAGGAACAGGTTGAACGGGATTGCAATCGGGTGATTGAACGGTGTCAGAGACAGCTCTTTCGCGAAGCCACCTACACCTTTAACTTTGATGCTGTAGTAAACAATCAGCAGGAATACGCCTAACGACAAGCCCAGTGTGCCGTTTGGATCGGCCGTTGGAACAATCTTGAAGAAAGGCAGGCCAGCCGCGTGGGCAATGCCAGGAATAATATCAACCGGAACCCATTTCAAAGAGTTCATCAGGAATACCCAAACGAAGATCGTTAAGGCTAATGGAGCAACCAGTGGGTTACGACCATGGAAGGTTTCTTTCACCGTGCCATCAACAAATTCAACAACGGTTTCCACCATGTTCTGCAGTTTGCCCGGGATACCGGAAGTCGCTGCTTTGGCTGCCTTACGGAACAACCAGGCAAACAGCAGACCCATCGCCAGAGACCAGGCGATCGAATCAACGTGAACCGCCATAAAGCCCATATCCTGAGCTTCTTTGCCGCTCAGCGCCATGGTCCAGGTGTCCTGGGTTAATTCAGTTTCATTGCCGTCTTTATCAGTACGAACATAACCTGCCGGCAACTTGCCGTAGGTGAGATTGGTTAAGTGGTGCGAGATATACTCTTGGGAGTTACCAGCCATTGTTCACTCTCAATTCCAAAGGTTTAAAAATTAGTCATTCTGGCTGAGGCCAAGTGCCCCAGCTGCACTGTCATAAACGCTACAAACAATGCAGGAACATTCAATGGCTCAACTCGCACAAATATCACGGCAAAACTCAGTGCGGTGAGCATAAATTTCCAGGCTTCTCCCTGGTATAACGACTGAACCACTTTGTCAGCCATTCTTGCTCCGGAATAGCGGAATGCTCGCCAGACGAAATACGCGCTGGGGATGGCACAAGTTAAACCTCCCAACAACGCCGACTTGGCGGCTACATCACTATGAATCCAGGCAATTGCGGTTGCTAAAAGTGTCAGGCCGAACTGTACAACAATGAGTTTGTACACCGCCTGGCGAGGAAAAATTGATGACACACACGCCTCGCATCACTTCAAAAATTTAATGTTTAAGCAAAAAAACACGACTCTGCATAAACAAAAAGACAGCAACGCCCAAATTTAGAGCGCCGTGATTATATTGGCTCGACCAATACGCATCAACCGAAACCGAGTGTAAACACACGTTAATTAGTCGTATTTCGGTGATGTGTGTCATTCACGGGGTGAATGGGGGCTAAAAAGTAGGGGAATAGTGGTCAAGATGACCACCATCATGAGAATAAGACAATATTTTGAGCTGAACCGCTTTATTGAATATGACGCAAAATCCCATCCAACTCATCCAGATTGGTGTAATTAATCACCAGCTGACCTTTGCCCTTGGCGCTGTGTTTGATTGCAACCTTAGCACCCAAACGATCGCCCAATAAACGCTCCAGGCGTTGGATATCAGGATTGGCTTTGGCTTGTTCCGTATTCTGATCACCACCGTTTTGCAGATTGCGCACCAAGGCTTCAGTCTGACGTACCGTTAGCGCACGAGTGACAACCTGAGCAGCGGCTTCAGACTGCTGGCCACCTTGTAAACCCAGCAGCGCACGGGCATGGCCCATCTCGATATCGCCATGCTCGAGCAAACGCTTCACGTCGTCGTTCAGATTCATTAAGCGCAGTAGATTGGCCACTGTTGCGCGGTTTTTACCCACAGCTTCCGCCACTTCCATTTGCGTGAGCTCAAACTCATGCTGCAGGCGATGCAAAGCCATCGCTTCTTCCATTGGGTTCAGGTTTTCACGCTGGATGTTTTCGATCAGCGCCATCGCGATGGCGGCTTCATCCGGCACATCACGAATTAACGCCGGAACCGATTCCATCTGCGCCAATTGGCAGGCACGCCAGCGGCGTTCACCAGCAATGATTTCGTACTTGGGTGTTTCAGGTGTGCCGCCAGCAATCGGGCGAACCACAATCGGCTGCATCAGCCCCTGAGCTTTGATGGAAGCGGCCAGCTCTTCCAGCGCCTCAGGCTGAATATCTTTACGTGGCTGATACTGACCCGGCTGAATCCACTCAACCGGTAGGTGCGAAAGCTCACCATCTTTAGCCGCACTTACCGTTGCTTCAGGTTCACTCGCAGCATCTGACATTACGCCAGCAGGTTTGGACGTTGATTCGGTCGCCACTTCAACTGGCTCAATGGCAACGGCTGCTTTTGAGCTGGCCATCAGGGCATCCAGGCCACGTCCTAATCCACGTTTTTTCTTCGACATTCTTCTTACACTTAAATCAATTACTTATTACGGCGATTCATTTCGCCGGCCAGCGCCAGATAAGCCACGGCACCGCGGGAGTTTTTATCGTAAACCAGCGCTGGTAAACCATGGCTCGGCGCTTCTGCCAAGCGCACATTGCGTGGAATCACAGTGCCATAAACTTTGTCACCAAAATGCTCGGTTAACTGTGCCGACACATCCTGCGTCAGGCCATTACGCGGGTCATACATGGTGCGTAACAAGCCTTCAATTTCCAGCTTAGGATTGATGCTTTCTTTTAATGACTCGATGGTTTGCAACAAAGCACTCAGCCCTTCCAGTGCGTAATATTCACACTGCATTGGGATTAGTACCCCCTGGGCCGCCACCAAAGCATTCAGTGTCAGCATATTCAGTGAGGGCGGGCAGTCGATCAGGATATAGTCGTAATCAGGACGCACTTCGCCAAGCGCATCACGCAGCTTGCTTTCTTTGCGCGTGGCTTCCATCAATTCGACTTCTGCCGCCACCAGATCTCCATTACCTGGCAACAGATCATAACCGGCTGGATCGGCTTGCTGAATCGCCGCTTCCGTTCGACAACCGCCGGTTAATACATCATAAAGGGATAACTCAAGATCGTGCTTATCTATGCCAGACCCCATGGTGGCATTGCCTTGTGGATCGAGATCCACCAGCAGAACACGACGCTTGGTGGCGACCAGCGACGCTGCCAGGTTCACAGCCGTAGTCGTTTTACCCACGCCACCTTTCTGATTGGCTATTGCCAGAATTTTACTCACAGAGAACTTCCTTAAGCAGGCATAATCCGTAACAGATGGCGCTCGCCATCCACACCCGGAACATCCAGTTTAAAACTTTCAACTACATTGAAGTTACCTTCAATCGCAACAATTTCGTCATCCGGATACTGACCTTTCATCGCCATGAAACAGCCATGCTCAGCCCGTAAATGCTGGCACCAATGGGTCATGTCATAAAGAGAAGCGAAGGCCCGGCTGACAATCATATCGAAAGGCTTAGGTGGATGATACGCTTCAACCCGATCGTTCACTATGGTGACATTGTCTAGGCCCAGAGCGGTTTTTGCCATAAACAGGAAGCGGGTTTTTTTGCCATTGCTGTCGAGCAGCATGAATTCTTTATCCGGGTTCATAATGGCCAACACAATGCCAGGCAAACCCGGGCCGGTGCCGATATCAGCGATCAGGCTGGCTTCTTGCACATAACGGTTAACCACCAGACTATCGAGCAGGTGCAGCGGCACCATTTGTTGCGGATCACGAATCGCCGTCAGGTTGTACGCTTTATTCCACTTAATAAACAGCGCCAAGTAATCACTGAGTTTAGCCAGCTGCTCAGTCGATAAATCAATCTGCATCGCCTGCGCACCGCGGGCTATTTGCTCGGTGAGTTGTTCAATCGGCACGGTCATGGAAATCTCGCTTGCAAGCTATCAACGAAAAGCCGCGCATCTTAGCATAATTCCACAGACCGCAAGCGGCTTTAACTCGCTATTCACAACACATTGTTACTCATCTGTTGAGGTATTAACTGGCTTGATCTGAGTTAAACTGCGCTGCTCGCCAACCTCTACAATGAGGTTAAGACGCTCAGGAAGAATGAAATGAAGTTATTTAACAAAGATGTGCCCGACAGTTATGCCGGCGAGGGAGTAAAACATCTAACCAAATTGATCCAGCGCCAACTGTGGATGCAAATCCTGCTGGCGCTAGTGTTGGGAGTCTTTTTTGGCAGCTGGTTATCGCCAGAAGGAGGCCGGGCGGTTCAGGCAGAAACAGCTTATTCAATTGCCGAATGGGTGAAACTACCCGGCACCATTTTCCTGAATATGATCCAGATGGTGGTGATTCCACTGGTACTCAGCTCAATTATGTTGGGCGTTGGCGGCGGTGGTGATGCGTCTAATCTGAAATCCGTCGGTTTAAAAATTGCGCCGTATTTTGTTCTCACCACCACTCTCGCAGTGACCATTGGCATTACCTTAGCGCTGCTGATTCAGCCTGGTAATTACGTCGATGTGGATGCATTGATGGCGAACACCAACACAACGATTCCTGCGACCATGGCACCCGCCAGCGATATATCAATCCCACAGCGCTTATCGGCTCTGATACCAACCAATATCACCCGTGCAATTTACGAACAGAGTATGTTGCAGCTGGTCATTTTCGCTATTTTAATGGGCCTGGCGATGGCCAGCGTGCCACGTAAGCGGGTCGCAGCCTTACGCGACATGGTCGAAGGGGTACAGGAAATTTCCATGAAGGTCGTAGGCTGGGCCATGCTACTGGCACCTTACGCAGTGTTTGGTTTATTAAGCGAAATTTCCATCAAGGTCGGACTGGAAGTATTACTGGGAATGTCGGCTTATGTCGGCACTGTTCTGTTGGGGTTATTCTGCTTGTATCTGACCTATCTGATAATCGTCAAGCTGTTCGCTCAACGTCCTGTATTAGCATTTGCCAAAGCGGTACGCCCGGCTCAATTATTGGCGTTTTCCACCTCCAGTTCCGCCGCCGTGATGCCGCTATCACTGCAGATTGCCCAGGACGAGTTAAACGTCGACGACAGCACCGCGAAATTTGTTGTACCGCTGGGCGCCACAGTGAATATGGACGGCACGGCTTTATACCAGGTCATTGCGGCGGTCTTTCTGGCTCAGGTTTTTGGTGTCGATCTTCAGATTCATGAGATCTTATTGCTGGCCATTACAACCGTGGGGGCATCCATTGGTTCACCTTCCACACCGGGTGTTGGTATCGTCATCCTGGCAACGGTACTTAACAGTATTGGTGTACCGGCAGAAGGCATAGCGCTGATATTGGGTGTCGACCGGATTCTCGATATGTGCCGCACCTCGGTTAACGTGACCGGTGATTTAGTCGCCTGTACCGTGATGCAACGCTGGGCTTAGGTCAAAGTGTGATTGCACTGTACTGATTCTTCAGCGTACAGTACATCCATACCAATCAAATTGAACACAGGGAGCACGGATGCGCCTTATCATTGCACTTGCAACTATTGCTTTCAGCTGCTGTACATTAGCAGGCATTTACAAGTGGACAGACGCCAACGGCAAAGTCCACTTCAGTGACCGCCCAATGTCGAAAAACGCAGAGGCTCTTGAACTCACACCAACCAATAGTGTGTCTTTTACCAAAACCAGCGCAAATCATGGAAGTAACCTCACTATTTACACCGCAGAATGGTGTGGTTACTGCACCAAAGCCAAAAAATATATGCGTGACAACCAAATTGTATTTCGTGAATTTGATATTGAAAAAAGTCGAGAAGGAAAGCTGCGCTATCAGAGTTTTAACAGCAAAAGCATTCCGCTGTTCACACTTAATCAAGAACGTATGACAGGTTTCTCACCTAAGCGCCTGGATAGCTTCATCAAACGCAACCAATAACACCAAATGGTCGTAGTGGTCTCTAACAACCCCGCGTTACAACAAATTCATCCTGATCCAGATTGGTCAGATGATATTGTGCCTGATGAAGGATATCGGCCATCTTTCGGCGCTGACCCAGACGGGTCAGTAGCTCAGTAAACAACAGATCTTCGGCATATTGGGCATTCAGCTGTTTGTCTTTGCTGTCGTCCAGTTCGGCTAATAATTCTTTAACCAGATGTAATTCGCCACTCATCATTTCTCTCCCGTCATACGACTGTTGCAGTCAGTATGGCTGACATAAAAAACCCGGTTTTGATAAGTATCAAGGGCTGACCATCCTTTTCAGAGGCTATTCAATAAAAACGTAAGTATTCTCAAATTGCTGCTGACTGATGGGTTTTGCAAACAGAAAGCCCTGATACTCCTGGCAATTCAGACGCTTCAGTTCAACCAACTCTTCATTCGTTTCAACACCTTCAGCCGTCACCCTCAAACCCAGACTAGCAGCAAGGTTAACAAGGGTTTCGACCAGCTTCATATTGGTTGGGTTGTTGTGCAGATCAGTAATAAAAGAGCGATCAATTTTGAGTTTATTCAGTGGCAGCGTTGCCAGATAAGATAAAGAGGAATAACCCGTCCCAAAGTCATCAATCGCGACTGAGATAGCAGAGTCTTTCAGCTTGACCATCGTAGTCGTTGCCATTTCTTTGTACTTAAATAACAGGCTTTCTGTGATCTCGACCTCAAGGTGCCGACCACTAAGTTCTCGCTGCTCGAGTTGATTCTTGATGTACTCGGCTAAGTATTTATTTTCGAATTGGCATGAGCTGACATTAATCGCCAACTTAAAATCTGGCGATGCAGATAATAATGACTGCCAGTTTTTTAATGCATCCAGAGCTTCACGAATCACCCATTCACCAATCTCGTGAATCATGCCAGACTCTTCAGCAACCGGAATAAAATCTGCCGGTGAAACCTCACCTAAATCCGGATGACGCCAACGAATTAAAGCTTCCGCCCCAATCAGGCGTTGGTTCTGATCAAACTGTGGTTGGTAGACCAAATACAGTTCTTTGAGTGCAACCGCGCGGTGTAAATACGCATGCAACTGATGCTGGCGCTTGGCAGAGACACGGAGTGTTTCAGAAAAAAATTGATATTTATTCAGCCCATCGCGCTTAGCACTGTACATGGCCAAGTCGGCTTCGGTGAAACCGTCTTTGGTTACATTGCTATAACCATCCAGCTCAGTAATGCCAATACTGGCGCCGATGGTAACAATATTATGTTCCAGCCTGATCGGTCTGTTTAATGTCTCAAGAATGTCTTTCGCGATTGCTTCCAGCTTTGTTTTCAGCGGCTGTTTATGCTCAAACGTTTTAAAGATACTGAATTCATCACCGCCCAATCTGGCGAGAGACGCACCATGCTTATCCGCAACCCGCTGAAAATAGCCAGCAACCAGCTTCAACAACTCATCTCCAATTGAGTGGCCCAGCGTATCGTTTACTTGTTTAAAGCGGTCTAAATCAATAAACAATAACCCCGCCGATGTGTAATCGTGCTGAGCGATTGTATTTTGTATGCTACGCCGGTTTTCAAGTCCAGTGAGCGGATCGATTAATGCTTGTCGTTCGATTTGCTGACGGTACTCAACTTCTGCGGTGATATCCTGATATGTACCTAATACGCCGATGGTTACTCCATCTTCAGTTTGCATCGGTGCTTTGTTGGTGCGCAGCCACTTCGTTGGCTTGCCGGGAATAACCAACGCCTCTTCAATATCGAGTTTCGCTTTACCGCTGTTAATGACCTCGCGGTCATCATCACGTTTGGGCTCAGCTTCTTCCTGTGTATCAAAAATGGCGTAGTCGGATTGCCCAACCAATGACTCAAGGTTTTTAAAACCAATATCATCCAATAACTTTTGATTCGCGCCCAGATAGTTCAGATCAACATCTTTCCAGAAGACACGTAAAGGAATGGTATCCAGTACGATTCTCAATAACTGTTCAGGTGTCAGCTGGTCTTTGTTTGAGGGCATATAAAGCACTGTTCAACGAATAAATCTTCTGAGACTAGTCAGGGGATGACCAAACTGCAATGCGCCTTTAAGCTCATCTCAAAAACAATCAGGCCGTCATCTGATTCGCCAATTTGCGCTTTTTCAGATGGATCAGAATCTGGCTGATCGCCGCCGGAGTCACACCAGAGATACGCGACGCCACACCCAGCGTTTCTGGTTGTACGGTTTGCAGCTTTTGTTTCACTTCGTTGGATAAACCACCAATGGCATCGTATTCCAGATCCGTTGGCAGTTTGGTGTTTTCGTAGCGGCGCAATTGTTCAATTTCTTCCAGCTGACGAGCGATATAACCATCATACTTGGCTTGGATTTCCACCTGCTCGGCTACCTGAGCGTCTTCCACAGATTCACCTTTCAGGTTAGCGACTTGTGAATAATTCAAACCCGGGCGTTTCAGCAGATCGTGCAGGCTATATTCACGGGCAATCGCGGCTTCCCCCATGTCTTCCAGCTGTTTCGCTTCGTCGGTACCGGCCTGAACCCAGGTGGTTTTCAAACGTTCAGCTTCGCGTTCAATGCCTTCTTTTTTGGCAGAAAAGGCCGCCCAGCGCTCATCATCGACCAGGCCTAAGTTACGACCCACTTCGGTCAGGCGTAAATCGGCGTTGTCTTCACGCAGCACCAGGCGATATTCCGCACGGCTGGTGAACATACGGTACGGCTCTTTGGTACCCATGGTGATCAGGTCGTCGACCAGTACACCGATGTAAGACTGATCACGACGTGGAATCCAGGCGTCTTTTTCCAGCGCCCGTAATGCGGCGTTGGTACCAGCCAACAAGCCTTGTGCACCGGCTTCTTCATAACCGGTGGTGCCGTTGATTTGACCGGCGAAGAACAGGTTGTTCACAAACTTGGTTTCCAGGCTGTGCTTCAGATCCTGCGGATTAAAATAATCGTATTCGATGGCGTAACCCGGGCGGGTAATATGCGCGTTCTCGAAGCCTTTCATGCTGTGGATTAAATCCAGCTGCACATCAAACGGCAGCGAAGTGGAAATGCCGTTCGGGTATAACTCGTTGCTGTTCAGGCCTTCCGGCTCAACAAAGATCTGATGGCTGTCTTTATCGGCAAAACGCATCACCTTATCTTCAATCGATGGGCAATAACGTGGACCAACCCCTTCGATCACACCGGCATACATTGGCGAGCGATCGAGGTTGTTACGGATAATGTCGTGAGTCTGCTCGTTAGTGTGAGTGATATAACAGCTCACCTGCTCTGGGTGTTCTTCCACTGAGCCCATAAAAGACATCACGGGCAGAGGCGTATCGCCCGGCTGTTCCTGCATTACGGAGAAATCGACACTGCGGCGATCAATACGAGCCGGAGTACCGGTTTTTAAACGACCAACGTTAAACGGCATTTCACGCAGACGCTCAGACAAAGCAATCGACGGCGGATCACCAGCACGGCCACCTTTGTGGTTTTCCATACCGATGTGGATAAGTCCACCAAGGAAAGTACCGGCGGTCAGCACCACAGTAGTGGCATGGATACGCATATTGGTGTTGGTCACCACACCACAAGCGGTTGAACCGACACCATCGCCCTGGACAATCAAGTCATCACATGAGGCCTGGAAGATATCCAGGTTATCCTGGTTCTCAACGATGTTACGAATGGCGGTGCGGTATAACGCACGGTCGGCCTGGGCACGGGTTGCACGAACAGCAGGGCCTTTGCGGCTATTTAAGGTACGGAACTGGATACCGGCCAGATCGGTAGCGCGCGCCATGGCACCACCTAAAGCATCAATTTCTTTCACCAGATGGCTTTTACCAATACCACCAATCGCCGGGTTGCAGGACATCACACCCACAGTATCGGTATTGTGAGTTAACAACAGAGTCTTACAACCGGTACGCGCCGCCGCTAAGGCTGCCTCAGTACCGGCGTGTCCACCGCCAACCACAATCACATCGTACCGAACCGGATAATCCACAACTCACCTCAAATCTTGTTGTTTGCGCTCAAACTTTTACACACTTTTCTTCTACATTTTATCGGCGTTTCAACGCCTGCTGAGCGAAAAGGGCGCGCATTATATCAGGAGTGCAATCAATAGGGCATAGCATTGAACAATTTTTAACCATCAAAGTTATCCACTTTATCCACATAAGATTTTTGGCTGTGTTAATTTTCCCCCACAGACTGTTTTTATTTTCACCTTATTCAATAAAAACAATTACTTAGGCTGTGCATAAATCTGTATACAATTGTAGATAAGTTACTATCAACAGCTTGGAGCATGACTTTATGCATAAAAAAACCCAGGCTTTGCCCGGGTTTTTTTCAAATAAATCACAGAGTTTTCAACAGATTAAGCGGCATCACCGCCAGCACCTGCATCGCCGCCAGCACCCGCATCGCCGCCAGCACCCGCATCGCCGCCAGCACCCGCATCGCCGCCAGCACCCGCATCGCCGCCAGCACCCGCATCGCCGCCAGCACCCGCATCGCCGCCAGCACCCGCATCGCCGCCAGCACCCGCATCACCGCCGTCGCCTGCAGCGGGGCTTGCCGGAGGAGTAAAAGTCATAAATAGCAGGGAATTGTCCGCACGGAAGTAAAATTCCAAAGCACCATCTTTATTAAAACCAGCAAAACCAGGCACGTTTGACTCGTTGAAAGCCGGACAGTCTTCTCGCTCTGTGAGCGTCACACGATACAAATTAAAATTAGTATCTAATGTGGATAAACTGCCACGGAAGTTACACCCAGCGTTGGCTTCATCAGTGGCAACACCCGTGAATGTTGCACCTTCTCCCGCACGGGTGATTACCAGCTCATGGTTTGTCGCCGTCCATTTGCCTATTTTGATCAGGTTAGACAGCGGGCTGTTATTTTCCCAGGTCCCATCACGGGTTAACTGCACATTACCCGTTGGTGTGTCATCGATACTGTAGCTGCCAAAGAGAGAGTCATTGCTGGCTGTCAGGCTGGTCAACTGGGTATCCAGTTGATAACTGGCTTCGTTTCCATCGGCGGTGAATTGTTTCGCCTCCGTATTGGAATCTTCGTTAAGCGCATATGCCGTTAGTTCAGCAACCACTGTTTGATTGCCAGCATTCAGAACAACCGTGCCGTAATAACCATTGTTCTCATCAAGTGCATAAACATTACCGTTGTACACTAATACCCTCAGGTCAGTGGTTTGATTAAACTGGCCATCCCAGAAGCCACTCAAAGAAGCCGTCTGATCGGTGATGGTTTCTCCCTGATCATTAACAATTTCATCGTCATCATCTTCGGCAATACAACCACCAAGGTTCATGGATAAGGCCAGGCAGGCTGCCAGAGTAATTTTCTGCACGTCAAACTCCGCTCGTGAATGATGTTATTAAAGATAGCAATCGGCCGAAGTTTTGCTGGCTTTAGGGAACTAAAACGCTATAACCGATTCTTTAATCCATGTTTTGACCGAGTACTGAACGATGATGCCTGCACCAAAACAGTTAACCACTCTGATTTATTGTTATGACCCAATGTGCAGCTGGTGCTGGGGGTTTAAGCCTGTGTGGCAGCGTTTACAGGAAATGCTTCAGCCACAGATTACTCAGGGCGAGTTAATAATCGAATACCGGGTGGGCGGCCTGGCACGAGATTCAGATCAACCCATGCCGGAAACAATGCAGAACATGTTGCAGGACACCTGGCGCAATATCCGGCAACAGCTGGGGACAGAGTTTAACTTTGATTTCTGGCACGATTGCCAACCGCGACGCTCAACGTATCCGGCCTGCCGCGCTTGCCTGGTGGCACGCAAGCATGGCCTGGAAGAGAAGATGATCGAACAGATTCAGCACGCCTATTATCTGAATGCACAGAACCCATCGAATAATTCGACCTTAAAGCAGTGCGCACATAACATCGGCATTGAAGGTGATATTTTTGATGCTTCACTGAAAGAGATTGAAGCAAACCAAACACTGGAGCGTGAAATAAGAGGAGCACGCCAGCTTGGGTTAAATTCATTCCCGTCACTGGCGTTGATGAAAAACGAACAAGTGATTCATATCGCGCTGGATTATCACGATGCCAATGTGATGGCCGAACGTATTCAGCAAGTGTTGAAAGGCTGAAATGACAAAGAGATATCAAATCGATATCTCTTTGCTCCCGTTCTTCAATAATTAAATCTGCGTCTGCTCAAGGCAAAGACAGCTAACAGAGTCACAAATCCCAGATTTAAAGAACCAAGCCATGTGTCTTCGTCAGAATCAGACGTTTGATTATCAATACCTTCTCTTGCATCAGGTGCTGGTTCTGGTTCAGGAGTTGGTTCTGGTTCAGGAGTTGGTTCTGGTTCAGGAGTTGGTTCTGGCTCAGGAGTCGGCTCTGGTTCAGGAGTTGGTTCTGGCTCAGGAGTCGGTTCTGGCTCAGGAGTCGGTTCTGGCTCAGGAGTCGGTTCTGGCTCAGGAGTCGGTTCTGGCCCAGGAGTTGGTTCTGGCTCAGGAGTCGGTTCTGGTTCAGGGATTGGCTTTTGCAGACTGAAGTCGATCGCATTTTGTGCTAAACCGGCAATACCTGACACTTTAAACGCAGGGTTCTTAGCCACTTCATCAAGAATCAGCGCATTTAACTGAGCAACCGCATCAGCAATGGCCTCGGAAAATCCGGTGACACCCAGGTTTTCATAATCTTGTTGAGTTGGCGCCTGATCGCTTGTTCCTGCTAAGAAGTCTTTGAATAGCGGATAACTCGCCAAAAACAGATTGATTGTATCCAGTTGTTGATCAGCTTCCTCTAATGCCTTCTTTAAATCACCTACGGTAGCAATATCCGATGCTGAAAAAGCCGAAGCAATGTTTTTCAACTGACGAACAATACCATCGCTACCCAAAGAAACGATGCGTTCATCCGGTGAAGGCCCACCTTCGCCTAAAACAATATTGCCATTAGCACCGGCATTTATCCGGAATAAGTTCTGACGTTGATAGTCCAGCTCTTGCGATTCGGTGCAGGTGTACATCGTCCAAAAACCCTGAGTCACGGAAACCACTTCAATGATGGGATCTCCGTCTGGAATCACACCATTGAACTGAACCGTGTCATTATTCTGAATAACGTCACAAACCGGTGCTGGCGCAGTGCCATCACTTAACGCATCACTGGTTTCACACTCAATAAAATAGCCTTGTTTAAATGGCGTCGTTGGCACTGGTACAAAAATTGGTTCGCCAGCAGGAATAAACTCATTTTCAATATACCCACCACTAATATTTGAACCATAACCATCACAAATGGGCTTGCGTTGAAATCCATCAGATACACGGATTTCTGATTTTTCGTTATTGAGTGCTTGTAAAAGAAAATAAGAACCACCGCCATTGGAGGATGAATTAAATGTCATTTCCCAGCGCTTACCGAGTTTTTCTGCGCCAGACATATCATCAAGATTAATTCTCAGATTATTTTCTTTCAGACGTAATGCATCATTACTGAGCGGCTGATCTCCGTTATTCCTGGAGAAGTTCTCACCATTAGAACAGTCCTGACCAATACAGGCACTGCCCACCACAACCTGGTTTTCCTGGATAATCTGGTCAGACCAGGCATCCGTCACATTCAAGCTTAAAAGGACCAATAGACTAGCGGCCGGTAATTTTGTAATTGTCATGTTCTTCCCCCTCAAAGTTCATTGAGTTGGATAAGAATCGAATCTATTCGGGCGTTGATGGCATTAAGCGCAGCATCCATTTGTTCTTTGGTAACTGCATCAGAGTCTGCTGTTCCTTCAGCTACATTAGTGATACGACGCTCAGCACCTTCAGCTCCAACGGATATTGCACCATCAACCAGCTCAGAACCGGCACCTAAAGCAACACTGCTATTATCGCCAGCCGAGATTTTTAAAACGGATTGTTGAGTAGTCTGGTCAATCAGGTAGAAATAAGGCGCATCTAACAGTGATTCACTGGTGATACCCATCAGCCAATCATTGGTAGGAAAAGCAGCTGAAGTACTGGTATCAACAAATGAAATGCGTGGATCATCCGTTTTCAGTCTCAATGTATCAAAACCAAAATCTTCAGTATCTGTACAAGCATCACCAACACACTGGCTTCCGACAACAATCAGGTCATCAAGAACTTGCTGGTCAGCAGCTGAGTACAGTGAAAAAAGTGTTAAAGCACTTGCGAGTACTACTTTTGTATTTCGATACATGGTCTGAATCCGGATTAAATAAATTTATTAATCAGTCGTTACTCAACATAAAAACTGATTATTGATCATAATCCGTACAATACAAAAGCGAGACACTAGCGTCCAGATAAATCCTGAAACAATTTTTTACATTCACTTACCGATACAGAAGCTGCCGAAAATCTCACCCAGCAGGTCGTCAGCGGTGAATTCACCGGTGATTTCGTTCAGTGCGTGTTGTGCCATACGCAAGTCTTCCGCCAGTAATTCACCAGCCGCCATACCTTCCAGCTGCTGGCGGCCAAAATCCAAAGCTTCCTGAGCACGGTTTAAGGCATCAATATGGCGACGGCGAGCGAGGAATCCGCCTTCGGAAGCCGCTTCAAATCCCATCACGTCTTTCAGGTGCTGGCGCAAGTCATCCACGCCCTGATTGTGTTTCGCTGATAAGGTAATGGTTGGGAAATCTTTGGTTGTGGATAACCCCATGCTTTCTTCTGAGATATCCGCCTTATTACGGATCACAGTTAAGCGCCCAGAGGCCAATAATGAATCCGTCTCAGAGGCTAATCCCTGCTCATCATACAAGGCATGCAACAAGGCTTTGGGATCAGTTTCGTGGGTGGTGGAATCGATCATCAGCAACACCCGATCGGCCTGCTCAATCTCCGCCCAGGCACGCTGGATTCCAATACGTTCCACTTCATCAGGCGCATCGCGCAAACCCGCAGTATCAATGATGTGCAGCGGCATTCCGTCTATATGAATGTGCTCTTTTAAGACGTCTCTGGTGGTACCAGCAATATCGGTAACAATCGCCCGCTCCTGACCGGCTAAAGCGTTGAGTAGTGAGGACTTACCAGCATTGGGGCGCCCGGCAATTACGACGTT
Organism: Bacterioplanoides sp. SCSIO 12839; assembly: GCF_024397975.1. Taxonomy (NCBI): domain Bacteria; kingdom Pseudomonadati; phylum Pseudomonadota; class Gammaproteobacteria; order Oceanospirillales; family Oceanospirillaceae; genus Bacterioplanoides; species Bacterioplanoides sp. SCSIO 12839. The sequence goes on from NZ_CP073745.1 coordinate 3,900,530, forward strand.
CATACCTTCCCGCAATAAAGCACCCTGATTAGCTTCCTGCAGCACCGATTTTAATTCACCGTCGACTGTGGATAACATAGTGGAAACTTTGCCATCCGAGAGAAAGTCGATTTCTTCTTCCGGAAAGTCGATCGCTGCTTCCACATACATACGCAGATGAATCAGCTGATCGAGCAGGCTGTGTACTTTTTTCGAAAATTCCCCCTGCATCGAGCGCAGGGCACAACGAGCGGCTTGCTCAGAGGCAGAATCAATTAAGTCGGCAATCGCTTCCGCTTGTGCCAGATCCATTTTGTCATTAAGGAAGGCGCGTTCTGAGAACTCACCTGGGCGTGCTAAGCGACAGCCTGACGCCACCACTTCTTTTAACAGCAGATCCAGTACCACAGGACCACCGTGACCTTGCAGCTCCAGTACATCTTCACCAGTAAACGAATTCGGATTCGGAAAATACAAGGCAATGCCTTCGTCCAGCACTGTGCCGTCAGCCGCGGTAAACGGGCCGTAGTGGGCGTAGCGAGGTTTTGGCTGAAAGCCGAGAATTTTTTCTGCGACAGTAAGTGCCAGCTCACCGGATACCCGAATAATACCAACGCCTCCGCGCCCGGGGGCGGTAGCAACAGCGGTGATGGTGTCCTGATGAATGGCATGTTCTGACATAATTATCTGACTTAGCTCTCTGGCTTATTGTAATGAATCAAAAACGGAGTATGTCTGACGGTGCACTTCAGCACGCAACACGCGGTTAATACATCCCTGTACGCTCGACTATCGCATCCCTGCGATAGACGGTTGCTTAGCTAAAGCCCACCATCAGACTGATAAACGCCGATATTTCCGTATTGTATCTGCAAAAACCAAAAACGGCCTGTTTATACAAACAAGCCGTTTTATCAAAGTAGCGATGTTGCTGTTAAGCGACCCTCCATGACATGGATGTCATGGACGAGCTTACAGGGACGTACTAGCAGCGTGTCGCGTAGAGCAACACCGCTGCTTAACCGCATCAACTGTTTTCAATCTGCTTAGTGATCACATACTGCTGTGCAATCGACAGAATGTTGTTCACTACCCAGTACAGTACCAGACCCGCCGGGAACCACAGGAAGAACACCGTGAAGATGATTGGCATAAACTGCATCACACGTGCTTGCATTGGGTCTGGCGGTGTTGGATTCAGCTTCATCTGAATAAACATCGAAGCACCCATGATCAGCGGCAGGATAAAGTAAGGGTCCATCACCGACATATCTTCAATCCACAGGAAGAACGGCGCCTGGCGCAGCTCAACCGATTCCATCAGTACCCAGTACAGTGCAATAAATACCGGCATCTGTACCAGAATCGGTAAACAGCCACCCAGTGGGTTAATCTTCTCTTTTTTGTACAGAGCCATCATTTCCTGGCCCAGCTTTTCACGGTTATCACCGTACTTCTCTTTAATCTCCTGCATCTTCGGCGCAACTTTGCGCATGTTCGCCATCGAACGATAAGACGCTGCAGACAGTTTGAAGAATGCCAGCTTAATCAGGATGGTCAGGAAGATAATCGCTACACCCCAGTTACCCACGATGTCGTGAATGTTATCCAGCAGCCAGAACAATGGCTGGGCAACCCACCATAACCAACCATAGTCGATGGTCAGATCCAGGTGCTCAGCAATTTCACCTAAACGCTCCTGATCTTTCGGGCCAATGTATAAGCTGGCGCCCACTTCGCCCACAGAACCCGGAGCAACCGTTGTTGGGCCACTGTAGAAACCAAAGACGTTGTTGCCTTTAACCTGACGGCCATTGTAGGTGTGAGGCTGATCCTGAGCTGGGATCCAGGCCGCCAGGAAGTAATGTTGCAGCATCGCCGCCCAACCGCCTTGCTGAACGGACTTATACGGACCATCGACTAAATCATCAAAACCAATTTTTTCGTAACGGTTTTCTTTGGTCGTTAACGCAGCACCCAGGTAAGACTGCATGCCCATGCTGTTGCCAGCAGAAGGGTCTTCTGAATTATCACGCTTCAGCTGGGCGTAGAAAGTACCTTGCCAGTTTTCATCAGAGGTGTTGTTGATGCGGTAGGTCACATCCATCAGGTAATCACCACGACGGAAAGTAAATACTTTATCCACAGAGCCTTTATCGGTGTTGGTGCTCAGTACGACTGTCAGCTCATTGGCATCATCCGCTAGTTCATAACGCGTATTGTCAGCGCTGTATAAGGCCGGGCCTTTAGCATCAACACCGTCTTTACCTAACAGGCCGCTCTGAGCGACGTAGGTACGACGATTGTTTTTCTCCATCATGACAAAAGGCACATCCTTTTGTTCGATGGAAGCCGGGTAGGCTGGCAGTAATACCTGCACCACTTCGCCACCACGCGGATCAATGGTCACTTGTAATACATCGGTATTCACAGTGATCAGTTTGCCATCAGGGGCAGCAACATCAATGGATTCCGGCGCGACTTCAGGAGCATCAACCTCCGGAATATCCGCATTTTCTGTAGCAGCCTGAACCGGTACCGGCGCATCCTGAGTTTCAGAAACCGCCGCAATTGGCGCATTTGCCTGAGTGTTCTGACCGTAGTCATCATTCCAGGCAAGAATTAAAAAATAAGTACTAATGGCTAAGCCAATAAATATAACCGTACGGCGGATATCCATGATCAGGCTTTCCGTTGACAACAGTGGGATTGAGGGTTCGGTAAATCAGGTACCGGGTCGACACCATGGGAACCCCACGGGTGACACCGGAGCAATCGCTGTAAGGCTAACTTACCACCACGCAAAGCACCATATCGACGAATGGCTTCATCGGCATAACTGGAACAAGTAGGGTAATAACGACAACGACTGGGAAATAATGGACTGATTGCGTAGCGATAGACGGCAACAAAAGCGAGCATAAGTCGGGCGATAAGATTAACGCCGTTTTTTACGTTTGCCGTTGGATGGTCTGCCATGGGATGGGCGCTTCAATCTGAACCAAAGGGCGTCAATCATCTCACGTATTTGCTGGTTGTCCAGCTCAGTGACCCCGGAACGGGCAAGTATGACAAAATCTAAGGCAGGCAATTGATGCTGATTTAACCGACAAGACTCACGAATGAGTCGTTTAACCCGGTTACGCTGCACCGCATGCTTGATTTGTTTTTTAGCCAGTACAAAGCCAATTCGCGGATGATCAAGCCCATTTGCTGATGCAAGCACCAGCATTTGGGGAGTACTCCCGCGTAATTCGGTATTATCAAAAACCCGTTTGAACTCGGCTGGTTTTAGTAAACGCAGTTGCCGGGAAAACTCAAACTCAGGCATTGAAAATAATCGTACGAGAGTAAACGGGCAATTAAGCAGTCAGAACGTGACGGCCTTTTGCACGACGACGAGCCAGAACCTGACGGCCGTTTTTTGTAGCCATACGAGCACGGAAACCGTGAGTACGCTTACGCTTTAATACGCTTGGTTGAAAAGTACGTTTCATAACACTGTCACTCGTTAAGTGAATAGCCAAATTTTTGAGGGCGGCAATTGTATGAGAAAGATAAACGAATAGCAATGGCGAATTTTTGCTCAATTGTGTGAGTTTTCTCAAAACTGATTTTTCACATTTTTATCTCACTCTGAATAAGAAAATATGAATGAATATGTTTTGAAGAAAAGAAAGAGAGAAGTTCGTTATTTTTATTTCTTAGTAACTCAAAATCTGTGGAAAACAACAAAAAACACTTATAAAACAATATCTTGAAAGAATTATAACTCAGGTATTAGTTGCGCTTAAGTTCAGAATTATCTGGGAAAATCGCGTGTATAAAATGGCCTGTTATACACAGTCTGGGTTAACGATCGGGTTTTCCTCAATTTCGTGCTCAGTTTTTCAGACGGGTTATTGCTGGGTTTATCCACAAGAATATCGCTTAAAAAGAATTTTATTGTTTGTTCTGTGGATAACCTGCCTTGCCTTCGGTACACTAGTCGGCTCGCTTAAAAT